>JAAZXB010000049.1 GCA_014240375.1 Planctomycetota bacterium | reverse complement strand
TTCACTGCTTCACCGGCAGTGGGGCCGCTGTTTTCAGTTGCCAGCTCTTCTCAAGATGCTGCTGAAGCCGCTTTACCACGCCCGGTTGTTCGGCAGCAAGATCTTGATGCTCATGAGGATCTGCTGCCAGATCGAAGAGCAGCTCAGTGGAGGCGGTCTGGGGATGGAGCGATTTGTTGCGGCCGATCTTCCCGTCGTACGTCACCAGCAGCTTCCAGTTTTCCTCGATGCACCAGCGATAGAGCAACGTCTTTTCCGGGTCAGCAAGGTCGGCGATGTCATGGGCATAACCTTCTCCCAGCAAGTGGCTACGGAGTGGCACCTTGCTGGAGGACTGGTCGACGAGGTCGATGCCTTCCATCTGGGCCGGCGGTTCCAGGCCACATGCCCTGAGCACGGTGGGAGCAATGTCGATACTGCTGGCCAGGTGCTGGCGTAAACCTGGAACCACTTTCTGCGGCCAGCGAATCATGATGGGTGTTCGGGTTCCGCCATCAAAGGGTGATTGCTTGGAGCGTGGTGCAAAACTTCTTCGCCAGCCCTCGGGCACCGGCGTCTGCGGCGTTCGCTGAATCCAACCGTTGTCGACCACGAAGATGACGATGGTGTTGTCCCGTTGGTCCTTCTGGTCGACGTAGTCGAGTAGCTGGCCGCAGGTTTCATCCAACCACTCACACATCGCGTAATAGCGAGCGAGCTGGATGGGTCGACCGGGTGCCTGGTATTTCTCGAGCAGTCGCCGGGGAGGATTGTGGGGAGAATGGGGCAGGAACGGCGCGTACCAGAGGAAGTAAGGCTGCTCTCCTGCCTCATCGATAAAATCAAAAACGGGCTTGAGCCCCTCTCTGCCGATTTTCAGCCCTTCGTCTCCATGCCGTCCTCCTCGGTCCGGATCCCCATGGGTCATGCCGTGGGTAAAACCACCGCGCGAGAAATTTCCCTCCCACCACTTGCCACTCTGGTGACTGAGATAACCGTGCTCGGCCAGTAGTTTGGGGATCGTCGCCACTCGATCGATATTGCGGATCAACTGTGCCCGCTGCTGCCGAAAAGCGGCGTCCTTTGGTAGTGCCGCGCCTGCCACACCCTGCGGCGGCGCTGGGTCGTTGCCGGTTATCCGGTGCTGGTGCGGGTAAAGGCCGGTGATCATGGTGGCGAGCGAAGGTCGGCAGAGAGCCGTGGGAACATAACCGCGCAGGTAGGTGGCACTTTCCTGGGCGAGTCTGTCGAGCGAGGGAGTCTGGATGACCGGGTGGCCCATGAAGCCGAAATCGGTCCAGGCCTGATCATCCGAGATGATCAGGATCACGTTGGGGCGATCGCTTGCCGGTGCCCTGGCTGGTTGGCGTGCATCGGTCTCGACCTTTGACTGCTTTCGATCGCCTCGCAGCGGAAATTTCTCTCGCGAGTACTCGCCCCCGTACTGGTCCCGGAGTTGATCACAGCGAGATCGCATCGTCGCAAGCGGACTGGCAAATTTAGAATCAGTCGCAAGATTGACCAGCTGATCAGGATCTTTCTCCAGGTCATGAAGAAACTCAAAGGGCGGATCCTGCTCGAAGTAGCGCGCATAGACCCACCGCTCGCCGCGGACCCCCTCATACTTGGGGATTCCACCGGGCATGTGCAGAAGGTGTTCACAGAGAAAATCTGTTCGCCAGTCGTCGGGCTTATCGCCTGCCAGTAACGGCCCCAGTCCGCGGCCCTGGTACGACTCCGGCACCTCCACTCCCGCCAGTTCGAGGATCGTCGCAGGAATATCGATATTCAACGCGATCGGATCCACCTGCTTCCCGCGGGCATCACTCTTCGCTCGCGGATCATGGATCACCAGCGGCACGCGCAGCGATTCCTCGTAGTGGGACCACTTGCCGGCAAACCCTCGTTGCCCCAGGTAGTAACCATTGTCACCGGCGTAAACGAGAATCGTGTTCTGTGACAGCCCCGCCGCCTCGAGTTGTTTCATCACACGGCCCACCACGTGATCGATTCCACTGATCATGCGGTAGTAACCACGGATGTTCTTCTGGTACTTTTCGTCTGTATCCCAGCGCCAGAAGTAGCGCTGGCGATTCAAACCTTGCTTGAGAAACTCTGGCTGCGATTCAAAGATCTCCGGGGCCGCCATTCGAGGCGGTGCAATCTTGGAATCCTCGTAGAGATGCGCAACAGCCTTCGGGAACGGGTAGTGATCCTGCTTGTCGCTGTCTTCTGCATGGGGAGCGTTAAAACTGACAGACAGGCAAAACGGTTTGTCCTTGACCTGCTGCGAGAGGAACTCGATGGCCAGGTCACCGGCAATCTGGCTGACATGGCGAGTTGAACCATCGGGTTGCGGCTTGTGATACGGGTTGGTGCCGAGTGGTTTGAAGTAATGGAACATCTCATCCGTGACACCACGATCTACCCTCACCCCAAACTTGCCGACGAATCCGGTCTGGTATCCATTCTGCTTGAGCAGTGCGGGATAACTGAGTGACGTTTGCTGCTTGGCGATCGGCACGGTTCCAAAGGTGTAGCGGTGGGATCGTTCATGATGGCCCGTGAAAATCGAGGCGCGGCTGGCGGCACAAATCGATGTCGTGACAAACATGTTGCGAAAACGAACGCCCTCTCGCGCCAGCTGGTCCACGTTGGGTGTCTGGATCACCGGGTGCCCGGCACATCCCATCTGGTCCCAGCGTTGATCATCGGCGAGGAAAAAGATGATGTTGGGCTTTTCGGCCCCCTGGCCAGTGGCGCTGAAACTGGCCGACAGGAGCAGGGCGAGCAGCCATGTCATGGAACGGTAGGGCACAGGCGCCATCGGAATCTCCAGCTCAGGAGTGGAAACGGGTCCGGCGAAATTCTAAGGGAGGAATCGCAGCGACACTAGCAGCCACTGAACCGGACCCATCGATTCCGGTGACGGTGAACAGGCCGGTGGTGGCACCGAGCGTATCACTTGCGCCGTGTACGGCTGGCCACCGGGTATCGACGCTCGATGAAACTTCCCCCGGAGAAACACCTCGTCACCGTCCGGGGATGAAGTGAAGGAAGCCACCGATGGGGGATCGTCTTTGCTGTTTCATTCCGCTGGATCGGGGACCGGTTCCGCAAATCTGATTCTATTTGAAAAAACATGGGACCCCTCTCTAGAGAGAGGGGCCCCATCTGTTGGGGGTCGAAATTATTGTGTCGACATCCCTGACTCCCTGCGTATAGAAGTTGTCGCCTTGGTTCATTGGTGGTGAGCCCGACGCTCGATTCACCGGGCCAAAACGTCCGGCCGTCTTCCATTTCATTTCTTTAGCGCCTGTTTCTGGCAGCACCTTGCTGTCGGGGAGGGGCTTTCGTGAAAGGGGCATTTCATGCCTAGCAATAACAGTATCCAGATGATCCACCCGTATTCCCA
>JAAZXB010000048.1 GCA_014240375.1 Planctomycetota bacterium | reverse complement strand
TTTGAGGGCCAGTTCCTGGTCCTTCAATAGGGCGATGTTTTGCCGAATTTCATGCAGTTTGATCAGCGACGATTCCAGATCCATGAGTCCTCCAATTTTTGGATATCCTACTCCAAAAGTACAGTCGGCTGCAGAATCCATGGTCCTCTCTCCCTCCGATTCGATGAATAACGACATCACCTGGTAGGAGTCGATGGTCGTAGATTCCTCTTTATTGGCCATATTCAGCACTTTAAAGGGTGTTGTCAGGATTCCGGGATCTCGGCGTAATAGAGGTGTTGACATGCGAATCAACACCCTGTATTGTGTTGTAGCGCACCACATTTAAGGTGCCCAAACGAAAGGAGGGACTCATGTCCCGAACGAACAGTAACAGCATTCAGGCGATCCACCCCTACTACCACGAGGGTCTGTGGGTCTTCGACGACGACGCGGTCGACCTGGTCCGGGAGCCGTTCGTGGCTGGTGCCGACCTGATCATGGATCGGCTCGCCGAGCAGGTGCCGGATGGCCGCAACGGATTCACCCTGATCTTCTCCGAGCTGCCCTTCCCGGGGCACCAGGTGTCGCTGGAGTGGATGCACGAAGAGTGTGGCGGCAATGTCTACAAGTGCAACGAGCTCGACATGGTCGGTTGGTTGTGCCCGGCGTTGCTCAAGTACTTCAACGATGCGCCCCGGGAACTCTACGCCGAGGTGCGTCCTCGAGCAGAAGCTGCCTAGGTATACAGGAATGGTAAGGGGTCCCCGAGCTGGGGGCCCCCGGAAAGTGAGTCAGAGATGTCATCGCAGAATTTTGGATCAGTCTTCCGCGAGTTGCGTGAAAAAGGCGGAGTATCGATGCGCTTATTGGCTGTCTCGGCCGAGATGGATCCCGCTTACCTCTCTCGCATGGAGAACGGTAAGTCCGGTACTCCGAAGGAGGAAACAGTCGAGCGGCTGGCGGATGCCCTGTGTGAGGCGAAGCAGCTGCCCCCAGCCGAGGCGCGAACGGTGAAAACCCTGTTGCTCAGAGCCGCAGGACACACGCCGCACGATCCGCAGAGCCAGATCGACGAATTGACCACGGGATTCAGGGTCCGGTTACAGGCCCTGGGGTTCTCGCCCGAAAAGATCGACCTGGCGCTTTCGCAGGTGGCGTTGCCGACGATTCAGAAAATCCTCAGAGGCGAGGTACGACTGGAAGAAGTTCTGAAAGGAAAATTCTCACCCGCAGAGATCGAAGCGTTGCGGCAAGCGGGAGAGCAAGCGATCGAGCAGGGTTTCTCTACCGGGAATTCCTCCTATGCACAAGAAATGCTGACGGCTGCCGAGTACCTCGAGAGGCATGCCGATGAGTTTGCGACCCGGGTGAGTCCTGCAAGACCACCGAAGGATCGGGTAGAGGACCATGTGATCCGCGCCGGAAGAGATGTGGAGATCCATGTGAAGTGTCCGTTGAACAGGGAACAGGAGCAACAGCTACGCCTGATCGGCAAGCTGATTGACTCGATCACGAAAGGACAATGAAAGTGAACACGATGCGACAGGTTAGGGCCCAGGTGCGCTGGGACAGAGACAGCATTCCTGCTGGAGAGTCCAGCGTCCGACACCTTCTGCTGGAGGTCATCGCACCGGAACAGGAGGAGACCTGCATGGAAGAGAAGCCGGTGAATCTGGCTCTGGTGATCGATCGATCGGGATCGATGGGTGGCGGAGAACTGGTAGCAGCCTGCCAGGCGGCAGTGAGCATCGCCGAAACCCTCGGGGAAAAGGACCGCCTCTCCATCGTCGCCTTTGATCACCACGTGGTGGTTCTGGAAGAAGGTCTGGCCATGGACGAGACCGGCAAGCACAAGGCGATGACAGCGATCGCTGAACTGCGTCCGGGGGGAAGCACGAACCTCTCCGGAGGTTGGTTTGAGGGTGCCCGTTGCGTTTCCGGTGTGATCGAAACGGGTTTCGCCGAAGAAGGACGGGTGTTGATCCTCTCCGATGGTCATGCCAACAACGGCATCTGCGAACCGGGGCAACTGATGGAGCATGCTCGGGAAATGGCCGAGCGGGGTGTAATGACCTCGGCAGTTGGCATCGGTGATCGGTATTCTCCCCTGCAACTGGACGCATTGGCCGAGGGCGGTCGAGGTCGATTGCACGATGCCGCCACTCCGCAGGAGATCGTCGAGGTGGTCACTGGTGAGCTGGGCGAGCTGAAGGCGGTTACCGCTCGGAATGTCCGGGTCATCTGCAAGTGTCCGTCCGGTGTCATCGTGGAAGGGCTCAGTCGTCAGAGTGTCGATCGTTACGGTGAGATCACGACCTTCTCGCTGGGCGAGATCGTCGGTGGGGCCATCCGACCCCTCGCTCTGCGGGTGGAGTTTCCTGCTCATGAAAAGGGGGAGCCTCTCCCCATCGATTTCGAGATCTCCTGGCAGGATCCGCAAGCACCGGATCGGGAGCAACTCTTGAATCTGCAAGTTCCCGTGAAGGTGGTGTCTACGGAGGAAACTGGAGAATCCAGGGTCGATCTCGAAGTGGTCCAACGTATCGCTGGTTTGTGGGAAGCCACCGTCGCCTATCACAGCATGCGGGACAATGAGGGCAGGGATTACCACGGAGCCGAGTCCCGCTACACAAAAATCGAGGAGCACTACTGGGGGCTGATCAAAGATCTACCGGATGCCATGGAGAGGCTCGAGCGTTTCCGATTGGCCCGAGAGCGCGTGGCCCGGGAATGGCAAGGTCGATCGAAGCGTCAGGCCTTCACCTTGTCGAAGAAGGCGATGTTATTCGAGAAAGACCTTCGGAAAATCGACCAGGGATCCTGGTCTGACCATGTGGATGAAAATTGAAACTAGAAACGCGAGGAGATACATGATGAACCAAACAATAACCGCGGAAGAAGCAAAAAGAGCCATCTACTTCGATGTCGAGGGGCAGGCTGATTCGATAAATAAGGAGAAGCGCGATCCGATTCTCGGTGGAGTGCTTGTGGATGGATCTTACGAGGTCACCTTGTTCGGCGACGGTCTCGAAGTGGCCGCCCGGGCAAAGATATGGAATCACCAGCCGCTCAAGCAGTTTCTTGAAGAGCTGAGCAATAGAGCAAGGTTGGAAGGAAGAAAGTTGGTTTACTTCACCAAGAGAGAAGAAGAGTTATTCACTCGATTTGATGTCAATATCAAGGATGTAGGAATCGATCTTAAGCCGCTGGCGAACAAGAACGAGAATTTTAAAAAATGCCGTACTACTTACAGGTCAAATAAAAAGAAGCTCAAGGATCCCAACACATCCAAGACAACTATAGATATGCTCCGAACGAAATCGCATGGGCTGCTAACCTTGTTTGCTGCAGAAAGGGGACTTCCTCGCCCACATTCTTATGCATTAGGAAAGATCGGCGGATACTGCGAGAAAATCAAAGACCAAGCCAGGGTCAAGAATACCTACGAAGCATGGTCGAAAGGCACCAAGAAGAATCTTACGCTGGTGAAGAATCACAATGAACACGACTGCAATGCGACCCGGTTCGTCATGGAACTCCTCGTCAATTCCTAGCCGCTAGCACCCACAAAGAGACCATGGGTTTTGGTCTCGTCTGATCGCTTATTCAGCATCGGCGCCAGCATCTCGTTGTTTTACCGAAGAAACCTGGTCGCGTG
>JAAZXB010000047.1 GCA_014240375.1 Planctomycetota bacterium | reverse complement strand
GTCTGGACGGTGGTCGTGCGATCCGGGGTGACCTTCCACAACGGCAAGGCGCTTAGCGCCCAGACATTTGAGGACATGTGGCCGATCCAGCAAGCCGGTTCTGCGTCTTCCGGTCCGATCGCTACCGCAGGGCTGGTCAACGTCGAAGCCACCGGTGACCTCACGGTTACCTACACACTTGGTGCGACAAACGTGGCGTTCCCGTCGTTCCTCAACGGTGCAGGGATCGGCTACGCGTTCGACCCGGAGGCGGCGGCAGATTCGGACGCCTTCAACGCCAACCCGATCGGAACCGGCCCGTTCATGATGGACAGCCGCGACGTTGACAATGAGACGGTGCTGGTTCGCAACCCGAACTACTGGCTGTCGATCAACGGCAGGCAACTTCCGTACCTGGACGGCGTCTCCTACCGGCCGATTCCCGACGAGACGACCCGTCTGGCGTCGCTGGCTTCGGGTACGACCTCGGCGATGGAATCGCGGCGTCAGGCCACAGTGCGTGATGCCCGCTCACTGGAAGGTGTGACCCTGTACGAGTTCCAGGGCAACGACGCCGGTGGTGGACACTTCAACGCACAGGTTCCGCCCTATGACGACGTTCGGGTTCGGCGTGGCCTCACCCTGGCCAACAACCAGGAAGCGGTCATCGAGGCACTCGGTGGTGCCGGGATTTCATCACCGGTCACGCAGTTCTTCTCGGTGGACAGCCCATGGTGGTCGCAGGCGGTCGCTGACGCGTATCCGCACTTCGACTTCGATGCTGGAGTTGCTCTGCTCCAGGAGTACGTGGACGATCCGGCCCGTTCTGACGGCAAGGCCGCCGGGGAGAAGATCCATGTGGATCTGGCATGCCCGATGGACCCGACGCTCGTTGCAGCGATGTCGGTTCTCGACCAGCTGTGGACAGCGACCGGACTCGTCGATGTATCGACCGATACGGCGAACGACCAGCAGACCCACATCAACATCTCACTGGGAATCGCCAACGGCTTCCTGGGCACCCACGGTGCCCACTGCTGGCGTTACGGCAGTGAGGCCGATCCGTCCGTGCCCATAGGCCAGGCCTACAACAACTGGCAGGCCAATCCCCTGAACTTCTCCAACTACGACAACGCGGAGATCCAGGGTTACCTGGCGGAAGCAATGTTGACGGCCGTCTTCGCAGAGCGCTACGCGCTCTACGAGAAGATCGGAATCATCGCCAACCGTGACGTGCCCCACTGGTTCTCAGGAGGTACGGCAACGGTTATCGCGGTCGATGAAGCGATCACCGGACTCGACACTTGGGTCCTGCCGGACGGAACATTGGGCATAGGTCATCCCGGGGCCATCGGTCAGTGGCATCAGGTGTGGCGAACAGACAACTAGATCTGGCCACCCGCGGGTAGCTAGTTACGTGTAGTGGGGGTCGTGCCGTCCAGGCACGGCCCCCACTACACGCTTCACCGTTGGGCACCTAAACGCGGCCGGTGAGGCACTTGAAGGTTCAGGCGTGCATTATGCGGCTTGGCTGACCTGGGTTCTGATAGGAGGAGATAGATGTCGAAGATGATCGCGGGCCGGCTGACGCGGCTCGTTCTCACGCTTCTAGTGGTCTCCTTCGTCACCTTTGTGGGTGTCAACGTCCTTCCGGGCGACGCCATCAACGCACTGATCCCGATCGAAGCTCAGCAAGATCAGGAGTTCGTCGAGCAGGTCAGGGAGGAATGGGGTCTCAACGATCCGATGATCGTCCGCTACGGCCGCTGGCTCGGCGATGCGGTGCAGGGAGACCTGGGTGATTCCATAGTCACCGGACAGCCGGTGACCGATGAGATCACCCACCGGTTGCCGATCACCCTCGAGATCATGTTCGTAGCCATCGGCCTGTCACTACTTCTCGCCATTCCCATAGGGCTTCTCAGCGCGTATCGAGAGGGGAGACGCCCTGATCGCGTGATCTCTGGGGTTGCTCAAGTTGGGCTGAGCATGCCGATATTTGTCACCGGCCTCATTCTCATCTACGTCTTCGCGCTCAAGCTTCATTGGTTCCCGGCGACGGGCTGGAACAGGCTCAGCAACGGGATCGGACCCAACCTGAAGACCGTGGCCCTCCCCGCGCTATCACTGGCTATAACGGAGGTGGCCGTCTACACGCGGGTCCTCCGGTCCGACGTGATTACCACGTTGAAGGAGAACTACATCCTTTCGGCTCGGGCGAAGGGGTTGACCGACCGGTACATCCTCTTCCGACACGGTCTTCGACCGAGCCTCCTGACACTCGTCACGGTGGTCGGCCTTAGCGTCGGAACCTTGATTGGCGGGACCCTTGTTGTCGAATACCTCTTCGCCATCCCAGGCCTCGGCAAGCGGATCTTCTCGGCGATCTACCAACGAGACTTCATGATGGTGCAGGGCATCACGATCCTCATTACCGCCTTCTACGTGGTCATCAACACGGTTGTCGACCTCGCTTACATGGTCGTCGACCCCCGGATTCGGAGGACGAGTTAGATGTCCTCAACGCCACTCACGACAACAGCCGCCGGTCCGGCTACCGAAGAGGGCGACTCGGCCTTGCGGGCCGGTCGGTTCGCTCGGGCGCTAGTCGGCTTTGGGAAGATGCCGTGGTTGACCAAGTGCTGCAGCCTGTGGCTGATAATCGTTGTCCTCGCAGCTGTCCTGGCTGACGTCATACCCGGCCTGCCCGACCCCAACTATCAGGGTTTCATATTCGGGGAGGCGAAAACCAACGACGGCCCTTCGGCCAGCCACTGGCTGGGCACCGACAACGTCAGCCGCGACATCCTTTCCCGGCTGATCTACGGGGCCAGGGTTTCGCTGATCTTCTCCATCTCCGGAGTGTGTATTGGCGTCTTCGTCGGGTGTGTGCTCGGGTCGATCTCCGGTTTCCTCCAGGGATTCGCGGACAGCGCTTTGATGTCTTTTGTCGACGTGATGCTGTCGTTCCCCGCCCTTGTCGGCCTGCTGTTCGTATCGACGATGCTTGAGTCGCGTGGCCTCGCCACCCTGTGCTTGATAACGGCAATCTTTATCTGGCCCCGGTTTACCCGCGTTGGCCGTGCTGCTGCCCTCTCGGTAGCGGGACAGGACTTCGTCACAGCTGCGAAGGCCATTGGCACCAGTAGGAAACGGATCTTGGTCCGGGAGATCCTCCCCAACGTCTTTCCTGCGGTCCTCGCCTTTGGCTTGGTTTCAATGGCGATCCTCGTCATCCTCGAGTCGACACTTTCGTTCCTTGGTCTTGGAGTGGAGATCCCCACAGCATCCTGGGGCGGCATGATTGCTCAGGCCCGCCAAGATCTACTCATCAACGTCTGGCCTCTCGTTTGGCCTTCGGTGACGCTTGTCTTCACCGTCTACTCGTTCAACAACATCGTTGACTGGCTCCGGGAACGAGTAGCCGTCCGGTCCGCTGCGCTCTGAGGTGGGGTCTCCAATGAATGTCGGTGTTGAAGGCGTAGATGCTTCGGTAGCGGCCAAACCGATGTTGGGGTCAGAGATTCTCCGAGTTGAGGATCTCCGCACGAGTTTCTTCCTGCCGATCGGAGAGTTGCAGGCAGTGCGCGGGGTCAGCTTCAGGCTTGATCGCGGACGATCTCTGGGCATTGTTGGCGAGAGCGGTTCAGGCAAGACGGTCCTCGCCCGATCGATCATGCGTCTTAACTTGGGAGCCAACGTCGAAATCAGCGGGTCAGCAATTTTCGAAGGCCGTGACCTCCTAGCGCTGCCCCGGCGGGAGATGCGGCGCATATGGGGAACAGGGATCGCCATGATCTTCCAGGATCCGATGACCTCGCTGAATCCGATGGTCAAGGTCGGCCGGCAGGTCACCGAACACTTGAGAAAGCACACCGGCGTAGGCCGTCAGGAAGCGAAGCGGACGGCACTCGATCTCCTCAATGAGGTCCGCATCCCGGAGGCTGAATCAAGAATCGATCGATTCCCCCATGAACTCAGTGGCGGGATGCGACAGCGGGTGTCTATTGCCAGCGCCCTGGCCTGTGAACCGTCGCTGCTCTTCGCTGACGAACCGACCACTGCATTGGACGTCACCGTCCAGC
>JAAZXB010000046.1 GCA_014240375.1 Planctomycetota bacterium | reverse complement strand
CCGGGTCGTGATTGATCGCCTGGGTGTGCAGCGAGCGGACGATGCACAACTTGTCAGCGATCGCTGCGGTGTGCGGCAGTAACTCGCTGAACTGCGATCCGCATTCACCATGAGCAGCGAACTGGAAGGGGCTCGCTACCAGCGGTAAGGAGGATTGATTTCCAGACATGGCGGTGAGCCGTTGTCCCATGCGAATCGATGGGGGAAGTTGCTCACCGTGACGTTGCTGGAGAAGTGGCTTCGGATCGAACAGGTCGATCTGGGATGGTCCGCCACTCTGGAATAACCAGATGATGCGGCGGGCTCTCGGTGCAGTTCGCTGAAGCGGGACATCCATCGAATGGCCACTGGAGGGGAGCCAACCCCACATGGTTCCCGCTGCGGCGAGACCCGCAGCAGCGGAGAGGAAATCCCTACGATTCGGTAATGGTTCTCGCTGGCCGTTCATCTCAACCTCGTGGTTTCATCCAGGTTCATCAGAGAAGAGCAGACTGCTGTCAGAGCGGCCCATTGGATCGGGTCGATGGAGGGATCGAGCGGACTGTCACCCACCTGCAACCATGCTGTTGCGACTTGCGGATCCTCCTGGAACTCGAGCAATAGTTGCTGGTGGAGTTGCTGCAGGATCTCCAACTCGGGTGCGGAGGGGCGCCGCCCCGTGAGGCACCGGAAAGCGAGTCCGATGGTCCCGGTCGGTTCTTTTCGGTCATCCAGCATCACCCTTCGTGCGAGCATCCTTGCGGCCTCGACGAACTGGGGATCGTTCATCAACACCAGCGACTGCATCGGAGTACTGGTGCGATGTCGAAAGGTCACGCACACATCACGCTTGGAAGCATCGAAGATCATCATCGTGGGTGGAGGAGAGGTACGTTTCCAGAAGGTGTACAGGCTTCTACGGTACAAACCATCCCCCTTCGATGGGGTATAGGTTTGACCACTCTTCTCCTGCCACAGTCCGGATGGCTGATAGGGAAGCACCGGTGGTCCGCCGATGGTGGCCACCAGCAATCCGCTCGACTGCAACGTTTGATCGCGAACCATCTCGGCGGACATGCGAAGCGATGGTCCCCGTGCCAGCAGGCGGTTGTCGGGATCGATGGAATTCGATCGGGGATCGACGGCAGAAGATTGTTGCCAGGTGGCAGAGAGCAGCATCTTCTTCAGAGTGGCCTTCAGGTTCCAGCCCTCGCGGATGAAATCGATCGCGAGGTGATCGAGAAGTTGTCGGTGCGATGGCCTCGTACCCTGGCTACCGAAATCACCAGAGGTGGGAACGATTCCCTGTCCGAAGGCGATCTGCCACAGTCGATTGACCGCGACCCTTGCTGTCAACGGGTGACCCTCTGAGACGAGCCAGCGAGCCAGTGTCAGTCGATTCCTGACGGCTCCTTCGGGGAGCGGAGGTAGGATCGCCGGCACATCGGGTGACACCTCGATTCCCGGTGAATCGTAACGGCCACGCTCGAGCAGGAAGGTGGGGCGGGCGGTGGCCATCTCCTCCATCACCATGATCTTCGGGTGTCGATCGGTGAAGTTGTTGTGGGCTTTCCGTGCGCTAGCCAGCTGGTCCCGAGCGGTGCGGGTCACCTCGTCCATCGCCAGCAACCACCAGCGATACAACTCCTCTTCATCGAAGTGGACCGTCGTGTCGGGGTCTTTCCCGGCGAGATACAATTTGCGCACTTCGGCGGCGCAGATGGAGCGTCCCACCAGCTGCATCTGGTCCACGCCACCATCCTTGAAACCTCGGTCGCGAAAACGTTCTCCGATGGCGAAGTACGGTCCGCCTCCGGTGATGGGGGAAATGAGGTGATCCCGCACGATCTCCAACTGGGCGGGCTCCCCATCGATGTAGAGATCGATACCACTGGCTCGACTCGAACCATCGTAAGAGAAGACGACATGGGTCCAGCGACCCGGTTCGATGAGATCGTGGCTGCTGACGGAGATGGCATCTCCGGGCCAGAAGTGAATCAATGCTGCAGACAGGCGCCCTTCCTCGATCAGCAGCTGGTACCCCTGGCTGGCGGCATCGGTCCACGCTCGCGAGCGATGGAGGATCACGGCGCGCTCCATCCGAGTCTCGGGATGGATCCACAGCGAGATGCTGAAGGGGTCGCTTCGACCGTAGGCACCGATTCCACCGAAATTCAGTGCGTCATCTCCGGTGAGTCGAATCCCCTTGCCCTGAATACCATCCATCAGTGACAGGGTCGCGGGTGCAGAGGCGGGTTGTTCTGGCTGGATCTGGTTCTCGCACTTGCCCCCGACGATCTCATCAAAGGAATAGGAGGCGACCGCATCGGTGATGTTGGGAGGCGGGTAGGATTCTTGCTGCTCCTGTTGCCACCGTGTGAACTCTTCTCGTCTTGACCGTTCGAGCTTTTTCAAATGAGTTTCTGCAGCCTCGACTTCTCCGGTGAGTTCTTCGATCCGGGTGCGTGCACTGTCATCGATCAGGGCCAGAGATGGGGTAGGGACTGCCGAGGTGAAGTGGGAGTACAGACCACTCTCATCGATATTGTCGAAGAACGCCGAGAGGGAGTAGAACTCCTGCTGCTTCAACGGATCGAACTTGTGATCGTGACACCGGGCACACTCGAGGGTCAGACCGAGAAATGCGGTGGCAAAGGTCTGGGTGCGATCCGCAACATACTCGGAGCGATATTCCTCCTCGATGCTGCCGCCCTCGTTGGTCTGGCGGTGAAGCCTCTGAAAGGTGGTGGCAAGGATCTGATCCTGGGTCGCATCTTCCAGCAGATCCCCCGCGACCTGCCAGGTGATGAACTGATCATGGGGCAGGTTGTCGTTGAAGGCGTCGATGACCCAGTCTCGCCACGGCCAGGTCGAGCGGTGAACATCGGATTGATAACCGTGACTGTCCGCATACCGCGCCACATCGAGCCAATGACTCGCCATCTGTTCGCCGAAGGCGGGGGACGCCAGCAGAAAATCGATCCAGTTCGACCAGGCGTCGGTCGATCGGTCGGCGAGGTGGCGGTCGAGAGCATCCAGATCCGCTGCCAGACCTGTGAGAATGAAGGCCGCACGTCGAGCCAGAGTTTCTCGCTGCGCCGGGGCCGCCGGCTGGAGTCCCTTCGATTCGAGCTTCGCCAGGATGAAACGGTCGATGGTTCCCGCTGGCCACTGCGGGTCCTGCACCTCGGGGATCGCCGCTGCGACCGGGGGGAGGAAGGACCAGTGTTGCTGGTAGTGAGCCCCTTCGGCGATCCATCGTTCGATCAACGCGATCTCCTCGCTGTTGATTTCCAGTTTCGAGGAGGGGGGAGGCATGCGGTCCTCCGGGTCATCGAGGTGCATCCTCTCGAGGATCAGGCTAGCGGCTGGATCACCGGGCACGATGGCGGCACCGTCGGGCCGTGGTGCTAGCGCATCTTCTCTTCGATCGAGTCGCAATCGGGCCTTTCTTGCCGCGGCATCGGGACCGTGACAAGGGAAGCAGCGGTCGGAGAGGATCGGCCGGATCGTGTCGTTGAAATCGATGTCTGCTGCGGCAACAGGGTGTGCCACCGAGCCGCCGAGGAGCAGAAGGACCAGTGCCAGCGGGAACCGCAGAGGACACTGCATGGAACTGGCTGGAGAGGCGGAAGAATTCATGGGGGTACGATAACATGGGATCTCCGGATCATGATCACGGTCATCTGTTGAGCTTCGACGGTGCAAGGGCGTGTGGCCCTTGCTGACTGCGACGGTCGAAGGAGTTCCTTGGAATCGAACGAGTCGGATCGGAGATGTGACCGGGTGGCTCGGCTCCCGCTGGATCAATCGGCCTCGGTAGCCGTCCTCCTCGGTAGTGCTGGTGCGGGTCATTTCTCTGGTGTCCAGATGCAGCGATTGCCCGGATCCTCGGTGCACCTGGGAAATTTCCGACTCAACTGTCTTAATATCGGAAGGTGGAGACGCGGCGTCAGTCCTGGAGGAATCATAATATAGTGTAATACATGGAGTTATAGCGGTCGGCTGAGGTTGGTGAGTCGGTCATGGCGGGCACTATCGATCTGTTCTAAAATGCCACCGTCGACTGGTTTGATCGATTTCTTTTCGCGTGTGGTTCGTGCCGTGGTTCGTGCC
>JAAZXB010000045.1 GCA_014240375.1 Planctomycetota bacterium | reverse complement strand
ATCGACATCACCGCGGACTGGACTGAAGCCGTTGAAAGGGACATCTCTTGCGTGGATTGGTCGTTGTTCTGACACTGCTGGTGATGATTCTGGGATTCTTGGTTTCCCGTTTTCCCTCCGATGAAACTCGGACCGAGCGTGATACCGGGCCATCTGTAGCGCAACCGGATGCTGCCACAGGAAACGCCGCAGCGAACCGCAAGGATGAAAACCCCACTTCGAACGCATCCGGTTTCGAAGAGCCAGACTCGGTCGAGCTGGTGATGGGCGATACGGAGTCACAGCGAACCGATCCACGGCCCGATAGCGGTGTCGGGCCAGCGAGCGCCCAGCGGGTTCTCGAACAGGCCATCGAAGAGCAGGACCTCGAGGCCATCTGGCAACTGGCGTTTGATCTGATCGCCGGCGGCCACTTCAGTGAGGTGGACCGTCTCTACGAACAGTTCGCCGATGCCTTCAACGGTGGTGATCTCGACTCACCACTGTGGAAGAGTCCTGATTTTTATAGCGGTAACCTGATGCGAGAATACTCCGACAATGAAATCGCAGTGCTCGGTTACCTGGGCCATCTTGCCCAGCTGGAGGCACCCGGCGAGTTGCTGGCGGATCTGCGCAAGGAACTGTTCGAGGGAGAAGCGGCAACGATGATTCTAGGCTTCCACGAGGGGCGCGATCCGCAGCTGGTTGCCGGCTGGCTGCCCTATTACCGCCAGCGCATCGCCACATGGTCGGGAGATTCGTTTCGAGATCGCGAGATCATCCTCGCCCTGGGGCACATCCCGGTGGCAGAATCGGCGCTGATGCTGACAGAACTGTTCGACTGGACCACATCATCGCAGCGACTCGATGTAGTGCGAGCTCTCGGTCGAAACGGTACCGCCCCGGCGCTGGATGCACTCAGAAACATAGCAGCGGATGATCCCAATCCGGTGCTGCGTCGAGCGGCAAGAGAAGCACTGGTATTGCTCGGAAGATAAGAAGCTGCGCGGCTGAGGATCAGCGTGGCTGCTTCACCGGATTGCCCGCGATGCGGATGATCGCATCGGCGACCTCCTCCGGCGCGATCAGTGCCGGCACCGCCGCCCACCAGTTGGTGTTATCGTTGCCAAAGGTGACAATGCCGGCGTGCTCGGTCTTATCGCTATCGAGTTCTGGATCGAGATCATATGCCCCCAGCACCCAGCGCAGCGTCTCGATCTCATCGAAATCTCCGGTGAGATGCAACCAACCTTCCCAGTCGCTACCACCATATTCTCGATAGAGAGCGAGAGTCTCGGGATCATCCTCATCCGGGTCGATGGAGATGGAGAGAAAGAGAATATCCTTACCCATGCGATCACCGAAGAGCTTGTGAACCTTGACCAGGTTCTGGGTGACGCCAGGTCATATGCCCGAACAGGTGGTGTAGAAGAACTGGATGACGACGATGCGGTTCTTGACCAGATCGCTGTAAAAACGGTGCTTTTTTCCCTGATGATCGATGAGAACCGTATCCGGAAACTTGTCGGAGTAGCGACCGCTCGGTGATGAGTGCGGTTTTGCCCGTGCTCCCTTGTCGATGAATGGAAGTTCCTTCTGCGACACATCGAGGTTGTCCTCGCTGGTCGCAGAAGTTTCCACGGCACGTTGAATTCCAACGCATCCACAAGTGTTCAACAACAGGATCAGGGCAAGAACAATACGCACTGCTTACCGATCTTCCTGTTCCTCGGGCATCGGAGAATCAGATGTCAACTGACCCCCTTCCGGGTCCCAATCTCCGCTGTCGGGTTCACAGACATCATCGTGGAAATCGCCGGGGAAGCCGACGCCTTCCTCTTCCAGATGCGATACATCCCCAGGACCAACCACTTCGCCGCTGGCGAGGGTCTGTTCGTGGTCGAAGAGCAAGTGATGTGGATCGATACAGCCAGTTGGCATTCCCGATTGCAGCGCCGCTTCTTCGCTCCAGGCGTGATTTCGGATGCCGTCGTTCATACTCTCTTCGCCCGCTTCACGCGGATCAAAGGTGAACATCATACGCATGTCCTCATGTTCGATGATGTGACAGTGGCAAACAAAGGGACCCTTGAAGGTGCGGAACTTGATCAGACACTCCGCCTCTTCTCCGCCTTCCAGGTTGATCAGGTCGGTGTTCCACCGGTACTGAACCGGGAAATCGGGATCGTCCCGGTCCTTTCCATCGATGCTCTGCACCTGGACTCCCTCGAGGTGGGCATGGATCGGGTGGAACCATCCTCCGCCGCCATTCTTGAAGATCCATCGTTCACAACTATTGAGCAGCGGCACCGCATCGGTTCTTCGTGGGCTGTAGTACTTGGAGTTGACAACCCAGGCACCATTCTTTCTCGAGAAATCGAACAGCCGGGTGGCCACCACTTCATCTTCACTGTAGGCGTGATATTCCCTGACCGTATCTCCTGCGCTCACCGAATAAACACCGTTCTCGACCCCTTCCATCTCCTGAGGGCCAGGGGGATCGCCATCGAGTAGACGAAACTGCATCCACGGTGCGTGCTCCTTGTCGGGACGGATGCCCTTTGGCTTTCGACCGTCCGTCTGGTGCATGATGTTTTGCAGGTAGTAAGTATCGACATCTTCAGGCAACTCGCTGAAATCGATGATCACATCGAAACGCTCACCGGGGCTGATGGTGAAGCTCTCCAGGTCGGTCGCTTCTTCGATCTCCCAGCTGTCTTTACCGATCATCAAAAACGGGATGCCATCCCTCTGGTTTTTCCCCTTGCGGCTATTGAGCCGCAGATGCAGGTACCTGGCGTTACAGGCATTGAGGATGCGGAAGCGATACTTGCGTCTGTACACATCCATGTAGGGCTGCGCGCGACCGTTGGCGGTTTTGACATCGCCGATGTGTCCGTTGTGATCGAGCAGGTCGTACGCCAGGGTGCCGTCGCTATTGAACTTGAAATCTTTGAGTGCCAGTACGTGATCGAAGTCACCGTAGAGCTTCGGTAGAAATCCACTCTGCTGATGCTGGACCTCGAGCTCGTCTTCTGACAGATAGAACCCCGCAAGACCTCGATTCACATTGAAACCTGTAATGTCCATGGCGTGATCGTGGTACCACATTGTAGTCGGCAAGTGTGCCAACTCGAACGGCCCTGCCTCCTCTACTGTTGCCGGGTAAGGCGTATCTGGAGAGGCGTTCAACCGAGGTCCGATGTTGGGATAGTAATAGTCGCGGGTCTTGTCCTGAAGAACATAGAAATCAGGCGACCCGTCAGAGTGCGCCGGACCATGATCTCCATGGAGGTGGATCGAAGTCTCCACCGAAGTCAAATTGGAATACCTCACCACCGTGGGTTCCCCATGGCGAGCCAGGAAGGTCGGCCCGGGGAAACTGGGAGGAGTCGCCGATGCGGTTCCCGGCTTTCCACGGTAAGCAAATGCCGGGGTGTCGACGCCAGGAAAGAACTGCCAGGCTCCTTCCACCGCTTCCAGCTCCCAGTACTTCTCCGGTAGGGTATCCCAATCGGGAAGGTGCGCCGGATGTGAGGGGTAAAACTCGGGAGCGATTCCATGATAAACAGCATCTGAGCCGAGCGAGGCTTCGGCAGTCCCGGGCATCGGATCCAGCGATGATCCCTTGTCGATGACCGGAGGCTTGAAGAAAGGCTGGGTAAAGGGCTCGTAGCCAAACATCCCCGCCTTGAAGTAACGATGGCCAAAGACTGGCTTGGTGGCTCCGACGACCCCAGCCGCCAACGCACCCTTCAGAAGATCTCTTCTGTTGATGGGCAAAATATACCTCCGCAATTGATAATTTTGACACTCACGCTGTAATCCAATGATTCACCAGGGGAGAGTCCCACGAGAAACGAAATATTGTGTCGATGCGCCGCTCAGATATTGCGACAGATCAATAGGCCCATCTGGCCATTGGTCTTCAATAATGCAATCGCTTCACCGTTGATACTATCCAGGTTCGGAACCGAATGCACAACGATTACCATCACCCTGAAGCAACTTGATGCCCTCTTGTGGAGTGACGCAACTTCCAACATGACATTCCTGTCCAAGGTATATCGATGTCATGAGAAGCACCCCTTCGCAGCCCTAACCGTTCAGGAATTAATGATCGATCGGCTCGCTGCGACCGTCGAGGTTCTGCCAGGGCCTAACTTCGTGTCCACGGCGGCTGTGGCCGTCCCCGAGACGATCAAGAAGCTCCGCAGTCAAGTGGTCATGACGACGGGCTCGCATCA
>JAAZXB010000044.1 GCA_014240375.1 Planctomycetota bacterium | reverse complement strand
AGTTCTCATTGGATCTGCACTGAAAATGCTGGGGTCGGCAGATCAATTCTGTCCCCGGCCACAATCAGAACTGACGCCCCACTCGGCCTGATCTCCGGGTGGGGTTTTCAATCCCCGATCCCGCCGATGGAAAGCTCTCCCACCTCGACGGACTCAACCTGTCACGCGCCGCCATGCTGCACGCCGGAGCCCACTGGCTAGCATCGTTTGCGATGTATCTGGAGACGAAGCGGTGGCGGGTGTCATTACTCCCTGGATAGCGGGCCCTGATTCGAAGTTCCTCCGCCGAATTGCGCTTCGCTGTCCGGTCCTCTCTTTATTCCGGATACATCCCTTTGAAGGCCCTGCGGCAGGATTTTGTCGCGAGGAAACCAGCCCCTGTTCCGGGAAGGAGCTCGCCGATGACGCGTCGTAAACTGAAACTATACTTGGTAGCACCCTTCTTGGTATTGGGGCTCTGGATAGTGATGCTGGGATTTGTGCCTTATTACATCGACCAGATGCAGGAGATGGAGACGGTTGGACTCGCCAGCATTGATCGAGCGATCATCGCCGGCGACTTGGCTGCGGTGACGTATTGGCTCGAGAAGGGCGTCGACGCGAACTCCAGTTGTGGTTATATGTTGGGTATCCTGATTAATGGCTCCACTCCGCTGATGGTCGCCCTCAACAGTTCCTACTCCTATTCCCCAAGCCCCCCAAGCCCCCCAAGCCCCGAGATCGTCTCGCTGCTGATAGAAAACGGCGCTGACGTCAACACTATCGACAGTGTCGTCGACAAGACCCCGCTGATGCACGCCCTCAGCAATCCCAGGCCCGGTTCCCACAGTCTCGAGATCGTTTCGCTGCTGCTGGATGCGGGCGCTGAGGTCAACGCCTGCAACAACAACGGCTGGACCCCGCTGATGTACGCCCTCAAGGAGTCCAGTCCCCGTTCCCACAACCCCGAGATCGTTTCACTGCTGCTGGATGCGGGCGCCGAAGTCAACGCCAGCAACAACAACGGCTGGACCCCGCTGATGTCCGCCCTTAGTGATCGCAGGCCCGGTTCCCACAGTCTCGAGGTCGTTTCGCTGCTACTGGAGACCGGCGCCGAAGTCAATGCCAGCAACAACAACGGCTCGACCCCGCTGATGTACACCTCCAAAAGCTGCTGCCCTAAACCGGAAATTATCATGCTGCTGCTGGATGAGGGCGCCGACCCCCTGGCAATAGACAAGCATGGCAATATGGCCTTCGATTACATCAGATTTAATGATGAACTGCAGGGCACCGAGGCGTACAAGAAGTTGCAGGACAGCTCCTTCAAATAGCGGCGAGTTGCCAACCCCACAGTTATCAGGGGATCGCCGGTGCGGGGACAGTGCAGTCACAACACCGCCCTCGCCAGGCGCAAGAGTGCAGGTGTCGACGCTTTCACTCCGCTGAATTCCCTGAATTACCCCTGTTCGTTTCACGGGCAGTTGGTTGTGGCGGTGCAATCGAGCGCATCGGCGGAGGGGTCCTCGCCGCAATCGGGGTAGGGCGCTGCTGGTGGCGGTGCCGATGGTGTGAAGAGCGAACTCAATGCGAAGATGGAATCGGCGATGTTGATCGATCCATCGTCATTGATATCACCGGAGTCAGTGCAGGCTAGCGAAGGCGACCCGGGAGTAAACAGCAGCGTGAGGATCCAGATCGGATCTCCGATGTCAAATCCACCATCGTCATTGGCATCGCCGCGGAGGAACTGTATCGCAGTATTCGTCGATGAGAGGATTGCCAGCTCGGTGATATTGGTTCCGGACAGGTAGATCTCCTCCACGTTGGAACCGTCCAACCCCGCCCGATACACGAGGCCGTTACTGGTCGATAGATAGAGAAATTGACCGACCGAGTCGACCACCAGATGGGTCACTCCTGGAGCCAAAGCTGGCTGGATGATCGTCTCGATATTGGATCCGTCATCATCGCAGCGCTGGGTCGCACCCGCTGTGGTCAGCCAGTAGATCTTTCCTGTCGCCTCATCATAACAGCAGTCCCGAGGTCCACTGAGCCCACTCGGCACGATGCTCTCAGCGCCGGATCCATCGAAGTTTCGGCGACTGATCGCCCCGATCTGACTGTTGGAGAAATAGAGTTTTTGCGCGACCGTGTCGATTCCGATCCCCGAAATTCCGAACATCCCACCAAGCGCCTGCGGATTGGAACCGTCGTAACCGATCGACACCAGCTGGCCATTGAAGGCATTGATCCAGTACAGGCGTTGATCGGAACGATTCGCAGCAAGTGCCTCAAATCCGAAGGGATACGAGGTGATCGACGCAGCGCCGGTTCCGTCGAGATTGGCACTCATCAGCGAGAAGGGTTCACGGAAGTAGAAGACCTTCTCCGCCTCTCCATCGACCGAGAGGGTCACCGGAGGGGACTGAGTCGGCAAGACGATGGGTGTTGCCGAGGTCAGATCCCACTGCACCAGATCAGTGCCATCGATCCAGTAAAGTGTCTGGCATTGTAGGGCCGGACAGATCGACAGAAATCCGAACAAAAAGATCAGCAAGAATCGGCATCGCATGGTCACCTCCAGCACGAATGATCCTTGATCTTACAACAGGATTCCTCACCCTGCACTGCTGTCCGAATCATGCGTTTCATCGAGGATCAGGACGGTTTGGCCCTGCTCTGCTGTGCCGTTTACCGCTCTTCGATTCCGAAGGAGTGAACCCTCACAGCGGGAGTGCCTGGAGCTGCGGCTCGTAGAAGACGAGAGGCCGCACGCCAATCGATCCGGGTGTGCCCCATCAGGTCTGCGACTGGGCTTCTTCCCATTGCTCCATCGTGATGAGAATCTCTCTGGGCTTGGCTCCGCGGAAGGGGCCGAGGACTCCCTGGTCGCTCATCGCATCCATCAGTCGCGACGCACGGGTGTAACCGACGCCGAGCCTGCGTTGCAGCAGTGTGGTCGAGCCACGGCCGGTTTCCAGCACCACCCTCACCGCATCATCGAACAGGTCATCCTCGGGTGCTCCACCCGATCCACTGCCGCTGTCGTGGCTTCCGTCGAGGAACGAATCCATCTCTTGCGAGAACTGCGGTTTCGCTTCCTTGCGCAGGTGCTTGACCACCTTACGCAGCTCCTTGTCGGAGATGTAGGTGCACTGGGCGCGGTTGAGGCTGTCGGTATCGGGAGGCGAATAGAGCATGTCGCCCATCCCGAGCAATCGTTCTCCACCCATACGATCGAGGATGGTTCGAGAATCGATGCGGCTGGCGACCTTGAAGCAGATCCTCGCGGGCATGTTCGACTTGATCAGTCCCGTCACCACATCGACGCTGGGGCGCTGGGTGGCGAGAATCACGTGGATTCCCACGGCTCGTGACTTCTGTGCCAAGCGGATGATGGAAGTTTCCACTTCCTTGGCACTGGTCATCATCAGGTCTGCGAGTTCGTCGATGATGATGACGAGGTAGGGCAACTGCTTGGGCACCTGCTCCGCTTCCTCGTGACTGGTCTTCTCGGCCAGGCGATCGTAGCGTTCCTTGTCATCCAGATCGTTGTAGTCCTTCAGGTTGCGGACTCCGACCTTCGACAGCAACTCATAACGCTGATCCATCTTTCTCACCAGCCACTCGAGTGCGGCGGGTGCTTTTTTCATGTCGGTGATGACCGGTGTCAGCAGGTGTGGAATATCCTCGAAGGTTGAGAGTTCGACCATCTTTGGATCGACCAGGATCAACTTCAATTCATCGGGCGTTCGCGTCATCAGGATCGATGTGATGATCGCATTGATGCAAACTGACTTTCCCGATCCGGTCGATCCTGCGATGAGCAGGTGCGGCATTCGCGTGAGGTCCTCGACGAGCGGTTCTCCAGCGGCGTCTTTTCCCAGCAACAGTGGGATCATCAGATCGGAATCGTGGAAGACCCGGCTCTGGAGCAGTTCTCTCAGAACTACCGTCTCCCGTTGCTTGTTGGGGACCTCGATCCCCACCGTTGGCTTGCCGGGAATCGGCGCCACCACCCGAACACTCTGGGCGGAGAGCGCCATCGCCAGGTCGTCGGAGAGAGCGACAATCTTCTGTACCTTGGTTCCTGCGGCGAGACTCACCTCGTACTGGGTGATCACCGGGCCGCGCTGCACATTGGTCACAGCAGCCTCGATCTTGAAGGAACGCAAGGCATCCTCGATGCGAGTGGCGACCTGATCGAGCTCTTCCTTGCCCTCCTCGTGATTGACCACCGGAGGCTCGGAGAGAAATGAGATGGAAGGAGGAGAGTAGACCCCGTCAAAGGTCAGTTGCTCCTCCTCGAAGCCCACGATCGCCTGATCATCCTGTTCCGGGCCGAGACGGATGGTTCGCGAGAAGGTCACCGGTGGAGTTTCCTCCACCTCTTCTTCTTCTTCTTCTTCTTCTTCTTCTTCTTCTTCTTCTTCTTCTTCTTCTT
>JAAZXB010000043.1 GCA_014240375.1 Planctomycetota bacterium | reverse complement strand
CGGTGATCGATCGGGCGGCTCACTGGGTCGCAGCGACCCGACCGGAGGACCCCACTGCTCCCGAGCCGGTCCGACGAGGCCTGCGGCTGGGTGCCGGAGCGCGTTCACTGCAGGCGCTGATTCTCAGCGGCAAGGTCGAAGCGCTGCGCAGCGGCCGGACTCACCTGGATGATGCAGACTGGAAGAGATGGCGTCACGAGGTGATCCGACATCGACTGGTCTACTCCCTCGAGGGAGAACTGGATGGCCTCGGTCCCGAGGAGATCGTCTCGGCAGTGGACCGGGCGGTGGCTCATCAGGGATGACGACGATGCACCGACTCCCCCGACTTCCTAGCACCAGACTTCCTGGCACCAGACTTCCTGGCACCAGATTTCCTGGCACCAGACTCACCCTCGGTCTCCTGGTGAGCGTACTGGCACTGTTTCCCATCCTCGGGGTTCACGGCCACGATGACGACCCGCTGCCAGCGATCGTCTCGATGATCGCCTCCTCCCCGGAGGATCGGTCCAGGGTCGAACGAGCCTTCCTGTGGGCTCGCGACCAGCAGCGAGTCGACGATCTGATCGATGCCATCGCCCAGCACGGTCTCCAACATCGATCCCTTGCAACGGTCCAGGCAGCGATCGACATCGCCACCGAGAAGGGATATGTCGAGCGAGCCGTGGAGATCCTCGAGGCATCTCTTGCACTCGATCCATCCGCTGGAATACGCCATCAACTGGCATCGATGTGGCTGGCAGGAGGCTGGCCACAACAAGCTCGCCAGGTCGCCAGCGACCAGCTCCCGAGTGACCGCTTCGCCGACATCCGCAGCGGACTGCAACTGTTCGAGGGCCGCCTCCCCTCCGCCACCGCTGCGCAGATTTCCAGCACCCCATTGAAACTGCTGGCCGATCGTTCGGGGCAATGGAAGTGGGGCGTAGCGCAACTTCAACAGCGAGGAGAAGTCGCGGCGGCACTCGAGATCGCCATCTCTGGTGGCCTCGTCGCCGAAGCGCGGCAACTCCTCACTCTCGGCGCTCGTCCCGAGGAGGGTCGAATGAGCCTACAACTGGCGCGGCTGCTGGGGCAGACGCACTGGCAAGGGGAGCCGCTGATCGACGAGGGTACCGAGGATGGAACGCGGTGGCGCGCCTCGATGGGGATCGACACGCTGTGGCGGTCGATCCCGCCCCGACCCGATCGGTTGCCGCCATTGAGCAGTGCCCTGGAACGGCTCGATGCCGGTGACGAGTCCGCTGCGCGAAGGACCGTCGCCCTGTGGCGGCTGGCAGGTGGCGGCAACAGCCACCAGGAATTGAGCACCCGACTCATCCTCGACCAGCGCAAACCGACCTGGCTCGGTGCCGACCGCCTGCCCGAAAGTATCGAGCGACAATTGCAGCAATCCTTCCGTCCACAGGATGCCCACCTCGCAGTCTCTGCAGCGCTGCGCGCCATCGAGGGAACCCCTCTCGAAGCGAGGCTCTGGTTCCAGGCGGGACGGCTGTCCGACCAACCCGAGCAGATCCAGCGATCGATGCGCATCCGTCCGCGAGGAGAGGTGGCGGTGCAATGGTCGCCGGGAATCAACGCTCGCTGGAACCTTCCCGATGAGTTCACTCACCTCTCCGAGGTCTGTGATCCCATCGCCCTGCTACCACCGACCACCTTGCCTACGGCGGGCGCACTGATGGGTAGCGTCGCCGGTCTACCGGTTCGAAGAGTGGGGCTCCCCCCCAGCGATCGACATTACCATCTCGATCACTGGCAACTGCACTCACCCGGTGGCGATTCAATCGCCGGGAAAATCGACGAACGCGGAGTGCGGCTTCGCATCACTGACGGAATTTGGCTTCGCGGAGATGATCGATCGCTGCAAGTGATCGATACTTCGAACCCCGTAGAACGAGTGCTGATCCGGTGGGTCCCGCGCGAGGCCAGTTCGCTGCTCGATCGGGATGGATTGCCCAAAGCTGTGATTCTCGACCAGATCTTCGGATCCTCAGCCCGACAGGAATGCCTTCGAGTCGCCACGGTTCCACCACCGATGGAGTTGGCGATGCAAACTTTTGGCGAGGACGCTGGTCGCCGAGTACGGTCTACCGAATCGATGCGCTGGATCAATTTCCGGCCGGCGGGGAATCAGTCTTGGTGGGTCGATGTGGCCGGTGTTTCGGGGTTATTCACCTCCGAAGCAGCCGCCATTGCCCCTCGCTCGCTGCCGCAGGAAACGATGCCAGCCAGTTCCATCGAGACCTTTCCTGGCCCCCTCCCAACCTCCCATCTGCACCACCTTGGAACCCGTCGTCACGGTATCGAACCCACCGCCAAACAGCCAACCATCGATGCCATCGATGCACCACGACCACTGCTCCCCAGCGGCGAGCGATGGCTCCTCTCAGCGGGTCACCGACAGCGGGTGGTGGTGACCGACTCCGGTCTGGTCGGCTATTTTGAGAACGGGGCTTCGCGTGCATCGTGGTGGAAAGAACTACTCACCCCGCCGTTACCCGGGGTTGGCGGTTTCGCCCCGCTACCGTCCGCCACCGTTCACCCCGATCTTCCCTGGGCCGATGGTGCAACTCCTCGTCTGATCGAAGTTCACGACGGTGACGGCGCCCGGCGATTCCTACTGCTGGCAAACCGCCCCACCATCATCGATGGTAGTCTGAACCCGCAGCCGTGCGATACTTTTGCCGACACCGATGCCTTTGCCGCTGGCACCATCGACGACGAGGGTCAGATCTGGCTGATCGATGCGAACGGTCAACGACTGTTGAGCCGAGCCGGGAGCGAACCGTTACCCCGCTCCGGCGCCTATCAGTTGATCGCGACCGCCGACCGGGTCGTCATCCTCGGCATCGAAAAGGGTCAAACATGGCTGATGCAATTCGACGGCCACTCGCTGCAGGAGTTCTCACCACCACCACTGCCCGACGAACGGGATCGACCTCATCTTCGGGTCGCATCTCTGGCTCGCTGGGGAGATGAAGTGTTGCTGCTGGCGGACCGATTGTGGCGGATCTCCAGCGACGGGAAGAGTCATCATGCACTGACTCCGGCTCCAGACGATGGCGTCTACAGACCGGTCCACTGGGTTCAATCGGCTCCGAGAATCACTCACGGTCCGAATGCCTCGACCCTCATCGAAATCGACCGCCCCTGGGGTGTGACCGAAATCTGGAGCACTCGATGAGTGCTGCGTCATCCTTCAATCACTCGCGGCTGATCGAACGACTCGCCGGTCGCTTGCGCTGGAGGGGTGCGATCGATGGAGTGTCCGCCGGCCAGGGTCGTGGTTCACGCAGTGCCGCCAGCGGCGAGTTCGACAACCACGCCCGGTGGTGCCCCGGGGACGATCTGCATCGGCTCGACCTGCGAGTCTGGTTGCGCCTCCGCCAGCGCTGGACACGCAGTTATCGCGACGACAGTTCGGAGCCTCTGACCATCATCATCGATGGCGGAGCCTCGATGGGCTTCGGCGACAAACCACAAGCGGTGTCGTGGACCTGTGAACTGTTCCTGGCGGTGGCTCGAGCTCGTCGCGATCCTCATCGATTATGGATCCTCGACGGCGGAAATGCGCGAGTGGCCCTTCCTGGCGATCGCGCAGCAGTGGCGACCCGAGGAGATCTCCGTAGCGCCCTGCAGCGAGTGGAACCGACCGGTTCGGGACCAGGAAGAGTGGTGATCATCTCCGATCGCATCGTCTTCGATGATCTCGATGACCAACTGCAGGGACTGAACCGCTGGAGAAAACCGATCTGGATCAGCCCCTGGCTTCCCGAGGAGGTCTCCCCCACCCCCAGCGGTCAGGTCCGACTGGAGGCCAAACAAGAGCCTCCCTGGATCGGCACCATCGATCGCTCCAGTTGTCAGAGATATCGTGAACGGTTCGACAGGTACCAGCGTGCCCTGCACTCCTGGCTGACTCGCCGCGGGGGATCCCATCTTCCGCTCGATGCCTCGCAGCAAGGAGAGGCGCTCTTACGACCACTACTGCACCGCAGTGGCCCCCTCGAAGTGGTCTCCGGATGATCTTCGAAGTCGTACATCCTGGCTGGCTACTGCTGACGCCGTTGTTCCTTCTGATGTGGTGGCTCCAACGCACTCGCTGGATGGCGGGAACCACCACGTTGGTCGTCCCCAGTACCTTGCTATGGCACCGAGCGGTGCCTCAGCAGAGTCGCGGTGTGCCGATCCGAACGTTGCTGTTGGCACTGGCGCTGCTGTTCACTGCAGCGGGACCACGCTTGCTGATGCCGGACCCGACGGTGATCGGCGCACGCCGAACTCTCGACCAGGCGATCGTCATCGATGTCCGGATCGAGTCACAATCTCGCTGTGAACTACGCATCGGAGATGGTCCAACAGAAACCCTCATCCTCGATGATGGTGAGGCTACGATGAAAATCGACGCCCCGCCCCCCGGCACTCCCATCGTGGTTTCCTGGGAGCATCACTCGGCGGCTTGCCTGGTTCCGCCGAGGCGGCGACCAATCTCCATCCACGATGACTCACAACTGGAAACGGTCGCGGCAGTCCTCTCGGTGCTAGAACAGACCGGTTCCATCACTCTCGACGAAAGCGACCCCGACCTGCTCATCATCCGGGGAATCGCCGCCTCCGATTCTCGCCCCTTCATCTCCTTTCCAGCGGCGCCCACCGAACTGTTCCTGCCCCGGGTGATTCCAACATCTCCCGCTCCAGCGCTACTCGAGGGGCTGCATCCTCGATACT
>JAAZXB010000042.1 GCA_014240375.1 Planctomycetota bacterium | reverse complement strand
GTGAGCCCTGAATATCCAGTGGCCCCAGATCCTTCACTATAGTTCCCGAATCTCTGAGTCGTTTTGTCCACGCCTTTGTTGCTTCCAGCAA
Source organism: Planctomycetota bacterium (assembly GCA_014240375.1). Lineage (GTDB taxonomy): Bacteria > Planctomycetota > UBA8108 > UBA1146 > UBA1146 > QNYK01. The sequence continues at coordinate 5,092 of JAAZXB010000042.1, read as the reverse complement.
GTAGTTCGTTGGCTCTTTTGGCGGCGGATCTGAACTTTTCGACGGCTCTTTCGAACTCTCCGGTGGTTTTTTTGTCATCTGTACCTCCTCGTCGCTGGCCGGCGCCACAACATCCGATGCAGGCGGCGCCGCTGGCTTGCGAGCCTTCCGCCCGGGAAAAATGAACTGTGAGCCCTGAATATCCAGTAGCCCCAGATCCTTCACTATAGTTCCCGAATCTCTTAGTTCCTTCCTCCACGCCGCTGACGCTTCCGCCAAGTAGTTCTCTGGCTCGTTCGGTGGCGGTGTAGAACTTGTCGATGGCTTCGGTGTCACCTGCTCTCCGTTGGGTAAAGCACCTTGCTCCTGGGTTGGATCTTCGGTGGGTGGAGACTCCGTAGCCTCCGGAGACTTCATGGTGGTCGCCTCTACCCTCTCCCGCTCCCTCTCACGCTCCCGATCCCGCTCCTTCATGTTCCCGGAGGCAATCTGTTCGACAAAGGAGGCAAGGAGGTCGGAACTCCGCTCCGATGGCTTTCTTGACATCTGCTTCTGCTCAACACTCTCCTCCACCGGAAAGTTATTGGAATATTCATATTCCAGCTCGGACGTGAGCATGACGAAGTAGATCCGTCTCGATTCCTGACGACTGTAAATGCTCCAGACAGCGATGCCGAACTGGCGCGCGTAGCACAACAACGAGATCGCTCGCTCGCCCTTGTTCAGCTTCGCCATCTGTTCATCGTGCCATGAAACGGCCTGCCCCTCATTAGGGTCCACGACATGGCTGAGCATTAATCTACTCTTGTGTAAACCCACATATGTTGCGCACATGACCGGATCAAAATTGAACTGATGAAGTGCCACCATGCGTTGGGACTGGTAGATGATCTCACCCGCCAGGTCGACTTTGTCTGGACTGAATTCCTCATCGACATCGCGGGCCATCTCGGCATCGACGACCCATCTCCTCAGGCCACCTTGCCTCTTGGCCATGAATGCGTCGGTGACTGGCAACACTCCAGGCGCAACCAACGCCGGAGCCGGCAGAAGAACTGGAGCGTCGTTTCTCCCACAGTTTGCAAAATTCTCATCGGATCCAGACATGAAAACAACCTTCCTCGCTGCATCAAGAAGGCCGGAAACCACCAAAACAGCACAGATTCAGACCCATGGATCGATCGATCGATAGATCGATTCCATGGTGATCAAAATCAAAACTGCCTGGGGGTGCCCTGGGAGTTTTGTTTCGAGGTCAAAGACCTCGCACATCGACCGGCGTAACACACGCCAATCAAGGCACCTTGGTTTTCTCCATAACCAGGTTGCCAGACCCACTACGGGTCGTTCTTGATGCAGAGAGCACGGTACGCAGCAGTTCAGACCCTGTCAACAGGGGTGCTAAATATTTATGTGATCTTTGAATCACTGTTTCCGATTCAGTAGACCGGGATCGTTGGAACGAGAAGTGAACATGCACCACAGATACTGTGAGCTTGCTGTCGCAGAAAGATGTCTAACGTACCATCAGCGCTCCTCGGCGAACCCGTTCCATTCGCATGATTCCAATAGTGTCGGTAATGCACTTTCGATGCCCAATAGCTGGAGCCCCTCTCCAGCGAGAGGGGCCCCATGATTTTCAAATAGAATCAGAATCGCGAAACCGCACTCCGATCCAGCACCCTTTACGAGGTGAGATCCGCTCCATCGTTGGTTTCTCTCTCCTCATCGCCGGCAGAGCCACATCCGTCGGATACGGGAGGCTTGCCCTCCTGCTCTGACTGCTGCTCTCCTGCCTGCTGCTCTCCTGCCTGCTGCTCCACGTTGCACTCGTTGGCACGCTTGATTTCTTCTTCTGGCTTGCTTTGAGCCACAAGATCATCATGCAGGCTCAGCCCACCTCCCAGCTGTGCGTACATCTCTTTCATTGTCTTCTTTGTCATCTTGATTGACCTTTCGCCTGTATTCAGGCAATGTTTCGCGCCCTCTGTTCCAGCCGTCGCCGGTTCGAAGGTCGCCAGTTCGTGTCGCCGACACCATGCCGGAGACTTCCATCGCATCGATGCGCATCTGTGTTCTTTCGCAACATGACCGAATACTCTGATCACAAGTCCCGGATCGCAACTATCCTGGCGTTTGATTTTCAGTACTAAAATTCCGCCATATTTCTTCAATGAGTTCTTCATCTTCCTCGTTCATCGGAAACCTCACGGAAGAAAACTGCTTCTCGACTGGAAAGCCGTGGTTGTATTCATTTTCAAATTCAGAGCCGAGCATCATGAACCTGATCTTCGGAACCCTGGGCACCCAGAAACAGGTCCAGATAGCAACGCACGTGTCTTCCAGGTTGAACAGAGAGATCACCCGCTCTCCCATCGACCGATTGTGATGCTGTTCTCGCGTCCAGGATCTGGACTGTTCAGTAAATGGATCCTCGACCCCAGCCAGCACCACGCCCCGGTCATGAAGTGAGTTGATTCGTTGAATATCCTCGTAACCAAAATTGAGCGTGTGCCGTGACCCACAAAGGATGAATTCGTGTTTGAGATGAGTGTGGAGTGTTCCCATCATCGTACAGGGCATCGGCTTCACATCGGTTGGTGTAACCTCTTTTGCTTTTAATTTGTTGCCGCGATTCTCGGAGACTTCAGCGGGATCCAACAGCACGGGAGCCGGTACCATCTTCCTGGGAACAAACCCCGCAGACACCGTGGGATGGTGTGTATGATTAAACAATTTCATATCTATGCCTTCCTTCAGTGCATCAAGAAGGCCAAAGGACCCATCAGAATGCTCTGAGGGGCCTCCGTGGAGTTTCTGTTCGGGGCGTCACGGCCCCGCACATCGACCGGTGCAACGCACGCCGGTCAAGGCACCTTGGCTTTCTCCATTGCCAGGTTGCCAGACCCGATTCGGGTCATTCTTGATGCTGTTTTTCTTTTCTCACGCTACAACTTCAGAGGATTTACTTCTGAATCTTCACGAACCATCGATACGCTCCAATTCATTCGTCCGGATCTTGTGCATGTTTCTCCTTTCCTTCTTCTTGTGGATCATTCACAGCTGGCCTTTCCGATGGATCTGGCCGATTCAATTTTTCACCAAACTGAATCGTCAATGCCGATGCCGCCGCTGCGTACGCTTCACGGGCTGTCTTCTTGCTCATCCAACTTCTCATTCCAGGTCGTTAACGACCGAATAGTGGCGACCTTGTATGACATCCTCAAAGTGAGAATCATCCATATGATGGTACGACGTATCTGGTAACTGCCATTCCACTTCATCCTCGAGTGGGTACTTCAAATTCAATCCATCGACATATTTCTCGACGGGAAAGCCATGATAGAACTCGTGCTCAAATTCACCTCGCATCATCACGAACCTGTACTTCGGCACCATCGGTGCCCAAAAGCAGGTCCAGACCACCACGCAATAGGACTTCACTCCGAACAAGGAGATCACCCGATCACCGTTCGCCATGGCTCTGCACTGCTTTTCATTCCATGGAATCTTGTCGGCCATTTTGGGTTCATGGACGGCATAGAGAAACTCGCCCTGCTTGTGCATCTGGATGAGACGGCAGCAAAGATCATCTGGAAGATAACCCAGCATTTCATTCGAAGGACAGAAGAGCACTCGGTGTGGGTGCTCTGTATGCGGAGTTCCATTCTGATCCACCAGAAATGGAGATACCCGGATCGGAAGGGCAGCACTGCACTCACCTGGTAGCAGGCCTTCTCGACGAATCATCCGTGGAGGATCATTCACGCTCCATGGTGATCCAAACGATGTATCTTCTTCATACAAAAAATCTTCCCTCATCCACTCCGCACACCGGTCACCGGATTCACCTTTGATCTCTAAATAATTTTCCATTCATTCCTTTCTGTAGCGCATCCAGAAGGCCGAATCCTCGGCTCATCCTGGCTGTTTGCTTTGCTCACAGTGCTCGATCCACCCCCTGGCGGATCTCGAAGCATCTCCATCGCGCTCACCCGCGTTCAGAACAGCCTGGCCGTACTGGACCCGACACCTTGACCATCCGGCCCGCTTGTTCGCCTGCCGCTTCTCGAAACCTCTGCTGGAATGATTTCAACTTCTGGCTCAGTGGCGTCGCCCTGCTGATTTCATGGACGTGTAGAATCCACTCTTCCACCGGAAAGTTGTTGGAGTATTCATAGGCCAGCTCCGACGCCAGCATGGCGAAGTAGAGCCTTCCCGATTTCTCCTCGGCAGGGACGCTCCAGACGGCGATGCACTGACCCCTGAAGTTGAACAGCGAGATGGCTCGCTCGCCCTTCAGCAGGTTGGCCTGCTGTTCCTCTTCCCAGGCATCCGCATCGCCATCCTCCGGGCCGCCGACATTGCTCAGCATCACCCCACGTTTGTGACAGCCGACGAACGTCGCGGTGATAAATGCACCGAGCACGGTCCGGAGCAGCAGCGACAGATAGACGATATTGCCCGCCAGTTCTGTTTTCTCGGGGGCCAGTTCCTCGTCCACTTCCCGGGCGATGTCATCCTCGATGATCCACCCCAGCAGGCCACCATAGGGATCCTTGTTCGATCCTCCCATCAGAGGGATCTCCCCCGGTGCAGACAGACGAGGAAACGGAAGCTCGACGGTGGAGTCCCTCTCCTGTACCTCGTTCTCCGCTAAATACGGCTGAATACGTGACATACAAAACCTTCCCGTAGTGCATCAAGAAGGTCGGAAACCGCCAAAACAGCATCGATGAAGACCGATAGATCGAATCCATCGTGATCTAAATCAGAACTGCCTGGGGGGTTCCCTGGGAGTTTTGTTTCGAGGTCAAAGACCTCGCACATCGACCGGCGCAACTCACGCCAATCAAGGCACCTTGGTTTTCTCCGTAACCAGGTTGCCAGACCCTCAACAGGTCATTCTTGATGCAGAGTTCATGGTACATGACTGTACGCATGGTGTCAAACGGACCGGGGGTTTTTGCAAGAAAGACGACAAGGGAATCGACGCTGCTCACCGCGCGATTACTTCTTGAACACCTCACGCCCGTGCCATTCGAGAAGATCTCGATCAGGAAGTTGTTCCGCGTAGCGTCATTCTGCAAGTGCCCTAAAGACTGCGTCGGTG
>JAAZXB010000041.1 GCA_014240375.1 Planctomycetota bacterium | reverse complement strand
GGTCTGGTTTCGAGGGCGAAGGATATGTAACCGATAAGCCGATTCATGGATTCGATACCCCTTCCCGTCTCAAGGTCTTTCATAACAACACGATAAACTTCGATCCGCTGGCCGATCGAGAAACGCAGGACAGAAGGCTTGCTCTCGAGACAGCACGTGCAGTACTGATGCTGGGAGGAGGTACCCTCTGTCTCTTCACGGCCAGGCAGTCCCTGGGATTCGCCGCCGAACTGCTCAGATCCTCACCGCACTTCCTGGAACAAAAATTGGAGTTGTACGCTCAGGAACCAGACGGTCTCACCAGATCCGACCTCAGGAAGAAGTTCAAAAAATCCCAGGGTCGGGGAGTTCTGCTCGGAGCCCGTTCCTTCTGGGAAGGGGTGGACATCCCCGGGGTCGTCCACTCCCTCATCATTCCACGGCTCCCCTTTCCCAACATCGGAGACCCGGTCCACTCCGCACGCTGTGAGTGGTACGACGAGGGATTTGCAAATGAAGGCTTCGCCTCTTTCGAGATGTACATCCTTCCACTGATGTTACAGCAGTTGCGACAGGGACTGGGCCGGGGAATTCGCAAGAAGACGGATCGATGTGTCGTGTTCATCCTCGATTCTCGAGCCGGCTGGTCGACATACGCTGACCGGGTCGCCAGGTTGTTCCTTCCCGGGGAAGATGAATCGGATCAGGTCGACTTCGTCATGAGGAACATGCGGGCACCGGAGTGCTATCTGCTGGGGAGTGCCGCTCTTGCTGAAGATGACGGCTCACTGGGCAACACTCCGATCTATCGGACGAAGGATGAGTCGGATCTGCTCCACTCGCTACAAAACCTCAGCAACTGCGACTCGCTGGATGACCGGATCCAACTCGGCTTCCAGTCCTTCTCCGGAGCCCCTGCAGGAAGCACCATGAAGCACCATCAGCAGGATGCGATCCAGACGATGCTGGAATCTCGAGAAGGTGATGAGATCCACGCCTTCGTACGCGCCACAGGGGGAGGAAAATCTGCGATCTACAAGACGGTGGCAGGGCTGGAAAGAGAGCACGGTCTTACTGTGGTCATCTCTCCGCTGATTTCACTGATGACCGATCAGGCCCTCAAGAGCCGCGGCGGAAGTGAGGGAATCCGCTCCCTCGACTCGATGATGCCAATTGCCCAGAGAAACAACATCCTCTCCGAGATCACCCAGAAGCACAGCCGGGTTCACCTGCTACTCACCTCACCGGAAAGGCTCGCCAATCCTGAACTCTACAGTGCCCTCAAGGAGCGCGGTGTTTCGCGCATCATCATCGACGAGGCCCATCTCCTTCTCAACTGGGGCGATAGTTTCCGGTCGCACTACCAGCGTATTCCGATGGTGGTTCAGGAACTGGAGAAAGCTCTCCAGACGAAGATCCCCATCACGCTCTTCTCGGCCACCTTGCTTCCCGACGCTCTTGAATCGTTGCGGCGAAGACTCCAGCATCCCGTGCAGATGGACTGGGATCCCGACCAGGATCCGACCTATCGACAGCGTCTGGTCCCGGAAGTCATCTATCCGCAAGAGTCCCTCTCCAACAATAAGAGCCGCCGCCTCTGGCAACTGAAGACGCTGACGGAAGAGATCAAGAAGCTGATCGATCAGGGTGCAGGGCAGTGCCTCGTCTTCGTCCGGAATCGAGCCGATACCGTCCACTGGACACTGGCGCTGAGAACACTGCTCCATGAGTGCAATGTATTCCCCTTCTTTTCCAACGTGCCCCAGCGGCGCACGATCGAAAAGGCCTTCAACGAGGGGGATCCCCAGCGTCAACGAGTCCTCGTCACGACTTCTGCTTTCGGCATGGGGGTGGACAACCAACGGATCCAGGCGGTCTTCCACCTCGATTTACCGCTGACCCTGACCGATTTCGTGCAGGAATGCGGTCGTGCGGGCCGAAACACCGAAGCCAGGTATCCGGGTAAACATATCTTTCTCTTTCCCGGACCGCAGCAGCCAGAGGGAAATGTCCACGCGATGGCCCGGGATCTGTCCATCGGCGCATCACAATTCCTCGACGAGCGTGAGAGGATAAAGTGGGATGAGTTCAACAGGGACTTCACATCCCTGGTCACTCAATCCACCCTCTTCCAGCCAGACGATCTCGAGATTCCCGATCCCACCCAATCCCAGCTGAGACCATATGATCTGGTCAATCTTTCACGGCGCTGGCTGATTCAGGAACAGATCCAGGGCAGGGGACAGTACATCGGGGATCTCCCTCCAGAGTTCATCAGCACGGATCGCGTCTTCGAGGAATACCCCGGGCTATCGAGCAATAACGACCGACACCGCTGGCGAGACGGTGTGGACCCCAGGGAGGCGTGGAACTTCTGCCTGGAGCTGTACGCTCGATACCGTCAGAGAAAGGTCTCCTTTCGCCACGGCCCCTACACTGAAAGTCGCCTGATGGCGTTCGAGAAGGACCCCTCGGCCCGAGAGACCTCGGGAAGTACCCCGGTTTCCGATGGTTCACCCCCCCCAAGCCCCGACGATAGTCACGAGACCCTCGACCTGCTCCTCTCCGGAAACTGCCTGCGCACCAACCTCTACACCCCCTTCTGTGATCCGAAAAAATCACCGCCTGCCTGCGACCGGATTCCGCTGGAAGAAGATGAGTGGTGTTCCAACTGTCGTGCAGCACGGCAGAGCGAGAAGGAGTACCGCGACGATGTGACCGGATACCGATCGGAAAAGGACAAGTGGACCAGGATGGGGAAATTACTCGCCCCGGATGGCCCCCGCCCGGGGATTAAACTCAAGTTCAAATCACCTGCCAAGAACCAGACCCTGAAGTCATATCTCGAACAAGTCGATCTCGTCGAGATGATGCGAGCCTATTTTCTCAAGTGACCGATAGAGCAGAAGTGGAAGGACCGTGCATCCGATGACCCCCCTGGAATCTCTACAGCTCCTGATTCAGGAGAAGAAGTGCACTAGTAGTCCCATCGAGGACATTGCCGGGGGACATCGCATACGGGTCACCGCTCCCGAGGGTGTCGTGACCGTGTCCTTCTACGACAAGAGTGGCAAGGTCATGATTCAACCGACCGGTCGCATCGCCTGGCTCGACGAGTGGAAGGTCGGGCTTCAACCGACCCGGGTTGAATCTGCCGACCCGGCTATCTCAGCGACAGATTCCACCATCTGGCGGCACCCGGATCCCGAAGTTCAACAGGAGATCGAGAAGTGGCTGTGCCACCAGGTGCCTGGCCTCGAGAGGACGAAGGAAAACACCTTCCAGATGTCTCGTGGGCCATCGATGACCGTCCAACTCTATCCAGAATCGGTGAGAATCAACGGCAAGAATTCGATGATTCATCCACTGATCGAGAAGTTGAACGAGCTGCAGCTCCAGAAAACGTTGCAACAGATCGGGTCCATCGAAACACCACCTGCTGGATTACGGGAGCGTGATTGGGATCGTTTCTGCCAGTCGCTGGAAGATCAGGGTTACGAGTTGCGCAAGAACGGTGAGGAGATCTACCGAAAAGCTGCCGGAGAAGGACGGTTCGAGATCTACACCGAGCAGCATGAGGTGCTGGCTCGATTTGAGGTTCAGGATCAGTCATATCGGCTCGACAAATCACTGGAAGATCTCGAACCGGATGTGGTGGATGCATTCAACAATTTTTCCATCGCGGAAGGCTGGTACCTGCTGGCCAGTTTCAATCAACAGGGAGCACAGACCAGCACCCAGTTGATCACCGTCTGCCCGGCGCTGTTTCGCTGGCTCCAGAATACTCCGCTGAGCGAACGTAGCGCTTGCGACTTGCTTCCCCAGCTGCAGAAGCAACATCGCAGCCGCTGCTTCCCCGACCGGGTGGCCAAGACCGGGGAGGGTTCCCTGTGGAAGGAGATCGGTTCCGCCTGGGATCGTGCCTACCAGAAACTGCTTGAGGAATCCCCCGAACAGGTGATCCACTCCTTTCACTTCAAGCCGTTCGACCCCGAACGGGGAAAACGCAGCCACGACAAGGTCATCCCGGAAACCCTGGAGGAAGGGATCGAGTGCTACCCCGTGTTCAAGACCGAGAAGCCACAGCTCTTTGCTGGCCTGGACTCACTGAAAGCCATCCAAACCGAAGATGAAATCATGACGGACCAGTAGCCGGGAACGAGACGATGGAGGGGGTCGATGAATCTCGAGTTTCAGACAGGCGACTATTTCAGCGGCGTCCTTCTGGCCACCTGCAGGGACGAAAAGATCAGTCGTCCCAGGGTTCAGCCGCTGGAACATTTCCCCGCTGAAATGCGGGTAGAGTTCCCCAGGAAACTGAGAGAAGAGCACCCGATCGGCACCCGCTTCCGAGCGACCGTCAAGGTTGCCCAGAAGCATAACTCCAACGGCTCACTGCGCGGGGGACCCTACCTCGTGGCCACGAAATCTTCTATTCAACTGGAAACTGAATACTCACCAATGAGGCAAATTTATGCAATCCCCATCGGTGATCGACTATTCGAGTACGTTGATGAAACCACCCTGACGGGGAAACCAGCGTTACTGACCTTGCGTGTCCAAGCTTACGAAATCGCAGTGGACGAGGTCCCCTCGTCGCGTAGCGAAACCGTCACTCGAAAACGCAATCCACTGATTCGTTCCTATGCGCTGGAGCGGTCAATAGGAGTGTGCGAGGGGTGTGACAAACCGGCGCCATTCACCACCAGGAACGGAAAGCCATATCTTGAGGTCCATCATATTGTTCCCGTATCCAATGGTGGGGGCGACCACCCGTTGAACATCGCGGCGTTATGCCCTAACTGCCATCGGCGAACGGAGAAGTCGCAGGATGGGGATGAGTTCAATGAGAAACTGCGTCTAAAGATCATCGAGATCGAGGGACGCATCGGTTGAATTGGGAGATGGCAATGTTGAAAAGGGCCGCCGAATCACGGGGGCCGTCTTGTGGAGCCTGTTGTTTTATCGGGCCCCCCCCGGATCGAGACGGATGTCGTGGATTGGAGCGGGGGTTCCTCGCAATTTTTGTTTGAGGGATTCCCATACTTGCTGGCGGTATACGGTGCCCTCGCCGATCAACCAGCGAGTGCCCCAGGCGGCGGGGATCGCCAACCAGATGGTGCCGGTGACGGTGCCGACTGCAGAAGCCACCATGATGGCGGGGAAATTGCGTCCGATGTCCTCGCCAGCATCGCAGAGACGGTCATCGATGCTTCCGTCGCCGGTGGCGAGACGGATGGCAACAACGGTGGTCGCCCCGAACGGTAAGAGCGATGGGCCTGCGACCTCGACGGCGGCATCGCTGACCTCCTGGCTCAACTCGACATGGAGTATCTGCGGCTGCCAGGTCGCCAGTGCCGGATGCCCCGCCAGCGCTTGCTGCACTTCCCCGGTGGTGATGACAGGGATGTCGGGGTGCCTGGCAAGATGGTCGAGGACCGCTTCCGGTGTGGCGACCGCCTTTGCCTGCAACAGGCCAATCAACTCTCCATCGGCATCGAAGTGTTCCAGGTCGTGGCCCGGTTGTGTGGCGGAGGCTGCCAGCTGCACCGATTCCCCATCCGGAAGGTCTGCAGCCAACTCTGCGGCCGCCCGTTGCTCGAACAGCTTGCCCTTGATCCCGGAAAG
>JAAZXB010000040.1 GCA_014240375.1 Planctomycetota bacterium | reverse complement strand
TCTCCATCCAGGTTTGCATGATGGCGGTGAGATCCTTGCTCTTCATCAACTGATGCGCCAGCAGCCAGTCACCCATCTGGTGACGCTGCTTTGCGTCGTGCACCGGCATCTCCCGGGCAAACAAGTGGAAGTCTTCCCCCGTCAGTTGTTTGGGATCGAAGATCAGAGCTGCCAGCAGCCGCGGAAGATATTCCCCCGTCTTCCACAACTCCCACGCCAGTTCGTGGTCCTTCTTGATGGTCTTGGCGAGTTTCTTGATGTCACCCATCTTCGGGGCATCGGTATCGAGCTGGGCAATGACTTCTTGAGCCTGGTCAGACAACGGCATCGATCCACCTGATTTCATTCAGCCTTCGAACCGCAGCAGTTCGACGGAACCGGGCACGAGAAAGGCGGGTGACAAGGATCCCTCCTTTGTCACCCGCCAGTCCCATAGCGTCAAGCCTAACAGCCGTCGAAACTCTCGCACTCCAGAGCATCGGTGCTCGGGTCCTCTCCGCAGGCGGGGAAGGGTGCTGCCGGGGCAGAGCCGCTGTTGAACAGATAGGTGAGCAGATAGACCGCGTCACCGATATCGACCAGCCCATCGCCGTTGACGTCGCTGGCATCCAGGCAACTGGAAACCCCGCCGCCAAAGAGATAGTCGAGCACGAAAATACCGTCGCCGACGTCGACCACGCCATCGCCGTTGCCATCGCCGCTGATGTACTTCATTCCTTCACACTCGTCGGGAACCCCGCTGCCGTCGCTATCGAGACTGAATCCTGATGCGATGTCGCAACTGTCAAGGACGCCATTGGCATTGCAATCGAGGGAGGGGTCGGCTGCGATTTCGACGCTGTCCTGAATCCCATTCCCGTTGCAGTCATCGCAGCATAGATTTGAGTTGATCCACACGTGGTTGGATTGTCCTGCGCGGTTGGCGACCCATGCGTCGAGATCGTTATCGCCATCGAGATCGCCGAGGGAAACAACCGAGCTAGTGGAGTTGCCCAGTGCTTGACCGCTGTCAGTAAAGTTACCGTAGACACCACCTTGAATACCACCCTGGTTGATCCAAACGAGGTTTTGTTCGTTATAGTTGGCAACCCAAGCATCGAGATCGCCATCGCAATCGACATCGCCGAGGGCGACATCTTGACTTTTGGCGTTCCCCAATGACTGTCCACTGTCGCTGAAGTTGCCCAATCCATCGTTGATCCAGACGTGGTTGGGTTGATTGTGATTGGCGACCCATGCGTCGAGATCCCCATCACTATCGAGATCGCCGAGAGACACACCAAAACTACGGGAGTTGCCGAATAATTGTCCGCTATCTGCAAAGTTACCTGATCCGTCATTGATCCACACGCGGTTCGGTTCGTTGTAGTTGGCAACCCATGCATCGAGATCGTCATCGCCATCGAGATCGCCGAGGGCAACAGATTTACTGGCGAAGTTTCCGAGAGCCTGACCACTGTCGTTGAAGTTCCCTGATCCATCATTGATCCACACGCGGTTGGATCCGTCTGCACCATTCCACTGGTTTGTAATCCATGCGTCGAGGTCACCATCGCCGTCTAGATCGCCGATGGAGACATCAGTGCTAAACAAGTTGCCGAGGTTTTGGCCGCTATCTGTGAAGTTGCCCATTCCATCATTGATCCACAATCGATTGCCCTGAGAGTTGCCGTTTGCGACCCATGCATCGAGATCGTCATCTCCATCAAGATCTCCAAGGGCGACATTTATACTGCGGTAGTTTCCCAATGCCTGTCCACTGTCGCTGAAACTACCTGATCCACCATTGATCAAAACTCGGTTGGCTTGATTGTGATTGGCAACCCAGGCATCGAGATCGCCATCGTCATCGAGGTCACCGAGGGCGCACCCATAACTATAGAAGTTATTCAGTTCCTGGCCACTGTCGACGAAACCACCTTCACAACTATCCAGAACCCCATTTCCATCACAATCAAGAGAAGGATCACTGAAGATTTCGCAAAGATCGAGGGTTCCATTTTCATCGCAATCGATGGAGGGGTCCGCTGAGATTTCGACGCTATCTGGAATTCCATTTCCATTGCAATCGGAGCCCGGTCCCAGATTGAGATAGACCATGTCGGGGATGCCACTGGCGACGATCAGATCGAGGGTGTCATCGTGATTGACATCGGCAAGTTGCAGGGCGGTACCGGAATCAACATTTACGGCGATCCCTATGAAACTGCCGCCATCATTGCGGTAAACCCGGAAGAATCCATCCGATTCTGTGGCAACCAGATCTGCGTCACAGTCTCCATCGATGTCTCCGGCTTCAATGACGGTAGTGGTGTTAGGGCCCAAAAGTTGTCCGCTGTCGGTGAAGTTGGCGGACCCGTCGTTGATGAATATTTGATTGGGACCATTAGCACCGCAAATCAAATCCGGAAGAGAGTCTCCATCCACATCGGCTACGGCAATGGAAAACAAGCTTGACGAAACATTGACAGAGCTGTGATGGGTAAAGGTGCCGGTACCGTCATTGGTGAATATTTTTTGTTCGGGATTGATCATGTCGGTGATCACCAGATCGAGATGCCCATCCCCATTCAGGTCCGCCAATTCGCCATCAAAACTGACATTCATGGCAAGGGATTGTACGGGAGATCCAAATCCACCATTGCCGTCATTCAAGTGCACCGTGCAGTTGGCGGAGAGGTTGAAAAATACCAGATCGATGAAGGTGTCCCCATTGATATCACCGGTGGCAACCGCATGGGTTCGCTCGTTTCCGAGCGATTGACCGCTGTCGATGAAGTTCCCGGTGTTGAGACCGTCATTGAAGTAGATTCTGTTCGGTTGCCCAGGTCCACCCACCTGAGTGTTTGCAACGACCATATCGAGGTCGCCGTCCATATCCAGATCTGCCAGTTCGACGTCGCGGCTGTTGTTGGCGCCGAGACTTTGGCCGGTATCGGTAAAGAGTCCGGACCCGTCTCCCAAATATACCTGGTTTCCCAGACCCAAATCGCGGGCAAACACGAGATCGGGGTGTCCGTCACCGTTCACCTCGCCGACGTCTACACCCATGCTCGTCGCCATGCCGCCCAGCCATTGACCGGTTTGGATGAACTCACCATGTCCACTGCACGGTCCCGATTGCGCCTGAAGCGTGGAACCTAGCAAAAGAAGGGTGATGATGGTCGAGATAGTTTTCATTTGGCGGCCTCCCTGGGCGTTCGTGGTGATCTTACCCGGGGAATCGCCCAGGAGGATCTATCCGATTCAGGACCAGGGTCGGACGGGAATTGTCGGCGCGGGTCGCCAATTCAGAGTAGAAGTGCAGGTCTTCCCGATACGGCACCCGGCACCCCGACGTGTTGGAGCCCAGATCGGCAGCTCGCAGCCACCCTTACTACAGCATCAAGGACACGCCCCGAAACTGTCGCATTCCAGTGCATCCACCGTCGGGTCGATGCCGCAGTCTGGGAAGGGTGCCGGTGGGGGTGGGGCACCGTTGAAGAGGTAGCCGAGCAGGGCGATCGGATCGGCGATGTTGAGCGAGCCGTCATCGTTACTGTCGGTGGCATCCTGGCAGGGGGCAGCGACGCCCATGAACAGCACATCGAGGGAGTAGATGGCATCGGCGACATTGACCGCCCCATCGGCGTTGACATCGCCACGGCCCAGCAGTGGCGGTTCGCAAGCATCGATCACTCCATCATCATCGCCATCCAGGTCGATCAGCTCGAGTACGAACAGACCGTTACTGATGTCGCTGATGAGGATGCGATCATCGCCGAGGAAGGGATAGACCCCCCAGGCGCCGTTGTAAGTGGGCAGGGTCGGCTGTGGGTGGGTGTCGTATCCGGCCACCCAGTCGAGCCAGCCGCTGTCGGGATCGACATCGAAGACCTGTAACCCCGACTGGAACCAGGCGTTGTAGATCCGATTTCCGATCACTCCCTGATTATGAACACTGAAGGCGGTGGACTGCGAGAAGTTGACCTCGTCGACGATGTCGAGGCTCACCGTACCATCGGGATTGTCGGTTACCCGATAGACTTTGATGCCACCGCCGAGACGTTCCTCGCCGGTGATGACGAAGTGGCCATCGGCGGTTGGCCAACAGGAATGGGTGCTGATGCCGGGGCCGCTGCCGAGTACTTGTGGGGGCGTGTTGGCGAGATCGGCGATGTCATAGATCCACAGACCAGAGCCCAGTTTACAGACGTAGAGCCGATCACCCTGAGCGACCACGTCATGAACTCCGCCATCGGTAATCGTCCACAGGGGGGCCGTGATCGGACTGCTCGGCGGGTTCTCGAGATCGATGGCCCGCAGATCGACGATGGCAATACCGGTGCCCGATGACAGATCGACGATGTAGAGAAAGCCTTGATGGTAAAAGAGATTGTGAACGGTCAGGTAACTGGCCAGGACGATGTCAAAAGCCGCCACCGGATTGGCCGGATCACGCACATCGACCACGTGGACACTGCCGTTGCCGTCCGCTTCTAACCCGATAAAGAGCATCCCATCGGCGACCTTGATGTCGCGGGCATCGGCATTCTGATTCGGCGCCGGCAGCGCATACTCGGCGACATGTTGTGGATCGGACGGATCGACCACCGAGATGATATCGACGGCAGCATCGTAAAATCGCCCGATGTAGGCGTGATCCTCGTATCCCCACACATCGGCGTACTGACCCGAAAAACCATCCCAGTTGCCGCGTAGATCGACGTGCGTCAACTCGCAACCATCGATGACACCGTTGTCATTACAGTCTTCGAAGTTGCCGCTGGCGATGTCACATTCATCGAGAACACCGTTGCGGTCGCAATCCTGGCCAGAGCCTGTGTTCAATTCGCACGCATCGAGAATGCCGTTGGCGTTGCAATCGGTGGCACTTCCAGCCGCCAACTCACACGAATCGGGGATCGAGTTGCCGTTGCAATCGGCTTCCGTCGAACCCAGTTCGCACGCATCCGACTGTCCGTCCCCATCGCAATCGGGCAAATTTTCACACTCGTCCGGCACGCCATTGGAGTTGCAGTCGTCCACATCTCCGGCAGCGATCTCACAGGAATCGATGATCGAGTTGGAGTTGCAATCCTGCACGATCGATCCGCTGATGGAGATGGCATCGATCTCCTCCCAGATCACGGGATGGCGGTTGGTGTCGATGATGATCTTGGCACCGATGACCAGTTGCGAAGTCTGCGGGTAATCGACCGAGAACTCGACCGGGGTGCCGATCTCACTGGGATCAATCCCCTCCCAGACGGTGATCAGGTTGCCGTTGATCTCGAGCAGTTCGATCCGCACGACAAAGCCGTTACCGAGCGTCTCCCTGACCATCAATGAACTCGACAGAATCGGATGGGTAAAACCAACGATGATGTATTCGATCCCATCTCCGTCGCAACTGTCGCAGTTACAGGAGGGGCCGCAACTGCAGCCGAGGCCACAACCTCAGCCGAGCCCGCCGCCATCATCGGCACAGGACGTGGCCCAGGCGGTCTCGAGATCGCCATAGGTCATCGTGTCCGGCTCGCCGAGTGCCTGGAACGCACTCCAGGCCGTATCGGAGTACTGCGAGCTGTAGCCCAGCACCGAACTGGCCCACATCGAGCCGTCGACGATCAACTCCTGGTCATCGGGAATGCCGTTGCCGTTGCAATCGCCGGCCACCACCACGCCACCACAAAGGAGCAGCGCAGCGCAGGCCACGATCGATAAACAGCGACGAGTCGAGTCCATCTACACCTCTTCTCAAGAGCCATTATCCCACTCCCGGCGTCCCCACGAAAGGATCAAGGACACGCTGAAAAAGCGTCGCATTCCAGTGCATCCACCGTCGGGTCGATGCCGCAGTCGGGGAAGGGGTTTTGTGGGTTGGGGCCGGCGCTGAAGAGGTAGGCGAGCAGGGCGATGGCGTCGGCGATGTTCAGGGTTCCGTCATCGTTACTGTCGGCGGCGTTGTCGCAGGGGA
>JAAZXB010000003.1:130565-256248 GCA_014240375.1 Planctomycetota bacterium | reverse complement strand
GGCATCTCTCCACGGACCACCATCAGTCCACCGTAGCTGTACAGGATGGCGCTGGAGATGACCAGGCACAGTCGTGGTAGCCCCGATGCCATGGCGCGGGTGCGCTGGAACTGCAGTACCTTGCGCAGCATCTGGTGACCGATGTTGAGAAAGCGCGCCAGTTCACCCCGTTCACGTCCATGAGTTTTGACCGTTCGCATGCCCGACAAGGTTTCCATCACCTGTGAAGCGAGATCCGCAGCCAGCTGGCGGAGAGTCTGGGTCAGTCGCCGAATCGGACCGCGGTAGGAGAAGCCGATGGCGAGGGCGACCGGGAACGGGATGGCACAGATGAGGAATAATCTCGGCTGGTAAAGCAGCGCAGCGGTGGTGACCCCGACCAGTGTCAGAGAATGAGAAGCAAAGCCGAGCAACGCTCCAGTCGAGAGCTCCTGTAATTGGGTCAGGTCGCGGTTGAGGCGGATGATGACATCGCCGAAGCGTGTGCCACTGAAGAAGCGTGGTGACATTCTTTGCAGGTGCTCGACGAAATCGACCCTCATGTCGAGCAGCACGCGGGTAGTGACCGAGGCATACATTATCGCGTGGAAGACCCCCAGGCCAAAGCGGATGGTCGCGATGGTGAGGATCGCCACCGGGAAGATCCAGATCAGCTCTTCTCGCCCCTGCAGCAGCACCTGGTCGATCAATTGCTGGATGAAGAAGGGTTGCAGCAGGCCCAGTCCGGTGGTCACGATCAGCACTCCCAGCACCAGCGCGAGGCGCATCTGGTAGGGGCGCAGGAAACGGAGCCAGCCGTAACGGGGGCCAGTGGGGGGCATCTTCGACATGATTCATCTCCACGATAATTGACGATCCCCATGAGAAGGGCACGAAGGTCTCGATGCGAGGGGGCACTCCCTTTCTGGGGGGTTGCTCAGCGTCTCTTTCTGGGCTACTCAAGAGAGGTGTGGAGGGGTGTGGATAGCGATTTTCGGACCGAACTTGCACTGAACCGTCCAGCCTCTCCAGAAGCCTCGATCCTAGCGCCAGAAAATAGGGAGAGTTGGCATGTCCAATTTGCCACCGGATCGGAATTCACGGATGCGATCAGACCCCGAGCACTCGGCCCACTGGTTTCTAAAATCACTGATCATCGTCACCTTTGCCTGCGGGGTGATCTACAGCGCGAATTCCACGACCATTTCGCCAGCAGCGCCGCTGGCCGCGATCTCCGCCGACGATGGGGTGACAGCACCACGAATCGATCCGCTCGCCTCTGGATCTCCCGCCGAGACGGCCGAGATCGCCGAGGCGCCGCCAGCGTTGCTGCCGGAGGGCGCGGCACGCTACTTCCGTCAACTGATCGAAGTCGGTTCCAAGGGGCCACGGGACTCATCCACTGCAGATTCATCGATTCAAGATCCATCGATTCAAGATCCAGATCCGCAAGATCAAGATCCGCAAGATCAAGATCCGCAAGATCAAGATCCGCAAGATCAAGATCCGGTGAGTCCGGTTCCGCTAGATCCGGCTGGAGATCCGGCCGTGGAAGATGCCGATCCTCCGGCGCCCACCGAGGGACGTTCACGTCGCTCACCTCAGGGGGATACTCAACGCCGCCGCCGGGGCGGTCGTCAGGGCGGTCGCCAGGATCGAACCGCTGCGGCCACCGATCCTGAGGGGCAGTCAGCCGACGCTCCCGGCGAAACCGGCCACGAGACTGCGCAGGATGGGGAGTCCGGATCGGCTCGTGGCGATCGATCGAGACGCGGCGATTCGGATGAGGAATCTGGAGCGCGGCGTAAGAAGGTGCCGAGGGAAGGGATTCCGGTGCAGCACCCGCTGATCGAGGAGCGCTGCGTGGTATGTCATGCACGCGATGACGAGGGCAAGATGACTCGTATCTCCTACATGAGGAAGACGCCGGAAGCGTGGGAAATCTCGATCAAGCGGATGGCACGTCTCTACTTCGTCTCTCTTTCGTCGGAGGAGGCGAAGGAGGTGGTGAGATATCTGGCCGAGGAGCATGGCCTGTCGCGGCAAGAAGCGCGAGCGGCGATGTACGAGAGCGAACGGCGGGTGCATTGGTCCGAGGAGGATCGAGACAAGGACCTGCGCGAGACCTGTGCCGAGTGTCACACCCTGGGCCGGGTGCTCTCCGAGCGCCGCGACCAACAGGAGTGGAAATTACTCAAGGCGACCCACCTGGCACTCTATCCACTGGTGGATTTTCAGTCGTTCCAGGGCCGCAGCAGTCGAGGTGGCGGTGGTCGCGGCACTACCGGTGGCGCTACTAGTGGCAATACCGGTGGCGGTCGTGGAACCCCCCCGTCTGAAACGGCGGGTCGAGGTCGCAGTCAGGACCGGGCGGACCGGGTACTGGCGACCCTGACCAGCGAGCAGGGGTTGTTCAGTGATGAGTGGCGAGACTGGAACCAGGAGAAACGAGAAGTGCCGCTCGAAGGTCGCTGGATCGTACTGGGGCACGAGGTGGGGCGCGGTCCGATCCGCGGAACCCTCGATCTGCAGCGGGTGGCCAGCGGTGAATACCAATCGAAGTGGACCTGGCTACGAGCCAATGGTCGAACCGTGGTTCGTCAGGGCACCGGGCTCTTTTACGCCGGTCACTCCTGGCGAGGACGATCGACCAGTACCGCTCCCGGTGAACTGGAGTCGCTCAAGGAAGTACTGCTCCTCGACGAGTCCTGGACCCGGATGGAAGGAAGACTCTTCACCGGCGAATACAATGAACTGGGTATCGAGGTGCAACTGCTGCGTGCCAGCGAAACCCCGACCATCCTCGGAGTGCTGGGGGGAGAGATGGCGGTGCCATCCAGCGGGAATCGGATCGAAGTGATCGGGAGCGGCTTCCCGGAGAAGATCGTTACCGGTGACTTCCACCTGGGCGCGGGAATCACTGTTCTCGGCGTCGAGCGCCACGACGAATCTCGAGTCAACTTGCTGGTCTCCGTCGACTCAGGTGTTCCCCTCGGACGCCGTGCCATCGATTTCAGGATTCACCAGGGGCCGCGGGCCATCACCCTGTACGACACCATCGATGGCATCCGGATCCGTCCCAACCCGGGATTCTCTCGAGTCGGAGGCAAGATGCGACCGAAGCAACTGGAGCGCTTCGAGGCGATTGCATTCACTCGTGGACCGGATGGAGTGCCCTACAACGAAGATGATGTCGAGCTGATGACGGTGCCGGTGCAGTGGAGTCTGGAGGAATTCCCGATTCGCCCCGGCGATGACGATCTCCAGTTCGTCGGAGAACTCGATTCCGAAACCGGCGTCTTCACCCCGGCCATCGACGGTCCCAATCCAGAGCGTCGATTCAGTGCCAACAATATCGGCGACGTGTATGTCGTGGCGACCTGCACCCTGACCGTTCCTGAGCGAGTGGAAGTGAAGAAGGTCCCCGACGACGAGGAACAGTCGGGAGACGATGGTGAGGATGCGACCGGAGAAGTTGCCGGATCCGAGGAGAGCACCGATCAGGGATCCGCGGATGCTGCGAAGAAGCCGATCGCCGCAGCGGACTCCCCGCCAAAGATGATCGAGCGAGAGTTTCGTGCACGGGGGCACCTGCTGGTCACCGTTCCGATTTATGTTCAGTGGGATCAAAACAAATGGAATCAGCGATGAAATTTCACACCACCTTGTTTCACAGATTTGAAAGCGACGGGGTTCCGTTCGCGTACGTCACACCGACCGCTGCGGTGGTCCAACTCGATGAAATGACCTCGGAGATCATCGATAACTTCTCCGATGGAGAAGGGGCCGAACCGGGGCCCTGGTTGGAGACCCTCGAGGTCGAGCGACAGCCCCAGGCGCGCGAGGCCTTTGACGAACTGGCGGCGATGGGGATGCTGCGTCCGGTCGGGGCGCCTACCGCGCCTCCAGAACAACAACCTCCAATGCCCTATCCGTTGGCGACGCTGGTGCTCAATGTCACCAACAAGTGCAACCTGTCCTGTACCTATTGCTACGAGTATGGAGAGGATCGAGTTTCCGACCAGAAGAAACCCGATGGGACGCCACGGTTGCCGATGATGACGGAAGAGACCGCATGCAAGTCGGTCGACTTCTTGCTGAAGAGTTCAGAGGGGCGTAACGGTGTCTCCATCACCTTCTTCGGTGGTGAAACCTTGCTCAACTTCGGCACCATCCGTGCGGCCACAGAGTATGCGGTGGGTCGTGGGAAGGAGCGGGGTCGTCCGGTGGCATTTGCTCTGACTACCAACGCCACGATGCTGACCGATGAGGTGATCGACTTTCTCGTCGAGCACAAGTTTGGCGTCAATATCAGTATCGATGGCAATAAAGGGGATCAAGATCGCCATCGCACCTTCTCCAGCGGGCGTGGCAGCTACGACATCATCGTTCCTCGAATCCGCAAGTTTCTCGAGAAGAATCGTCCCCATGGTCGACCGGTCGGAGCCAGGGTGACCCTGACCGCCGGCATGGCGCCGGTTCCGGAGACCTACCATCACCTGATCGACGAGATCGGTTTCGATTCGGTTGGATTTGCTCCGGTCACCAGTGCCGAGGATCGGGAGTATGCGCTGGCCGATGGGCACATGGGCCAGATCCTCAGCGACTTCGAGATCTTGTCTCAGCAATATGTCGAGGCTGCACTTGCAGGGAAGCGCCACGGATTTTCTAACCTGCACGACCTGATCCAGGAGATCCACCAGGGCATCAACAAGGCACATCCCTGCGGCGCTGGACTCGGTTTGATGGGCGTTTCCACCGAGGGCGAACTGGGATTGTGCCACCGATTCGTCGAGTCGGGGGAGCACGGACTGGGCACCATCGAGGACGGAATTGATGAGCAGAAGAGAAGTGAGTTTCTCAATGCCACTCACATCTCGAAGAAGATTCCCTGTCACCAGTGCTTTGCTCGACCTCACTGCAGCGGCGGCTGCTACCACGAGGCCTATGTCCGCTACAAGGATCCAGCGTCGCCTAATCTGCACTACTGCGAGTGGATTCGCGCCTGGACCGATCTCGGGTTGCGTAGTTATGCAGCCATCGCCCAGGGCAACCCGGAGTTTCTTCGAAACTACGAATCGGCTTCCGGTGCACCGGCGCCGGTCATCGAGAAGGACGAGGTGAATCGATGAAGCACGTCCGAGCCATCAATCAAAAAGCGCGACTGATCGAGGAGCGCTTTGCTGGAGCGGAGGACTCTGTGGGTCCGCTGGCAGAGCGAATTCCATTCGGCTGTAGCACCCAGCTGGCACCGGGGTGGGAGGTTGACAGTGGTGGGGGAACCTACGGCCTCTGTACTCCCATCGAGCGTGATCTCTACGATTGCTACCACTCCTGCTACTGGCCCGCCCAGGTTCCCGATGCTCTCACCAACTTTGCCGACTGGTCCCGCTCCTGCGGGGCTCCGGTGCAGGACTGGTCTTCCATCGACCTGGTATTCCCCTAGGAGGTCGTCGATGAAACACGTTTCCATGCTGTTGATCCTGTTGCTGCTGACCACCGTCTGCGCAGCACAGGAATCAGAGACCCAGGAACCGAATCGTTCCAGTGGCGAAAAACGAGCCTACTTCTGGATCCGCATGTGGCCTGATTTTCTGGTCCAGTACGACATCGAGAAGGATGAGGTGGTGACCAGCATCCAGTCGAAGAATGGTGTCTGTCACGGCACTACCTATAGCCATGACGAGAAGTACGCATGGATGATCACCGGCAAGAAATCGAAGATCGAAGTGGTCGATCTGATCGCGGGAAAGGTGATCGAAGAGCATGACTTCACCGAAACGGGCTGGTTGATTCGAGTCGATGGTATGCGCGAGATCCCTGCAACCTCGAACTGGTACGTGCAGATCGACCGGGTCAAGGTGGAACCGGACCACTACAAGATCGAGAAGTCGCAGTGGCTGCTCTACGATCCCCTCGAGAAGAAGGTGATCGAGCGGATGGAGGAGTTACCGAAGGTGATCCGTCGTGGCGCTCAAATCAGCCCCGATGGCCAGTTCTGGCACGTCTTCGGCGAGGATTTCCTGGTAATCGATCCCGAGACTCACAAGGAAGTGGCCAAGATCGATCTGTCGACGCCGATCTACAGCGGCATGGGTCGTTTTCAGGTCAGTGGTCGCACCGATCTGCTCCACGGTCAGGACCAGAAGCGCTACCGACTCTTCTATACGATGACGGATCCGGTCCACGACCACCGGCGTATCGGTGGCGTGCTGGAACTCGATCTCGAAGCGATGAAGGTGGAGAAGCGCCAGGAGTGGGGCCCCCCGGTGAGCCCGGGCTACATCACCTGGGATGGAAAACGGGCGGTCGGAACCGGCGGCAGAGGTTGGCGTGGCGGTGGGGGCGGACAGGAGAGTGGCGTCGACCCCATCATCACCTTCGTCAACTACAGCCTCGAAGATGGATCCAAGCAACTCGAGACTCGTGTTCCGAGCCGAAATGGCCTCCGTTTGGCGGGGATCTCCCCCGATGGAGGAAAACTCTATCTGGTCGGCCGTGGACATGAGTTGGTGATCTACGATGGGACTCATCAGTACATCCAGACGGTCGAACTCGAGGGCGAACTCGAGGGTAGGCTGCATCGTAGCTGGCAATGACTGCGTTGATCGCGCTCCTCGATAGTGGAGTCCACGAGAGTCACCCGCACATCCGCGACCGCGGTCAAGTGATCGATGGTCCGGTGCTCGACGATGGGGGCAATTGGGTCGACGATCCTCAGCCGGGGGATCTTCTCGGGCACGGAACCTGTGCCGCGGCCGCGATTCTCGATCTGGCGCCGGGAAGTACCATCCTGTCGCTGAAGATCTTTCATCAGCAGCCGCGATGCTCCTTCGAGCGATTGCTGGCGACCATCGAGTACGCCATCGATAGCGATGTCCACTGGATCAACCTGAGCCTCGGAACCACCCGACCCTCCTGCTGCGACGAACTGGAGGCGGTGGTCGTCAGGGCCAGTGCCGCTGGCATCTCGATCGTGGCCCCTGCGGCCATCGGAGAGTTGCCCTGCTATCCAGGGGCGTTACCCGGTTGTCATGGCGTGATTGCAGATCCGTCCCTGGCGAGGAACCAGCCACAGCAGAGATCCCACGGCGACCGCAGCTTCTGGTACGCATCTCCCCGGCCAAGAGATCTGCCAGGGCTTCCCAGTGGCGCGAACCTGGCGGGTGTCAGCCTGGCAGCGGCCAATCTGACCGGTCATCTGGTTTCCCTCCAGCAGTCGCGGATCGATCGACAAAACCAGCGTGTTTCCCGATGAGATCGGGGGCCCGCCAGTTGATGATGGATGGCCGCTCGACGTTGAGTCATCATGCCTTTCACACTTGGGTCAGGGAGTTCGTCCGATGAAATCAAACTGTAACTGCATCTGGGTCTCCATCTGCAGCGTCCTTCTCCTGCTTCTCCTGCTTCTCCTGGCAGGTCCGTTCACCGCCGGATCGATGATTCAAGGCAGTCCTGTTGCTGACGAAGTGGCACTGGCGAAGCCGCTCTTTGTCGATGGCCAGGCCCAGGTGGTCGACGGATTCAAGGACCCCGAGCAGTGGATCCAGCACGATCTGTGGGTGGAGACGACCTTCGATACCGACGGCGATGGAAAACTGGACCGTATGCATGTCGATGTCACGAGACAGCGTCAGACGGAGACGGAAGCTCTCCAGGTCCCGGTGATCTACGAATCGAGCCCTTACTTCTCCGGTACCGGGTCCAATGATAAGAAATATTCCTGGGACCCCAGTCATGAGGTGGGTGAGAAGCCGCCGAGGCACGAGTCACCACCTCCGATGGAGTATCAGAGCAAGCGCCCCCTGATGTCGAGGCGTCAGATCGAGCGCTGGGTTCCGCGAGGCTTTGCCGTGGTTCATTCGGCGTCTCCAGGGACCGGTCTCTCACAAGGCTGCCCGACAGTCGGAGGAGACAACGAGTCGTTGGGACCCAAGGCGGTCATCGATTGGCTCAACGGCCGTGCCAAGGGCTTCACAACACCGTACGGCACCGAAGAAGTGGTCGCTTCCTGGTGTACCGGGAGGGTAGGAATGACCGGTACTTCCTACGACGGTACCATTCCGCTCGCTGCTGCGACCACCGGTGTCAAGGGGCTCGAGGTGATCATCCCCATCGCACCCAACACCTCTTATTACCACTACTACCGTTCCCATGGTCTGGTTCGGCATCCGGGAGGCTACATCGGTGAGGACATCGATGTTCTGTACGACTGGATCAATAGCGGTGAACCCGAGCGACGGGAGTACTGCGATTGCAATGTGCGAGATCAGGAGATGATGGAAGGTTTCGATCGGGTCACCGGCGACTACAACGAGTTCTGGGCCGGACGCGATTACATCCACGACCTGGGACCGATGCGAGCCGCGATGTTGATGGCGCATGGCTTCAATGACTGGAATGTGATGCCGGAGCATAGCTGGAGAATCTACCAGGCGGTCCGTGCCAAGGGCCTTCCTGCGCAGATTTACTACCACCAGGGGGGCCATGGCGGCCAGCCGCCGATGGAGATGATGAACCGATGGTTCAGCCACTATCTCTACGGCGTGAAGAATGGGGTCCCGAAGGGGCCCAAGGCGTGGATCGTTCGTGAAGATGACGAACGCAACGAGCCCACTCCCTATGCCGATTTTCCGAATCCAAGGGCGCGAAAAGTGACACTCCATCCGCGACCCCTCGAGGATGGTCGTGGCACGTTGGTTCTTTCAGGTCGCGGCAAACAGGGCCTCGCGAAAATCATCGATGATGTTTCCCTCAGTGGCGAGAAACTCGCTCGGGCAGAACAGTCGGAGAGCCGGCTGTTGTTCACAACTCCCGAATTCACTGCTCCGCTGCATCTTTCAGGAAACGCTCGCCTCAATATCAAGCTTGCCTGCAGCAAACCAGCGGCAAATCTCTCGGTCTGGTTGGTATCGCTGCCGTGGGATGTCTCGAGCAAAAAGATCACGAGCAATATCGTCACCCGGGGTTGGGCAGATCCGCAGAACCACGAGTCGTTGACCGACAGCGAACCACTCGAACCGGGCAAGTTTTATTCGTTGAGCTTTGATTTACAGCCCGATGATCAGATCATCCCGGTGGGGCAACGCCTCGGATTGATGATCTTCTCCAGTGATCGCGATTTCACGCTGTGGCCCGAAGCCGGTACCGAGTTGGATATCGATCTCGATGCGACTTCGCTCGAACTGCCGATCGTCGGCGGGAGATCAGCATTGAGGAAAGCCGTCCGGCCAGTCAGAAGGCGGGTCCGGCTGTGAGTCGATGTGACGGACAGAGGATCTTCATCACCCTCATGACCGATTAAGGAGCGATTCATGGCCACGCGAACTCAAGCAAGGACCGTTCCAGCCCTGACCGCCGTATTGGCGATGGTATTGACCTTCTCCGTTCTTGTCGCGGACACGCCGAAGCCACTGCCCGATCCCGATGGCAAGCCCGCGAACATGTCCAAACCGGTCCAGGTGTTCATATTGCTGGGTCAGTCCAACATGCTGGGCTTTGGTAAAATCGGCGCTGCTGACAAGCCAGGCTCCCTGACGCATGCGGTCCAGGAGAAAGGCAAGTACCCCTACCTCGTCGACGACGCTGGCAACTGGACCGTGCGCAAGGACGTTCGCAACGCGCGCGTCATGGGGAGCGGCACCGGCAACATGAAGTCCTTCAACAACGAGTGGATGACCATCACCAACGGTAACATCGGCCCCGAGATCGGCATCGGGCATCACGTGGGGCAGGTCACCGATGCTCCGGTGCTCATCCTCAAGAGTTGCATCGGCAACCGCAGTCTCGGCTGGGACCTGCTGCCGCCGGGCTCCAAGCAGTTCGAACAGGACGGCATGATCTATGCCGGGTACAAGGATTCGCCTGACAAGTGGAAGAAGGGCGAAACGCCCAAGGCGATCGGCTGGTACGCCGGCATGCAGTACGACGGTGATATTGCCAACGCGAAGAGGGTGCTGGCAGAGTTGGACAGCTATTACCCAGGTGCGAAGAAATACGAGATCGCGGGGTTCTTCTGGTGGCAGGGCGACAAGGATCGCTACAACGCCGTACATGCCAGCCGCTACGAGCAGAATTTGGTGCAGTTGATCGAGCAACTGCGCAGAGATTTCGGGGCGCCAGATGCGAAGTTTGTGTGCGCCACGCTCGGTCAGACTGTCAAAGGCGCCGGTGGCGCCGAAGGGCAGATCCTCGATGCCCAGCTCGCGGTCGACGGAAGGACCGGCAAGTACAGGCAGTTCAAGGGCAACGTCGCGACCGTGTACAGCAAGCCATTCTGTCATGGAGGCGCCTCCAGCGGCCACTACGGTGGCAACGCCGAGACCTACATGGACATCGGGGAGGCGATGGGTCAGGCGATGGCCGAACTGTTGGGCACCAAGACTGTCTCCTTCAAGAAGCTCAAGCCCTACCTGGATGATGTCACGACACCGGCTTATCAAGCGCTCAAGAAAAAAGACTACGTGGCAGCCTATCTGTGTCTCCAGCAACTCGAGAAACAACTCGCCGAGGATGATGGCACCGAGGTCGGCAGCGAGATCGACGAGAACCGAGCACTCGTGTTTGGCGTCATCGATGGCGAGTTGATGGGTGATCTGAGTTCTGCGGTCACGGATGTCACTGCGCTGAAGAAGATCGATGATGTGTACGCACTGAGTCTCATCATTCCTGATCTACAAAAGAAGTACTCTGGAATCGATATCTACGACTCGGCAGCGGGCGATCTGGCACAGCAGCTCAAGTCCTCCGAGACCAGAACGGATATCGCAGCGGGCAAGAAGTTCTATCGATACATCGAGAATCTGATGAAGTTCGAGGCGGAATCGAAGCAGCCGCGTGACGATCGCACGGTGAAATCAATCCAGAAGTCTCTGGCCAGGATCGCCGACAAATACCCGGATTCCATCTACGCAATAGCGGCCACTCTCGCTGCAGAAGAACTTGGAAACAGCGAGAAATCGGTTGCCAGGCCGAGAGTCTATGTTCGCAGTGCGGCAGCGCAACCATAGCGATGCAAGACGCCATCGTGAGCCTTGCGACTTCTACCCGTCGAAGGTAACTGCCCGACTCTTCAGGGATGTTGTAACTGGGGGGACCTCATGGCCAAGGACAGCGAAGGACGAAACTCCCTCAGAAGGAATCCATGAACCAGGAGAGCTCTGCTGAACTCTACCTGAGCATCGGTGCCGGCATCGGCTTGTTCACCTCGCTCGTTTTCATTCTCCTCTACGGAGATGGATTTCTGAGGGACGTACCGCTGTGGTTCAATACCATCACATACCCGGGTCGGGTGGTTGGCTACGAATTCTACGGGCAATGCAAGTCCTCTGGGATGAGCCACCAAGTCGCTCGCTATGCATCGATGGCCTCGGGGACATTGGCGATGTGCTTTGTTGGAGCGATACTCGGTGTCTGTACATACGGAGTGGTCCAACCCTTGAGCAAGCGGCTGTAGCCGTGCTACTTGCCACAACAAATCGAACACCGCCACTGCGACGGACACAGGAGGTAAAGGAGGCTCTTTCTTGAATGAATCCAACGAGCGCTGGCAGCGCAAGGACGCGCTCACGGGGCTGCTTTTTTTCTCGGTCGGGGCGCTGGCGATTGTTTACGCGGTTCTAGCGATGCGAAACGATATGCCAGGCTTCCTGTGGGGGACCGCCTGGATCTTTGGACCGATCTGTCTGCTCATCGGTGGCAACTCAATCCTTCGCAGCCTTCGAGCCAGGTGACCCTGATCGCCTCGGACGTGGTTGGAACTCCTCCGGAGCACATCTACAACCTCCACATCGCCCCTCGTGGAGTCAGACCGGCATCTGGCGGCACATCATCGCCGCCAAATCCTCCCAGCAGAAAAAGGTGCTGACCGTCCGAGGCTGCCTGACCGTGATCCATCGGACTCTCCGGCTGCTCTCCCCTGGCTTGCAAAAGGGTCCAGGCCTCCGCTTGTGGCCGGTACACCCAGGTCTGCGGTAAATACCCTCCCGACGTCTCCCAGGAGCCGTGGAATCCGAACAACACAAGACCGCCCATCCGCTCAACCGAGCGCAGGAAGCCATGGCCCATTTCCTGAGGCTCTTGGTTGGTCTGCGCGAGGCTCCAACTTCGGGCGTGGGCGTCGAAGTGCCACGTCTCATCGGGGAGCCCCGGTCCCAGGGAAGATCCACGCATCACGATGATGCCGGTGAGGGAGTCGCGAGCCATCTGAACGTGGTCGCGTCCTCGAGGATGAGGGGCCGCTCTGGTCGAGGCAGGCTGGATCCATTCCAGGGTGGCCAGGTCCAGCAGCCAGGTGTCGTGGAGACGCTCCTGGTTCATCCCTCGTCCGCCGAAGAGGATCACCTGGTCGGTGACCGGGTCATAAATCATGCCGTGTTGAGACCGAGGCGGTGGGTTCCCCGACGTATCCAAACGCTCCCACCGGGATGTGGAACCGTCAAAGGCCCAGGTGTCGGCGAAGTCGCGATGGAGGTCTGTTCCTCCGAAAAGAATCGTCCGTTCCCGAGCCGAATCCCAGACCATCGCGTGCGAGGTGCGAGCACCTGGATTCAGCGGGGATGCATCGGGGACCATGGGCCACGCATCGGACCCAGGAAACCATTCCCAGGTCTCCGGCAGCATATCCCAGTTTCTATTTTGCCCCCCATGGAGCAGCAAGACCCCCCCGCGTCGGCTCCCAGACCATCGCCGACCCCACATGGGGGCCCTCGGTCCTTACATCGAGCGATTCCCATCGGATTCGATCGGGACTTGCACAACCGAGGAGGCCAAAAAAAAGGAGCAGAAACCGCCACCCCTGGCATGGCGTGCGGTGGGTGCCATATCCGACGATGCCGATCCGGATCTTGCGGTCGGAAACAGGCTTCCACTCTTTCGATAAGTCGGCTTGGGCCGCAGTGTCATCGAAGCCCTGGATCGGCTTCTCTTGACCGAGAGTCGTTCCGGTCAGCCCCAGTGCGGTGAACCCGAGGCCCACGAAGTGGAAGAATGAACGTCGCGACGGAAGGTCGTTTATGAGGGCTGCTACTTCAGTTTCTTTTCCTTCTTCAGTTTCCTTTTCTCCTTCAGAGTCAGAGCAGACTTCTTCTGTGTCTCGCGCTTCTTGTCCTTGTTGCCCTTATTGGCCATGACTGCTGCTCCTTCGATCTAGATGGTCACCAACGTCCAACGGATGAAGTTCCATGCTACTCTCTAGCCCTCCGCAGATCACGATGTTCTGGCACTGTTCGATGGCTCTGCGACGTCGACCTGTCCTCAGTTGGCGGTGGTGAGGGCAGCGACAGCCAGTTTCGGCACAGGAACTCCAGTGGCTGCTAAAGGGCTCACAAATACGATCGAGGTGGCATGACTTCGGTTGTGTTCATACCCAAGGCCAGGCTGGACACGCACTGAAGAGCCGTCATCCTGTTCAGAGCAACTCAGTTTCAAGTTACCCGCCGTGGCGGATAAAAGCACCTTTCAAGGAGGAATCGAAGTGATGAGATCGAACACATTGAGAAGCTTCTGTGGGGTGCTGGTTGTGATGATGTTGGGGATTTCGAGTGTTTCGGAAGCAAGAGAGTTGTACGAAGTGGCGGTGCCGGCCGGGGAGCTGGAAGAGAAGTTAGACGGTCAGCTGCAGCTCCTGAAGGCGCAAATCGAGCAGGCGATGCCGACCATCGCTGAAGAGAAGAAAACGGCTTACCTGACGGCCCGTGATGCAGAAAAAGCTGCGGTAGCGCAGCTGGGTGTTGCACAGGAGAGCCGCGGTAGGGTTGGCCAGGCGGAAGGTTTGGTCGGCCATGCCAAGGGCAAGTGGATCGGCGGTGCGGATCAGGGCATCGCACAGGCGCAGGAGATGCTGAAGAAGGCGACCACCGAAGCCGAACGCGAGGCGGCACAGAAAGAGCTGGTGAAGTGGCAAGAGAATCGGGAAGCGGGTGTCGAAGCACTGGAGGAGCGTCAGGCAGCGTTGGACAGGGCAAAACTGCAAGAGCCGCAAGCGATCCAGCAACTCGAAGCGGCCGAGAAGGCGCTGGCCGAGGCGCAGGCCAATGCACTGAAAGCACTCGACCGACTCGATCTGGGAGAGTTCCTCAC
Organism: Planctomycetota bacterium; assembly: GCA_014240375.1. Classification (GTDB taxonomy): domain Bacteria; phylum Planctomycetota; class UBA8108; order UBA1146; family UBA1146; genus QNYK01. The sequence continues at coordinate 242,190 of JAAZXB010000003.1, read as the reverse complement.
CAGCGACAAGCTGGATGCCAAGCTGGCGAAGTACACCCTCCTGTCCGAGGCGACACCGAAGGGGCTGGCGGAGTTTGCAGGTCAGGGGAGAAAACAGAAACAGCTGATCGCAAAGCTCCTCAAGGATGATGACCTGATGATTCAGATGGCGGTCGCTGACGGAGCCCGTGACGGCAAGGTGGGCACGGCGATGCAGATCTATGCCGCGATCCAGAAGGCGAGCAGAAAGGCCAAGCGCGGCGTCTTGCAGAGGCTAGCGCTGGCGATCAGCCTGGAACATGCGGTACCGATTGCCCAGAGAAACGCCACAGGCAATACCGATGCGCCAGCGACAGTCGATCCTGTGAAGCGATATCTGCACTATGAAACCGCTTATCTCGCCGATGAACTGGATCCCTATTTCAAGGAGTTGAACGTATGGGACTACCGGATGGTCGTGAACGGCGAAGAGCCGGATGAGACGCTGATCTGGGGGCGCGAGATGCTGCGCAACTATCGGCCCGACCATATCTCCACTCCTGACTATCGTTGGCGCTATGTCGCCGCGGTCCGGACCGAGGTCCAGTACGGGTCGGGGGACAACAAGTACGATAAGCCCGAGTTGCAGTTCTTTCAGAACATCCTCATGAACGGTGGGGTTTGCGGTCGACGTGCCTTCTTCGGGCGCTTCATCTTGCGCTCCTTCGGAGTGCCGACCACGGCACGTCCCCAGCGCGGCCATGCCGCCCTGGCGCACTGGACGCCGGATGGCTGGGTGGTTTGCCTCGGTGGCGGCTGGGGAGCGGGCTGGACCAAGACCCGTTACCAGAAAGATCGTGATTTCCTCGCGAACACCCAGGCGCGCGATGTGGTGGAGCAATTTCCGCAGGTCAAGCGGGCTCAGTGGGTCGGTCACGTGGTCGGAGAGAAGCAGGTCTTCGGATTCCTCTCCGGAGACCCGGACTTCTGGCATGGATTGGCGCTCTACAAGCAGCGGCAGATCATTGAAGAGGCCGAGATGGTCGCCTTGGCAGCGGTCGGTACCGACATTGGCGAAGCCAATGAATCGAAGGTGCCGGAAATCGTCAAGAAGGCGACCGTCACCGAGGAAGACAGTAAGATCACGATCAGCCGCAACGGGGTGATCACGATTCCTGCCGTGGCCTGCAGCCATCCGACCAACAGCACGGCAAAGATTGCATTCATGGACAGTAATCTGGGCGGTAAGCAGTTGCACTATGGTCGGCTCAGAGGGGCCGAAGGGTTCGAGTACACATTCGATGCGCCGACTGCCGGGCAATATTCGCTCAGCGCAAGAGTGGTGACACCCAGCTGGAAGCAGCACCTGCTGGTGACTGCCAACGGTGCTGAGGAGCCGACCGACATCGCATTGCCCTTCACTGTCGGCATGTGGGAAGAGACGGAACCGGTCGAGATCACGCTGGCCAAGGGGACGAATATTCTGAGGTTCACACACCAAGGTGGAAAAGGAACGACCATCAAGGACTTCACGCTGAAGCGCAAATAAGTGAAGCCCTGCGTGGATTGCGGGTGTCGGGACAGATGGAAAATCAGTGGGGTTCGTGGTCCCGAAGAACGATCCCGATCAGATCGTCATGCTGTTCACGGCGTCAGTGTGACGCAGACCGGGTAGTGATCCGACCATTGCCCGACGCTCGAATCGTCGGTGACAACGCGCGCTGAAATCGCGCGCTCGGCGGTCGAGGGATCGGCGAATATGTAGTCGATCCGTCTGCGCGTCCGATGGACATCCTCCATGTCCTTGCGCCAGCGCGGGATCAGCGCCGGAGAGCCGAAGGTGTACTTGGCCGTGGGTGCGTGAGCATCAGTCAGATCGACAAAGCCGTTCTCGAGGAAAGTATCGGTGATCCGGTAGTCGAAAGTGCGCACGCCATCGACGACCTTGCCCAATTGGCCCTGCTCGAACAGATACTCCTGATCGTGGCGGATCTCACCGTTGAAATCTCCGACGACAAGAACACGTTTCCCCTTCGAAGCCAGATCCACAGCGAGTTTGGCGATGTGCTGCGGCTCGTGAATCTTTCCTGGCCAGAAGTGAACGACCAGCACGTCGAAGCCATGGGTACGGGCGTGCAAGTAGCCGTGATGGAAGCCGGCGACACGACGTTCGATGACCTCGATCGGCGCACTGCTGGTGAGCGCCACCGGGTAGCCACTCTCCTTGTGCATCACTGCGTAGGGATGGCCCCATTTTTCTGCCAGCGACGACAATCCGGGGGAATCCACATGCAAGACCTCTTGAAGAGCGACCATCGCGGGCTGCTGCTGAGCGAGCCAGGCGGTGGCAGACTCCTGATGGAGCTGGTGATCGAACAGGTGATAGGTGTTCCAGTTGATCAGTTCAAGAGAGGGCATCTGGACAGTAGGGGGGACGGCACGGCAAGCACCAAGGCACAGGATGAGCAACAGCGTCGCCACCGTGATCGACCGGTAGCGCTGCTCGATTGGTGCTGGAGTCCTGCTCATCGCCATCGTATTCACCGTCATCGTACTCTCCTCCATCGTTGGGGAACTGGTATCTCAGGTCGTCGACGATTTCTCGACCAGCCAGCCGAGGCGACACATTTCCCCGAGGATGGTCGTCAAGGTGGCGGGAGATTGCTGGACCAGTGGGGCGATTTGTGAAGCTCTCCGATGTAACTGGCTCATCGGTAACTGATCTCCGACCAGTTCGATCAGTGCTGCGGTCGGGACCGAACCGAAGTGGTCGATCGACTCCTCGTCACTGGTGGCGAGGCGATAGCCATCTTTACTCACCAGTCGATCTCCTGCGGCAACCCAGCGCGGATGCAGTTGTAACTGCGGCGAAGGGCACAGCAGGCCGACCGGTAGGTTCGGAACTGTTTGTTTCGAATCGACCACTGCGTGTCGTGTCTGCCAGAAGGGTGCCTCGGGAAATCTCATCTCCGAGCGGTAAAGGTCGAGCGCTCGTTGCCGGTGGATCCGAAAAAGACCCCGTTCCCAACGCTGTCGGTGATCTCCCATCGTCGCTGCCGATGCATCGCCTAGCAGCACGGTGCGGGCGGCCAGGGCGGTGGCCTCCGCCGAGACGAGAGCCTTCTCCAGTCCTTGACTGGAGAGGGGGTCGATGGCGCTGATGGCATCCCCTGCGAGCAATAATCCGCTAGAGATCGAGTTGAGCCTCGCGGTCGCAAGGGTTCCTCGGGTACTGGAGGTCGTACAGTGACGAGCGGGTCCCTGGGCCGACTCGATGGCGCGTTTCCAGATGGCAACTCGACCGATCGCTTTGATCTCGGCGGGATCGCATAGCAGTGCAAGACTGGCTCTTCCATCTCCCAGCGGCAGCCACCAGATCCACCCTTGAACCACCGCCTCGATGATCGAGACATCGGTTTCCTCGGTGGCATCTTCGACGATGGTCGAGAGTGCAATCGTCTCCGGCAACCGCTCTTCGATCTCGACCGGCAGGAAGGGTGGCGCACTGGAACGACCGGTGGCAGCGATCACCAGTTTGGCATCGACGATGACCGATCGGTCGGGTGTGCTGAGAGTCACGGGGCCTTGACCTGAAGAGGGGAGGGGTCCACTGGCTCTCGTGTGCTTGCGTAGTTCCACTCCCGCCTGCACCGCTTGTTCCTGCAACCAGTGATCGAGACCCGGGCGCAGAAATCTCCAACCCCGTTGAGACCGATCGAGTGGTTGGATGTCGAGCATCGAACTACCCCAGCAGCGACCGCGTCGGGAGGGGCCGGGGTGCAAGAAGGGATGAGGGTCTGGTTGCTCGAGGAGCTGCGACCAGCCGAGTCGTTCAAAGGTACGGGAAGCCCCCGGGACCATCGTCTCGACCGGCAATCCACCCTCTCGACCATCGTCACTGACCAGTAACACCTGGTGGCCGTGGCGCGCCAACAAGGTCGCGACGACGCAACCGGTCGGTCCAGCTCCGATGATCAGGACTTCTCGTTCGATGATCACGACCCTCCTCCTCCCGGCAAGTGTCGGCTGGTGATCTTGGCGAAGCAAGGAGTGTCGGACCGGGGGGTGAAATAGGCAGTTCCCGGCGTCGAAGAATCAGGGGCAGGTGGCTGGATTATCGCAACTGAGGGAGCCACCGGCGGTGCCATCGAGGCCGCAATCCGGGTAGGGAGGGGGCAGTGGAACCCCGGATCCAAAGAGAAAACTCAGCAGGGCGATCGCGTCGCTGATGTCATTACTCTCATCATCATTGGTGTCACAACTCTGCAAGCAGCCGATCGATTGACCCTGGAAGAGATAACCGAGAATGGTCACCACATCGGCGACATTGATCGCCTGGTCGAGGTTGGCATCTCCTCGCAGAAAGAGCGGATCCGTGAAGATGCAGGGTCCGAAATCGGGAACCGATGTCGGAGGGTCGGTCCATGCCAGCTGAAATGAGTCCCAGTCGGCACAGTCCACATCTCCATCGAAATCAAAGTCACCATAGAAGGCCATGGCACTGTTGTAGATGGTGTCTGCACAGGGATTCGCAGAACAAGGACCGGTGAAGACACTGGCAAAGCAATTGAAGTCGAGCGTCGCGATGTTGCCGCTGCTATCAAAATCGCCGAGGACCGGGTAGTTCTCGATGGGTCCTGCAGGAGTCAGGTCTCGTCCGATCAACTGTGGTGAGGTGCTGGAGTAGCGCTGGGCACGAAACACCGTGTTGTCTCCAGCGACTGGGCTGGTGGGTACCGATTCTCCCTGGTTGTAGGGCCCACCGGGTCCGACCGGATTGACATAGTGCCATACTTCGCTGCCACTCTCGGTCACCTCGATGAAGTTTCCATGTGCGCCTTCACAGAGCAGGGTGTTTCCGTTGGGGAGCCGCTGAACTCCACCGAGAATCCGACCGTACAGGTCGGTGGGGACGGGAGCCATGTAGGTCCATTGCAGCGCCGATGGCCCAAATGCGTTTCCTGGATTCAGTACATAATTTCCACCGGCATCGATGGGTGGAATGAACTCGTCGGTGGACGAGGCATTTCCGCCAGGCCGATTGACTCCGTTGTTGAAGACGATGACATTTCCCGCTCCTGGCAGCCCCGGATCGATCCATTCGGCGCAGTGCTGGAAAAAAAGCATCTGGTCGGTAGTGGTGCCTGCCTGGTAGGTGCGTGGATTACCCCAGCGATAGAGAAGGTCGCCTCCATGGCCCCTCAGGCCGCCGCTGCTACTGGCGGCCTCGGCGGTGGTGGTGCTGTGATCGATGATCCACACCTCTGCGAAGGTCGGAACACTCAGCATGATCTGATCGAGTTCTGCGTTGTAATCGATGCTGTTGACATGGAGCCAGTCGGCCCCAGCGCTGGTTCCAAAGTAATTGATGTCGATCTTCTCGGGGTGATCCGCGACCACGCCGAAGTTTGCCAGTGCCGGATCGATCTCTTGAATCAGGTGATCCCACGCATGCCATTGCCAGACGATGGTTCCACCGCTATTGCCCGTCGGCTCCACTTCGATGATGTGCTCGGGCCATAACTGGTTGTCGGGGAGTAATGCAGGATCACGTCCCGCTGCGGTTGCTTCTGCGACACTTTTCAGTTCCCAGGCCACGAGCAACAGATTTCCATTGGGCAGTGGCTCGACATCATGATGGTGCTGAACCTGGGCACTGGAATACTCGAAGTTCCACAACAGTGTTCCATCCCAGGCGATCCGCTCCACTCGACCACCGACTCCACCCGCCACGATCGGCGGATTACCAGGGATTCGAGCGGCTCGTAGGATGTCGCCCCCCTCGAGCAGGTAGGCGGAGTTGCCAGGGTTGAAATTACTCGGCCAACTGTGAACCATGCGGCCGATCTCGTCGATCAGATAGGTGGTGGTGTCCCGGCCGGGAGCAAAGAAACTGTAGCCGCCATAGGTGGCAGGGGCACGATGAAACCAACCGACTGTTTGGTCGCCTTCATCTGCGATGGCCAAAACTGGGATCGCGCTGATCAGTAGAAACAGTAGTAACGTCATGCGGGCCATTGGAACTCCTTCATCCAACCTTCTATTTTACTGCTGGAGTGCCAGAACCGGCCACAAATATCAGAAGGAATAAGACGCCTGGAAGCACCGAGAACTGCACGATGGAGCGACCATCACACATCAGCGATGATTTCACCACCATCGCTTGGAATCGGTCAAACTCACGAGCATCAGAGCGAGATACGACGACCCCTGAACTGTGGTTGTAGCACCCGGTCGAAGAACTCCCACTGGGTTTTCCTCGCCCCGCGTCCGAGGCCGTGACCGTTGTTGGGGAAGAAGCGACTTTCATAGGACGCTTCCCCCTTATCCAGGGCATCGATCAACTGGAATGCATTACTCGGATGAACATTGTCATCGACCATTCCATGCATGATCAGCAGGTGCCCACCGGCTTCCTTGAAATTCTCGACGTAATCCTCGCGTGTGGCGCGTCCGATGTCGTAGCCATCCGGATTGAGCTGGGGAGTGCTCATGTAGCGTTCGGTGTAGATGGTGTCGTAGTGGCGCCAGTCCGTGACTCCCGATCCATTGACCGCCGCGGTGTAGACATCCGGGTGTTTCAGAATTCCCATCGCCGACATGTATCCACCGTAGGAAAACCCGACGATTCCCACGCGCGAGCCGTCCACATAGGGGCGCTTGCGTAACATCCGGATCGCATCGGCATGATCCTGGATGTCGATGTCTCCCAGGCGAAGGTAGGCCGCACCGAGAAACGCCTTGCCCCGATTTCCAGTGCCACGATTGTTGACCTTGACCACCAGGTAACCACGATTGTTCTCGGAACGAGGGTTTGGGGCGTAGCGAGCAGAGATCTCATTGGAACCGGGTCCGCCATAGAGGGAATTGATGATGGCGTATTGCTGGGTCGGATCGAAGTCCTTTGGCTTGTAGAGAATACCGTAGATGTCGTGTTGATCATCGTTGGAGCGAAAGCTGAACATCTCAGCGATGTTGGCGGCAGCGGCTGGATCACCTTCAGCTAACTTGGCGATCAACTTACCCTCGGTACTGTAGAGGGCAGTGGATGGCGGCGTGTTGACCTCTTCGTACTGGGCGACCAACCACTTCTTGTCCGGAGATAACTGGAAACCAGAGTGATGGAAATCGAGAGTGGTGACCCGTCTTTGATTCGATCCATCGAGGCCCACGATGTGGTATTGCATGTAGTAGGGATTGACCGGCGAGCTGAAGCCGCGGAAACCCATCTGAGAAGTTTCTTCATCGACAAAGTCTATGCCCGTGGCCTGAAACTCTCCGCTCGAAAGCTGGTGGATCAACTCCCCGTTGAGATGGCGCAACTGGTAATGACTGAATCCACTACTCTCACTGGTCCAGATGAAGCGCTCATGGTCGGCCAGGTAACGCATCGCAGGACTGTTTGTCTGCCAGGTCGGTTGTTGTTCGTCGATCACGAGCCGACAAGAACCAGTTTCTAGATCGATGGCCATCACCTTGAGATGTTGTTGCAACCGATCGGTCCAGTTGACCAGCATCACGGCTCCATCGGGAGAAGTTCGGATGTTGTAGATGTATTCCTCTGAGCCACCGCCGACATCGATGGGTGTGATCTTCTGGGTTGCGAGGTCGTATACCAACAACTCTGCCCCGGGGTTCTTGGCGCCCGCTTTGGGGTAGTACTCCGGGTAGTGAACGGTATTGAACTTCGACCAACCCGTTACCAGGTGAAACGGATTCACGCCGGTATCGTCAAACTTGTAAAAGAGCAATTTCTGAGAGTCAGGGGTCCACCACATCGCCCGATTCTGCCCCAGCTCTTCGCCATAGACCCAGCTGGCGGTTCCATAGTGAATGTCTTCATTTCCAGTGATGGTGACGGCGATTTTCTCGCCCGTCTCCTTCTCCTTGAGGACCACGTTCCAGTTCTCGTAAAGAGCTTCCCAGCGGTCATTGGGAGAATCGACCTGAGTATACTGGCGCCCTCGTGTGGGCCGTCCGACATAGGTACCGGTGAGACTTCCTCCGCCTCCACGAGACCTTCGAGATCTGCTCCGTGGAGGTGCTGGCGTGTCTTCCGCGACTCCCAGTTCTTCACGCTCTCCGCTGGTCAGGTCGAATCGATAGCGGGTTTTCATGTTGGTGTAGGTCAGAAACTGACCATCTTCACTCCATTCGACAGCGCTGATGATTCCCGCTCGGGGGTCCGCAGGAACCTCACTCGCAGTGGCAAGATCGAGGGAGCAGATGGATACCAGAATCGTCAAGATCGATGTCAAGAAGAAGGGTAGGGATCGCATCGTCGGCTCCTTTGGAATCGGGGGCGCAGGGTCATGCACTATTCATCATCGAGAAAAGATGGTGATACGGAATCGAGTCAGCGTCAAGTGCTGGCCGGAGGCTCCCGTGTGTGGGGTACCCGCTAGAACTCCACATCCGAGTCCGCTGGGTCTTGTTGGAACTCCCGTGCGTCGTTCGGGATCCTCTCGCACAAGAATCAGCGGCCCTGTTTCCAGCGTAAGGTCCCGGATCCACGCTGATCGGGTGTTCTGCTCGGAGCCAAGGATCCTCACAGCAGGGATCGGTTAGCCGAAGAAGGCCATCAGAATCTTGTAGAAGATCATCGCGAATATGGCTCCCGCTGGCACCGTGATCACCCAGGAGATGGCGATGTCTCGGACCGTATTGAGGTTCAGTGCGCCCATGCCCCGGGCCAGGCCAACTCCGACCACCGCTCCCACCAGCGTATGGGTGGTCGAGATCGGTAATCCGAGTTTGGTGGCCAGCACGATGGTGGTCGCTGCTGCGAATTCAGCGGTGAATCCACGAGATGGCGTCAACTCGGTGATACGACGGCCGACCGTCTCCATCACTCGCCAGCCCCAGGTCGCCAGACCGATGATGATTCCCAGCCCGCCCAGTGCCAGCACTTCCGGTGCCACTGTTGATTTGAGTGCTACTTTTCCATCCTCAATCGTTTGCAAGACTGCCGACAGGGGGCCGATGGCATTGGCAACATCATTGGATCCATGAGCAAAGGCGACGAAGCAAGCACTCAGGATCTGCAAGTAGATGAAGATCTTTTCGACCTTGTTCAGAGCTGGATTGTCGGTCGGGCCTCGTTTCTTTTCGAGGCGTGCTCCGAGGTCCTCGGCTCCCTTGAGCAATGTTGCGATCTCTTCCTGGGTGCCTGCGTCGGACACATCCTGAAGTCGTCTCAGGTGTTTCCTCGCCTTTTGCAGCGACTGCTCTTGGTATTGTATTTTGTGGCCGCTGCTACTCTCCACAGGGTCCGTGACCTTGATCCGGCGTACCAGAACTGCGGCGATGATGGCAGACGCGAATCCGACTCCCATGGCGATGAGCAACGCCGGACCCAGTTCGAGATCGAGGTCGATATTCTTGAGTCCCTTGAAGACCATCGTCAGGGTCAAGATCGTCATGACGATGAAGACCAGCAGCGGGGCGAGTCTCTTGGTCGCCTCCAGAGGGTTCTTCTGATAGAAGATGTTCTTCAATAGTAATTTGAAGGTCAGGTAACTGATCGTAGCGCTGAGCAGTGGAGATATCACCCAACTCGAGACGATCTGTCCGACCTTGGGCCAGTGAATTGCAGTGGTCCAGCTTAGATTTCGTTCGGGGGGGGCTTCGATCGCGTAGAGGATTCCGAAACCGATGATGGCACCTACGATGGAGTGGGTGGTGGAGACAGGCCATCCATAGTACGAGGCAATTTGCAGCCATGCTCCCGCAGCGAGTAGAGCAGCCAGCATTCCGCAGATGAAGGCCGTCGGATCTCCGCTGAAGAGATCGGTATCGACGATCCCCTTACGGACCGTATCCGAAACCTTGGATCCGGCAAGGAACGCACCTGCGAACTCCAGCACAGCAGCAATGATGACTGCTCTGCGGAGCGTGAGAGCGCCTGAACCCACCGACGTACCCATGGCGTTGGCCACGTCATTGGCACCGATGTTCCAGGCCATGTAGAATCCAAAGATTCCTGCCAGTGCCCACAAGATTTCTGCGTGTTCCATGAAAGTTCTAGACCGATTCCTATGGCTGAATAGCCAGTGAACTGAACGAAATGAATGCTTGCTCTACGCTCGCTACTTGTTCTCCAGTGTCGTTCGAACCTTGTCTGCAAGATTTTCACTGAGATCGCTGATGGTCGCTATTTCCGACAAGATTCTCAGCCACAGATAAAACTGCGTGTGACTGAGAGAGTCTTCCGAATCAAACACGATCTTGAGCAGTTTGCGCTGGCAGATATCAACCTCGTGTTCCTTGACCGCCACGGCATGGACGAGTTCCCGCACCTTATCTGCTTCAACACCACCGAACCCACTTTCGAGCAATTCATCGAGTTCTTCGATCACTCTACGACTGAGATGGAAACAACTCGTGGTCTCGCTACAGAACTCTATGAACAGGTCCTTCATCGAGTCGGGGACCGGTAGATTTTTCAAGTTGCACAGAACTCCGATGTTCTCAGCAGTATCGGCAATCTCATCCTGGGTGGACAAGATCTCCATCAACTTGCCTCGATCTACCGGGAGGAACAGGCCCCTGGGAAGGTGGTCGCGGATGTCATTCTTGACCAGATCTGCTTCATGCTCGGTCTTGGAGATCTTGCGGGCAATCTCTCCGATGGAAGCATGGTCCCCGTTGATGAATACCTGGAACAACTCACCGAGACCGTCGATGCACTCGCTGACCTTCCGCATGTGCGATTGCAGAGGCACGAAAGGAGATTTTCCAAACAGGTTGGCAAAGGTACGCATTCATTCTCCTGTGATCTGTTTCAAGCAAACTCTGGACAGCAATCCGATGGGCAAGAAAGAGGCACCAGCGGATCGCTCACCTGGCGGAGTATGCCAGATCAAACTAAGGGGTGTGAAGCCAATATTTGGCCACACTACACCAGGCTAAAAATTTACAGCAAATCTCATGACGTAACTGTGGACGTCGTTTCCGTATCCAGAGGCTGCATCGGGGGATGCTTGGATGACATTGAACATCACCCGAGAATTGGCATTCAGGTACCAGTTGATCCCGATCGACAACGCCTCGGCATTTTCGTTCGAGAGCATTTCCTCCAGTTCAATCTCCTGTACACGGATGGCCACTTCTAGGGCTCCGCTTCCATCTTTTCCGTAGTTGTTCTTCGGTTTGATTCGCGAGAATGAAGCGGTCGACTTCTTGTAGGGGCGAATCTCACCGCTGAGAAAGTAACTACCCTGGGCGTACCATGCGGTCACTTCGGAGTCGTCCTCGAGGGTCGAGGTGATCAGTTCAGCCTGAGCGGACCATGGTCCCTGAAGATAGGCGACTTCTGCGCCAAAGAGATCGGTACTGGCCGAGGAGAAGAGTCCGCTGTCAACGATGTCTTCCCCCATGTGAGAGAGGGAGTCGGCATGGTATCGAACCGACCCTTCCGAGGAATCTCGTTTACTGAAGGATGCACCGAGGTGAAGCAGGCGTTGACCGCTGTCTTCGACGAAGGGCAGGAATGTCACTCGGCCGGTGAGCGAACTCTGATCATCTTCCTGGCCATTGCCGTAACCGTTGACATCTTTGAAGTAACCGATCGCTACTGATCCGTTGTCGTCGGCCCCTAGCGAATGCATCGATAGAAGACCGGTGTTTCGACCCGGGTTGATTGCGGAAGTAAAACTACGCTCAGCAAATGTGATGTACTTGCTACTGGTGGCCCATTCGAGGCCCATCGGTTCCTTGAGCTGGCCAATGCGAACATGGCCGAGGAAACCGGCATCTTTCAATCCAACATAAGCGTCCTTGAAATCGGCATCTCCGCCACCGAAGTCGTATTGAGTTTTGAACTCAACATTTCCACCGATGACTCCTGCGATGGCCAGTCTTGCTCTTCGCATCTCGACGCCATCCTGTTCAGCATCGATTCCAGATTCTTCACTGAAGAATCCAGCATCGATCTGTAAGCGACCACCCAAGGAGATGGAGTTTTCTCCGTCGGCGGTGGAGAATCGAAGTCCATTTTTCCAGGTGGCATTCATCTCCTGCATCGCATCGAGTGGGGTCGTGTAAATTGACAGGGTGAGAACTGCGATGAACCCTGAGGTCCAGTTTCTCCAGGTCATCTTGCTGCCTTTCTGGTGGTCGTTTTGTAGAGCGAATTGAAATGGTGCTGAGTGAGGACGGAAGCACGATGTCACCCACTCCATGGGCCGTAGATTATGTCGTCAGCATGGGAAAGGTATCCAAAAAAGTGATGATTTGAGAATTGCTCGGGTTGCGTGGGAGGATCCAGTATCGTGCGGTGCAGGAGTGCTTTTGAGGTCTATGGACCCCTTCTTCGGTGTGCCAGAGCCCAATTGAATCGTTGAAACAGGAGTGCCATGACGCGACTCGGTGAACCCAAGGGACCCTGGCCGATCTGGATGGCTCCGCTGACCCGCTCGAGAGCGATTCAACCGGGAAACCTCCCCGGTGCGATGCACGCCGAATACTACGCTCAAAGGGCTGATCCCTCCGATGGTGCGGTGGTCATCATCTCCGAAGCGGCACCGGTCTGTCCCGCGGGGCATGGCTACTTTGCCACCCCCGGAATTCACCATCGAGAACAGGTGCAAGGGTGGAAGCAGGTCACTGAAAGAGTTCACGGCGTCGGCGGCAAGATCATTTGCCAGTTGTGGCATGTCGGTAGGGTCAGCCATCGATCTCTGCAGCCCGCGAATCAGGCCCCGATATCTTCGACCGATGTGCCGGCACAGAGCAAGACTTACATCGATGCAGAAGGCCACAGAGCTCGATGCTCTACTCCGAGAGCATTGTCGAGTGATGAGATTCCACAGGTGATCGACACTTTTCGCATCGCTGCCAGCAATGCCATGGAAGCGGGCTTTGATGGAGTGGAGATCCACGGAGCCAATGGATACTTGCTGGAGCAATTTCTTCGCTCTGGTATCAATGATCGAACCGATCAATACGGTGGATCACTGGAGAACCGACTTCGATTCTGTCTCGAGGTTGCCGCGGCAGTGATCGGTGTGTGGGGGGCAGAAAATGTCGGATACAGGGTGTCTCCCATCAGCGGCGATCTCGATGGGGATCGTGCGGATGAGAACATGCTGGAAACCTACGGCACTCTGGCCGAGCAACTGGCACTGCTGAAGATCGCTTTTCTGGATGTCGTCGAGAGTTTCTCGGTGGGTCAACGAGAGCCAGGGCTGGCTGCCATCTGTCAGCGAATGAGGGAGTCCTTCTCCGGTGGAAACGCGGGGTTGTACCTGGCTGGTGGGGGCTATACCCGTGATAGTGCGCGGGATGCCCTCGATTCTGGACGCTGTGATGGGGTCATCTTTGGCCGGGATTTCATCTCGAATCCGGATCTACGCCGACGATTACGCGAGGATCTGCCGCTGACTCCCTGGAACCGGAGATCCTTTTACCTCGGTGGGAAAGAGGGCTACACCGATTGGCCCTGTGCATGAACACTCTGCTGGGACCGTGGTCGGACTTGAACTCGGAGGCACGGATCAGTAGTTTGACCTCCACTCGGGCATTTCCTGGCGCAAGGGGCAGTGATGGTGATTTCTGAACTCGATCGATGGGGGGTGAGCCACTTGTTGGATCTGCTTCCTGGTTTCTCACTACGGGGTACCTCGATTCTCCGTGATCGATGGAGTTTCTGATGCAGGAGTTTTACGCATCGGCGATCCGCCTCACCGAAGATGTGCTGTGTGAGGAACTACGCGAACTCGATTTCAAGAGCGTACGGTTGAATCGAGGAGGCATTCCCTTTCGTGGTGAATGGAGTGATGGCTGGAGAGCTTGTCTGCAGAGTCGCATCGCTCAGAGGATACTCGTGGTCGTGGGTCGAAGTCCGGTGACCACCGCAGACCAGCTGTACGATGCCGTACGTGCAGTGGACTGGTCCCCTTACATCACGACCCAGCAAACGTTTTCCGTCAGTTCCGTGGCGGTGGGCAGTACCTTGAACCACAGTGGATTCGTCGCCCTCAGAGCCAAGGATGCCATCGTGGATCAGATACGCGATCGCGAGGGAGATCGACCTTCGGTCGATCGTGACGATCCAGATGTTCGAGTGTTCGTGTATCTCGCCAATGACAAGGCGACCATCTATCTCGACATGTCGGGTTCACCACTCCATCTGCGTGGATATCGGGCCAGAGGTGGTGGAGCACCGTTACGAGAGACCCTGGCCGCGGCGATCCTTCGCATGGTCGGTTGGGATCGTCGTTCACCACTGATCGATCCGATGTGTGGATCGGGAACCATCGCCATCGAGTCGGCGCTGTGGGCGTCCGGGGTCGCTCCAGGGCTCGCCCGAGAGCGCTTTGGCTTCGAGCGCTGGGCGTGCCATGGCGTGATTCAAGCGCAACAGATGCGCACCCTGCGAGGTGCACTCCGTGGTGATGTGACAGGACAGAAGCCTTCCATCATCGCCGCAGATATAGACTCCGAGGCTCTCGAGATCGCTCAAGACAATGCGAAGATTGCCGGCATCAAACTGGCCTTTCGCCAGCAATCGGTACTCGATCTGCAACCGGATGGGGCAGCCAGGATCGTCGTGACCAATCCACCCTATGGCAAACGATTGGCGACGGAGTCCGATTTTCCTGCGCAGTTCGGACGCGTGATTCGCCGTCTACATGGTTGGCGCGTGGCGTTGCTGTCCGCCACAGATGTTTACGAGAAGGCGATCTTGCTGAAACCGAGCCACAAGATCCCGCTGGTCAACGGTGATCTCGATGTGCACCTACTCATTTACGATATCGAGTGATGCCATCTACCCGCGATGGAGGATCGACGGTTGGGAATCGGCTCAGCGCGGCGGAAGATTCCACTGTCGAATCGACTGGCCTGCGATGCTCCGGAGGAACTGTAGTGCATCGCCATCGAGTCGTTGCAGTCCTCGGATGGGAAGTGCATCCGGGACTCGATCGACAGGATCGATCCCGGAGATGGTGCCCTCGATCACCATCAAGGAGAGGAACATCCCCGCTACACTCGGATGCTCGGCGTCTCGGGCATACATGTTCAAATCAGGCTGCTGAATTATTGAATTGCGCCATGCCAAACCGACCGGCGCCACCTCGACCTGGAGTTGACCCGCCACTTGCCGGTGAGCGGTGATGATCTCATCCAGCGAGATCCAGTCGAGCCGATCATACTCCCACGCCATGAAGAGGATCGGCCGTGCTCCGGCCTGCCGGACCGCTTCGACAAACTTCCGCGAGTAGTTGCGGAAAGAAGCGACATCGGTCTCGGGTAGGTCCTCCTGGAGCACCACCACATCGAAGTTTCCACTGGCGATCTGGTTGGCCGCATCGGTCTGGTTCCACATCACCTCGAGTGATGCGCCCCCCCGAACCACCTGTTCCGCTTGGTACCCAAGTGGTGGATCCATCGCATCGGAGAGGGTTTCGAGATGGGGGGCGAGGCCCCCTCGCCAGAAGGTGAAACTGTTTCCAACAAACAGCACCCTGGCGGGAGGGTGGCTACCGATCGCCGCGGATTCACGCCCGGTCTCTGTAGTCTGGCAACTCATCAGCAAGGGGAGCAACCCCATCGTGATTCCCATCGGAAATCCCATCGGAAATCCAATCGAGAGCCAGCGCCGCAGTGATTTCATCGGTCCTCCTGGTGCGAAAGATCGCAGATTCAAGTCGAAGAGCAAGGGCTGATCTACAGGAAGAAACCCACCGATCAATCGTGTATGCTGTGGGCAAAATCGGCCGAGAGAATCACGCACGACGAGATCCATCGTGGTCATCGCTGAGAGCACAGGATCGCTGAAACCACAGGATCGCTGAAACCACAGGATCGCTGAAACCACAGGATCGCTGAGACGGTGAGAACTCGTATCTTTGGATGACGAGCAGGAGGAGTGAAGATGTCCGCGGGGGAGCCTCAACCAACCGACCTCGATTCGATCGATACTTTTGCAGCGACTTTTTCAGAGCAGTATGCCCTGGACACCGCAGATCAGAGGCTCGACCTCCATCGCTGGCAAGGCGACCGTCGCTGGCCGGTGTTACACCTCGATGACGTGTCTGGGATTCCCTTCCTCGATGGCATCCAAGGGGTGGACGAGTACCAGCATCGGGCCAGATTACGCTGTGGCGATGGCGACCTGTTCGCCACTGTCACCGAACCTGCCGCCGGATACGAGGAATACTGCCGCGATCAATTGCAGCTCGGTTCTCCTCGTCACATCATTGCCGATCCTCCCGATGGACCGCTGAGGGTCTCGCGCGGTTGTTTGACTCCACCCTCCTTCTCGACACTGGTGGATTGTGCGGGTAGTGGTCAGGGGCTGTTGATCGAGCCGTACATGGGGATCGAGGATTCGTGGGACCTTGCTGCTCGCATCCACGGCGAGGCGAAGGTCCCGGTGCAGGTGATCGCTCCTCCTCCTGCGGTGACCTGGATTGCCAATGACAAGGCGCACTTCTCCGAACTGGTGGCTGGCGTTCTGGGAGAGGAAGCGTTGGTGCTCACCCGCGCAGCCGATGACGTCGCGACACTGACGAAGTTTCTGCGCCAGATGTTTCCCGGAGTGCAGCGGGTCGCCATCAAGAGAACTCGATGTGCTTCTGCCATGGGAAATCGCCTGCTCGAGGTGGATCAGTTGCAGCATCTCGATGATCCAGCATTGCAAAAGGTGGTCGAGGAGGCGTTGTTGTCGATGGCCTGGCCGGCGGGGGAGGAGGTGCTCGCCTGTGTCTGGGAGGAGACGGACCTGTCTCCATCCACTCAGTGGTGGATCCCGCCGAAGGGTAGCGCGCTGCCGAGGATCGATGGGATCTATGAGCAGATCCTGGCCGGTGAGGAGAAGTTGTTCGTCGGCAGTCGCCCGTCGACCTTGCCGGATGAGATCAATCAGGGTCTGGAACGGCAGTCGTTTGCCATCGCCTACGCATTGCAGCAACTCGGGTACGTCGGTCGCTGTTCCTTCGATCACCTGGTGGTGGGAGATCTGGACCGAGATCCGCAGTTGAAGATCACCGAGTGCAACGGACGCTGGGGCGGAACCAGTACTCCGATGCATCTGGTCGATCGAGTGATCTCCGGCAATCGACCGCCCTACCGAGCTCAAGATTTCATCCACCAGGATCTGATCGGAGTTCCCTTCACCGAGATCTGTCAGCGGATCGGTGGTCAACTATTCGATGCTCGAACAGGCACTGGTCACTTCTTGCTCTACAACGTCGGGCCGCTGACCTTGTCGGGGAAGTTTGACGTGATTGCCATCGCCGAATCTCCCGATGAAGCGGATCGATGGATGACCGAGGTATTACCCGAATTGCTCGGGGTTTAGTCTCGCAGATGGAATCTAAAAAGAAGGAGGCCTCGTCGGTTGTGGCCGACGAGGCCTCCTTCTGGATTCAGGTCCTCGATGGGTCCGTCATCACTCACTCTTCCGCCAGTACTCCTCCCTCTGCCAGCAACGACTGATCGATCCACTGGAGCAGTTCATCGATGTTGAAGATGTTGCCCTGGTCATTCTCTGGATCGGGGCCTGGCTCGTCGAACGGTGCCACAGGAGGAGATCCACCGCCGAACAGGTAGTTGAGGGTGTGAATCACATCGCTGACATCATGAGTTCCGTCGTTGTTGGAGTCTGCCGCTTGTTCGGGGACAGAAGGCTGACCACCACCGAAGAGTCGGCCGAGACTGGCGATGGCATCTCCGATGTCGATCTGGAGATCACGAGTGAAGTCCGCGCGCCTGAACCAGTCCCAGGGAATCGGCAATACTATATTTGGAAGGAATACTTGCGGACAGATCAAGTAAACTATGGTGTTAGGAGTTGAGAGAAGATGATCGTGATCCCTGACCAGATCCAGTAACTCCGATGGAAGCCAGGTATCTCGAACCGGGTATACTGGCTCGGTGTGCGAGTAGTTGAGCGAGTAAAAGTAACAACCGACGATGGAACCATCGCCGAGAGTTCTGTTCAGGTATTCGTCCATGGGGCCTCTACACCAGACAGTGGAGATTCCACTGGAGAGCAGATCTCCTCCCGCCATCTCGTGAACGTCGGTAAAAACCTCCACACCGTTGGGACTCCCGTATCCGTTGGCGAAGACCACGGTTCCACTGTTCTTGATTCGAAGCACAGCTCCGTTCCAGATCAGGTTGCCGCCAGGGCCGATCGCCGGGTATGCATCTCGACCTGCCAGGATGAACTCACCCGCTCCCACTTCTCGAATGTCGCTGTGGGCGATGAATCCATGGTATTCGTCCTGATCGAGGGTTCCGAGAAAGTGTGGTTCCAGTTTGAGGACCAGAGTCGACGGTGGGGTCGCGGGTGCGCCTGTGGCGCTTGGCGAAGGGATGACCAGCCCGGCGACCTCGACATTGCCCGCCTGGGTGATGGTGAGAGCGGTCCCGATCGATTTCACCTGTTGTGGGCCATGCAGTGTCACCTGAGATGGATTCCCATCGATCTTGGTGCGCATCACCAGGATTTCAGAGAAGTACGAGTTCATCGGACCGGTCGATCCCACCACCATGAATCCTGCTTCATGGAGAACGGCACCATTGGGGTCGATCAACTCCTCGACATATTCGATGTCGGCGAAATGAGCCCGGGTATTGAATCCAAACAGATTGGCTCCCGGGATACTGAAAGCGGCATCCTCGTAGACCCGCATGAAATCCAGCGTGAGGTCTTGCTGTACCACGAGGATGAAGGGAAGCTGACCGGCAGAGTTGGCGAGTGTGACCGATCCGCAGATGGCGAGTCGCCCATCTGGGATCTGGATGATTTTCACGCCTGCCCCGCTGATGATGCCGACATTATTGATGGGTAGTGGTCCGCCATAGGAACTGTAGCCGGTGGGAATCCCAACGACGTTAGTGGTGACCACCATCACCGGATCGTCGACCGAAATTCCGTTTCGGACGATACCAGTCACCGCAAAACCACTGGAAACTCCAGCGGAGAATGTTTCCGTCACCGAAACAGGAACCGCATTGCCGAACCCCTGCACATTGGATTCGAGGATCTGACGCGTCCAGATCAGGTTGCCGCCAGGGCTGACCTTGTTGAGGTAGATGTCAAATCCAGGTGGTCCGCCGGGAGGTCGAGTGACGGGACCGACTGTGACGTAGTTTCCATCACTGGTCGGCGTCATCTCGAGAGAGATTTCCGATCCGCGAGTGCCCAGGCTTTTCATGTACACCTGGGAGTAGAGGGTGGTGGCGGGCAGCATCGCGAGTAGCAGGAGTGAGAGGGAGAAAAGACGAAGAATCGTCTTTGTCCCGAGAATGGGGTGGGTCATGGAGACCCCTTTCCTGTGGGCTGAAAGGCGTTCGCCCCCGTGGCGAATGCCGCCTGATTGTGGCTCAGGTAAGGTTAAATCCGCTGAAGCGAACTATTCGGACCCACTATTTCAGCCCCAACCAGTTCTGAGTCGTGCGGGTCGATTTGACAGGGAAGGTCGATTTGCTTTACCGTTTGTGCATGCGGGGGTAGTCCCCGTGTGTGGATGGGAGAACGGGTGATGGGGAATAATCTCGGAGGTGCGATGTTTGCAGGAGTCATCGGCGGAATCATCGCGGTGGCGTGCTGGTATGTCGTCAACTCGGTCGTGACGGATCCAAATATCTACGTGGCCGTGGGACTGTCTGGTTTCTTTGGCTCACTGTTTGCCAACCTTTTTGCCTCGAAGGCTGAGAAGATCGAAGCCTGATCGTCAGCAACCGATTGTGAATTTGAGGGGACGGAGCCTGAAGCGAGGCTCCGTCCCCTTTCTCGTGGGCCGATCGGAGAGACCTGTATTCATGACAAGGATGGGGCACAACTTCTCACCTCGCCAGTGCATCGTTGTATCGATGGTGAATCGATCTAGACTGTGATGATCGCACAGGGTTCAGAAAGGATTCATCGATGCTCAAGTCAACTCTACTCCAACTGGTAGTGATCTTGCTCGTTTGCGGGATAACGGTTCCAGTGGGACTGGCAGTGGAACCGCCCTCCAGTAACGAGACGGCCTCGGATGACTCTCCCCATCCGGGTGGAGTGATCGATGCCACCCTTCCTCAGTTGCGCGGCATGATCGAACTGTACTCTGCGGATCGAAGAAATATCGGCAGGTTCTATGATGCCCCGATGTCGAAGTTGGCATCGGTAAGGACGCGGGAATATCTACAGCACTGGCAGGAAACTCTCGATTCCATCGACTTCGAGGCGCTGGATCGCGATCAAAAGATCGATCACCTGCTCTTCCAGAACGATCTTCGCTACCGGCTCCGCTCACTCCAACACCAGCAGTTGAAGGAGCAACAGATCGAGCAGTTCGTGCCGTTTGCAGGGGTCATCACGAGTTTGCAGGAGAACAGACGGCAGGTGGATCCAGTCGATGGTAAGCAGATCGCCAACGTCCTCACGGATCTTGTTGAAGCCGTGAAGAAGGTCAGGACCGAGATCGAGCAGCAGTTGAAGGAGGCAGGCGACGGGGAAGGGGGATTCGAGATCGCGGTAGCAAACCGGGCTTCTCGCATGGTCACTCGTCTACAGAGAACCCTCTCGGGGTGGTACGGATTCTATGCCGGATACGATCCACTCTTCACCTGGTGGGTAGAAAAACCATACAAGGAGCTGGAGAAGACCCTCAAGGGGTACTCTAAGTTCATCCGCACCAAGGTGATGGCGATCCAGGACGATGACGATCCACCCATCATCGGCGACCCGGTCGGTCGCGAAGAACTGATGAGTATGCTGGAGCACGAGATGATCGCTTACTCCCCGGAACAACTGATCGAGATCGCCCGCCAAGAGTTCGACTGGTGTCGCAAGGAGATGGTCCGAGCGGCGCAGGATCTCGGTTATGGAGACGACTGGCGCAAAGCTCTCGAGCACGTCAAGGAACTCCATGTCGAGCCAGGGAAGCAGCCGGACCTGATTCGTGAATTGGCTCACGAGGCAGTGACGTTTCTCGAAGAGAGGGATCTGGTCACCATCCCTGCTCTTTGCAAGGAAACCTGGAGGATGGAGATGCTGTCTGCTGCACGACAGAAGACCAGTCCTTACTTCCTCGGTGGTGAAACGATCATGGTGGCATTTCCAACCCACGAGATGGAGCACCAGGACAAGCGGATGAGCATGAGGGGAAACAATCGACACTTCGCCCGTGCCACGGTGCATCACGAGTTGATTCCCGGTCACCACCTGCAGGGGTTCATGACCAGCAGGCATCGAACTCATCGTCGTGGCTTCGGTACTCCCTTCTGGATGGAGGGGTGGGCGCTCTACTGGGAGATGCTGCTGTGGGACAAGGACTTCGCAGAGTCCGCGGAAAATCGCGTGGGGATGCTGTTCTGGCGCACTCATCGATGTGCCCGGATCATCTTCTCGCTCAGTTATCATCTCGGTCAGATGAGTGCAGAGGAAGCGATCGATTTCCTGGTCGAGAATGTCGGCCATGAACGAAACAACGCTACAGCAGAAGTGCGTCGATCGGTCAGCGGCAGTTACGGACCGCTCTACCAGGCTGCATACATGCTCGGGGGGCTGCAACTGATGGCACTTCACCGGGAGCTGGTCGATTCAGGCCAGATGACCGATCGTGAGTTTCATGATCGGGTGCTGAAGAATAATTCGATCCCCATCGATATGGTTCGTGCGGCACTCAGCGATGTCGAGTTGAAGCGGGATCACCGACCGTCCTGGCTGTTTTATGGTGCCGTTGCAGAAGGAGGAATCGCGCCAGCCGGAGAGTGAAATCTCCCCGGCTGACACGATCCCGTTGTCAGGCTAGCAGTTGTAAAAGAGCGGCTGATAACTCTTGCGGTGGCACCATGCCAGAACCAGATGCACAGCAGAGAGCCCGAGGGCCATCTCGAGGCCATTGGGTTCCACGTAGAGATGATACCCAACGATGTTGACCAGCACCGGACTCAGCAAGATCAGTCCGAAGGCGCTCAGCCGTCCGGACGCGATCAACAAACCACTGGCCGCCTGAGTGGCAAAGATCAGGTTGGACATGTAGCCACTGGCGGTGATTCCACCCCAGAACGCGCCGGTCGCTTCGGGATTGGTCGGCGGTTGGTCACCCCCGGGTGAAAACCAATGAAAAAAACCATTGAGACCCATCAGGATGAAAAACCCACCGTAGAGTCCTTGCAGAATCAAGATCCCGATCGGTGGTCCTTGTTTGGCTGGACCTTCTTTATCAGTCATCCGTACTCCTTTTCGCTGAGGTTGTGAGAGCCAATCTACCGGAATCGCTGAAGTTACGACTGTAAAATATCGACATTGTGTCGTGGTATTTCGGGGCAGTGTGACCTGGTTTCTACAGGTTACCCTCCCCCGGAGTCCACTGAAGCCATAGGATACCCGCAGATGGAGGCCCCAATGAATCGATGGATCATCTGCACCTGCACTCTTTTCTGTGCCGGAATTCAGGGACGAGCACAAGATGCTGGAGAAGCCCAGGTGGGAGGTTGGAGACTGGCCGATAGCCCCAGCGCCTACCTGCGTGAACACGCGGAGAATCCCGTCGAATGGTATCCCTGGGGCGAAAAGGCCTTCGATCAGGCGAAGAAGTTGGATCGTCCCATCTTCCTGTCGATCGGTTACTCGTCTTGCCACTGGTGCCATGTGATGCGGCGGGAATCCTTCTCCGATCCAGCGATCGCTGCCTTCATGAACGAGAACTTCATCTCCATCAAGGTCGACAGGGAGGATCTACCCCACGTCGACGATGCCTACATGGATGCGGTGAGAGCGATGACTGGAGGGGGAGGATGGCCCCTCTCGGCATTTTTACTCCATGACTTGAAACCATTCTTCGGTGGGACGTATTTTCCGCCACGTGCACGATTCAATCGCCCCGGGTTCATGGAGTTGCTCGGATCGATCTCCAAGGCCTGGAGTGAAGATCGGGCGCAGATCATCGACAGTGCAGGAAAACTGAATGCACACCTGCTGGATCGAGCGAAGCGCAGTTTCGAAGGTGTTGAACCGGAGGGGTATCTCTCCGGAGGAATCGATGGGGCCGCCAGTAGTTACACCGCGGATCCTGCAGGCTTTGGCAAGGCGCCGCGCTTTCCCAACCCGAGATTGCTGCAATATCTGATCGGTGAGGGAAAGATGCGTGGCGATCAAGCTTCCATCGATCGAGGAGTTTCGGTGCTTCACGCGATGGCCAACGGCGGGATCTATGACCAGGTGGGTGGTGGGTTCCATCGCTACAGTGTCGATGCCCAGTGGCAGGTGCCGCACTTCGAGAAGATGCTCTACAACCAGGGATCGCTGGCAGAGAGTTACTTCGAGGCGGGGCGCATCGCGGATGATGCACAACTGACCGCCGTCGGTGTGGCAACCTGTGATGCTTTGCTCGAGCAGTTCCAGCTCTCCGACGGTGGATTTGCCGGATCCTGGGATGCGGATTCGGGCGGAGTCGAGGGTTCATACTACGTCTGGACTCCAGAGCAGGTCAAAGAAGTGGTGGGCGATGAGTCGACCCCCTTGATCTGTATGGTCCTGGGAATCACCGAGAACGGAAACTTCGAGGGGGGTGAGGCCAGTGTCCCTCGCAAGGCGATGTCGATCGAGGAAGCTGCAAAAGCACTGTCGATCGAGATCCCTCAGGCGGTCCAGAAGTTTGTCGAGGGTGTGGCCCTGATGAAGGCGCATCGATCGGATCGAGTGGCTCCCAAGCGAGATCCCAAGGTGGTACTGGGGTGGAATGCTCTGGCCATCTCTGCGCTGGCTCGTGGTGCAGCACTGCTCGATCAGCCCCGATTCCGCCAGGCTGCGGTGGGGGCCTACACGTCGATGAAGGGATCTCTGGTCCTGGAAGATCAATTCCTGAGACGCAGAGACTATCCCGCTGGAATCTCAGCCGGCGGTGGCGGCGATCTGGGAGTGGTCCAGGTCTCTGGAAACCCTGCCACGCTTCAGGATGCGGCGCTCTGGATGAAGTGCTGTCTCGATCTCTACGATGCCACCTTCGAGGCTGAATTCGTGGCCGAGGCGATTCGCAGCTGGCGATTGTTGCTGGAGGAGTTCGGTCCGCTCGAAGCGGATGCGGGTCTGTTCGAAGCCCCGGCGGGAGCCGAGGTGCTGCTCGGGAGGAGGCAGGAGTTCTTCGATGGTGCGATTCCGTCAGGAAATGCCACCGTGGCTCGCAGTTTGTTGCGTCTCTACGAGTTGACCGGGACCAGCGAGTACCGCGAAGCGGGCGAACACATCATCGCGGCAGGATTGCGCTCGATTGGACCCTATCCGACCGGTTCGGCAGAGTTGCTGCTGGCGGTACAGGCGATGACGCGTGCGGCTCCGGCGGTGGCAGTGGTCGGAGATCCGACAGCAGTGGAAACTCGAAGCCTGATTGATGCCGTGACACATTCCACGGTTCCCTTTCCGATCGTGGCACTGCGATCGCCCGGAGAGAAGGGATCTCGGGCGGCTGAAGTGGTTGCGCTCCTGGCGGATCGAGGGCTTCTCGAAGGAAAGCCGTGTGCCTATCTGTGTATCCATCAGCAGTGTGATCTTCCCACTTCCGATGTCGAGGCTCTTTCACTGAGGCTGGAAGAGATCGCACGTGAGAGTGAGGAAAAGGCATCAGAGGAACAGGTCACTCCGGCTGATTCGGATCCCACCAGTGATTCGGTGGAGAAGAAGGACCCGAATGACTCTCGATGATTATGGCTGGCACCAAGCCGCTAGAGAGTCTTGATCGATGAACATTCAGTTGGTCGTCGACGCCGACGGGTGTCCCGTCAAGGATGAGGTGGTGAAGGTCGCCAAGCGCCTGGATCTCTCGGTGATCTTTGTCGCTAACCGTCAGATGCGAATTCCCAACGGACCCAGATGTCGGCTCCAGGTGGTGGCGGAATTGTTCGACGCTGCCGACGACTGGATCGCCGAGAACTGCGACGAGAAGACGGTCGTGGTCACCGGAGATATTCCACTGGCTGCACGCTGTGTTGCCGTGGGTGCTGAGGTGGTTTCTCCCCATGGCAGGATCCTCGATGAGGAATCGGTCGGCGAAGCGCTGGCGCGTCGAGACCTGGCGACCCATCTGCGAGATCTTGGATTGCCCACCTCTGGGCCCTCTCCTTTTGACCATCGCGACCGCTCCGCATTTCTCCAGGCACTCGATCGTGTGATCCAGGGAGTGAATCGGCGGCTGGGGCGATCTGGATCCTGAACCACCGACCTAGCAACTCCCGGGGGTGGTCGCACAGTCGAGACTGTCGGCGGTCGGGTCGCTTCCGCAGCCGTTATATGGCTCCACAGGAGGCGGTCCACCGGTGAACAGGTGACTGAGGATGAGGATGGCATCGGCGAGGTTGAGCGCTCCATCATCATTGGTGTCGGCGCCGTCGAAGCATCCGGGCTCGGTTCCACCGGTGAACAGATAGGCGAGCAAGTTGATTCCATCGCTCAGATCCATCGTCGCGTCATCATTGATGTCTCCGCGCATGAACTGGGGTTCGCTGCTGGGATAGATGATCTGGCACGAAACAAATGCCAGCACGAACTCCACGGAAAAAGCATCCATGACGCCATCTCCATCGATGTCCACATCCGGATTGACGCCGAAGAAGCCGAGCACCTGCGTGAGAGTGTCGTAATTGAAGGGGAAACCATCGAAGGGTGCAGGAGCGGGAATCGCATCGAAGACTGCCACCGGGATGGCTGCAGCGATGGGGGGAGTGGTCAGCGATGATCCACCCACCGTGATGTTTCCCTCGAGAATCGTACCGGGAATCACCAGGCCGCCTCCCAGGTCCAGGTCAGCGGGGCCAGCGATCAGCAATCCCGCAGTGATCGATCCTGGAGTGAATACGGTCAGCGGTTGGCCGTCGGCATTGAGGCCGAGGGGATCGACCTGGAACAGGTTGTCTCCATCGAAGTCATTGGAAGGATCGCCATCTTGATCGATGCCAGGGAAAGCAGCGACCGCCACCTCAGGGTCGTTTTGCATCGATAGATCATCGAGATCCTGGATCTCGAGCAGGTTGCGGATCCCGCCCGTATCGAACTGATCCTGTAGCACAGGATTGAGCAGATCTGCCACCGCTCCCAGTTCACCACCGACGATCTCCACTGCCGAAGCGACGAAAGCGGTCTCGATCGGTTCTCCCGCCGAGAGGGGGGTACTGAGCAGCAGGAGCAGCAAGGTTAGAGCCAAAAATCGAGTCATCGGGTTCCTCCACACGGTGATCGGTTGGGATGCACCAGTCCTGCCATTCTACCCGTCTCAAGAGGAAGGCCAACCGGTGCTCGTACTGGATACCAGTGCTGATACGATGGAGGGCAGGAGGTGTTCAGAATGCCAAGGATCGTCATCTGGATGGTATTAGTGTTGCTGACGGCATCTCCCACGTCAGCGGCGGAGATTCCATTCATCCGTGGAGATGCCAATGTCGACGGTCGGGTGAATCTCGCCGACGGGATCTGGTTGCTCCAGTACCTCTATCTTGGCGGGCCCGCCTCGGAGTGCCTGGCGGCGATGGATGCCAATGCCGATGGCGATGTGGATCTCGCGGATGCAACGGTGGTGATCGCTTTCAGATTGCTCGATGGTCAGGCTCCCGACTACCCCCATCCCTACTGCGGCCTCTCCGCCATCGGGGATTGTGAAAGTTATCCGGTCTGTCCGCCGATCCCTGAAGTGACCGTGACCCGGGATGATCTGGGAGTCTGGTTCATCGAGGGGGGCGATCAGTATCAGTTGTATGAAGCCTTCGGCTACGAGGTCGCTACCGATCGACTCTGGCAGAGTGAACTCTTCCGCAGGCTTTCTTCCGGCAGACTCACCGAGATCCTCGGTGCGGGTCAACTCAATACCGATATCGCCATCAAGTTACTGGGTTACTCCGATCAGGAGATGCTGGATGGTTTCGAAGGAGTCTCTGAACTTGGAAAAGTTGTGGTGCTGGGGTACATCGATGGAATGAATCGTAGGATCAAGGAAGTGATTGCCGATCCTGACCTGCTTCCCTATGAGTTCCATCAACTGGGTATCCTGCCGGATCCGTGGACGATTCAGGATGTGATGGCACTACAGGTCACCTTGTTGAGGAATTTCGATTCGGAGGCGCTCGCGACTCACCAACTGGACAATGCACTGTTGCTGGCAGAACTGATCGATCAACATCCCATCGACGGTGGAGATATGTTCGATGACTTGCGCTGGCTCGATGATCCTGAGGCGCCGACGATGATCCCTTCGGAGGACTTCGCGATTCCGTTCCAGGGTGAATCCCCGCCTGCTCAGCCGTTACCTCAGCAATATCAGATTGATAACTTGAGAGCACTGAGAGACCGAGTCGAAGATGTCTTTGGCGGTACCGCCCAGCGTCTCTCCGACCTCGGCTCACCGATCCGGATGGGCAGTTACGCCTGGGTGGTTTCGGGAGATCACACCGATACGGGCAATCCGATCCTCTACTCCGGTCCGCAGATGGAATTCAGTGCGCCCGGCATCATCGTGGAGGGATCGCTGAGGGGTGCAGGAATCGATGTTTCTGGAATGGCGCTGGCAGGTTTGCCAGGAATCATCATCGGACGCTCTCCGCGCCACGCCTGGTCAGGTCAGGTGGCCCACACCCATACCGTGGATATCTACCTCGATGATGCCGATGACCTGTTCCTGCACCGGATCGAGACGATTCCGCTGGGTAACAACCAGTTTCTCGACTTGCCGGTCTACCGCACCGAGCACGGTCCGGTGGTGGCACCATTGATCCTCGATCCCTCCTCGGTGGATGGGCCCGTGGCGAGCTGGAAGTACTCCCACTGGGGCAAGGAGCTGAACACCATCGATGTGAATCTCGATTTCATGATGGCGCGTAACATCGATGACTTTGGCGATGCGATGGATCGATTCTGCGTCGGACTTCACGTCTGTTACGCCGATCGTAGAGGAAACGTGGGCTACTGGATGGCGGGCCTGGATCCGGTGAGGAACGCAGATGCCGATCCAAGATTACCGCAACTGGGGGATGGATCGATGGAGTGGACCGAGCCCGTGACCTACAAACCGCGCAAGACGGTGCAGAATCCTCAACGAGGATGGATCGGTGGCTGGAACAACAAGGCGGGGGGAGGCGCGGCCGGTGGGGCGAACCCGAATCATGCGTACGGTCGATTCCATCGGGCCCATGCGATGCAAGATCGAATCGAGGACGCCATCGACGAGGGACCGATCTCCTTCGAGTTCATCCGTGAACTGGCCCCGACCATCAGTGCGACCGATTGCTGCAACCTCGGTTCGAGCGGAGGCAACCGCTGGTTCTTTGTTCGAGAAGCCTTTGTTGCAGCGGTAGAATCGAACCCCGATCCGGATCGGCTGGACGCACTGGCGTTGCTCGGAGAATGGGATGGCTACTTCATTCCAGGGGGGCCGGCTGCCTGGACCACTGCCGAAGTTGAGGCCGATGCTTGGACCTTGCAGGACCTGTGGATTCGTCGCGTTCTCGAGTTGACCTTCGAGGACGAACTCGATACCGACAGCCTTCAGTGGAATCAACAGGGGATCAACCTGCTCTTCAATGTGCTGATCAGAGCATTGCCCGGATCCGATACGCTGCTACAGAATCGGATCGACTGGTTCATGAATCGTGGGGTTTCGCCGAAACCCACCGATGCCGCCGGCATCATCGTGCTGGCACTCGATGATACGCTGGCCCAGCTCGGACCGAGGCCTTGGGATCATCCACGGGCCAATATCAGTTTCACCGGAACGGTCGTGGGGGAGGTCTGGACCACTCCGTGGCTCGATCGATCGACCTACACCCAGGTGGTGGAACTGGGAGCGCAGGGACCGATCCGGATCGAATCGATGATTCCCCTCGGCCAGTCAGGGATGATCTATCAGGGCCCGACCGGCGAACCCCTGTTCGATCAGTTCTACTTCGGCTTCACGGAGATCTTCGACGGGTTTGAGCCACGCTCGTTTCCCACTTTCGAGTCAGACCCGTAACAAGGTGGCATTTCTGACAGGAAGTGCCCCATCAATACTCCGCAGTGAATCCGCTGATATCGGTATACAATCGTCTCATGAACATTGCACCGGATCATCATCTTCACCAAGGCGCAGGTCGCTGGCTCAGTAGTTTGCTACTGCTGGGATCGCTGAGTGTTACAGGGTGTCACGGCTCCTACCTGTTATCGAATGGTAGCGCAGTGGTACACGGCCTCGCTTCCTCGATCCCGATCGAACAGTTGAGTCACCAACCGGATCTGTCTCCCGCTGCTCGGGCGCGGCTAGCGGCCTTGCCTGGATTACTCGAGTTCGCAAGTGATCGAGGCCTACGAGTCGGAGGTGCGTACCGCAGGGTCGAATCCACCGAGGGACCTGCGAGCTGGATCGTCGCCGCAGCAGATCCGTTGACGGTCAAACTTCATCTGTGGAAATTCCCGATAGTGGGTGTCGTTCCATACAAGGGATTTCGATTCCGCGAGCATGCGGAACGGGAAGCCAAGCGGCTCTCGCAGGAGGGCCTGATCGTCGAGGTGTTGCCGGTCTCTGCCTGGAGTAGCCTCGGTTGGTTTCCCGAGCCGCTCCCCTCCACCCTGCTCCAGCTGGAAGAACATCGGTTCGCGACCACCGTGCTCCACGAACTGGTCCACCGGACGATTCACATCGCGGGAGAATCCGATCTGAACGAAGGGCTGGCGACCTTTCTCGGAGCGGCACTGGCCGAGGAGTGGCTGATCGAACAGTACGGTGAGGAGGGGGAAGCGGTGGCACGCCACAGGAGTCGAGAGCGGGACGAGAAGCGCCTCAATCAGCTGTTGCGCGAATTACAGCAGCAACTGCAGCCGGCAGACCTGGAACGGAATATCGCCGCTTTTCGCCAGCAGCTGGCAGAGCAGCCGTGGCACCACTTCTCGGGGGAGCAGCTGGCCAGCTCGCGCTGGACGCTGCCGCGGATCTTGCTCGCTCAGGTGTACGATCCTGAGCGCATCCCGTGGCGCCAATTATGGCTAGAATCGACCAGCGACGTGAAATTACTGGAGAATCGTATCCTCGAGGAAATCATTGGAACCGGCGCCGATAAACCTTCGTTGGAGCGGTAGAGAGGGGATGGTCGCCGAATTCAGGGAATTCAGAGGGCCATGTGCCGTTTCTGAGCCATTTCTGAATCTTGAGGACGACCGATCCCGGACTCACATGGAACCGTGAATTTGACCTGACTGGACCGCGCCCGCGTGAAAGGAGGACCCATGACCGATACCAGAAACATGGGAAACAGAGATCTGTTCGAAGAGATCACTCTCCCTCACATGGATGATGTTTTTCGATTCGCCATGGGCTTGTCGAAGAATCGAGCACAGGCGGAAGACCTGGTGCAGGAGACCTACATCAAGGCATTCAAGGCATTTGGTGCCTTTCGCACCGACAGTAACGCCAAGGCCTGGTTGTTCAGGATCTGCAAGAATCAGTTCATCGACGGCTACCGACAGCGTGCGCGTCGCCCCCATCATGGTGGCGAGGTCGAGGAGTTGGCGGTGGATCCGGTGCGGCATTCGATCGCAGTTTTCGAGCGGCAAGGGATCGAGAATCCGGAAACTTTTCTCGACCTGTTCGGAGACGAGGTCAACCGGCACCTGAGGGAGTTACCCGAGGTTTACAGCCGAGCCTTGCTGATGTGTGATGTAAATGGACTCAGTTACGAGGAGATCTCAGAAGTTCTGGATGTGCCGATTGGTACGATTCGTTCGAGGATTTCCAGAGGAAGGGCGTTCTTGAAGGAGCGCCTGGAGGAGTACGCCGAAGAACTTGGTTATGGGCGCCAGTGATACAATCTTCTGGTGTCGTTCGATCAAGACGCTGAAGATATGGGCATGAAAGACGAGGACAGATGGACGATTGCATTCGATTCAAGGACAAGTTGCATGAATGGGTCGACGGTGAACTCGTCGACGGAGACGCCGATGAGGTCGATCTCCATCTGACTCTATGCCCCGATTGTGCCGATACCGCCCGGGCGATCGAGCACATGAAGTTGTTGGTTCAAGCAAAAGCTCGTCCTGCACGTGTTCCAGAGGGTCTTCAGGATAAGGTACGTCAGGCGCTCACCATCGAATCTTCCCGTCAGTCTTATCGCAGGCGATGGACCGGTCGAAAACTGATTCCCTTTGCCACCGCCGCTGCAATCCTTCTCGTGATCTTCTCCTCCCTCAATCCCTTCTCCACAAACAATCAGGAACTCCGGGCCAGTGTGGGTGAACTCGTCTTTGATTCCCATCTTCGATCGATCCATGGAGATGACGATCCGAGCTGGTTCTTCGAGAGTGCCGAAAGTGCTGCGGCGAGGATCTCTTCGGAGCTGGCGGTGTCCTCGGTGAACTTGCCCAATCCGGAGGGTTCCCTGCGCGGGGTTTCTTTTCCAGAGATGGGAGATCTTCGGATCGCCAAGGTTTTTTATCGGTTGGGCGACGAATGCCTCTCCATCTTCGTGATTCCAAGAGGACCAGAGGTCCAGGACGGTTGCCACTGCATCAAAAAAGGTAGTAACTTTGCGGTCTTCTGCTTACCTGGAGAAACGGTCTGCTATCTGTTTGCGACCACCAAGGATGCAAAGCAGTGTCAGGAGTGGTATCGCTCCTGTAACTGTGAAGATGATACAGCCAGCGAGAATCCGCAGGGCTGATCAGAGGCCACCCTCCTGATCCCTGAAACTCTGTTCTTCCAGGTGATCTTTCGACCATCACTTCTCCTGAGTTCTCGAGAGAAGACCCTTTCCCCAGATCAGTGATCGAAGTCGGTAAAAAATAGGCGAGCCGGGACTCGAACCCGGACCCTCGAACGAGGAGGGGATTTTAAGTCCCCCGCGTCTGCCAGTTCCGCCACTCGCCCCTCTCTGAGAATGATCCCTCAGTCACTTCAGGGCAAGTCTCTCTCCAGATACTGGCTGTTTTCTACGGTTCAGGATATGCTACTGACCGCCCAACCCCTGTGCGGAAGGAATCCGATGTCGATTTTCAAATCCAGCAGTGTTCTCCGATCCCTCCTCTGTGTTTTGGCCCTGTTCATCATCTCCGGGTGTGGAGCCGGTGGAGCGGGGATGATTCGATTACGAGCTGAAAACTGGCAACCCACTCCAGGGGGATCGATCCAGGCTTCCGATCTGGCCAACCCCGGATCCGTGGTGGATCTCGATGGTGTTCTGGGACTCGATGGGGAGGAGACCTTCTGGGTCTATGGGGTCGAAGCGGACATGGGAGTCGGAACCTACGAGATGACCGAGATCAGTTTCACCGGGAACGGGTCGACGACCCTCGGTTCTGCGATCGATTTTGGTGGAGAGACCTTTGAGATTGGAAGCACTCTCGACAGCGCGCTGGAAGCCACCGTCACGACCTTCCACAGCAAGGGTGCTCTGCTGGGGGCCGGTCCGGTGATGCTGAAGTACATCTGGGGAGTGGACCATCTGGTGTTTGACACGACGCTGACCGGTACGACGGACCTTGGTAAGGGTGGTACCGTCGAAGTTTCTGCGAACCGTGGAATCGATGAGTGGGTTCCCGCCTTTGGATTGGGAGCGCAGTTCTCCATGCCGATCGGAAACGACTGGAGCCTCGAACTCGATGGCGAGTTGGCGGGCCTCTGGATCAGCTATGGAGACATCGATGGCACCTACGAGGGGCTGACGCTGCGCGGCGGGATCCGCCAGGGAAGTGGAATCTTGTTCGGCGCCGGCCATCGTTCCCTGGTCATCGACGTCTCCGATGACGGCACCGGAACCAGTGCCGATATCGATCTGGGCGGCAGCTACCTCTTTGTTGAATGGGCGTTTTGATCCGGTAGCCAGCGCATGGCTCGGGGGGTATCTGGTTTGAGCATCGCGTTTGAGCATCGCGTTTGAGCATCGCGTTTGAGCATCGCGTTTTGAGCATCGCTTTTGAGCCCCGCTGTGATCCGTCGGTCGATTCCGTCGCAAGAGTGAATCCCCAGTTCTACTTTCAACGAGGTTCAGTGGGATCCGTCGCCCAGCGGCTGTGGAGGCTCTCTGGAGAAGGGGGCTCATTCGTCAGGAAGTTCGTCATTCCTCGCTGCCCCGGAAAGGAAGCCCCATGCGCTCGATCCTCTTTACCCTGGCCTTCACTCTCACGGCCCTTTGCTCGGAACGGGTCCTCTCGCAGGACTCATCAGGCAAGGAGATCGAGAGGATTCAGCACTCCTTCTTCGTCGCAGGTCCGAGTTTCACCGGCATCATCGCTGAGGACGGAACAGAGCTCTGGAACTCAGGAGTTGCCGGCGCTCGTGACGGCTTCGTCTTGAAGAACGGCAACGTGTTGATTGCGTGGGGAGCAGAGGTCAAGGAGCTGACGCGCGAGCATGACCTCGTCTTTCATTACAAGAAGTCGGCAGAGAATGCAGAGATCGGCACCTGTGCCCGCCTCGCAGGTGGCAACACCTTGATCACGGAGCTGGGCGTGAAGCCGAGGCTGATCGAGGTGAACCGGAAGGGTGAAGTTGTGGTGGAGGTTCCGCTCCAACCAGAGACGGACAACGCTCACATGCAGACCCGCATGGCGCGCAAACTCGCCAATGGCAACTACCTCGCACCCCACCTTCTCGCTTTCAAGGTGAAGGAGTACTCACCGGAAGGAAAGGTGCTCCAGGTCTTCAAGACTGACCTGGAAGAGCTCGGTGGAAAGGCCGCAGAGAACTGGCCCTTCACCGCGATTCGGCTCGCGAATGGCAACACGCTGGTCAATCTGACTCATGGTAACAAGACCATCGAGATCAACGCGAAGGGGGAGGTGGTGTGGAAGATCTCCAATGAGGACTTCGAGGACGACCCCTTCGCAGATCCATGCGGCGCTCAAAGGCTTCCCAACGGCAACACCGTGATCGCGAGCTATGCGGCGGGTCCGGGCAAGGTGAAACTCTTTGAGGTGACCCGCGACAAGCAGATCGTCTGGCGCTATATGGGGCCGCATCGGGTCCATCATTTTCAGGTGCTGACGACCAATGGAGAGGCTCTCAAGGGACCGCTGCTGAAGTGAGCAGCTGCCAACACGAGTGCTGTCATCACGAGTGCTGCCAAAACGAATGCGTGCGCCCATCCCACGCGACGTGCGGGCTTTGAACGAATCTTCGATCACGAATCATGGACAACTGGAGTAATTGGCGCAATCGAGTCCATCGGTGGTGGGATCGGGTCCGCAATTGAGTCCAGGGGCCGGCATCGCCGCGCCGCCCGAGAAGAGGAAGCCGAGTTCGAAGACGGGATCGCTGATGTCAAAGGTACCATCATCATTGGCATCGGTGGAATCCGCACAGGTGGCAGCGGTCGACCCTGAGAAGAGGATTCCCAGCGAGAGAACGGGGTCTCCGATGTCCACTGCACCATCGGCGTTGCTGTCTCCTCTACGGAAACTCACCTCTGGACAGCTGTCGAGGATTCCATCGCCATCGGCATCCCCACCCATGAGCAAGATCTGCTCCAGATCCCACACACCATCCGAGTCACAATCTTCCAGAGGATCGAGGTACGCCGTTCTCAAAGCTGCAAGATCAGCAGCATCGACATCTCCATCCGCATCGAGATCGCTGACGGCACAGGGTGAATCCGCATCAAAGGAACCGGGGGCATCGCCGGTCCAGCAGTCGATGAATCCTGCCAGGTCAGCAGAACCGATGTATCCATCCCCACTCATATCAAACTCTGCTCTTCCCAGTGAGGCGAGAAATGCACCGACTTGCCCCTGCTCGGTGGGAG
Organism: Planctomycetota bacterium; assembly: GCA_014240375.1. Lineage (GTDB taxonomy): Bacteria > Planctomycetota > UBA8108 > UBA1146 > UBA1146 > QNYK01. The sequence goes on along the minus strand of JAAZXB010000003.1, from coordinate 207,543 downwards.
TCAATTGCGAGTAGTTGAAGGATGCCGTCGATCCCTCGCCGAAATGCCAGGCGACGGCATCATCGATTCCTTGCTGAAACGTCTGAACCTGAACCCGGCCATCGTGAAGGAACTCTCCTCGAATGCGCAGGCCCCAGAGTGGAGGGGTTTTCATCTCGTATTCGAGAGCGTCTCCTTGGACGATTCCGTCTCCCAGTCCCGCCATATCGTGGAGCAGGAAATCGCTGTACGGCCGAAAGGTGATCCCCGAGAGCGCTGCTTCAGGAGCGGTTCCGCTGACGTATTGTGGATTGTGACAGCTGGCACAGCCGATCGAGGTAAAGATCGCTTCGCCGCTCATCCCGCTTCGTGGAGTCTGGGGGGGAGGGGCGAGATAGCGCTGGAAGTCGGTGATCCGCTCGACGAACAGCATCCCATCGACGAGAGGCTCCTCTGGATCGGCGACCACATCACAGAGCGCCAGCAGGGTGGCATCGCCGTTGGGTGCATTCTCAGATCCCACGATGGAGTTGGTGATGCCCATCTCGTTGAGGGTGGCATCTCCACTGAAAGAAAGCAGAGTGGCGACCTGAGCCTTCCATCCGAAGCGTCCTACCGTCAGTGGAGCCATCGGGTCCTCCAGTAGGCCGACCAGGTGGGCGACACCCCCGTTCGATTGAAGAGCCAATAGATCCGCTTGAGGGATCGCTTCAATCAGACCTGCGCCGAGAATCGACGGAGTGGTTCGCTCGATGACGATGGTGGCAGTGACAGGAACGCTCTCGAGGCAGTCATCGGAGATGGCATTGGCCTGCAGTAGCGAGCCCCCTTCCGCAGCGAGGGGATCAAACGGTTCGCCCTTGTCGGCGGTGCCAAAGCGAGTCACCTTGATCGATCCCGATCCGCCGATGGGTAGGGAGTGGCAGGAAGCACAGGAATCCTGATTGAATCCAGGTCCCAGTCCTGTTTCTGCGGTGAAGGTGCGCTGGAATTCTACCTTTCCCGCGAGGAATCGTTCCAACTGGGAGGCGGTCAAGCCCTCGATGGGCTCTCCCATTCGAGGCTGTAGCGATTGCCCTTCCAGCAGCAAGGGCGAAATGATCAGCAGAAGTATCAGAGTCGCTAGCCTGGCCAGCGCCAGGTGGGGCTTCCCTCTGAGGTCACCTGATTTTTCCAGAGTTATCGCCAGCATCTTTTCCCCGGACTTCTAACGGTGACTCAGTGGATCACTGTCCCGATTTCATGATTCATTGCTGGGCGGCCGGATAAGGTCTGACTCAGTAGCGATGAATCCTCGTTGCCTCGCCGTTTCATCGATGTTTTATCGATGAAAACCCATCTCTCTCTCCCTGGAACGCCTAGGGGCATCCCGTCAAGCATTCGAGCGCGTCGTCCGTTGGATCCTGTCCACAGTTGACAGGTTCTGGCAAGTTACCCGCTCCCCCGAACAGGGAGGAAAGCACCGCCACAGCATCCGCAATATTCAGCGCCGAATCATCGTTAGCATCTGCAGCGTCATCACATCCGACCGAGGCACTGTTGAAGAGCATCTGAAGAATCGTCACTGGATCACTGATATCCAGGTTCCCATCGAGATTCACATCACCCCGCTTGAAGATGATCGAACCACCACCACAGGTAACCGTCTCGACCACGAAGTCATCGACTGCCACTTCGGTGAGCGAGTTGTTCGGTGAATCTGAAGCGGTGAAACGGAACATGGTATTGGCGGTAGTGACGACTACATCTCCGAGGTTGATCTGGAAGTTTTGCCATGATCCAGAGGTTCCGAGGGCGCCTCCCACGACCAGCGCTGTGGTCCATGAGGCTCCTCCATCGGTGGAGATCGCGAATGACATCTCATCGATCTGGGTGGGATCGGACTCGATATTGGAGTACCAGAGATTGAAACTGACGGTTCCATTGGATCCGGCAAGATTGAAACTGGGGCTGATCAGATGGGTCGGGCCTCCATCGAGGTCTGCCGTCCCCGCCGCTCCTCCTGGGGCTCCATTGCCGGTCACCCAGCACCACTGGCCGTTGGCCGCAACACCCGGTGCCGATGGGGTCCCTCCGCTGGATGTCCCGTTGGGGATCGCTCGGACCCAACTTCCAGCGGTGACCGACGCATCCGACTGGACAGTCCAGCCATTGGCTCCAGTCTCGAAGTTCTCGGTATTTCTGGTGATCTCATCGCCGATCAGATTCAGTACAGTTGGGCTGTTGCTGATCAGGCCAGTGGTCAGTGCAGCGGAGACGAACCACTCGAGGGAAACGCTCCCTTGTGAACCGTCAAGACTTCCCTCGAACAGTCCACCGGGTCCTGCGGCCATCGTGTTCTCGACAAAGGGGCCGCCATCGGTACTGACGTGAAGTTTGACAGTCGATGGGGAGAGGACCCCTCCTCCGAACCCTTCCGCAAGAACCGTGATCCCTACCGTTCCCGTGCAGGGAACTGAATCGGGGATTCCCAGTGGAAAGGTCAGATTCAACCCGATGGGAGCTTCATTCATCCACACCTCGGTGCCGGTACAGGTTCCGATCACCATATCGAGCCAACCGTCGCCGTTGATGTCGAACACTGCGACATCGTGAACTCCGTTGGGTCTCCAGAGGCCTCCGTCATTTTCTTGGTGCAAACTGACATTGGGGGCATTCCCGAGGTTGTGGTAAATGTGCATCCGACGGTTGCAGCCCGCGATATCGACATCTACGTCGGTGATGATCACGTCATTCCAACCGTCATTATCGAGGTCCACGATCAGGGAGTTTCCTCCGAACCCGTCGTCTCCTGTGGCCCCGGTTCCGCCCTGGAAGGTGTAGAAGAAGCGTGAGAAGTTCGCGAGTCCGTTGCTATCGTTGCCGGTATTGATCAGGTAGGAATCGGCGTTGTCGTCGGTGACCACCATATCATTGGCACCATCGGCATTGAGATCGCCGACGGTCACATGGTATGGAGCCATACTGGCCCAACTCTCCTTGTGGGAGGAAAAGTTGCCAGTTCCTGCCGGATCGTTGTAGGAGATCCCGACGTATTGCGGCGGGTTGAGAGCGGTGTCCTTGATGATGTCGAGTGCTCCATCCCCATTCATGTCGCGGATCGAGGAAGCCATGCCGAAGGCCGATTGCTGGAACGGGAACGGGCTGCCACCGATGATGATGGAGCCAGAGAAGTAAGTCGAAGTTTGATCGGTGAAGAATCCGTTGCCGTCATTGATCAGCAGGCGATCATTGAAGTCGAGAGTCTGACCTCCACCGCTGTCGTAATCTCCGAGGTAGACATCCAGGTCTCCGTCACCATCGATATCTCCGGCATCCAGGGAGCAAAATCGTGGTGCATGGGGGGCAGAACCGCCGGGGACATTTCCTTCGAACTGCGGAATGCGTGCATCTTCATGGAGGAATCCCTGCCAGACCCCGCCACTCAATCCGAGGTTTCGGTAAACCCTTGGGTATGCGATGTGCTTGGGTGAGCCATCCGCGAGGGTGACGGCGGTCACGATGTCGAGCCAGCCGTCTCCAGTGACATCGGCGAGGATCACATCGCGGTCGTTGGTCGGGGTCAGGAATCCGTTATCTCCAGCGACATCCGATGCGCTGGCGTAGTCGACAGTACGGTCGACCAGAATGCCTCCTTGATTGAGCAGCAACAGGTTGGATCGGTATGCAGAGACGCCTCCGGTGGTGAAGGCCAGTTTCCTGACGATGACCAGATCGGTATCGCCGTCCTGATCGACATCGCCCCAGGCATAGTCTTTTTCCGCGACATCATTGGTCGTGACATTCGACGCAGCACTGATCCGACTCGCAGTTTCATCGTTGAACTGTACCCAGTCTGGCTGAGCCATCAGAGAGGGGGAGAAGAAACCGGCAACACAGATCGTCAAACCCAATAGACGCAAAGGAACTCTGAGATTCATCCCGAGAACACTCCCTTCCCAATGCATGCGGGACTGCCGGATAAAAACCGGGCCATCTCCTCATCCGCACGCACGATTGCCCCCCCGGGCAATCATCTGTTTTCGAGATCTCTTCAACCTCTTACCCACGATTATAGTGTCTCTGCCGCGAAGGTGTGAGAGGGCAATCCTGCCTCACTTGGCAGCGAGAGGAGATAATTCTGTCCAATCGGGTCTCTTTCTCGTGTGAAACCTGTGGTCTGGTCGATTGGGGAGGTGAGACAGTAATGCAGCAGCCGCGCCAGCGTCCCGGGTGACCGTGTGAGGGGGAGATCGAAGCGACTTGCGCAGACGAGGGCACGCAGGGGAAGGGCTCGACCGATCTGGGCCAGATCGTTGGGCCAGATCGTTGGGCCAGATCGTTGGGCCAGATCGTTGGGCACCGATGAGAATGGGCACCGCTGAGAATGGGCACCGATGAGAATGGGCACCGATGAGAATGGGCACCGATGAGAAACAGCGAGCCGCATCGATACCGATGCGGCTCGCTGATGTTGCGAATGAATGGAGGCGGCACCCGGATTCGAACCGGGGATGCGGGTTTTGCAAACCCGTGCCTTACCACTTGGCGATGCCGCCCCATGTCAATTCGTCAGAGCGAATCCTAGGGATCTAGACCGCTCAGGTCAACTTTCGTTGGAAGGTCCTCTCAAAGAACCCAGTTTTGAGGCCGCCGACTGGAGACTGCCGGTGGCGACAGGTGGGGGTAGGGCAGCGGGTGTGGCCAGCGGATCTGGACCGGTTTCGGGCCGAGGAGTCTCCCCTTGAGGAGACTTGGGTGGTGGTGCTGTGTCCCCCCGGAGCGAGCGGAGCCGATCCAGAGACGCTTGGATTCCCTGATTTGGCGGTGGCGAAGCAGGGCTTTGCTGGGGCGGCTGTTGCTGAGGTAGAGCGGTCGGGGCCGACGCCGTGGGTTCCCCGGGGCTGGTTTGTACCCCTCGCAGTTTATCGGTGATGTTGCCGATACTGGAGCGGACCACAGCTGCGGGCCTGGCGCTGGCGGCCGGGGGTTGGGCAGTTCGTTGTAATAGAGGGTGATCTGGCCGGTGTTTTGCAACGGTTGCGCAGAGCAGGTGAACCAGCGGATCGGGGTGACGCGACATCTGGTCGGCAATGGTGGTGATCGCTTCTTCTCGCCCTGGCCCGGTCTGGAGAAGTGCAGAGACGATGCCCAGCACCATCGCCTGCGCTCCCGCTTCGGGAGTGGTGGCGATCGCTTCCCCTTCCAGCACCTGGATCAATCCGAGGGCGAATTGAGTCGCCTGATGGTGGGTCGAATCGGGATCACTCAATTGCAATGAATGTTGCAGAGCGACCTTTCGAGTTCGATCGAGGGCCAGTAGCGATTTCACTGCAGCAGGAACCGCAGGGTGATCGGAGGGCAACTGGTGGAGCATTGATTCCAGGATGAGGGCTGCCACTGCGGGCTGACCCGCACGTTCTTCCAGTTCGGATCGTTCGATGGCGATCTCCGGAACTCCCGGGGACAATTCGTGACAGCGGCGAGCGGCTTCTCTCGCCGCATCGATGTTCGATTCATTGCAATGTGCTTGCCACTGGTGGTGACGTGCCTCTGCTTCTCTCTGTGGTTGCTGTTGAGATCGTGCATCGTCGGCATTCCAGCAGTGCAGGGTAGCGGGCGCAGCCTCGTGCTGGAGGATGACGCTGATCGCCTCTCGAGATGCGGGATCGAGCGGACGGAGGGTGCCGCTCTCGTTGCGCAGTGCTTTCTCGGTGTACTCCTCTGCCACATCGCTGGCGGATCTTTGCAGCGCAGATTCAACCAGTCGCAGCATCAGAAGCGAGGTCTGGTCATTTTCGGCTGCCAGTTGCTGATACAGTTCGGTGGCGTCGGACCATTGTCCTGTGGCTCGCAGCGCCTCGGCTTGGCGCCAGCGTGCTCGCTGCGCCGCTTCTGGATCGCCGCTCGCCTGTGCCGCCTGCTCGTGAAGGGAGTGAAGTTGAGGATCGGGGAGATGGGCACCGATCGAGTCGAGTAACTGGCAGGCGGAATCGGCAGTTCCTGCATCGATCAGCGCCTGGGCCAGTCGTGCTGCCGGTTTTGGATCATCGCCGGGATTTCGCATCCACAAGGTCAGGGCTCTCTGGCGCGCTTCGACATCGGTGGGATCGAGGAGTACCACTCCGGTCCACGCATCCCGGGCCGCTTCGATGCGAACCTGCTCGGAGCAGCGCTGTGCGTGAGATCGAAGGCGTCGCGCCGCTTCCGAAGATCTACCGGTAGCCGCACAGGCTTCTCCGATGCGCGCTCCCAGGTCAAAATCATCCAGACCCAGTTCCTCCGCTCTTCGCCAGCGCCTCAGGGCGGTTGCGGGTTGCTCTTGCGAGAGGGCAGATTCGCCATTGCGGAACAGTTCCATGGCACTCTGGGTCTCGAGATAACCCTCTTCCAGCAGTCCCATCAGGCGATCGAGAGCACGCCACGGGTCGGGTCGTCCACCGACGATCTCGGCGATGTCCTTGTGGCCGTCCGCCAGTTCGATGATCACCTTTTCCTCAGCACCGGAGTGTGGATCGGAGATGATCGTCATGGCGGATGGGGTGGCAGCGACCACATCTCTCATCATGGGGAGATCGGTGATCCCTTCCCACAATCGGTGCCTCGAGGCGGAGCGAAAGAGCACCTCCTCGAGTGAGTCTCCCAGATCGACCCGGCCGTGAAGTCCCGAGAGGATCGGTTCCATCGAAGGGCCGGACCAGGTCGCATCTCCGGCACCGAGGACCAGTACCAGATCCTCGTCGATGATCTTGCCGATCTGTTCGCCTGCAACACTCGCTTCGATGCCCTGTTCTTCGAGGCATAGCAGCCCGGGACAGGTTCCGAGGTCGGTGCCACGCTTGATCCAGCGATCTCGTTCGCGAGGTCGTAGCGGACCATCGAGGAGCAGAGCCCGGAGGAGAACGCTCGGTTGTCCAGGGCGATCGAGGTCGACGAGTCGGCCGGCTTCCAGTTGGATCCGGATGTCGGGAGCTTCAGGATCATCCGGTTGGAGGTGCCAGGTTCCATCGGGTAGACCACTGGCAAGATCGAGAAGAGTACGTGCAGCATCGCCGGGGATCCCGGCGGATCGGACCATCTGAGGCATTGATTTTGTCCCGACAGGGAGCCGGGTCCTTCCACGGAAGAATAACATCTGACCGGTAATCGGGCCGCCAGGTCAGCGTTGAGACATCCGCTCGAGCAGAACTTCGAACTGTTCCAGGCCTCGTAACGATTCCAGGTCTCGATCTTGCCGGGTATGTTGCGAATCGGAGTATCCTGCGACCACGGCACTCTCGAGGGCTGTCAGCGCCGGTTCAATCTGCCCGGCGAGTGCCAGAGCACAGGCCAGATTGTATCGGGTGGTCGAGTTGGTAGGTTCGAGGGAAATCGCTCGGCGCAGTTCTAGGATGGCACGATCGAGATCTCGCAGACGCAGAGAGACGATTCCGAGAGCCTCGTGAACCTCGGCATCGGCGGTGAGACGCAGGGCCAGGTCCTCCAGCAGCGATAGTGCTTCTTCCAGTTCGCCCGAATCGCGCAGTGTCGATGCGGCTCGAAGAACCGCATCGCGACTCGCTTGTTCGAACTTTTGGTCACTGACCTGCCGTTGTGCGAGGAGGATTCGTGCACCTCTGGGGTCCCCCAGCAGTGACAGTAGTTCGGCGGCTCTTCTGCGCACCGCTGGATGAGGATCTCTGCGCGCTAGATGGTCCAGCGTCGGTGTGGATCGCTCTCCGTACGCCGAGCGCAGTCGGATCATCGCTTCCAGTCTCTCAGAGACCTCGAATTGATCCCAACCCGCCAGCGACAGGGTCGATTCAGTATCGAGTCTGGCAGGAACTCGCAAGCGATTGCGGATGGCCCACTCTCGTCGAGATGCGGGAGGGATGGTCGAGGACTGAGGCTGTTTCACCCACTCTTCGAGTGCACGCTGGCCATGCTCTCCAAGCACCAGTAGCCAGCGTCGTGCATCGAGGATCTGTTCATGGTCGAGGCTTTCGAGCTGGCGAATGGCCAGCAGTGCTGCGCGGTGGGCCACGGCATCGGTACCGCTCGATTCGCCCATCGGATCGAGCAATGCGCTGATCCAGCGGAGATCTGCCGGTCGAATCTGCTGCGGATCGGACCACGAGGTCCAGCGTTTTTTCATCTGGGAATGAAGCGACCTCTGTAACCGCTGGTGGACACTTTGTACCAGCGAGGATCGAACTCCTTTCAGATCCTGGTGATGGATCAGTGCCGAGCCCAGATGGAGCCCCGCTGCGATCAGTTGCTGTTCGATCGCTTCGACCTTGCGACGGGCAGATTCACGTTCAGCCCTGGCTTCCCCTCCCACAGCGGCGGAATCTTCGCTTTGAGGCCGGGCCCGGTTGCGGGCCGCGGCAAATTCATAGACCGCCGCATCGAGATTTGCCAGGGTCGCACTGAGAATCGTGCCGAGCTTGGCGGCAAGGATCGATCGGCTGTGAATCGACAGCGGCTGATCGAGCACTTCTCGTAGTCCTGAAATCGCCCCGTCGTCGAGTCGATCCAGAGCCGCATGGGCTCTCGCCATCACCAGTGCATTCCCCGAATCGAGTGCCGAGGCGATCGACTCGAGCGGAGTTTCATCGGATAGAGCCCAGGCGGACGAGGAGAGCAGTAGCAGCAGGAGTAGCGAGAGATTCATCTTCTTCATCGGAGCAGGATCGGTCCTTCCGTGGGGATCTCCAGTTTTTCCAGCGCCTTCTTCAGTTCTGTCGCATCGCTAGCGATCAGTGGAGAGATCTCGATGGTGCGCAATGGCTGGAGAGAACGATCGAATTCCAGTTCGATCCCGCACTCGACCAACCAACTGGCCCACAACTTCTGCAGGGCTGAGCGAGAGGTAGCAGGGGAATCACTGCCTTCTCCGTTCTTGACCGGAGCAAATTCCAGATCTCGATTGGCTTCCACGACCAGGCCCCTGTTGGCCAGCGGTAAGACATCGAAGATAAAGGTCTCGAATCGAACTGAATTGGCAGAGGTGGGCTCGTGCCACTCTCCGCCGTGCCAGTGACGAATCGCCTTCCGCGCGACATGGAAGGGCAGTTGCAGTGGCCCGGATGCGGTCTTCGGTGCGATGAAATCGAGTTCGATGACATGGGTGGCGATGTTGCCCGCTCGGAAGGAGAGGGAGCCATCTGGATCCTTGAGATGGCGATCCTCTTCCACGAGTTCACTGTATTCGATGACCCTGAGGTGGTCTCCGACGCTGCAGAAGACCCCGACCTTTTCGTCAGGGTCGGTCTTGGCCACCGCCTTCGAGGTGAAGCGAGAGTCCCGTTCGAGGTGGAGGCCAATCAGTTCTGGATCCGCCATGCGTGCCAACGGGTTATCGACCTGGTGGGTGTAGATGTGCTGGATTCCACGCTGGCGAAGATCGGTCGCAGTTCTCTGGAGCAAGCGGATCGATCCGCCATGGCCATCGGGGCTGAACATCACCTGCCCGGGGCCACTTCTGAGGATCTTGCAGCGGCGAGAATCGAGCACTGGCAATTGTTCCTGCGGAACGATCGTGACCTCCGAAGGAGTCAGGCCGTGATAATCGTGCTGGCGGAAGTACTGCAGGGTTTCAGTATGGTTGGTAGGACTGGTCATGATGATCCAGTGGATCGACCGACCGACCTTCTTTTGCAATCGTAACAAAGATTCGGAGAAGATCTGGAACAGGGTGCCACCACTGATGGGCAAGATCGGAAATGAACCCTTGGGGCCGGGATGTCCCAGTCGGGTTCCGACACCGCCAGCGACCATCAGCACTGCCACTTCACCTCGCTGCAGTGCCTCCAGCCCTCGTAGTTTTGCCGCTGCGCGGCCGGGATCCTCGAGGGGGATCCAGTCGGGAGGTGTTGGAGCGGCGATGGGTGCTTCGGAAGCGCTGGAATCGAGATGATCTCGAATCAACTGCTGGATGAAACTCAGATCGATGTGATGGAGGTCCTTCAGCAGCGAATGACGAGCGGCAGAATCGAGTTGGTCCCAATCATCGAACAGGTGTTCTTGATCCGCTTCGTGGATCTTGGCCACCATCGCCTGATCGGCAGGGTCTTCCAGCTGGATCATCGAGGTTCATCCCTTTCTCCCCGAAGAGGGGATCGATCGAGGCGTTTCCCGCGGTCGGGATCGTCGTCTCGATGGTACGCAGCGCCGCGCCGTTGCGCCAGCAAAGGTGTGAGAGTCACTCTCGAGATAGAATTTCAGGAGCGGAGAGGGGTCTCCTTGTTGCAGGAGGCAGATTCGGGTCCACTCGTGGTGACGGGACCAGTGTGGTTTTGAGTCCTGCAGGAAGGAGCACCGCAGTGGCCAGCCATGACCGCACGGATCTGGATCGATTCTGGACGCTGAAAGAGACGCTTCTGCCGCTGGAGCACTGGATCTGCACCGCCCTCGAGGAGGATCGAGCGAGAGACGATGGAACCATGGTGCTGTTCGATCCACCGGTCGTGAGGGGGCGTGCGGTGGTATCTTCGCGTCAGCCGGGTGTGGTCTGTGGAACTGCCGCGATGGCCGCGGTCTTCGAGCAACTGGATGCGGATTGTCAGGTGATCGAACGACTCTCGGATGGCCATCCTGTGGTCGTGGGCAGTGTATTGCTGGTCGTCGATGGTCCACTCGTGTCCCTGTTGGCAGGGGAGCGTACCGCACTCAACATCGGTTCTCATCTCAGCGGGATTGCGACCCGGACCGAGGCTCTGGTGAGCCGCTCTCACGGGGTTCAGATTCTCGATACCCGCAAGACGCTCCCGGGCATCCGGATCTTCCAGAAACAGGCGGTTCGCTCGGGTGGTGGAGTCAGTCACCGGGGTGATCTGGCGCAGTTCCCGATGGTCAAAGAGAATCATCGAGAGTGGCTCCAGCGGTTAAATCCGCAACTGGCCGATGATCCAGCCGCAGAGGTGGCGTTCATCGTGAGCCGCCTTCGCCAGGCGGAAGAATCACGACCCATCGCCATCGAGGTGGAAGACGAGATCAGTTTCCGCGCCTGTCTGGAGCAGCGTGTCGACATCATCCTGGTCGACAACACGAGCCCGGAGCTGTTGAGTGATTGGATCCAAGCGGCAAGGGAAGCGGGTTTGTCCCTCGAGACTTCGGCCATCGAGGCCAGCGGTGGTATCGATGAAGAGAGCGTCAGTGGCCATGCGGCGGCCGGGGTCAGCAGGATTTCCTGCGGGGCCATCACTCATTCTGCCGCGGCACTCGATCTGACCTTGCGGATCGATCCGGTTCCTCGATCCACTGGATGACCCACTCCTCTTCGGAAACTGGATCCTTGCCTGGAAATCTGTCTGCGAGGAGATTAGCATCCGTGGAAGGCCAGCGTCTTTTCGCCAGGCTGGCTCGCCAGTGAATAGAAGCGCCGGAGGCTCTCCCTTGACTGAATCCAGTTCCGAACCGGTTCCACTGCCCTTCTTGAAGCGCCTGCTTCAACTGGACGGCACCCCCGAGTCGATCGCCCTGGGGACCGCTATCGGTCTTTTCGTTGCGATGACACCTACCGTGGGGATTCAGATGATCATCATCTTGCTCGTCAGCATGGTGATCCCTGCCAATCGCCTGGCCGGCTTGATCATGGTCTACATCTCGAATCCATTGACGCTGATCCCGATCTACTGGCTCGATTACTGGGTGGGGCTGAAGTGCCTCGCCAAGGAGGGGAAGTCGTTCGCCCAGTTCGAGTTGTACTGGATCGAGTTGACCGAGCAGGCCTCGGAAAATGCGGACGGCTGGTATCAGGTAAGCCTGGAGTTACTCCGCTCGATAGGGAATGATGTGTTGGGTCCCCTGTTTGTGGGTGGGGGCGTGGTCGGGTTGCTCTTCGGATTGCCTTGCTACCCGGTAATGCTGCGCCTGGTGCGAGCGTACAGGAGCAAAAAAATACTAGAGGATCTTCAACGATCCAGTAGCAAGGAGTCCGGACAATGATCGATTTCTCACCTCTGATTCAACGGTTCGCAGGCAAGAGTGAGTTGGTCATCCTGACGATGGGATTGCTGCTGATCCTGTCTGCTTGTGACGCTCGCAGGCCAGCTCGGGCCAATGTGCGACCGGGAAGTCACAAGGTACAGATCCAGAGTTCCGAGAGTGGCAAGAAGGTGGAGGTCTGGTGTGAGATCGCAGCGGATCCCAACCGCCGTCAGAATGGACTGATGCATCGAACGTCGATGCCGGAAGATATGGGGATGCTATTTATCTTTCCCGCGCCGTTGAGTCAGGGCTTCTGGATGAAGAATTGTAAGATCTCTCTCGATATCGCTTATCTCGATGACAACGGTCGGATCGTCGACATCCTCAAGATGGATGCCCCCCGGCCAGGACAGGTGGCTTTTCCACGGTACCGGTCGAGTCAGGCGGTGCGATATGCCCTGGAAACCAACGTCGGTTGGTTTGCTCAGAACGGCATCGTGGTGGGGGATCAGGTCGAGGGATTTCGCGGACCTTCCGGTCTGAAACCCCGATAACAACCGGCACCATGGGAAGGCAGGCGAGCCATTCTCAGCACAGCAGAGGCTCACGGTCACCTGTTGGCATGGGGCCTGCTACTGGCCTGGGCACTGTTGACCGGCGGTGTTCGCAGTGAACACCCCTCGGTCAGGGTGATCGATTCGATCGATCCGGGGCCTCCTGTGGCAACGGTCGGCGTCGATCTGGGCACCGATCCGATCAGTCGGCTGCTGTTGATCGAGGGGATCGGTAGCGTCACGGCGCAAAAGATCACCCGCGCGCGCATCGGGGACAGCGGTTTTCGCTGCCTTTGCCAGGTGATGCGAGTCGCGGGAGTGCCCGATCGTCCATTACTCGAGGCCGGTCCATGGTTGTCGCCTCGTCCCTGCATCGGCGGGCCTGAGATGTGCCAGTACCTCGGCACCGAATCTTCCACTGGAGGGGATGGAAACCGCTGAATATCTTTCAATATCCCGGATCACCCTTTGTGGTGCACTCCGAGTTCAAGCCGGCAGGCGACCAACCCGCCGCCATCGATGCGATGGTGGAGGGACTGGATGAGGGGAAATCGGACCAGGTTCTGCTCGGGGTGACAGGATCGGGCAAGACTTACATGATGGCGCAGGTGATCGCACGCACCGGTCGGCCCGCCATCATCATCTCTCACAACAAGACCCTGGCAGCGCAGTTGTACTCCGAGATGAAGAAGTTCTTGCCGCAAAATGCTGTCGAATACTTCGTTTCCTATTACGACTACTACCAGCCCGAGGCGTATCTTCCCGCACGCGACATGTACATCGAGAAGGATGCCGGGATCAATGCAGACCTCGATCGATTGCGGCTGGCGACTACTGCCAGCTTGTTGACGCGACCCGATGTGGTGATCGTCTCCTCTGTCTCTTGTATCTATGGCCTTGGATCTCCCGAGGCCTTCAAGGGGAAGATGATTGCGCTGGCGGTGGGAGACGAGATCGATCGAGACGAATTGCTGAGGAAACTGATCGACATCCAGTATCAGCGTAACGATTTCGATCCCGGCCGGGCGAGTTTTCGAGCTCGTGGAGATGTCCTGGAGGTACATGCCGCCAACGAAGAGGTGGCCTACCGTATCGACATGTTTGGTGATTCGATCGAACGGATCGAGGAGTTCCATCCGGTCAGCGGAGTGGTTCTAGGGCAGCTGAACCAACTGACCATCTTCCCCGCAAAACATTACGTGGTGAGCCATCAGGATGTCGACCAAGCCATCGCAGGGATCCAGACCGAGTTGCATCAAAGGCTGATCCAACTACGGGAACAGGGAAAGGAACTGGAGGCTCATCGGCTCCAGACCAGAACTCGCTACGACCTGGAACTGCTCTCTGAGGCGGGCTATTGCCCTGGCATCGAAAATTACGCCCGCCATCTCAACGGCTTCGAGCCGGGAGAGCGGCCACCCAATCTGCTCGATTACTTTCCGGATGGGTTTCTCACCCTCGTCGATGAATCCCACGTCACCTTGCCGCAGTTAGGTGGGATGTACGAGGGGGATCGATCGCGCAAGCAAACCCTGGTCGATCATGGCTTTCGGCTACCGAGTGCTCTCGATAACCGGCCGATGAAATTTCCGGAGTGGGAAAAAGTCAGCGGCCAGACAATCCATGTCACGGCAACCCCGGCTCCGAGGGAACTGGAGAAGTGTGGGGGCGAGGTGATCGAGGTGATCAATCGTCCGACAGGTCTGCTCGATCCAGAGGTGGAAGTTCGCCCGGCTCGAGGTCAGGTTCAGGATTTGCTGGAGCGTATCCAGGAAACCCTGGCACTGGGAGATCGTGTGCTGGTCACCACCCTTACCAAGCGAATGTCCGAGGATCTGAGTGACTTCTTCCAGGAGACCCAGATCAAGGCGCGCTATCTGCACTCGGAGATCGATACCCTGGAACGAGTAGAGATCCTGCAGCAATTACGCCGGGGGACTTACGATGTGCTGGTTGGAGTGAACCTGCTACGAGAGGGGCTCGATCTTCCGGAAGTGTCTCTGGTGGCAGTGATGGATGCCGACAAGGAGGGATTCTTGCGCAGTGCTACTGCCTTGATCCAGACGATCGGTCGAGCCGCTCGAAATGAGCGATCCCGGGTGATCCTCTACGGTGATGTGATCACCGGATCGATGGAGCGTGCCATCGATGAGACTAACCGAAGAAGGACGATTCAGCAGCAGTTCAATGATGAACACGGGATTGTTCCAAAGACGATTCGCAAGGAACTGGGCACCACGGTTGAGGAGGAGGTTCGTGCTCGAACCGAGCAGGTCGAGGAGACCGGTACTGACTTGCCTGATCAACAACGTGCGGAGATGATCGATCAACTGGAGCAGCAGATGCTGGAGGCGGCACAGGCACTCGATTTCGAGAAAGCCGCGGCACTGCGCGATCGAGTGCGGCGTTTGCGTGGGGAGGAGCCCGATTCGGTCCTGCCCGGGGAACCCCCTTCCCGCAAGGGTAGGAAGCGCTGAGATGACCGAGGTCGAGCCGAATACCCCTGAGATTCCGGGCTTCCAGCCGCTCCACATCCGGGGTCCTGGGAGGATCGGAATCTGGATCGAGGCGCGTCAGATCCGTCTCGATCGGAGGGTACTTCTGAAGGTGCTCCCCGCCTCAAGTCGATCTCAACAGGATCAATTCATCGAGGAGATCCGGGCCATCGTCAAACTCGATGGCGAGGGCGCTTTACGAGTCATCGATGAAGGGGCGGTGGGACAGGCACGATATGTCGCCCTCGATGAGGGTGAGGGACGCCCGGTCGGTTCGATTTCGCGAGAGGAGATCGATGCGGATCAGGTGGCTCGGATGCTGGTTCAACTTCATCGTCAACTCCATCTGCAGGGGTGGTCGATCGAGTCGGTTCCGCTGAGTTCGATCTTGAAACTTCCCGGTGGCAGATTTGCCGTCACCGAATTGGGGCCTCTCATCGAGCAACTCGAAGGTCTACCCTGTCAGATTCAAGCGGCCAAAAATCTGGCTTCCATCGCCGAGCGTTGGAAACTTTCGAGCCGCTGGCAAGAACCGATCCGGGCGCTTCGTTCCGGTGAGGGAGGATTTTCAAGGTGTCTCGAACTGCTCGAACGGAGTGCACCCGAGCCGCGTAAGAGGTGGCCACTGCGGGTGGCCGCGTTGGCACTGGTGGCGGGAATCGCCTGGGCGGTGAACTGGGGTCCGCCCGAACTTCCGCAACCGACACCTCACAAACTGTCGGGGAGTGACTCCTCCGCTGGGGTGACGGACCCATCGCAGGGAGGTCGATCCGATCGGCGACCCTCGGATGGATCCGCGGTGGTCTCGGATCTGGTGCCCGATCCGCAGATTTATCAGCAGCGAACCCAGGCGCAAGCACAGCAACGGTGGCAACGCCTCGATCAGTTAGAGGATGAACTGCGCCAGTGGGGTGACTGGAATCGTTCCAGAGATGCCATTCTCAGCAGTTTCAAGGCAGGGGACTACCAGAAGGTGCGAGCCCAACTCGATTCGCTGGAGACCCCACTGCAGTCCGATCTTGTCGAGGAACGAGCGGCACTGCGGCTGGCCTACCGATGGATCGAGACGCGAGAGATCGAGCAGGCTCGTGTCCAAGCAAAGCAGTGGATCCAACGCGATCACCACCTGCAAGCCGCTGAGGTCATCGAAAAGATGGCCCACACACTCGGACTGGAACGACGCTTTGCTGGCGAGGTGGAGCAACTTCAGCGTAAAGGAGGGCTGTACGAGGAACTCCTGAGCGCAGTGGAAGTGAAGATGGAAGAGTGCCTCGTGGGACTGGCGAGTGACATCGAATGGTCCGTTGAGGCCCCCGACAAGGTCGGTCAGTTTGCTTCCCTCGATCGACGCTGGAAGCAATTCCAGAGCAGCATCGAGAGCCTCAGACAGGATGCACGAGCGATCTGCGAAAGCGCCGGAAAACGGGTCGGAGATGAGGCTCAGTCGAGGTGGTGTCTGGTTGGCAGCAGTCCCTTCGCCGCTCGAGTGATGTCCGTGTCTTCTCAGGAAGTGACTCTGAAGAGGATCGGTCGCCGCAATCCGGAAACCCATCTGTGGAGTTCGCTGTCGGCTCAGACATGGCTCCAACTGATCGGTGAATCGTCTGCGGATCCGCCGCCGCTCGATCGACTCGAGCGACTCGAGGTGGTCTGGAGTCGCGAGAATTCCATCCTGACCCTTTCACGTTCCTCGATGGGAGGGGAACTGCCAGCGGCGGCCGATCGCTTGAGGCGGCGTCAACTGACTCAGTGGCTGGAGGAGGGGAAGCGAGCTCAGTTGCAGGGAGAAGTGGAAAAACTGCGGCAGATCGCACTGTCGATTCATTCCTGGAGCGATGCGGAGCAGCGCATCCGTCACGAGGATCTGCTGCTGGACTGGTGGTCGGCGCTGGTCGATCGCGATGGTCCGCAGGCGCTCGGGTTGTTCGCCGGGGCGAGTTTGTCGAACTGGTCGCAGGAAACCCGCTCGATTCGCATCCGCTGGCAGCGTGGCGCTGGCGGACTGGCTGGCTGGCAGCCTCGACCCGGATCCCTCATCTCAGCCCGTGGTGATCTGACTCGTATCCAGGGCAGAGTGACCCTCGAGTCCTCGGTGCGATTTGAATCGGCAGTCGAGGTGACGGTCATCGGTCTGGTCACTCGAGAAGATGCTCCCAACCTCAATGTGGTGCTGTGGGATGGGTCGCCCGATGCTTTGATCTTCGGGGTCGGTATCCGCCCTCCCGAAGTCTCCTCGATTCGAGTGGGGGAGGATGATGTTCTGCTTCCGGCACACGCCATCGTCGAAGAGCAGCTCCTGGCGAAGGGAGGAGGGGAGTTCCAGATGCCGACTCCCTTGCCACGGGTTGAGGTGGGCCAGTTGATTCGTGTCGAGGTGCGAGAAGATGACGAGGGTTCCCACCTGGAACTGAACGGGAGCCCGATCCTCAGCACAGACCCACGTCCTGGTCAGCGCAGCGGTGGGATCGCCATCGAAACCTATGGAGTCGATGTACTGGTGAAGGAGTTGGAGGTGATCGGGCAGATCTCTGCTGAGGATTGGCTCAGGCTGCTCCAGGAAGAAGCACGGAAGAGGCTCAGGGAGCCCCAATAAAGCCCTGGAATCACCGCAACCGATACCCCTGAAACGGCGTGCTCTTCTTGCTCCAACTCCTGCTGTCGCCTAGACTCCTGTAAGATTCAGCCGCCACTTCGTGGAGTGATCCCGATGCATCTGGCAACGGCAACAGTGCTGGGTCTGTTTTGAGGAATGATCTTCGCCCGAAAAGGAGAATTCGATGAGTCGAGCCAGAGGATTGAGTTTTCTCCTCATCATCCAGGTCAGCCTGCTGATTCCAGGAGTTTGTAGCGTCGCTTCATCCTTCTCGTCCTCCCCGGAGTCTCACTCGGTGGCTCTCACAGATGAGTTTGACAGCATCCAGCTGGGAGATCGAGTCCGCGTCAAACTTCGTCGTGGAGGTAGTTACGAGGGCGAGGTGGTGGAAAAGGTGGGAGATTCCATTTCCATCAAACATCGATTCGGAACCGCCAAGGTCGATCGCGCCGACCTGCTCGAGTGGGAGCGGTTCAAAACGATCCCAGAGCAGTACGAGGAGCGCGCTCAACTGGCCAAGAGCGCCGAGGATTGGTGTGATCTGGGAGATTGGGCACTGGAGCAGCAGGAGCCATCTTTGGCCAGAGATTCCTGGCGAAAGGCGACCGAGATCTCTCCGGGGTTGAAGAGAGCTCGAGACGCACTCGGTGAGATCGAGTACGAGGGGCGTTGGATGCCACTCGAGGAGTCGATGCGTGCTCAAGGGAAGGAACTGTACGGAGGAGAGTGGCTCACCCCGGATGAGATCGTCGCTCGCCAGGAGGAGGAATCAACCGCCAAGAGGGCCCAATCGCTCAAAGGGCGAGACGCCTACATCGAGGAGTTACGCGGCAGAGATTGGGCGACGATCGAGCCCATCATCACGCCCCATTACGTGATCTACTGCAACTCGACCGAGGAGAACGCCCGTTATTACTCGGATGTGATGGAGTCGCTATATCGAGCCTACGACAAGGTCTTCATCGAAAGGTTCTGGCCGCGGAAATTCAAGCGTGCACCGCGAAGTGATGTCTACATCCATGCCAACCATCAACAGTTCATGGACTGGACCGGGAATGGTCCCAATATCGGCGGTTTCTACAACCTGTTGCGACAGGATGTGACCGGCTACCACGGTTCCTTTGGATCGACCGGAAGTACTGAAGAAGTTCTGGCTCACGAGGGAACCCATCAATTTCAGGGAATGATCTTCAAGTCGCTTCAGTCCCTCCCCATCTGGACGGTAGAGGGGTTGGCGGTCTACTTCGGAGATGGATCGAAGATCAGCCGCCGCAAGGTCGAGATCAACGAGATTCCAAGGGATCGATTGGTGGGACTGAAGTCGGCGATCGAGGACGGAAATTATTGTTCGTTGAGTACATTGTTACGCCTGAACCAGGGGCGATTCGGTGGATTCTATTACGGACATGCCTGGGGCGTTTTCTTCTGGTGTCTGTATGGCAATGAATATGGTGCGTGGAGTAA
Source organism: Planctomycetota bacterium (assembly GCA_014240375.1). Lineage (GTDB taxonomy): Bacteria > Planctomycetota > UBA8108 > UBA1146 > UBA1146 > QNYK01. Next base: position 188,569 of record JAAZXB010000003.1, on the reverse strand, counting down.
GAGCGACAACACCGGCGGAAAGATCATGGAAGACTGGCTGCTCCATTGTCAGCAGCTCGATGGATTCTGCGACTACGAGAAGGAAGCCAAGTTCTTCGAGCAACTGATAGTGTTGCACTCGGGCCAGAGCGTTGAAGAGTGGGAAGCAGAGTACAAGGAGTGGATCCTCGGATTGCCCGTGGAAGAGCTGGGCCGGAAACGAGGGAACAAGTTTAGCAGCGAGGAATTAAAGCTCGAGGTGACCAAACCGATCGGTTGGCGCTGGCAGAAATCGGGGCTGCTTTACGCCTCTGAGGTGTGCGCAGCCATCGGTGGAGGATCTTCGAAGAAGAAGCGACTCTCCACCTACAGCTGGCCCAATGGTCTTCACGCTGAACTCAGTGAAGATTACGCCCGCTCACTGATCGGCAACATATTTGGTGAAGTCAAATATGTCGAAGAGATTGCGAGCAAGCAGATGGGTGGAAACCCGATGTATGTGGCGGTACTCGACGGTAAACGAGTCATCGGGACTGCCGGAAACAATGTTCCGGAACTGGGCGAACCGCGTAGATTCGCCATCGGGATCTTTGGATCTCCAGACAAGTTGTACGGAAATGTTCTCGAGTGCTCGGTCGAGGATTACCCCGATGCGCTGCAGTATTTCGAGAAGTTCACCGAGAATTTCCTCTATACCGGGTGACGGTACGGGAAGAAGGGATCGCTGTGTTCTCGATTCTGCCGCGGGTTCGAGGGCTCGTTTGGGTCCATCTGGGTGTGGAGGAAGATCGATGAAATTTGAATTCAAATCACCTCTGGTCCGGGGAGCACTGGCGGGTGCCGTGGCACTGCTCCTCTCCTCAACCATGTACGCTGCGATCCTGAATGTGGGAGTCGTCAGTGTGGATACGGGTGACCGTGTGATCGTGGTCCTCAAGACCGGGGATGAGGTGATCGGCGAGATCGTCGAGGAAACGGATGAGAAGATTTCGGTCAAGAGTGCGTTCGGCGTGACTTCCATCCAGATGGATCGTGTGGAGTCGGTGATCCGAGGGGAAGAAGTCGATCGCAGGGAGTACTCTCAACGGGAAAAACGTGCCACTCGCAGGGGATCGGCATCCGGTTGGTTTTCCCTCGGTAAATGGGCACGTGAGCGCGGAATGGAGCAGCCGGCCCGTGAAGCGTTTGAGAAGGCTCTCGAGATCAATCCAGAGCATGAACCATCGAAGATCGGGTTGGGTTGGGGCAAGGTCGACGACCAGTGGAAAACTCCTGCCGAAGCGGCAGATCTGGTGGCGAAGGGGTGGAGACGCGACGGAGTGCGGCTGACTCCACCCGTTGGTGGCAGCGTTCCCGCTCCTGTTCCAGTTCCCGAGCCTTCCGCTAGGCCTCCCGTTCCAGATGATGGCTCCTCGTCGGGCAGGTCCAGAACTCCTGACTCGGTGATTCGGCGCCTGGCTCCCGAAGAAGTTGAGCGCCGGGAGCAGTTGCTGGAGAAAAGACGCAAGAATCGCGAACGATTCGAGGAGAACAAGCGCAAGGAGTACGAGGGGGTACCCTGGAGCCAGCGTTCAATCATCAAATCGAATAACTGGATTATCGAATGCAACAGCACTCCCGAGGTGGCTCGCACCTACCAGTGGATCATGGAAAGTCTCTACTACACGTTGGGGAAGATCTTCAAATCCAAGGATGTTCGCAGTCAAAAACCCCTCGTGAAGATCTATCGCACACACGATGAGTTCATGCTCAAGACCGGAATGGGCAGTGGAGTGGGGGGGTTTTATAATCCCGGATCCCAAAATGTGACCGCCTTCCATGGCACCTTTGGATTGACCGGGACCACCTATACAGTGCTGGCGCACGAGGGGACCCATGCATTCCAGGGCAAGAAAATGCCCCGGATGGCCAACTACCCCAACTGGTTCATCGAGGGACTTGCTGTTTATTTTGGTGACGGATCCAAATTGGATTACAAGAGGAAGAAGTTGGTTTCAGGTTTGATTCCTCGTGATCGGTTGTTTCACATCCAGGAGAAGATGAGAGAAGGAACCCACACCGTTCTCTCCAAACTGGGTGGTCTCCCCAAGAATCGATTTGGTGGGACTCACTACGCCGATTCATGGGCAGTGATGCACTACCTCATCAACGGTCCAGAGAGTCGCAAGGGGCAGAGATTTCTGGCGGAATACTGGGTGGCGGGCGAGAAGAGGCGTGTAGGGCAGAGACAGTTCAATGATCTGGCCAGGAAATACTTCACCAGTGTCGACCAGATGGAAACAGACTGGAAAGAATACGTACTCAGTCTCCATCCGGAACCGGCCGGTGAGGTGGAAGGAGATGCCTTCACTTCCCTCGACTTCATGTTTGCCATCGAGCGCCCGAGTGACCAGTGGAAGTTCGCCCCCCAGGAGATCGAAGACCGTGACCTGGTGCTGATGAAGATCCCCGAGACTCGAAACGAGATTCGGGTGCGAATCCTCTCGAAGGCGGAAGCGGACCAGCGTTCAGAAGACTGGATCGATTCGGTTCTGCTTCCGGCTCTTCGCAAGAAGTACGCCGATGTCGAGACCCTCAAGGGTGATCTGGGAGGACTCGATGCGTTCGTCTTCCAGTACTCCGACCGGCCGCCAGCGAAACCGAAGAAGAGTGAAGATGATGAGGAAGGGGCAGAGCCGGGTGATTCGAAGCCGGGTGATTCAAGTCCTGGAGCCACAAAGTCTGTTGTCGATGTCGTTGGGGGATCGGTTGTCGAGTCTCTTCAGGAGGGTCCGGGAAAGGATGAGCCCAAGGATGGTGAGCCTCAAGAACCGCCGAAGCCTGCATTGAGAAAGCACCGGTCGTACATCCTGGTTGGAGTCTCCAATGCCTATGAGTTGAGGGGGTCCTTCGAGATGGACCAGTTCAACAGTTGGCTTCCCGACCTGGAATGGGTCGCCTTTTCCTTCGAGAAGATCCAGAAAAATCGGTGGTAACCCGCATCTCCATCCGCGGGGGTGAATCACTCTCCCGTGGTGATGCTTAACTGCTCTCCATCATATTCCAGATGGCGGATCGGGATCGATGCCCAGGGGAACTTTTTCAGGTCCTCGATCACCTTTTCGAGGCTTTCGATCGATTGTTCTCTGGTCAGGTCCTTACCCTTGTAGATCGATCCCCACTGGTAGAGATCCAGTTTTGCATCCTCGATGACCCCATCGTGAATGACCACAGTGCCGATCATCTCGATATTGATGAACTTACCGCGGAGCAGCCAGGAAACCTGCTGCTGTTCCTCAGGGAATCCAAGGGTGACGAGTCCGCGGATCCGCCCATCGGGCTGGGAGATCAGGCGTATGCCGCTTCCAGAACTGAGTTCATTCGAGGAGATCAAGCGGCCCAACTCGTCGGCAAGGATGAGATTCCACTGATCGAGAGTGAAAGAAGCACTGCCCTGAGTGGGAGGCCAGCCCTCCAGCGCCTCGGTCATCTGGGGGGCGTGAATCAAGGGGGGCAAGAGGAGGGGGGTGTCCTGCAGTCCGCCGGATAAGACCATCCACATCGAGATCAATCCGCCGACCGAGGTGGCGACCAGTAGAACCACCAGGCAGCCAGCCATTTTCAGCAACGGCCGGCCAGCCCGGATTGCCGCAGGATCCTCATTTTTTGGGACTGAATCTTTGGAAGCCATCGCTTCAAAATCCTCTACCAAAGTAAGCTCTTTCCACAACGGCTTGAAATCACCCTGGTGGGTGATCTGAGGGCAACAGGGTAGGTCGATCCCGATGTGGAGGCTAGTCCGGAGCAGAAGATTCAGCGAGATTAACTTCCCCGAAGGGTGCCAAACCGATACAAGCGAGTCATATTGCCCGTGAAGGACGACTCGTCGATGGATCGGGACTCGAAGCACCCGTCTCGAGAGGGAATTCGATGCAAAGTGACGAGAACGAAAAGAGAGGGAACGGCCGTCTGGTCGGCCTGCTCGATCCGATGGATCCTCGCCTGACGGATGCCAGGCTGGCTCCCATCCTTCGTGATTTTCTCGAACAGTATGACGCCGTACTGGATGAGTTGTATGACGAAAAGGTACTACGCCGGCTCGCCGGAGATCTTCTCAACACCTTTAACCTGGTACTGCAGAGGAGCAAGAGTGAGGTTCTGGTCAGCCTCGATATCGAGCAGGGCACTTCAACAGGTCGATCGTCGTTCTTTTTGGATGTTGTCTGTGATGATCAACCCTTCGTGGTAGACACCATAGAGATGATCATCGAGAGACATGATCTTGAACTGGTCAGCAAGCATACGGCCAGTGCTTCGGTGGTCAGGGATAAAGATGGCACCATCATTGCCATCGATGCGACCGCTGCAAAGTCGAGAGACGAAGTCATCTGCCACTTTGAAATTGACTCTGCGCTCGATTCTGAACAGAGCGATGCACTCCTTCAAGATATCCATTCTGGACTCTCCAAGGTCACGACCATCGTGACGGATTTCAAGCGCATGAAGGGCGTGATCGGAGATTCGATCCGAGCGATCCGCAGAAGTGCTTCGGGAGTTCCCAGCGGAGACTTGCAGACGACTCGGAACCTTCTGGAATGGCTATTTCAGGATCACTTCGTGTTCTTCGGAGTGAATCGTTGGATCGGTGCAGAGGCTCCAGATCCTTCACTGGAGATCGATCTTTCCCTCGGGGTCCCTTGCCCAGAAGAGGTGGATATCGAGAGATCCGATCAAGCGATCCGGCTACTCTCAGGCGATTCTTCACCTAGTGATCACATTGTTTCCTTCAAGGGCATGGGAGATTCCTGTGTTCACCGCAATGGCAAGATTGATCACTTCGTGGTGAAAGAGCCCGCTGTAGATGGAGTGATTCGATTCATCCATTTCTGGGGTCTATTCACCTTCAAGGGAGTACAGACTCCGGGAGATCAAATACCCCACGTTCGGAACAAACTCGAAGAATTGATCTCGAATCATTCCATTCAAAGAGGGGGGATGCGCTACAAGGCGTACCAGAACTCCTTCAATTCGATTCCAGTTGAGTTTCTGTTCGAGGCTGGAGTGAGTGAAATCGAGGCGGTGATCCAGGCCATCCATTACGTGGAGCGGTCGAAGGAAATCCGTGGGCATCTGGTGGTCAATGAGGAGCGACGGAAAGCTCTCTACTTTCTGATCATTCCAAGAGAAGGATATTCGGAGGAGCAACGCTCTCGCATCGAAGGAATTTTGTTCGAGATGATGAGAGCCACTTATTCCGATTCTCGGGTCAATTTGGGAAAGCATGGAACTGTACTACTCTCGTTCTTTTTCACAGCATCGAATCGCCTCGACGAGGTCGATCCGGACTGGATTGATGAGAGAATTCGGTTGGTTGCCGGGACCTGGGCGGATCGCTTGCACCGTCAATTCGACAGCTCGGAAGAAGCGGACTCGGATGCTCAGTTCCACATCTACAGGGAAGCGTTTCCCGAGGGGTATCAGATCCATCATTCTCCAGCGGAAGGAATGCTAGACGCGGCCAAGATCGAGCGACTACGAACCGGGAAGTCGAAGGACTTCGCATTCGGTATTCTTCGGAGCAAGGAAGACCGGGCCAAGAATTCCGCTCGATTGAGGATTTACCAGAGCAAGAACTTGTTTCTGTCGACGACCTTGCCGATCCTGGATAACTTTGGATTGAAGATCGTTGACCAGAACTCTTTCGATATCAGCCCATCCAGTGGCGAACGATTCATCATCGACACCTTTCAGGTTCATGGCGTCGATTCCGATGACCACCCGCTGATTGGGAGTTCGGAACTGGTGATCGAGTCGCTGGAAGCGATCTTTAACGGCGCTACCAGTAGTGATCAGCTCGATCGACTGATTTTAAAGGTCGGAATCGATCACAGGGATGTCGATCTGATCCGGAATCAGTTGCACTACCTGCACCAGTTGGGGATCTCGACGACGATCGCCTTTGCTTCGCAGACTCTTTCGCAGCATGCGGGGATCACCCGTGACCTGCTGGAGTTCTACAAGGTTCGATTCGATCCAGAACTGGATCTCGATGCTGGTGAACGAGATGGTCGTTCCAAGGTGATTCGAGATAAGGTTTTCCGCTCTCTTAATGATGTGCGTTCCAGTGCTCAGGACATATTCCTGAGGAGGATCCTGGGGATTCTCGAATCGACCTTGCGGACCACACGTTTCACTCGAAGTGATTCTCCTCTGCAGGCATACAAGTTCGATTCGATGGCCTTGCCGGTGGGGAACCACCCGCGCCCTTGGCGAGAAATCTTTGTGCATCATCCTGAGGTCGAGGGAGTTCACCTGAGAGGTGGGCCGCTGGCCAGGGGAGGATTGCGCTGGTCTGACCGGATCACCGATTACCGGACAGAAGTGCACGGATTACAACGAACTCAGATGGTCAAGAATGTATTGATCGTACCGGTCGGTGCCAAGGGTGGTTTCGTCTTGCGAAAACCATCTTCCGATCGAGCCAAGCGTCGACAGCAGGCGGATCAACTGTACAAGTTGTTCATCGAGGGACTTCTGATCCTGACTGACAACGTGGTGGATGGAAAAGTGATTCCTCCTGAGGGTTTGATTCGCAGGGATGGTGACGACCCCTACCTGGTGGTCGCCGCAGACAAGGGCACTGCCCATCTCTCGGACACGGCGAATTCGATCTCCCACAAGTACAAGTTCTGGTTGGGGGATGCGTTTGCTTCAGGGGGCTGCAACGGATACGACCACAAGGAACTGGCCATCACAGCGAGAGGCGCCTGGGAACAGGCGTTGATCCACTTCAGATCTCTCGGAATTGACCCCGATGAAGACGCCTATTCCGTGGTCGGAATCGGAGACATGAGTGGGGATGTGTTCGGCAACGGAATGTTGCTGGCGCGGAAATCGAAGTTGATTGCTGCATTCAATCACCTCCACATCTTCATCGACCCGGACCCGGATATAGAGCGGTCCTACAAAGAGCGAGAACGCTTGTTTCATCAGGATCGATCGAACTGGGGCGACTACGATAGATCCACTCTTTCCGAGGGTGGTGAGATCTTTGACCGCAGCGAGAAAACGATTGATCCCTCTTCAATTGCCCGGGTGCTACTCGGCTTGCCGCCGGATGGAGTCTTTTCTCCTGAAGAGGTGATACGGTCGATCCTCTGTGCTGATGTCGACATGTTGTTCAACGGAGGGATCGGAACTTACATTCGATCTTCTCTGGAGCCCGATCTGTCGGTCGATGACTCGTCCAATTCCGCCTGTCGTGTCACTGCGACTGCGGTGAGGGCGAGCATCATGGTCGAGGGGGGCAACCTGGGGGTGACTCCTCGGGGACGAGTCGAACTCTCACGCGGTGGAATGATGATCAATACCGATTTTGTCGACAACTCTGGAGGAGTGGATTGTTCAGACCATGAAGTGAACCTGAAAACGATGCTCTTCGACGAGGTACACTCCGGGCGTATCAGCGAGGAGCAGCGCAATGAGGTGCTGACCGAGGTACAGCAAGATGTCTGTCAGCATGTTCTGAGAAACACCAGGGAACAGGGTCTACTGCTCAGTCTCGATGAGATCCGCAGTGAGGTGGATCCTTTTTCCATCGAGCGGACGATGATGATTCTCGAGGATCGCGGTGTGCTGGATCGAGAAGCGGAGTCTCTCCCCACGCAGGAGGAACTGACCACGAGACACGTCGATGGCATCGGATTGTTCCGCCCCGAACTGGCAATCGTCGCTGCCCACGCCAAGATGGATGTGTATCAGAGATTACTTCTCCAGCCTGTAGGGCGGGTGGATGAACTCCGATTCCTCCGGGAGTACTTTCCTGCGGCCATCCGGAGTCGATTTGCAGATGCGATCGAGAAGCATCAGCTGGGCAGAGAGATAGCCATGACCGTGTTGACCAACCGGATCGTGGATCGTGCTGGATCCTTCTTCTTTCTCGACATGGAGAGAGAAACAGGACGGTCGATCGGGCACATCGCCAGGTCGTATCTCATCGCGGATGATTTGATCGGCGCGGAGCAGATTCGCGATGAAATACTTTCACTCAAGGAAGTATCCGCCAGGGTTGTAAACCTGGCCCTGGTTCGTATCCAGGAATCATTGAGAAGAACTGCAGCCTGGCTCCTCAGTAGTCATGATGATGATCGATTGGACCGAATCGAAGGTTTGATTGCGGATGGGGCGAGACCTCTATCGGAGTACCAGGATTCGATTCCTGATTGCCTCTCAGGTCCGGAACTGGATCGCCACGAGAATCATATCCAGGAAGCCCTGGCGGCGGGATTCTCACCCGTTCTGGCACAGAGCCTGGCCAAGTTCGAACATCTGACCGCAGGGGTTAGAATCCTCGATATCAGCAGAACACATGACATTCGGGTCGGAGATGTGGCTCGGGTTTACTACTTGCTTGGCCACCGCTGCGGACTTCATCCACTGGTGAGAAAGTGTGACGAGATGATGTTCAACGGTCGCTGGGATTCTCTCTCGATGAGGATCCTCAGAAATACCATCCTCGATGGTTTGTGGGCGCTGGTCACCAGGATCTGCGGGCGCAGTGAAAATCAACGCCAAGGAGATTGGATAGAATCTCACATCGAGGAACTGAGGCGAAAGCCCAGTTTCAAGGCGATGGAATCGGATATCCGCAGGATCGGATCGGAAGAGTTGAGCATTGCCTCGGTACAGGTGCTGAGCGTCAGATTCAGGAGATTTGTCCAGTAGACCGGTTCCTTCCCATTGGAGGAGCATTGATCCAGCGACAACGTGCAGTTTCTCGAGTGCTCTGGGGCACGCTACTGGCCAATATTGCAGTGGCCGGTGGGCAACTGGCTTACGGTTATACCAGTGGAGTTCTGTCAGTGGTTGCGGATGGTTTCCATTCTCTACTCGACGGTTCATCCAACATCATCGCACTCATCGGGATCCGAATGGCATCACAGCCTCCCGATGAAGACCATCCCTACGGCCATCAGAAGTTTGAAATCCTCTCCGCCATGGCGATTTCATTGCTGCTGTTCTTGGCCGCCTGGCACATCGTTAGCGATTCGTTGGGACGTTGGAGTGAATCGGGAAATCTGGATCCGCATCCGATCGGATATGCGATTCTCCTGGCAACGGTCGTGGTCAACGCTGTGGTCTATCGATGGCAGAGAAATCAAGGCCACCAATTGAAGAGCCCGGTGCTGCTCGCGGATAGTGACCATACTCTTTCCGATATACTGGGGACGATGGGAGCTCTCGTGGCGCTCTTTGCCATCCGTAACGGCTGGCCCATGGTCGATCTCATCGTCGCACTGGTCATCGGCCTCTTTATCGCTCGAGTCGGTTACAAGATTGCTTTGCAATCGGCAGGAGTGCTTGCAGATCGAGCACCGATCGCGCCTGCAAGAATCGTCGAGATTGCCCGTGTCTTTGAGGGAGTTCGAGACGTGCATGATGTCCGCAGCAGAGGATTTGGCAGCGGTGTCTTCGTCGATATGAATCTTCATGTGGATCCGAGTATGACCGTGGATGAGGCGCATAGAATTGCACATGAAGTCGAGGAGAAGATCAGGGAAGAACTGCCAGAGATTCACGATGTGGTGATTCATGTCGAGCCAGAGGGTACGCACTAGAAGACGATGGACAATATCCAACAGAAATAGGTCAGTAGAATCAGTGTGCCCATCGTCATTCTGGATCGAGAGCTCAATCCAGGAATCACCAGCAAACAGATGATGACAGTCAGCCCGAGATTGATCATCAAGTCCACCTTCAACTCTCCAAGATCGACGGTCAATGGCCGGACCAGAGCGGCCACTCCTACGATGGCGACGGTATTGAACAGGTTCGAGCCGACGACATTTCCAATCGCCATCGCAGAAGATCCCTTTCGAATCGCCGCAATCGATGCGAAAAACTCTGGAGTCCCGGTTCCCGCGGCTACCAGGGTCAGCCCGATGACCGTGTCGCTGACTCCAATTAGTTGTGCCAGGGAGATCGCGCCTGTGACCAGAAACCTGGCTCCAAACCACAGTCCGACGATTCCTACCAGCAGCGATATGGTGATGGAAAGGGAGCCCGATCCCTTGGCGAGTTTCTTCACTTCCTCGGTTGCGGGATTCTTCTTGCCACTTTTTAGCATCCAGAAGAGAAGAAAGTGGAATGAGAGGACCAGCACGATTCCGGCCGGGGCATTGAGTACAGAGACTCCATCGGCATCCGCATTCAATATCAGGTACACGGTCAGTGCGATGGTTCCCAGGAGTAGCCCGAAAATTTCTAAGGCACCAGGAGTGGTGGTCACTTTTCGAGTCCATATCAACACGGATCCCAGCACCAGCCCGATGTTGAAGATATTCGATCCGATCACATTGCCGATGCTGAGTCCTGGTTTGTCTTCGTATTGGGCGATCAATGAAACCAGCAACTCGGGAAGTGACGTGCCCGCTGCGACCACCGTGATGCCGATAAAGAGCGGTGATACCTTGAAGCGCATCGCCAGCTCTACCGCCCCTTGAATCAGCCGGTCACCGCTGAAGATCAAGATGGCCAGGCCAACAACGACACTGGTGATCGGTATCAATAAGTCCATCAACTCACCTAGAAGGGCGCAAACAGGATGCTGAAGAAGGCCGTCACAGGCTCCTGTTCACGCAGATCCTCGGTGGAATCCCGCAGCAAGGTCAGGGTCTCTCTCGCTTCGAGGTAGAGTTCGGGGTTGTTGATCAGGCTATGCAGGGTACCAGGGCCTTTCTCGATCGCTTCACTGATACTGGCGATGGCGGAGATGGCCGTTTTTAACCCCTCGCGCAACTCCTCATCGTGGAGCAACACTCTCAATGCACCCTTACCCGTCGGGCTCAGTTGAGCTGCTGCACTTTTCAAATCGGTGGTGATGTCTAGCCAACTCTGTACCAACGCCTCATCGTGGATGAATCGACCCGCCAACCCATCGGTCGTCGCCAGGGCAGAAGTCGTCGTGTCGATGTTGGCGATGATGTCATTGATCCTCTGCAGGTTGTCTGCGTCCTTGAGTGCCATTCCAGGTCCTTCAGAGAATTGCACGTAGTCACTCAGAAGTGTTGAAAGCAGCTGATTGACCTGGAGTTGTTGTGGCGAATCTTGCTTCATCAGGGAGCCGACGATGCCGCGGCCATTTTTCACGTCCTCGGTGAACGAGAGGGCATTTTTGACCAGCGCCTTCATCTGGGTCTGGATGGTGTTGTCGGTGATCAGCGCACCGATGACACCGTCACCGGCCTTCAATCGGTCGAGCAGTTGGTGGAGGTTGTCGAGGCTCTTCTTGATGGCCACTCGATTCTCCGCCAGCATCGAACCCACCTCGCCGAACAGGTCCCCGCTGGCGGTTCCGATCAGATGCTCGGTATCGACGGGGGTGCCCGAACCCGGGATGTACTTCAGATAGGATCCACCGAGAGCACTGGCTGCCATCACCTTGAAACTGTAGCCATCGCGAGGCGGCAGTGGTTCCCAGAGACGTACCCTGGCCACTGCCAGTCCCCGAGTCTGATCGAGTGAGATCTGTTCCACGGAGCCGGCACGTAAGCCGCGGATCCTGACCGATTCACCCGGTTTCAATCCAGACACGTCCTCGAATCCGACCTCCAGGACGAGATCGTTGGGGCCCGATGGGATGCCACTGACCAGGATGGTCAGGGCTCCTAAGAATACCAGTGAGAGGATGAAGATGATTCCAACGATGAAATCTCTGGTCATGACTCCTCACTTTCATTGTTATTGGAGGAACGAGGTTCTTCACGGATCTCTCTTGCCAGAGGACCGTCCACGATGCCGTGGATGAATTGTTGTACCGCCGGGTCGGTGGATTCGCGAATTTCATCTGAAGTTCCCACTGCGCGAACGGTCCCTTGATGCAGTAGTGCGATGCGATCTGCGACTTCGAAGGCGGAACCCATGTCATGGGTGACCACCATCTGGGTGATGCCCATTCCCTTGAGTTTCATGATCAGTCGATTGATAACACTGGAAGAAATCGGATCGAGGCCGGATGTGGGTTCGTCATGCAGCATGATTTCTGGATGACAGACGAGAGCTCGAGCGAGTCCGGCTCGTTTTCTCATCCCACCTGAAATCTCGGAGGGGAGTTTCAGGGCGTGTCCGTCCAGTTCCACTTCGGCCAGGACTTCTTCGATTCGATCGACGATTTCCTTCTCGCTGTGTTCCCTGCGTTCCCTCAGTGGCAGTCCGATGTTGTCGGCGATGTTGAGCCAATCGAGGAGAGCTCCATCTTGAAACAGGTATCCGATCCTGCGGCGAACGGTCCTGAGATTCTCTGGGCGGTGCTGGGAGATCTCTTCTCCGAGGACCTCGATCTGTCCCGAGTCCGGCGTCAACAAGCCGATGACATGGCGCAGGGTCACGCTCTTGCCGGTACCCGATCGCCCGAGAATCACCAGGGTTTCACCCTCTTCGACCTCCAGCGATAGACCATCGAGGATCTTCCTGCCTCCCAGTTGCTTGTAGACATTGGTGAGGCGGATCATGTCAGCACCGCCCATGTGATGTAGTAACCCATGATGATCACCAGCAAGAAGGTCACGACCACCGCTCTCCTCGCTGCCTGACCGACACCGGTCGCACCGCCACGAGTCAATAATCCCTGGGTGCAGCCGACGGTGGCGATGGTGACGCCGAAGACGACTGACTTGAACAGGCCGGTGAACACATCCTTCTGGGTGAGGACCTCTAGCCCATCATTTTGAAATGCCATCCATCCGACTCCCAGTTGGAAGTAGGCGACGAACATCCCTCCAAGGATTCCGATGAGGCCGGCAAATATGGTCAATACCGGGGTGACCAGGGTCAACGCCACCATCCTCGGCAGGATCAGGAAGCGCACCGGGGAGATCGACATGATTCTCAGAGCGTCGATCTCCTCGGAGACCTTCATCGTTCCCAGTTCTGCGGCGATGCCGCTGCCGATACTGGCGGTCAGGATCAGCGCGGTCATGAAGGGGCCCATCTCTCGGATCAGAGAGACGGCGACGATTCTGCCGATCAGCGCTTCCTGGCCCAACTCCTGCAGAGAGAGACCGCTGTTGAGTGCAAGAATCATCCCGGTGAAGAGTGCCACCACTGCAGTGACGGTGAAGGAGCCGGTGCAGTAGGTGTAACAGAGGTCGAGGGTGTCACGGATTCGACGGCGGGTCAGCAGGTGGGGGAGATGGAATAGGGTCCGGCCGAGCAGGACCAGCCCATAACCGGTGGTCTCGGCACTACGGCCGAGAAATGCCCCGAGTCCAGTGATCCAGCCTGACATCTCGCTCCATCCCCCGCAGCGATGAACTCCCCGACCCGATCCACCGGAATCGGTTCGACGCACCCCCGGTTTTCCCCTCGACGGCGGTCTCAGAAAGGAATGTACAGCAGACGCCAGCGGGTGTCATCCGCTCCAGCGCCACGGTCGCGAGAGAGCAGACCACCGAGCAGCGAGAATCCACCCTTCTGCTCGCTACTTTCAGCGGTCAGAAGTCCCCAGAGTAGTTCGAGACCCCACGACTGGGACTCTTGGCGCCAGCGAATCAACTGGCCGGCACGGCCGTGAGACCAGGAAAAGCCTTGAGGGGAGTCAAAGGGCAGCAGCGCAGGCGCAGAAGCGGTCGTGTTCCCCTCGGCATCGGTGTTCCAGCGAGCCAGCGGCCACAGGAGGTGACTGGATCGGGTTCCTCGTTCGGGATCCTGATCGACGATCCTGCGCCAGAAGGGGAATAACCGCTGTACCGTGCGATCTCGTCGGGCAGTGGACTGTTCCTCCCACTGCCACAGCGGCCACAGGAAGTAACCCTTCTTCAATCCCGGACGGTCATGGTATCCCCAGAATGGGGGGAACAGGAATCGGTTCCATTGTCGTTCTCGGGTACCGATCGACCAGGGGAGCAGCGACCAGGTGGATGTCTCTGTTCTGAAGTCATGAGATTCGGTCCACAACGGGTAGAGGATGGTCCGAGACAGACGGGTGCTCGATTCGATCTGACCGTAGAAGGGCCACAGCCACCAGGAGTGGCTCGGATTGTCGGTATCGAGTTGCTGGCTCGACTGATGCCAGAATGGCCAGAGAACGTATCTCGATTGGTCGCGTAGCTTACCGTGGCTGGTGAATCCCTGAGTGTTGGAATAGAAGGGGAAGATCCGGAATCCGGATCGTAGTGGACCCTCGTCCAGTTCGATCAGTGGAAACAGCCAGTAAGTGGTGATCTGTTGACGGTCTTGCATTCGTGCCCACAGCGGAAACAGCGCGAAATCGATTCGATCCTTGCCGAGTAACCCCTTGAGGCTTCCGCCGATGGGTGCAAAGGCCGCGTAGTCCCCCTCATCTCGATCGGAGCCCCAGAGAAAAAACGGCAGGAGAAAAGAATCTACATCGAGTTGGTCATCGGAGTGGCGGTAGGCCCTTCGATGATATGCCGGTAAGAGCCAGGTCTTGCGCCCGGACTGGTCGATTCGATCGACAAAGAGCGGCCACAAGATGCGGATCTCCTCGCGATCGGGAGTGGTGGTGCTATGGCTGTAAAAGGGCCAGAAGTGCTGCGATTGACGCACCTCCCCGGAGGCGAGTAGCTCTTCTCTCTCGAGGTAGAAGGGGGGCAAGCCTCGATCGCTATCGATGGGAGTGACGCAACCCGACAACAGGGTCAGCAACAGGCTGCAAGCGATCGATCGGAGACCACCCATCATCGGCCCAGCCTTACCGGCAGCATCAAGTCAGGAGAGCAACCTTCCCAGATCCGATCCAGGTTGCGGTGCAGGACCATCCCTGGAGTCAGCCCCAGATACTTCGTTGCACCCTTGCCGGTGTCGTCGTCGGTGACGGCGATGCCGATTCGCATCTTCATTCCGGGCCATGGAATCGAATCGGAATCCCCCCTCATGGAGGCGATGGTGTGCCAGGGGATGGTCATTTCGAACACGGAACCGGTCCCATCGGGTCTTCGAACCACGACATGTTCTCCATCGGGAGAGTCCTCCTCTTCATCGTCAAAGAGTGCCTCTTCTCCTTCTCCAGCGGGATCTCCCTCTGCCGGTGGTGGCGGGTTCGGGCGAGGAGCCATGAAGGAGATGGTCAACACTTGATCATCCTTGCGCGGGCGCACCCCTCCATCTCCAAGAGTGTCCAGTACCATCACCAGGCAATCTCCGATCCAGTACTTGGTATCGCGCTGATGTGCAACGACGATATCGTCGTCGATATCGACCGCCAGATGCAGACCTTTGGTGGACCAACCGAGAAAAATCCGTCCCGACAGATCGGCACGATCCTGCCAGGGAATCAGCAGTTCACCATGGCCCTGTAGACCACGAACATGGCGTGGCCGATCGACGGGAAGTCCGGTCTGGGCATTCCACGGCTCATCCAGCGAACCGTCGATCACTGGTGGTACCAGCATCCGCGGGATTTCGTGATCGCTTTGTGGTGTTCTCGCTTGTTGGCGGGTGGCTCCCTCCAGATGCCAACTGGCAGCGGCTCGGTCCTTTGAACTCAGGCCATGGTCGAGAATCGTATCCTCCAGCAAATCGATGGCTCGGGTCGACTCTCGCATCAGCAGCAGGCGATCGAGTTCATTTCTCCAGTCGCTCGATCCTTGCAACGCCCGCCAGGCGAGCAGTTTCTCATCCCGGACCGGCTGAGCCCGGAAACCGGCGGCGCCGCGAGAGGAGACCGTGAGCAGTGTTTCTCCGATGACGGAGGCGTGGTGCAGACGTCCAAGTTGATCCAGGTGTTCGGAGACTGCTCCGAGTCCCTTGCGTCTGGTGAGTGGGGTACCGGTGGCGCGATCGAGTACCGAGGCTTCTCCCCGCATGCGGTCGCCGATGATGATCCAGTCACCCGAAGGACTCAGTTCCACGGCATCGTAGGCGGGGGGAAGAGAGTGAGTCCATTCCAGTTCGGCCTCGGGAGTTTCCACCTCATCGGGCGCGAGTGCCGATCGTAGACGGATGACGTCTCGTTGTTGGAAATCTCCGCAGACGACCAGTAATTCTTCATCTTCGACGCTCAATGAGGTGATCCGGCGTTGCTCCTGGGAAAGTCTTTTTTCCCAACCGATCTTCCCGTCAGCGGTATCGATTCCCACCAGCGTGCTTCTATCAGCACTCCAGAACATCTCGGAAACGATCTGTTTCCTCGATCGAGACAGGTGCAGTTCCGAGATGAGGTGAGGCATCTGTGATGTCCAGTGGTGGCTGCCATCATCGTGGTGGCGATAAATCGATCCTCTTTCGCTGGCGAAGATGTATCCCTCAGCCAACAAGATCGGGGCCGAGGCCAAGGCGCCCGAGTCATCATCCAATTCGACCTGGCTGATCAATTGACCCGTGGAGATCGATCGCAGTTCGACGAGGTTGGGAATGGCATAACCGATCAGCAATCGATCTCCGTCGATCACCGGATCCTCGAGTAGGATCCCTGATCGAGGAGTAGTCCACAGCAACTGGCCATCGAGAGCATCGATGGCGATGATTCTTTCATCCTCACCACTGAGCACGACGATTCCCGAACCTGCACAGGAGTGCTCGATGATGATCTCCTGATCCGAGAAGTTCTCATCGTGCGGCATCCTGTGGTACCAGATCACCGAACCATCGGCCAGGTCGAGGCGCCAGGCTCGGTTTCGATCGTGGAGAATCACTCCAGAGGCGTCGAACAGTAGCGGATCGGCGGGCAGGTCCCTGCGGGTCAGGATGATTCCATCCTTGACCAACATCTCGGTTCTCTCCAGATCAGTTTTCCACAGCAGTAGTCCGTCGGTGGATTCGAAGAGGGCTGCGGAATCAGGGGTCAGCACCAGGTATCGGGAATCCCCCTCCAGCGACTTGTGGTCAGTGAGGGGCCAGACGCTGGTAGAGCGACTCTGTCCCAGGTCCAGTCTTCCGCTCCAGGCCAGTTGCAACGGCAATCCGGGATGATTTCTTCGCCGCTCTGGGAGGGTCGAGATCTCTTCACGCAACTCCCGCAACCGATCTCTTAGAGTGATTTCGACCTCTTCCCCGTGGACTGTCCGGGTCAAGGTCCGGTCGCCGTGCTGTTGATCGAGAGCGACGATCTCTTCGATCGCTTCGGACAGGCGACCCTGTTCACGAAGCACCTCGGATCTGCGTATTCTGGCGATCAGCGACTCGTCACTGTCGGGTTCATGAATCACCAGGTAGTTGATCTGGAGTAAGCATCCCTCCAGGTCACCGAGCTGGTAGAGGGACTGTGCCGCTTCCAATCGAGCGCGGCGACCGGTGGCACAACCGGGCATCGATCGGGCCAGGTCGATCCAGGAATCGGCAGAGGGAGAGGAGTCCATCCGTTCCGCTACCACTCTGGAGGCACGTTGTTCCCTCTGGGCAACCCGATCATCTCCTCCTGGTTGCTGATCGAGTTGCAGCAACAGGTGGGTGAATGCGGTGGCAGCATCGACGGTAGTTCCGTGCCGTGTCAGCACCCGGGTGGATTCGAGGTTGCGCCACGCTTCACCCAGCATCAAGTGACAGATGAAGGTTGCTCCCACAGCGTCTCCCAGTTGCTCCGCGTGGATCGCCCGCTGCCAGGCAAGGCGGATTCGATCCTCAGGCCGAGATTGGGCAGAGATGAGCGCAGTTTCGAGACGAGTTCGCTCATTTCCAGTCAGGGTAATGTCGGATCGTTCCAGTAGCAGATGGACGGTGCCACGATGAGCTCGTTGGGCGGGGGATTCTCCGGCCAGATCTGGCAACCAGCGCGGATCGATGTGGCCCGAGATCGCTTGTTGCCAGACCGCCTCGGTGGAACTGTCCACGCGGGTCAAGATGCTCACCTCGGATCCGGCAGATGCCATCAGGGAGTTCTCCAGCGCCAGTAGCGAGTGAGCAGGGAGGTCGAGTCCCTGCAGTGTTAACTTTTGACCGGTAGCATCGATCGAGAGCAGCGCCAGATCGGAACTGATCCACCAGCCTCCATCGGATGCTGGGATTGCATCTGTACCTTTTCCGGTGACCGGAAAAGGTAATGGCAGACTCCAGGAGAAGCGAGGAGTCGTTCCTGCGCTGCAGGTCCACAGCACCAGCTCCTGATCCTCGACAATCAGCAAGGAACTTCCATCGCCGGAGAGATTCCAGCAGTGGGGGGAACTGGTGGCAATGATTCCGAGGTCTGCGCCGGAGACTTCATCGAGGATGGTGATTCGTGATGAACCCGGGGTTGAGACGAACAGGCGAGAGCCACTTCTTCGCAGTGAAACTCCTGCGGCTCGTTCCGCGATCAGGTGATCTCTCAGACCACTGCGGCTCGGCCCCTCGACATCTTGAATCCACTCGATGGCTCCATCTGAAGTGCGAATTGTGATGACGGTGCCACGATCGGTCGACCAGTGGACCCGCCCATTCCCTTCGATCGGGGTGGCAGGTGCCGCGCGGAGAGCCAACCAGGTCGCCCCGTCCGCTTCTCCGAGATGACGCACCCAGGCAATTCGCCCACCATCTTCGATCAGTGCTCCAAATGCCTCGAACCGCCCACCTTCACTTTTCATCGCCACGACCACCACGCCTCCACTGACCCGGCAAGGCGAGGAGATGGCTCGGATGATCTGCGGCTCCGTCTCGGGTCCAAGGATCTGATCGATGGAAACTTGCCACAACCAGTCGCCGGTCGAACCGTCAAACGCCTCCACCTTGTCATTCAAGGTGGCGATGATGGAATGCTGTCGCCGAACCGGCATCAGCCGGGTACGTGGAAGCAAGGGGCGAGATTGTTCCGGGAGGATTCGTCGCCAAATCTCCTCACCCGATTCGAGGTCGATCGATCGAATCTGTCCCGGTTGCTGAATCCATACCCGGGACCGAGCGGAGACGGCTCCAGAACTACCGCGTGACGACTTCCAGATCGGATCGGATGCAGAGAGTTCGGGATCGCCACTGCGGAACTTTGGCAGCACCAGTGTTCCGGAATTTACAGCCAGAGGGGATGCCGGGGAGGGGACGGGGATCGACTCGTATCCCGGATCGTCGGTCCAGCCACGACCCAGCAACTGGCGCCAGGTTTGAAGGTCGCCCCTTTCCAGTGCCGCTTCCGCCAATTGGCTGGCCAATCGAGGTGGGAACACCTCTTTCGGCAGGTCCATCAGGGTCGCGGTGAGGCGTTGGTCCTGACGTGTGTTCAGTCCGGTAGAAGGAGCCGCTGCGAAGCGACTTGCGGTTCGTAGACGGATCTCATCGAGCACGACTTTTCGCTGTCGATCATCCAACTGCGAGATGGTCGAACGCAGGAAGGGTCCGGCACCGATGGAATGGCCGCCTCCGACGGTGGTACAGCCTCCCGGATCGCCGTCGATCAAGCGCTCCGTCAGAGCCGCTAGCGCATCTCGAACCGCTACTTCATTTCCCGAGACTCGACTCTCCTCCACCTGGCGGACCAGGGCGTCGAGTTCGGAACTGAAGGGGGGGATCCAGCCGGGTTCATCCGCCCGATGGATCATCGGGGCGGCTGCAACTCCTGCGTTCCCCGACAGCATCAGTGCCAGGAGCGTCAGGATCAGTGTGTTGACCGAAATCAGGCTGCTCGGAGAGCGGCCCATCCGGCCACGATCGGGGGGTCTCATCTGGGATCCTCCTGGATCTCCGTCGGGGCTCCCCTAGTTTGTATGAGATGCGCTGCCTCGGCTCAACCGGTGTGTGTCGAAGTGCGAACTCCACTGGAACCGAGGATTGCCGCTGCAGCGTCTGCGATCCGTCGTAGCAGGCGATGGCCTGGGTCGCTGAAAGCCCCTTCATCGGTGACGGGAAGGACGATCAATCCGACCAGTTCTCCGATCCAGAAGAGCGGCAGCATCAGAGCTTCATCCTGATCGGGGAAGACATCCGGGAAATCCCCTTCCCGCCACCGTTCGCCCGGGTCGGAGAAACGGTGGGTTGGGAGTACCGCATCGATCGGGGGCAGGTCGATATCCCGGGCGGCACAGGGGATCAATAACTGGTCGTTACGAAGATAGAGGAGTGCTGGCACAGGAGCGGGAATGTAGGACAGGATCATCGCCTTTAATTCGGTAGGACTGGCGCTGCTACATCGCCTCAGGAGTCGCCCGATGGGGAAGCCTTCACTGCCAATTCGTTGTTCTCTCCGTTGTGCGTCGAGCTGGTGCAGAGCCAGTTGCAGATCGCCTTGCAAGCGACGGTTGGTTTGGCGCAAGTGGCGCCTCTCGGCGGCATGTCGCACCACACTCAGGAGGTCCTTTTCCAGGTCGACGATCGGTTTCTCTATGTAGGAGTAGGCCCCCAGTTTCATGGCACTCAGAGCACTCTCCAGCGTGGCATCTCCGGTCGCCATCACCACCTCGACTTCGGGCGCGTGCTGCTTGAAGGAACGAAGCACAGCGAGTCCATCCATGCGAGGCATGCGAAGATCGACCAGTGCCACATCGGGTTCCTGTTCGAGTAGTTGTGCGATGCCGTCTTCCCCACAACTGGCGGTTCGGACCGAAAGACCCTCGGATTCGAGGAAGATCTGGATGGTCTCCCGGACAAAGGGATCGTCATCGACCACCAGGATGTCCAGTTTCGGGAGAGATGGAGGAGTCAGCATCAGGACTCCTGCCACTCGCTGGAGATCTGTAGCGGATCGATCTCCTCGCTGCCGAGCCGGGCGAGTGCATCGGGGATCGAGATCCGGAAGAGGGTTCCCTGACCGGGGCTACTTTCGACCTCGACGGTGCCACCGGCACCCTCGATGATGCGGTGCACCACGAACAGTCCAAGTCCACTGCCTCGATCACTCTCCTTGGTCGTGTAAAGCGGATCGAAGGCTCGCTCGGCCACCTCCGTGGACATCCCCGGGCCGTCATCCTCGATCTCCAGTTCGATCCCTCCTGAGGAGCCCTGGTGTCCTCGGATGGTCAGTACGGATCCGGTTCCTGACTCTTTCACCGCATCGGCTGAATTGAGCGCCAGGTTCATGATCACCTGCTGTAGAGCCGTCGAGTCTCCGGCCAGCAGCAGTTCCTTGTCGACTTCGAGCACCGTCTCGAGTCCGGCATCCCGCAGTCGCGCCTGGCAGATCGCCAGAGTTCCTTCGATCGCCTGGAGAATTGGAAAGGGTGCCGCACTACTTTGGCTGAAGGGACGAGTTCTGGCAAAGGCGAGCAAGTTACGACACAGAGCCCGACAAAAATCAGCCGCATCCTGGGCACGTTGGAGGTGAAGAACGGTGCTGGAACTGTCCTGTTCCTGCCCGATCCCACGCTGTGCCAGTTGCAGGAATCCGATCACCGAGGCGAGCGGGTTGTTGAGGTCGTGGGCGAAGCCGCTGGCGAGGCGACCGATCGCCACCATCTTTTCTTGACGAGTCAACTGTTCACGGCTGCGGAGCAACTCATCGTGAGCCTGTTTCAACTCGTCGAACAACCTCGAGTTTTGCAGTGCCACCGAGAGTTGAGCGGAAACCGCTGCGACCCATTGCAACTCCTCTGCGGAGAAGGGCTGGAGACCGGCTCCTCTTTCGAGGTACAGCACAGTGGCGCTTTCTCCACGCCCATGGAGAGGCAAGGCGAGGGCCGAGAGAGCCTGCTTGCGGCGCAAGCAAACGCTCGCCTGGAAGGCATCGCCGACCTGGGATGAGATCATCCCTTCCCGACGTCTACGAGCCGCCTCGATCAGAGTCAGGCTCGGGTCGAGTGCTTCCAGATCGATCGAGTCCGCCTTGGTAGGGTCGGATCCTCGAGCGCCGGTGGCGTATGGGCCCGTCTCGTCATTCCAGCGAATCCAGCCCCATGCTTCGAATTGAACGCCGGTACCGATCACCTCGACCACCTTTTGAACCAATTGCTCTGCGGGAAGATCGGTCTGTGCCAGCAGTCCCACTTCGAACAGTGCTTCCTGCAGGCTCTTCGAGTCCTGAGCGTTGGAGCCACTCTTTCGCATCTGTTTCTGCAGGCTCTCGGGATCGATCTTGAGGGAGAAGGTACTGAGATGCTCTTGCACCGCATGCACTGCGATCTGGCAGTCTCCGATGCCGATCACATCTCCCGGCTCGAGAATGGTTCGATCGATGATCTCGTCATTGAGGAGAGTGCCGTTACGACTGCCACCGTCGCGCAGCAGCCAGGTCTCATCCCCGGCGGGGATCACCTCGGCATGTTTTCGGGAAGCGCGGGTGTCATCGACGATCAGGTCATTACTGGGATCTCGACCGATGGTGATCGGATCCGATCCGAGAACAATCCGCTGACCACGACCGGGTCCCTGGACGATGATGAGGTGCACTTTGATCCTCCCGGGGGCCCCATTGGCGGGGTTCTCCTCCCGAGTAAGGATACGATGGGGTGGTCAGAGGGGCCGGATTCGCCAATTGTAAGGACTTCGAGCATCGCCCTGGATCGCCACGAGGGACCATTCAGGGCGACTTGGCGGCATTTTCTGCGGTTACTGCAGGACCGCCTTCAGCTCATCTTCGAGGCGTGGGATCACCTCGAACAGATCGCCGACCAGGCCATAGGTGGCGACCGAGAAGATGGGAGCGCCCGGATCCTTGTTGATGGCGACGATGGTCCTGGAAGAGGACATTCCCGCCAGATGCTGGATCGCTCCAGAGATCCCCACTGCGATGTACAACTTCGGACTGACCGTTTTTCCGGTCTGTCCGACCTGATCGGAATGGGGTCGCCAGCCGGCATCGACCACTGCACGGGAAGCACCGACCGCCGCACCCAGGATCTCCGCCAAACTTTCCAGCAGTGCGAAGTTCTCCGGTTCCTTGAGACCTCGTCCTCCCGAGATGATGATCTCCGCTTCGGTCAACTCCTTCTTGCCGACACTTCCCTCGATAAATGCGGTTCGCTTCAGCACCGATTTTCCGGTCGCTTCCTGTGAATCGACCAGAGCTGCATCTCGTTCGACTGTTTCTCCGTAGTTGGGTCTCAGTGAGATGAAGGCTGGACTGGTGATCCACTTCTGCTGGTGTTGGGCCTTGCCGGCGTAGATGGGGCGCTCGGTGATGAAAGCATCCCCGTCATGGCGGATGGAGATGCAATCGGATGCGACGCAGGTGCCGAGGCCGCCGGCTGCCAGAGCGATGATTTCCTTGCCACTCGAAGTGGCGGAGGCGAGTACCAGATCGGCGGACTCGGAGGCGGCGATCTGGGACAGTTCGGCGGCGAAGGCATCGCTGAGGGCATCGGTGAGAGCGTCTCCCTCACGGGTGATGATGCGGTGAGCTCCGGCGCTGAGAATCGAGCTGGCGACCTCACCCGCACCTTTTCCACAGCAAAACCCGATCACTTCACCAGCGGCGGAGTCTGCCAGTAGACGGGCGCTTCCGAGGGCCTCGAGGCTACTGGCCTTGACCTTGCCACTGTTGGATTCGATCCAGACGATAATTTTCATGGCGACTCTCCAGGATCGTTTCTAGATGACCTTGGCCTCTTGACGAAGCACTCGAATCAGTTCTTCTACAGCTTCGGGACCTTCCCCGACGATACGACCTTCAGGACGTGGAGGCGGTGGAGTGAGCGCAATCGTTTCCAGTGCAGGAGCACCGGGTTCAGGGGTGACGATCTCGATCGGCTTTTTCTTTGCCATCATGATCTCCTTCAACTTCGGATAGCGAGGATCATTGAGACTCTTGTCTGCGCCGACCACGATGGGCAGCGGCCCTTCGATCACTTCACGTCCACCCTCGATCTCTCGCTCGATGCGGACCTGATCCCCCTCGATCGAGATGGCTGCGATGTCGTTGACGAAGGGTCGGTCGAGTAAGCGAGCGACCAGGGCTCCTACCTGGGCACCCTGAGAGTCCACCGCCTGGCGACCGAAGAGCACCACATCATCTGCTCGCGATTCGAGAATCGATGCGAGTGCACGAGCGGTCTGGATCGGGTCGAGGATCTCCTCGCTAGTGGCCAGCACTGCATCATCGACTCCCATTCCGAGAGCCTGGCGCAGTTCCTTGGTCGAAGATTCGCTACCGACAGTGATGACGGTGACGCTTCCCTCGCCGTGACGCTCACGGATGCGAAGCGCCTCTTCGATGGCATATTCGTCGTAAGGGCTGATCACCCACTGCACCTCGGAAGTGTCGATCGATTGTCCAGCCGGGGCAAAGGTGAGCCGGGTGGCGGTGTCAGGAACCCGCTTCATGCATACTGCGATCTTCATCGCTACGTCCTCCTTGATCGTGGTCAAAATCAGAGGCACGGATCGATCGATGGGATCCATCCGTCACCTGGAGTCATCTGGTGGCACCCTGGCCCTCTTGGCAAGCGGTTCCATCGATCGATTGAAGAGCTTTCAGGGTGGGCAAGAGTGCTGGATCCACTTCTAACGCCTCGAGGAACGGACGGATGTCTGCCGCAGGCGGGCAGCGCACCTCGATCGGTATTTTCCAGATCGGGTGGGGGAATCGTAGCTGAAAACTGTGCAGCAATGCCCGCTTCGGATGAGAGATGACTGCTGGCAGCCGGGCACCGCGATCGAGCAGCGTTTGCTCGGTCTGACCGTAGCCATCGTCTCCCAGGATCGGATGCCCGACCGATTGGAGGTGTATTCGAATCTGGTTTTGACGCCCGGTGATGGGGCGGCACAAAAGCGCCGAGATGCCATTTTTCGAGGCGAGCCATTGGAAGCGGGTGAGAGATGGTTTGCCGCTGACAGCGTCTGCGCGAGCGAGTCGGTGATCGTGCTGGCGAGTGCGGTCGATGTGAGCAGAGACCCCGACATTGACCTCGAATGTGGATTGCTCAGGAACTCCCTCGACGATGGCCAGGTAGGATTTCTGGACCCGGTTCGCCTCGAAGTCATCTTGCAACAATCTCCTCGCCTGCACCGTCTTGGCCAGCAGCAGCAGGCCCGAGGTGTCACGGTCGAGACGATGGCACAGACGGTGAATTACTTTACGGTTCGATCGGTCATTCAATTCTCGCCACTGGCGGTGGAGGCCATCGATGACGGTCCCGACATGGGTCTTGCCCACGGGGTGGACCAGCATTCCGGTCGGTTTGGTCACTGCCAGCAGCCATGGATCTTCCATCAACACCGATAATTTCTCGGGGGGAGATTCAGGGTCAGAGCCGGTTTCGAGCAGTACTTCTACTTCATCCCCACAGCCGACGCGGGTCGAAGCACGGGCCACATCTCCGTTGAGTCGCACTCTCCCGAGGGAGATCAGTTTTTGGATTTTGCTGCGAGAATTCCAGCCTAGACGCGCCTGTAGCCACAGGTCCAGGCGGCTCCGTTGCTTCTGACGGACCCGAAATCGAGCCGATTCCGGGGGGCGAGAAAGGTCTCTTCCGGGTGTCAGAACCATTTCTCCTGCTCCCTGCTGCGGTACTGCGGGATCGAGCCGCTGTCTGCCGGCCATTCTAGAGTACCCAGGTCGCCGCATCTGCGTTTTCGGTCAGACTTGACCATCCCTGCGGGGATCCCTACCATCCCCGAAATGGGTCGAAGACCCCTCACCCGGATTCCTCGGTCACCTGAGGATTCACAACTCGACCGGACGGAACCCCGTGGAGACCTCACGCCTCAAGGAACTGATCGAATTGATGGATCGCAACCAACTCGAGGAGTTGGAAGTGGTCGACGGTGATCAACGCATTCGCCTGCGGAAACGACCAGAGTTGGTCAGGGAGGTGGTCTCGATGAACCCTCTCCAGGCGCCGACGGGCAGCGTTGTGCCCGCTCCGGCGGAGGCCCCGGCGATGGATGCTGCAGCGGCCTTCGATCCCGCGAAGGCGATCCAGTCGCCGATGGTGGGAACCTTCTATCGTTCATCGGGGCCAGACGCAGAGCCGTTTGTCGAGGTGGGGGATCAGGTTCAGGAAGGGCAAGTGCTCTGTATCGTGGAAGCGATGAAGGTGATGAACGAGGTCAAGGCAGACCGAACTGGTGTCGTCGAATCCGTGCTTCTCGATGATGGGAATCCCGTCGAGTTTGGCCAACCCCTGTTTCTTTTCTCCTGAGATCGAGCTCCTCCGATGAAACCATTTTCTCGAATCCTGGTCGCCAACCGCGGTGAGATTGCTTTGCGGATCATTCGTGCGTGTCGAGAACTCGGCATCGAGACGGTGGTGGTCTACTCGGAGGCGGACCGTAGTGCCGGGTACCTGGACCTTGCCGATGATAAAATCTGCATCGGTCCCGCGGCCAGTGCGCACTCCTATCTCGATATTTCCAAGATCATCGCTGCCGCCGAGATTTCCAATGTCGAAGCCATCCATCCAGGGTATGGGTTCCTTTCGGAGAATCCTCAGTTCGCCGAGATCTGTCAGTCTTGTAACCTCCAGTTCATCGGGCCGACGGTGGAGAATATCCGTCAGTTGGGCGACAAGGCTGCCGCCAGAGAACTGGCGAAGAAGGTCGGAGTACCGGTGGTCCCCGGTTCTCCAGGAGTGATCGCAGATGAGCAAGAAGCGCTGGTTGTGGCGCGCGAGATTGGATTCCCTGTACTCGTCAAAGCGGTGGCCGGAGGCGGCGGCCGGGGGATGCGAGTCGCAAGGGACGAATCCTCCTTTGGCCAGGCTTTCCAGGCTGCCGGTAGCGAAGCGGAACTCGCATTCAAGAACTCCGATGTCTACATCGAGAAGTACATCGAGAAACCTCGGCACGTCGAAATCCAGGTGATGGCGGACTCCTACGGAAGTGTCATTCACCTGGGTGAGCGGGATTGCTCCCTCCAGCGACGTCACCAGAAGTTGCTGGAAGAAAGCCCTTCTCCGGCAGTCGATGATGATCTTCGCGGACGGATGGGTAAGAGTGCCATCGATCTGACCCTGGCCGCAGATTACCGTGGGGCAGGGACCATCGAGTTCCTCCTCGATCCCGACGGAAATTATTACTTCATCGAGATGAATACCAGGATTCAGGTCGAACATCCGGTCACCGAGATGGTCACCGGCATCGATCTGGTGCAGGAACAGATCCGCGTGGCGGGCGGCGCCCCTCTTCGTTATCGGCAGGAAGATGTTCGGATCCAGGGGCACTGCATCGAGTGCCGGATCAATGCCGAAGATCCCTCCAATGGCTTCGCTCCTTCGCCGGGGAGAATCGGTGAGTTCAGGGTTCCTGGAGGTATGGGGGTTCGTTTCGATTCCCACGTCTATTCTGGCTACACCGTCCCCAGTACCTACGACTCTCTTCTGGGAAAACTCATCGTGCACAGGGAGAGCCGGGAAGAGGCGATCGGAACCATGCGAAGGGCACTCGATGAGTTCGTGATCGAGGGTGTCCATACCACCATTCCCTTCTACAGGGAGGTTTTGAAGCACTTCCATTTCGTCAAAGGCAATCTGGATACGGGCTTTATCGAAGAATATCTGATCGACTCCTGATGGTCAGCGGGGAGCCAGCAAATGAACGCATCTCCATTCGCTGTGGGGGCTTGCCTCTTTGTTCTGGCTCGTCACAATGAGTAGACTGCACGGCCAGTAGCTGCGCATGCACCTGTAGGGTGGAATTCGTCCCAGATTCCACAGGGGTGCAGTTCTCTCGGAAGGAAATATCAGTATGTACTTCAAATTCGACCCCATCCTCCATCTCAAGCGCATCCGAGGTGAGGAATGTTGCCAGGACAAAGCTGCGATAACTCCTGCCTCAGATAGCCAGCGCAAAGTCGGTGGATTCACACTCATCGAGTTGATGATCGTGGTTTCCATCATCGCGGTGCTGGCGACCCTGGTGACCAAGATGATCCAGCAAGCACAGGCCAAGGCTGCGGAAGCTCAGGCCACCACCGATATCTCGACCCTCAAGAACGCACTCGAACAGTTCAATCGCGATGAAGGAGTCTATCCGGGGTGGGATCTCGAAGTCGATGACCCCGAGGAGTTCAACGGATTTCCTTCGATGTTCGAAGGGATCGCAGGCGAGCGTCCTCCCAATGGAAAAGGTGGAAAAAATGCACCTTACCTCGAACTGAATACCTCGAACATCGTCGTGATAGATGAAGATTACGACGAAGAGTACAAGAAAGCAGGACGAAGCGATCTGTTCGATTCCGATGTGGAGAAGTTCTACTTGGACCCCTGGCAAGTGCCTTACTTCTATCGTGAGAATCGTTCCAAGCGAACCAAGGAGGACTGGATGATCCGACGGTCAGGCTTCGATCTCTGGTCAGCGGGTCCCGATAGCGTCAACGAAGCTTGCTACGGCGTAGCCGAAGATGGAGAAGAGGAATACGATGACATCGGTAACTGGTAGTCCAGAACCGAAGTTGATTCGCTCTACAGATGCGCAATCTGCTGGATTCACCATGGTCGAACTGCTGGTCACCATCGCCCTCATCGTTTTCCTGATGTCGATGTTAGCAGTGGGAGCCGGCAAGTACCTCGAAAGTGCGTCGGTGGCCAGGACCGAGGCGTTGCTCGCCCGCCTCAGTTTGCTGATCGATGGGTACCACTCAAAAGTGGGTGCATTCCCCATCGATGGCCTCGATGGCGACGATCTGATCACCCGGGATGGAACCTATCTGACCGGCGGTGCCGCATTGACCTACAGGATGACCCAACCGGTGATCTATACTCGAACCCAGCCCAATGGAGAGATCCGAGTTACTGGTGAAGAGCCTCCACTGGGAGAGTTTCGAAATGATGAACTCTCGCCCCCCTCGGATGGAGATACAGAAGCAATTCAACTGCTGGACGCATGGGGAGAGCCGATTCATTACGACAATGTTAAAGCAGGAGACCGAGGTTACAGTCCACAGAGTGATGGCGAATCGCACCTCGATTGGGATGATGAAGAGTCGGTCCATTCCGAGGATCCACGAGATGTGGGTGAAGGAACCATCGGGACCGGCCCGCAGAACATCGAGCAGTTCGACATCTGGAGTCATGGCTCCTCTGGCCATACTTCGGATGAAAGTTATGACGATCTGATTTCCAACTGGCAGAAGGGATCGTGATGGAAATAAATATCACGGCCGATCGATCCAGGTCCGGGTTTACTCTGGTCGAGATGATCGTAACCATTGGCATCATCATCGTGGCTGCTGGCTTCATTGCTCCAGCAGTCTCGGCCATCTTCCAGGATCGTCGCATAGAAAATGCTGCGGCCATCATCGTGAGCACGTTTCACGAGGCCAGAAACAATGCAGTGACCAAGAAACAAGAATACTCCGTGGTTTTTCTGAAATCAGGAATCCGAATGTACCGTCACCCCAAGGGAAATGACGAGGGTGGGTTCGTTGGAGGATTACGATCGATCAATGTCCGAGATGGTGAGCACATCAGTTACGAAGTGCTCAGTTCTGGTACCTCTGTGGATGAGATGCCGGAGGATCTGCAATCACAGCGTGAAGAAAAACGACAAACTCACTGGAAGCCCGGAAGGGAAGACATCTTCGTCAAACTGCTCAAGGACGGAACGATAGATTTCGGGAGATTGGATGACATACCCAGCTATCGCTTCCAATCCGATCCTCCAAGCGGAGGAGATCTGATCCTCCATCAGAAGGGATCGAGAACCGCCTGTTACATCGACATACGGCCCACCGGTCGAGTCATGAGCAAGATCGGGGAGGAGGAGTCTTGATGCGTCAGAGAAGCGGAGACGAGGGGTTTACCATCCTGGAAATCCTGCTGGCAGTCGTGATTCTGACAGTCGGGCTGTTGGGGTTGCTGGCTGTTTTCCCGGTCGCCATGCGGTCAGGGAAGCAGGCGGTAGAGACCACCAATGCCGTGATCATCACGCAATCAGTAGAGCAGGCGATTCGAGAAGGCCTGAGGGAACGCAAGCGCCAGAGTGCCGATGGGAAGTGGACCTATTTCATCTTCAGTCATGATGGAGTGGTCGATCCGTTACCGTCGAGCCTCAAGACTGTACGGACAGATGGAGATTATTACATCTTGTTGCCGAGTCCCAATCCGGACGGCAAGTCCAAGATGAAGCGGAGCGATTTCTACGAGCGTGGAAAGATCTTTCTGTTTCCGGAATCGGATGGAATCAGCTGGGAAGTCGATGATGTGGGCGGAGTCAGGGAAGTCGAGGACGGGACATCTGATAAACGCGCCAATGGAAGAGGGGATCCCACCAAAGCGGACGACGACGGTGACGACCGCAAGATTTCCAACGGATATGAAGAGTACGAGACCTACGATGTGCGAAGAGTTTACCGATTGAGTAACAGGTTCTTCGACGCGGAATGGGCGGAGGACTACAACGTCGTCGATGACGATCCGATCAATCAGTATTCATTCGCATTTTCGATTCGTTCAGCCATGCAGGATGGCAGCCTGGGTTTTGACTACCCCACAGATGTGAACTTAATTCCGGCAGGGGATCTGTACGAGGTGGATATCCTCGTATTCCGGTCCTTCAGGGAGGGAACCACCAGTGCGGATCCGATTTACGAGACTCAGATCCTTGTCCATCGATGAGCCACAGCCGGTCCGCAAGGACACAGGCTTCACCCTCCTCGAACTGCTCGTTGCCTTGACCTTGGCTGCGATCATCTCGCTGATTATCTCCCAGGTGGGCACGGACTCACAGCGGATCTATGACTCCACCATCACCACAGTGGAGACGTACCAGAAGTTCCGCTACGCACTGGACGATATCAACGAAAACCTGTCGAAGATGGTGCCGACCGCATCGCTCGAGTTCTATCAGGATCAAGGACGCTCGGACGGATACTGGGACGAGGGAGAAGAACTCAAGGACCAGGACGTGGGTCCGAATCTCCAGGGTGGAACCCCCAGAAAGTACGACGAAGCAGCGACCCTGTTTGAACGAAAGTACAATCTGGACGAGGCGAGGCCGGACGAACCAGTGGAGCACTGGAACGACTCCATCTACTTCAAAGCCCCGGTCGAGGTCGATGGCTCGATCCGGATGGCCAATGTCGAGTACTTCCTTGCGGATCCAAGAGCACTGGAACTGGAGAGGAATGACGGCAAAATACCAGCGGATGATGAACTCAGCTTCTCCGACAGTCGATCGCTGGTGCTTCTGAAGTCGATCCGCTACATCGACCTGGGATTGAATAACTATCGTTCAACAGAGGTTCGAGTGCGGAAGAAAATCGTCGAACTGTGCTCCAATGTGACCGATCTGAGAATCGAGTACTTCTACGATAATCAGTTCGATAACAAGCCTGGTGGCTTCATGAGCCCTTCGGTTGAACTCACTCCTGAACTGGTGATCTCGGAGGATAGTAGTCTTCGATCGAGGAATGGAACCCTGGCCAAGCGATTTCTCTATGGAGGGTTCCTCTCGACTTCGCGGACCAATGCTCGTGCAGGGATCAGGAATCTGACCACGGGAGAGAACATTCCCGTGCAGTTCAACTACTCCAGAACAAAAATGAAGTTCTCTCAATTGCGTCCAGGTGACAAGATGTACATCTGGACCGATGGTGGAAGTACTTTTCCGTCCAAAGAATTCACGATGCTCTACAACCAGGATGGACGGATCTTCCTCAAGGAAGCGATTCCATCCAGCAAGTGGAGTCAGGATCCGGGAGGATTGCGCTATCGGGCGGCATATGTTCCGCCCGCTTTCAGGATTTCAGTTCGAGTTCTCAATGAGAAGCAGACAGAACCCAGGACTCTGACGATGGTGGTTCGAACTAACGGTTAGGCTGATCCTGGAGAGTCATCTCCGAGCATCGATCGGAGTCAATGAAAAAGAAAATGGGCCGCTGCGGATTCGCAGCGGCCCATTTTTTGATCGTCGCAGTGGGGCGTCCCTCGAGGGGAAACCTGTTTTACAACGTCACTGGAATTGACGACATGTGCGAGGGCGACATGTGCTGTGGGCGACCGATCAATCTTGCCGTTCGGTGTTGAGTGCCAGCAAGAATTCCACATTGGATGGGGTCTGCTTCAGTTTTGCCTTCAGCATCTCCATCGAATCAACAGGGTTCATGTCATTGAGGACCTTGCGGAGAATCCATAACCTCTTGATCTCCTCGGCACTCATCAGCAGTTCTTCTTTACGGGTGCCTGATCGATTGATGTCGATGGCGGGCCACACTCTCTTGTCTGCCAGGCGTCGGTCAAGGTGGAGTTCCATGTTTCCGGTTCCCTTGAACTCCTCGAAGATCACCTCGTCCATCCGGGACCCTGTATCGATCAACGCCGTGGCAAGGATTGTCAGGCTGCCACCTTCTTCGATGTTACGGGCCGCACCGAAGAAGCGCTTTGGTCGTTGCAGTGCGCCGGCGTCGACTCCACCGGAGAGGATCCTGCCAGAGTGGGGAGCTTCATTGTTGTAGGCCCGGCCCAGACGAGTGATCGAATCGAGCAAGATCACCACATCACGGCCATACTCAACCAGTCGCCGCGCCTTCTCGATGACCATCTCTGCCACCTGAACATGACGACTGGAAGGTTCGTCGAAAGTGGAGGAAATCACCTCTCCACGGACATTCCGCTCCATGTCAGTCACTTCTTCGGGGCGTTCGTCGATCAGCAACACCATCAGATCCACATCCGGATGATTGGTTGCGATGGCATTGGCGATCAACTGCAGGATGACGGTCTTACCGGTCCTGGGAGGAGCCACGATCAGGCCGCGCTGTCCCTTACCGATCGGGGTCACCAGATCGATGATTCGGGTCTCGATGACATCGGTATCGGTCTCCATCAGGAGGCGATCATCGGGATAGAGCGGGGTGAGGTCATCGAACACGACCTTCGCGTGGACCTTTTCCGTATCCTCGTAGTTGATGGCATCGACCTGGAGCAGGGCAAAGTACCGTTCACCTTCCTTGGGGGGGCGTACCTGTCCCTGGATGACGGTGCCGGTGACCAGTCCAAAACGCCGGATCTGTGAGGGGGAGACGTAGATGTCGTCGGCACAAGGGAAGTAAGAGTAACGAGGGGAGCGAAGGAACCCGAATCCGTCGGGCAAGACTTCAAGAACTCCCTCGCCGTACATCACTCCTGCCGCCTGCGCGCGCATCTTGAGGATCTCGAAGATGAGATCCTGCTTCTTCTTGCCGGCGATCTCTTCGAATCCGTCATCTCGAGCCATCTGTTGTAACTCTGCCATCGTCATCTTGTGCATCTCGGAGAGGTGCAACTCTGGCATGTGGCCTGAGATGGGAACAGGAATCTCGTCGAGGTCCTCTACATCCATCGGCAGGCCCTCGAGCTTTGGTGCTGGTGGTGGAGGAGGCTTGCGGGTGGTTCGTTTCTTGCGCCCGGTAGATCCACTGGTTTTGGTAGGTCTGCGGCTGATCTTCTTCGAGCGAGAGGATCCAGATCTGGATCTGGATCCGCGTTCTCCGGAAGGCTCATCTCCGGATGATTTGGCTGGTCGTGGAGTCATCAGAAATTCACCTCGGTCTTCTCATTCCTGCTCCCCGCGACAGTGGACGATCCACTGGTCGAGGAATTCCTGGCATTGTTTTTTGATCTCCTCGGTGGACACCTTGTCCGCATTGAAGATCGTTGCGTCCGCAGCCGCCTCTTTGTCCGCAAGGGGCGCCTGGGAGGCTTCTCTCGAATCTCTCTCTCCTGCTGACCAACCTCTTGATTCCTGGACTCGCTTCTCTCGCTGTTGGGCTGGAGCCGCCACGAAGAGCACCCGGTCAACATTCTGTTTGAGGGGGGAACTTTCGAGCAGTGGGATATCCAGGAGGATCAAAGGCCGCCCTTCAGGGAGCGGACTGGCCTCATCGAACCCCATCCGGGCTATTTTCGCAAGTGTTACCTCGATCTGTTTCCGTACCCTGGGGTGGATGATGCTCTCCAGCAGTTTCAAGGAGCCTGGATCGGAGAAAACCACTCGTGAGATGGCCGCACGATCGAGCTTTCCATCCGCCGAGACCACTTGTGAACCGAGCGCCTGCGCCACCTGGGGGATGACCTCCGGAAGCTCCAGTTGCTGCTGGGCGATCTGATCGGCGTCGATTCTGTGAGCTCCGAAACCTTCGAAGATCCTCGCCACGGTGCTCTTTCCAGATCCGATTCCACCGGTGACGGCAACGGTCCATGGGGCTGCAACCGCAGGATCCCGCTGATTGGAATGGTTATTTGGAGGCTTCATACCAGTCCTTGCCGCTACTGATCTGGACCTCGAGGGGAACCGAAATCTCCATCACCCCCTCCATGCTGGATTTCAGCCAATCACGACAATCATCCGCCAGTGCCTCGGGAACCTCGAGTAACAACTCGTCGTGGATCTGGAGTAAGATTCTTGCCTCGTGTCCTCTCGCTAGCGCTTGCTTGTGTACCTCGATCATCGCCAACTTGATCAGGTCTGCGGCCGAACCCTGTACCAGACTGTTGATGGCATAGCGTTCTCCCTGCGCTTTTTCTCGAGCGAGGCGGGAACGGATCTCCGGTATCGGGCGCCGGCGTCCGGTGACAGTGCGGACCTCTCCGTGCTCGTAGGCATGACGCTTGGTCGCATCCATCCAGTCTCGGACGGCAGGAAACTGACTGAAGTAGTTCTCGATGAATTCCTTGGCTTCCGCCACCGTCCCACCGATATCTCGAGCGAGCCCAAAGGCTCCCATGCCGTACATCAGGCCAAAGTTGACTGCCTTCGCTGCCGCACGCTCGTCGCGATCGACTTCTTCAATGCTCTTGCCGTGGATTCGCGCTGCCACCGAGGCGTGAATATCGACTCCCGAGTGAAGAGCATGGAGTAGCCCTTCGTCGGCGGTGAGGTGGGCGAGGAGGCGAAGCTCGACCTGTGAGTAGTCTGCCGAGACGAAGATGCAGCCGGGGCGGTTGGGGATGAATGCGCGGCGAATTTGCCGCCCTTCCTCGCTGCGGATCGGGATGTTTTGCAGATTGGGGCGGTTCGAGGAGAGCCTGCCGGTGGTGGTCACCGTCTGCCGAAATTCGGTGTGGATCCTACCGGTCTCCGGATGCTGGTGCTGAGGCAAGGCGAGGACATAGGTGGACAGCAATTTAGCCAGGCTACGATAGCGCAAGATCGCCGCAGGTAGAGTGTGCTCGGGGTGCCGAATCGCCAGCTCTTCGAGGGTCTCCGCCTTGACGCTGATTCCGGTCTTGGTTTTGGGGAGACCCTTGGTGGGGAGCCCGAGGTCCTCGAACAGGACCTTTTGTAGCTGTTTGGGGCTGGCGATGTTGAACGACTCTCCCGCATCTTCGTGGATCTGTTGTTCGATCTGCTCCATCTCGCTGGAGAGGATCAGTTCCTGTTTCTTCAACTGATCCAGATCGAGTGAGATCCCCTCACGCTCCATCGAGACCAGTACCTCGACCAGTGGTAGTTCGACCTCCTCGAGTACCTGTCGAAGTTGCAACTCCGTGATTTCTTGGTCCAGGTCCTGGTGCAGGCGTAAGGTCCAATCCGCATCTTCAGCAGCATAGTCAGAGATCTTTTCTGGCTCGATCTGGTCCATCGAAGTTTCGGATCCGGCC
This sequence comes from Planctomycetota bacterium, assembly GCA_014240375.1. Classification (GTDB taxonomy): domain Bacteria; phylum Planctomycetota; class UBA8108; order UBA1146; family UBA1146; genus QNYK01. The sequence goes on along the minus strand of JAAZXB010000003.1, from coordinate 153,302 downwards.
TCTCCGATGAGTTCCCGGATGGGAATCATGGTGTGACCGAGGCGTTCTCCGACCAGGCCATCGAGGCCGTAGCGTCCACGAAGAGGATTGATCAGGTAGGCGGAGATCATCGGATCGCCGCAGATTCCAGCCAGATGAACTCCCAGATTCCTCATCACCTGAGCATCGAATTTGATGTTCTGACCGATTTTCCCTACGCCCTCATCTTCCAGCAGCGGGGAGAGCTGCTCGAGCAACTGTGCCAGCGGAATGGGACCGTTCATCACGGCACCGTCACCGGCTGGAGAGGAGAAGGGAATGTACCACGCCTCCTTCGCTTCGACGGCAATGCTGCAGCCGACCACCGTGCAGCGGATCGTGTCGAGGGAACTGGTTTCGGTATCGAAGGCAAAGCGACCCGCATCACGGCAACGTGTCACCACCTGCTGTAACTGATCGAGGGTCGTCACCAGCTGGTAATCGACCGGCTCTTGGGGAGTCTTGACCAGGGTGGGGGGGGGATTGGTGGTGATCGAGGGAGAGGACCCTGCGGAAGCTGAGGGATCTCCAAATCCGCTGAACAGGCTCGCCTGCTTCTCCACGGGTTGATCGATCATCTTGAGGAAACGACTGAAGTTCAGTTCCCTGAACAATTCCGCCAGCCGATCACGATCCGGAGAGATCCGTTGCAGCTCGGTCGGCGCAGTGTCGATGGGTGCATCGATGGATAGCGTCACCAGTTCTTTCGAGAGTTTCAACTGATCGGGGCAAGCTCGAATCTTCTTCAACGCCGCAGCAGGGATCCCTTCGGGGACCGGATCTTCGAGCAAGGATTCCGGGTCATCGGTCACCGCCAGTACCTTGACCGCAGTCTTGGGGCCGATGCCCGCCACTCCTGGAATGTTGTCGGATGAGTCGCCGACCAACGACTGATATGCGATCACCTGATCGGGACGAATGCCCTTCTTCTCGAATAATTCTTCGGGACCGTACAGATCACCGCTTCGTTCATCGAGAAACTTGACCCGCTCAGAAATCACCTGCTCCAGATCCTTGTCTCGCGTCAGTAGCCTGACCTCGATCTGCTCCATCGCTGCGCGGGTGGCCATCGTGGCGATGCAATCATCCGCCTCGTGATCATCGACTTGTAGGATCGGAACCCGAAAAGCCTCGAGCATGCGGTCGATCCAGGGCAACTGGAGTCTCAACTCCTCTGGCATCGCATCTCGATTCGCCTTGTACTGCGGGTACATGTTGTGGCGAAACGTCGGGCCATCGCATTCCATCGCCACCGCCCACAGTTCGACTTGCTGGTCGCGGCACAATCTCAGCAGCAGGTCTGCCATCGAATAGATCGCTTGAACCTGCATACCACGGCTATCGGTCAGAGGTCTCATGCCATAGTGGCCGCGGTAGATCTGGTAGCGTCCATCGATCAGGAACAGGTTTTGGGACAAGACATCGCTTTCCGGTGGCTGAGGGGCCTCAAGGCCCACCGCACACCCGTGATTCGGAACATCCGTGGCGACAGGGCATCTGGGCGACAGGGCATCTGGGCGACAGGGCATCTGGGGGAGTGTACGGTCGGAAACGCTCCAGGCCCGCCAAAAAACCGATCTCAGGCGCCTCCGGATGTCCATCCGTTGATTTCTGGGCTGCTTGACGGGCTGGCACCCTCGTCGTAGGATCACCGCTTCCGGTCCCGGGGACGGATCGGTTACGGGGTGGTGTCCGGCGCAGTCGGTATCCCTCTTCGTGGCTTGGTTCTTCTGCACCTCTGATTCTGGCCTGGTGGGCCCATCGGTGGTGTAGACAGGGACCCGGAAGGAAATGAACCTTAACCGAGTCGTTGAAGGACCCTGGCATTTCATGCTCAGGTCTGGATCGGCGATAGTGGCCAGGTTTCGCAATTACTGTGAAACCTGCAGGGAGGAACCCGATGGCCCGGAACCAGGGGGGAGCTCAGCTCTCTTTTCTCATCGTCTCACTGATCTTCATACTTGTGCTCCTTTTCGTAGTGTTCCAAACGATGAGTGACCACAATCAAACCAAAGTCGCACTCAGCACCGAGAAAAATGAGGTGGAGAGCAAGAAAAACAAGATTTCGGAATTGACCACCAAGGTCAATCAACTTCGCGTTTTGATCCACGGCTCCGACGAGGATGCGGTACCGGTCTCGGAGTTCGAGACGATGATCGAAAAGGCCGGCAGCGATATCGCCACCGCGCGGGGGACCAATAATGTCAGAGAATACGGATCGATGGCTGACATCTATTCCGATTCGATCGATACGATCCGCTTCCTCCATAACGAGTTGCAGAGCCAGCGTTCTGCAGCAGAGGCCAAGGATAACGAGTACCAGGAAGTGGTGAGTTCCAAGAGTAATCTTGGATCCCAGTTGAATGAGGAGATCGATACACTTCGCTCCTCCTCGAACGATCTACAGGTTCAGCTGGAACAGAGCCGGACCCGCGCTCGCGAGGATAACAGCAACCTTCGTGAAGAGGTGGAGCGTCTCGAACAGGATCACAGTGCGGTGGTTTACAAGTTGCAGCGGGATCTGAGTATCTCGCAGAACCTGCTCCAGCGTTCCAATGACCGCATCGAAGAGATCAAGCGTGAAATCGTGCGAGAGCAGACCTTTGCGATGGTCGAGCCTGACGGCGAAGTGATTCGTGTTTCAGAAGAACTGGGCAAGGCATGGATCAGTTCAGGGACCCGTGATCGGATGCGACGTGGTCTGGTCTTTGATGTGTTCACCTACCAAAAGGGTGGCAAACGCATCAGCAAGGGCAAGGTCGAGGTCTTGAGTGTCGAGGAGAACTTCTCTGAGGTGGCAATCGTCGAGAACCTTGATCGATTCAATCCCATCTCCGCAGGCGATATGATCACGAGCCCTTTCTACGACAGCGACAACATCCCCTCCTTTGTGTTTGCCGGATCGACTGCGACCAATGGTCGCTATTCGATGGAGGACATGACACGTAAGATTCAGTTGTTCGGAGGCACCATCTCCGCCAAGGTCGCACTCGATACTGATTTCGTGGTGGCAGTGAAGGGATACGAGGATACTCCGGAGTACAATCTTGCTCGGGACCTCGGTGTGACGATTTTGAGAGAGAAAGAGTTGCTGGAATTCATCGATTTCTAGTGACGAATCTGCAAGAACAGAAGGACGGCGGCGTGGGCATCCTCGCCGCCGTTTTTCCATCGCGGGCGTTTTGTGGCCAGGAGCCCACGGGATCTCCGGCAGAGATGGTACAGATCCTTACTCTTGTTTGCTGCGGGTATGTCGGCATGGCATCCTGATTCCTCCGGTGACCGATCTTCAGGAGATGGATCCGAGCAGCGTTGGGTCGATAGCACGCGGGTCCCAGGTCATTCGGTTCACGAGACAGCGACTGCAATCGAGAGCCTGAAGTCTTGGTGATTCCTGCAGGAGGAGCAAGCGATGGTCGAGCACAGCGAAGCGGATCCCGAGGATCAACTGAAGACGATGTCCTTCGGGGATCATCTCGAGGAACTGCGTTCGAGGGTGATCCGAACGCTGATGGTGATCCTGATCTTCGGGATTTCCGCTTTCTTCTTCCAGGACACTCTGATGGAATTGATCACCGGCCCACACCGGGTCGCCATGTCGCAGATCACCGCTCGGCAGGAGATCCAGAAACTGCAGGAGAAGATCTCCCAGGCGACCGAAGAGTTATCAGGGATCGTAGCAGCCGAAGCGGCTTTGATCTTGAAGATCTCTCGAGAAGATGAGGACTGGTGGGAGAGGTGGGATCAATTCCGCAGTTCTCAAGAAGCTTCCCCGGTGGTCGGCAGGATGGCCCGATTGATCGAGGAACGACTGGCCGCCCTGGATCCGGCGCGCTCCTCGATGCGTGTTCTGGGTGCAACGCCCGAGAGATTCCAGCAAGCTGCGGGTCAACTGCAACTGAGTCTTGGTGACTTGCCCTGGGGAGGGGAAGCTGCGGTACAAGACTGCATCGACCAGTTGAAGGAAAATTCGATTCTCTGGAATCAGTGGAGCCATCTGTCTGCGAAAGGTGCCGACGGATCGGTGCAGGATCCTCCACCAGCAGATCCACAGCAGGGTGTCGTCAAATCTGTTGTAAGAGTTCCCGATCCACAGACATCCGCTACTCTGGAGCAAGTGGCGCGGCTTTCGATAGTTATCGAGCAGGACTCCGCTCAGTTGAGTGGATGGCGTCAGCGAGCCAAGCCGTTGGCTCTCCTCTCCTATTCCGAGGCGTTCTTCTCCTATGTCAAGTTGAGCCTGATGCTGGGGATGGTTGCTGCCCTACCTTGGATCACCTACGAGATGTGGAAATTCATCGCTGCAGGGCTCTTTGATCGAGAACGAAAAGCTGTTCGACCCTTCTTGCCGGTGGCATTCCTGTTGTTGGCCTCGGGTGTGTCCTTTGCCTACTTGGTACTGATACCCATCGGCCTTTCCTTTTTGGGCGGATATGGCGATCCTGAATTGCTTCAGGCAACCTTCACCTTGAAAGAGTATCTGAGCCTGGTCTTCACGCTGATTCTTGGCATGGGAATCGTATTCCAGTTGCCACTGGTGATGATCTTTCTCAACAGGAGCGGGATTCTCGAGGTGGAATCGTTTCGCAAGTATCGAAAGTACGCAATTCTGGGCGCGGTTCTGATCGGAGCGATGCTGACCCCTCCGGATGTCGTCACTCAACTGCTGATGGCGGGGCCACTGACCCTATTGTACGAGATCGGAATCATCGCCTGTACGATGACCGGGAAGAAGAAAGCAGCGACCGAGTGAGGGAGCGCGGGTGAACTGGGTGAACGGAATGGAGTGGATGCGATGATGGAGGCGGATGCGAATGAGATCTCGCAACCAGGCCATATTCGTGTCGGAGTCATTGCGGTAGGAGATGAGATCCTCGAGGGCAGGATCCAGGAGTGTCACGGTCGCACCATCTCGAGCCTGCTGACTCCCTTGGGATTCGAGGTGGCATGGCATCTCTCCGTTGGAGACACTCCGGGAGAGTTGGCAACCGCCTTGAAAGATCCTCCCACCGCTACAGAGGTGATCATCATCAGCGGAGGTCTCGGTCCGACTGCGGATGATCGTACTCGTCAAGAGATCGCCGATGCCGTCGGAGTTCCACTCGAGCAAGACCCCGATTGCTGGCAGCGGATCCGCACCTTCCTCGAAGACCGAGGTGTCTCGCCATCGAGCAATAATCGAAACCAGGCATTTCGTCCAAAGGGTAGCGAGTGGCTCGAAAATGATCATGGCTCGGCACCGGGATTGAAGACAGTACTTCCAGGGGGGGGGATTTTCTTTGCCCTGCCCGGAGTTCCGGTCGAGTTCAATGCGATGGTACAGCGTCACCTGCTCCCCTGGGCGAGAGCGAGAGCCGTCGATGACACCGAAGGCGAGATCCTCGAGTTCATCGCTGTGCCCGAATCTAAACTGGATGAATGGATCGTGGAGCAGATGGGTCGTGCGGATCTACATCACATCTGTGTCAAAGGAACGACACAGATCGAAGTGAGATTGCCGGCGGGAGTGTCGCTCCGGGAGGCTGCTTCCAGGCGGTATCAATCACGCTTTTCTGGCTGCGGAGGGATCGGAACCGAGGGGCATCTGGTCGAGGCCGCTCGTACTTCCGGGCAATCAGTAGCGCTGGCCGAATCCTGTACCGGCGGAATGATTTCGACGAAGATCACCGATGTACCCCGATCCAGTGAGATGTTTGTCGGCGGATGGAACTGCTATTCGAATTCGATGAAGGTGAGCGAACTGGCGGTGGAGCCATCGATGATCGATGACTTCGGAGCGGTCAGTGGCGAGGTGGTGGAAGCGATGGCGGCAGCGGCGCGGGAGCGAAGCGGTGCCGATGTGGCGCTGTCGGTCAGCGGTGTGGCCGGACCTAGTGGTGGCACTCACAAGACTCCGGTGGGTACCGTCTGGATGGGGTTGGCCAGCGCAGCAGGGGTCCGATCGCACCGATACCAGTGGAAGGGAAATCGTCAGCGGATCCGAGAAGTGGCGACCCAGTACGCTCTCCATGTATTGCTGGCGACGTTGCGAGGACAGGAGATCCACCGGTGGCCCAATCTGGAATCCTGACCGGGGACGGTTCAGCGACCCTCTTTCATCGTGAGATGGGCGAGCATTACCACTCTCTCAGTGGGGCTCACCTCGAGGCGAGGTACAGGTTCATCGAACCGTGCCGGGTGGCCCGGACTGCGCTCGTTCAAGGTCAGGTTCGAATTCTCGACATCGGTTTTGGCCTCGGCACCAATCTCGGCTGGACGATCCATGACATCCAGCGGAAGGCACCTGGGGCGGCCATCGAGATCGTATCCCTGGAACGGGATCTGCTGGATCAGCAGCAGTTGAAGCCGTTCTTCCGGGCTTTGCCCGAGGCACGGCTGTCGGTGATGTTGCACCACCTGGTCGATCAGCGACGGTGGATCGAACCCGGGTTACGGCTGACCCTGATGGTCGGTGAGGCGGAGCAGCTGATCGACACGGTGGAAGGCCGATTCGATGCTGTATTTCTCGATCCCTTCTCTCCAAAACGCAATCCTGGGCCCTGGAGAGCCGGTTTCCTCGGTGCCGTCCGAAATCGGATGGTCGAGGGTGGTATACTCTCTACGTACAGTTCGGCCCGCAGGATTCGACTCTCTTTACTCCGATCGGGGTGGCAAATTGGCCTCGGTCCGGCGGTCGGGATGAAGTCCTCGGGTACCGTGGCGAGTGCTGGTGTGGTGCGGCCGCCGTTGCCTCCTCTCGATGAGAAGTTGCAACGAAAATTGGCGCGTCAGGTCCGCTCAGGACAGGAAGAAGAGCAGCGATGAGTGAGAAACGAGACGATGACGGTCACCGCAGCATGATACTACTACTGCTGCTGCTGGGATCGCTGCTGCCCACCCCCCTGAAGGGGGATACGGTGCTGCTGGTCAATGGAAGTCGTATCGATGGACTGATTCTCGATCAGAACACGACGCGTCTGGTGCTGCAGATCGGTGGATTGGGGACGATGCAGATCCCCAACTCGACGGTCCGCTCCATCGAGAAAAATGGCCGGCTCGGTCCTTCTGCCAGCGATTCCACGGATTCTGATCGCCAGCAGCCAGTTCCACCGGTTACGCCAGTGGTCCCCCCGCAGAAGAAGACTCGGTCGCCACTACTGCTGCCCAGGGCGGATTCCGGGGTGAAATTGCCAGCGGAACTCCCCGAGTTGTCGGGCCGTAAGATCCAACAGGTAAAGGAATGGGTCGAGGAACTACAGCGCCAACGTGCCCGAAATCGTTCTCGAGCCGAACAACGGCTGGCGACGGTGGGCCCCGCTGTGATTCCCTTTGTGATCCCCGTGGCCCGCTCCTCCTTCGATCTGGCGAGGATTTCGGCGCTGAGGATTTTGCTCAAGACTCCCCATTTCAGCAGTGTAGATGTGGCTCTGGAAGGACTCTCCGCAGACAATCGGTGGGTTCGTAAACTTTCATGGCAGTTGATCGTGAACATCAGCGGGATCTCCGGTGAGTATTCTTGGGATTCGCAGAAACGGTCAGCAAAAAGGGCACAACAAAGCCAACGCTGGCACCAGTGGGTCCAGCAACAGCGACGTCTATACGAGCAGCAGCGGATGTGGATTCTGGATCAGTACAAGTTGCGCGGTGAGTCAGCACACTCAGGCCGATAACTGCCTTTTCAAGCGTGCTTCTTTGTTGAATTGACGACCCTCTGGTAACGCTACTCTTCCCCATCAATTTCAGATCACATCGATGCGCCACCCTTGCGAGATGAGTCTGGCTTTGCTACGGTCGGACGCTGCCGTGGAGGTGTGATCTTGATGAACTTCCGTTGCGATCGGGAGTTCCTTTCCCCTCCGGCAGATTTGTTCTTGAAGTGACTCCGATCCTGTCATCCGGCAGGAATAATACGATGCATGATCGACTGTAAAAGTCGATGGAGGAGATTCGCCCAGGTGCGGATCGAATCCGGGTCCGCATCCGCTGACAGTCTGATGTCTTCTGACGTCGGACACTGTAGGAGTTCTTCAGGTAAATCTGCAGGTCCGTTTTGATCATCTGTGATGATGGAGCGGTCAAATTAGATCTTGCATCGGAGACATCCGATGGTTCGAGCAGAGTGTGTTTGAGTTTGTCGTATCGGTGCCACATGGTGACTTGAAATGTAGTTTTCAGTGGTTCGATTCGACGTCTTCATCGTGTTTCAACTCGTTGAGTGACCGTTGACATGCGGGACCACGAGTGGGAGATGCGGATGCGTGGATGCTTCGTATTTTTGAATGGGGGGGGAATAGGTTGAGCGCTCAGGAAAATACTTCCATGAACGCAGATCTGCACTGGGATCATCTCCGTGCGGCCATCACTCCCATCATCGGGGATGCCCTGATGGGAAGATGGTTTCGACGGCTCACACCCGTGGTGGTGGATGCAGGAGTGCTCCAACTGCATCTGGAGAGCCGTTTCACGCTTGAGAAAATCGGAAACGATTTCAAAGATGTATTGCAGTCTGAAGTCCGGAAATTGGGCCTCGACTCGGTTCAACTGCGACTCGCGAGCACCGCTCCTGCCGAGGTGACGACGGAACTACGGCAACTCCCGCTGGGCGGCCCAGAGGGCCCCGAGGGCCCAGAGGGCCCACCCTTGACGGTAGCAGGGACCACAGCGACCGCTCCGGACATCGCAGTGGCGACGAGTCCTCTGGACGGGGTGTTGACCCGCCGACCCGAGGGACTGCGCCGCGATCATACGCTCGATCGATTTGTGGTGGGGCAGGCCAATCAAGTGGCTTATTCAGCGGCCCAGGAAGTGCTACGGACTCCAGGGATCTCCTACAATCCACTGTTCCTCCATGGCGGATGTGGGTTGGGAAAGACACACCTTCTGCAAGCGATCACCCGGCAGTTCTTCATCCAGGGGGAACGACGGATGAGATATCTTCCCGCCGAACATTTCGTGCATCAGTTCATTCTAGCTCTGCAGCAAAAAACTGTTCATCAGTTCAGAAAGAGATTTCGGGAGTTGAGGGTCCTCGCCATCGATGACGTCCAGGCTTTCGCAGGAAAGAAGAGTTGTCAGCAGGAGCTCCTGGAAACGGTGGATGCGATCGGTCAACAGGGGGGGCAGGTTTTGTTGGCTTGTGATGTTCCTCCCCGGAAGTTGGATGGCCTTCATCAACAGTTGAAGAGTCGGTTTTCGGCAGGCTTGGTTGTGTTGGTCGACCCTCCTGATCAGCAGACCAGAATTTCGATTCTGAGACAGGAAGTCGTGCGCGGTGGAGTTCATGTTCCCGAGGAAGTGATCCACCACATCGCTGGGGAGGTGAGGAACAGCAGCCGTGAGTTGTTGGGTGCCCTGGTGCGGGTAGTCGCAGAGTGTGAACTGTCCAGCTCGGCGGTCTCCCTCTCGCAAGCGAGAGCGATTCTGGATCCGATCACGATCACACTTCAGAGAAGGATTACCATCGACATCATCATCGATAAAATCGGCCGGCGCTGGGGTGTTCCTCCCGAAGAGATCGTATCGAGATCGAAAACACGAAGTACCTCGAGGGCGAGACATGTTGCGACCTATCTCGCGAGGATATTGACCGATCATTCGCTGGTCGAAATTGGCGAGAAGATGGGGGGACGAACCCATTCGACCGTCAGTAGTTCGTTCCGTAGGATCCAGAAGGAGATCTCTACCGATCCGGGACTCCGTGCCGAGATCGATAAAACGGTGAAGGACCTTCGTGGTTGATGGGTTGGAGGCCCGATGGACGAGGCGAATCCTGATTCCCTTCCTCGGGCCGCGCTAGATCCTGATCCTCTACAGTCTCCCTTGCAGGAACTGCAAGGGGTCGGTCCTGCCACTGCCCAGCGATTTCAGCGGCTGGGCCTCGAGACCCTTGGAGACTTGCTGCACCACTTTCCTGCTCGCCATGAAGATTTGATCGTGCACGGTAAGATCCGAGATGTTCCCGATGGTGGCCGCAGGAGTATTTTCGGTACCATCGATGCGCCCGCGGAGTGGATCCCATCGGGACGTGGTCGCTGGGAAGCCCGGCTGAGACCCGCCGATGAGCCGGAGGAGGAGGTGACCCTCCACTGGTTCACCCGTTATTGCCCGCCGATCGGGGATCGCTGGCAGGGTTGGGCTACCGGAGCGATTCGCCGCTTTCAGACCCCGGTGGTGGCACATCCGAGCTTGAGCCGCTGCGACCAACGGGAACCGCTTCCGTCGGGGCACGGCCAGATCGTGGCGGTGTATCCATCTACGGATGGACTCTCCCAGGCTTTGATCCGCAGTTCCATCCAGCGCATCTTCGAGCGCACCGATCTGGCCTTCGATGAAGCGGTGCCAGCGATCATCGGTTGCGATAGAAACCTGCTGGATATCTACCGCGGATATCATTCGCCGGCCAGTTCTGCCGAATGCGAAGCGTGTCGATCGTGGCTGGCGCGCATCGAGTTGTATCTTCACGCCATCCAGCAGGCTCGCACGCGGGCTCGGCGGAAGGCTCGAGAGATCGATCCGCTGGCGGTAAGTGCCACTGTGGAGCAAAGAATTCTCGCCAGGCTTCCCTACTCCCTGACGACAGCCCAGCAACGGGTGGTGCAGGAGATTCGCGGTGATCTGGCTGCGGGCTTTCCGATGGCGCGCCTGGTTCAGGGAGATGTGGGCAGCGGAAAGACGGCGGTGGCGATCTGGGCCATCCTGGCTCTGGCGGCGGCAGGTCGCCAATCGGTTCTGATCGCACCCACTACCGCTCTGGCGGAGCAGCACCGACTCACCCTGGAAAAATATCTGGACGGATCACGCCTCAAGGTGGCCGAGGTGATCACAGGAACCCAGGACGATGTCAAGGAATCGATCACCCTGGGAGAGGTGTTGATCGCAGTGGGGACCACTGCGTTGCTCTCATCCTCGGTGAAGTTCAACGATCTTGCGTTGGTGGTGGTCGATGAGGAGCAGCGGTTCGGAGTACAGCAGCGTCAACTACTGGCCTCGAAGGGGGATCACGTTCACCGATTACATCTGACGGCGACCCCGATTCCTCGGAGTCTGGCGCTGGCTCTTCGCGGAGACTTCGATCTGTCGAGGATCGACGAACGCCCCCCTGGTCGGCCCCAGGTGAAGACTCGTCGGGTCGACGCGGATCAAATGAACGACGCGATGGAGTTCCTCGAACGGGAAATCGCGGGTGGGAACCGGGTGATGTTCGTGGTTCCGCGCATCGAGGATGGGGACGGAGATGATCCGATCGGCGTCGAACAACTGGCCCAGAAGTTGAGGAAGACGGTGCTGGGGGATGTGGGGATCTCGATTCTTCACGGGAAACTATCTCACGATCAGCGAAATTTGACGATGGCGCAATTTCGGGACGGTTCGTCTCCGGTACTGGTCGCCACCAGCATCGTCGAGGTGGGACTCGATGTGCCGGAATTGACGGTGTTGTGGATCGAGGGAGCGGATCGATTTGGCCTGGCCCAATTGCATCAGTTAAGAGGACGGGTCGGTAGAAGTGATCGTCCATCCTGGTGTTTCTTCAGTGCGGAGCCCTCCTCGCAGGTGGCGGCTGAGCGACTCCAGGCCTTCCTCGACGAAGATGACGGATTCCTGCTCGCCGAACGAGATCTTCACCTGAGAGGAGGAGGGGATATCAGCGGAGAGCGGCAGAGTGGTCGCAGTGAATTCTTACTGGCCAGGCCGCTGCAGGATCTTCCAGCATTTCAGGGACTAGCAAGGGCCGCTGGAGAACGGTTGGAGGAGGGAGAAGAAGAACCGCAGGGCTCTCTTCTCGTACGATTGGGCCGGTATTTGGGACCACACTCCGATTGACCCTCTGGTCGCCGGTTCCTGGCGACGGATCCTGGCGACCCCTTGCCCATGGGCGGCTCTGGGCTACAATCCACACTCGGGGGGAAGGAGCCAGATCCAGGCCTTTCTCGCCGCGTGGTTTCCCGAGAGTCCATTCGAGAAACAATGACGAAATGGTGTTGAATCTGTGCGTCGCTGGTGCGTCATCAGGATGCGTCATCAGGATGCGTCATCAGGATGCGTCATCAGATGCATCATGCATGGGATGTCGGTGCCCGATGAGTTGCGAGGGTGACCATCAGTTCCACCGCGGTTAATGGAGATTTGCTGCTTGTCGGATCCAGCAGTAAAGAAGTCTTGTGAATCAGATGAAAGGAATCTGACATGACACGGAATCAAACACAGAACCAAACCTCCTCCTCACCGCCGCTGGGCGGACGATTCTGGCTTGCGCTGGCGCTGGGGATCTCCCTGGGTGCCAATGGCGTACTGTGGATGTCTCCACCGGAGTCGAAGGCGGCCTACGGTCAGGACAGTGGCTCCAGTAACGGGTACATCATGACTTCTTTCGTGATGCAGGGCAAAGGACAGGCGGAAGGGCTTGCCATCCTGGATACCAACGCGAAGAGGTTGTGGACCGGCTACGAAAGTGGGAACGGTTTCCAACTGTACAGTATTCGTGATATCTCCTATGACCTTGTACCTCAGTCCTACTCGGCCAAGGGCAAGCAAAAACCCTCTGTTGAAGAAATGAAGAAGGGTGGTCGCAACAAATAGTGCGACCACCATGGGAAGGTCCGATTCGATGTCTGATCGCATGAACTTTGACCAAGCGGCTGCGATGCTCGGAATCTCTGCAGAGGAACTGCAAGGACTGGTGAGTAACCAGGAGATTCGGGCGGAGCATGATGGAGGCGAAGTGGTTTTCCGCAAAGGAGACCTCGAGGCCTTTCAGAATAGCCGTTCTACCGAGCCGACCGTGGTCCTTTCGGAATCTTCCGATGGATTGCTGGACGATGGAGGCCTCGAACTCGAGGACCTTTCCTCCGAGGAAACGGTGCTCAACATCGAGGGTCTCCTCGAAGATGACGGTGGAATCCTCGAAGGGGAGATGGAACTGGACCTGGGAGGAGTAGGAGATGAGACGGTGCTCGACACCGACGAGCTCTCCTTTGATGAATCCTTCGATTTCTCCGATGACGAGACGGTGGGGGATACCGGAGCGGATGATTTGCTGCTCACGGGTGCCACGGAGATGCAGATGGTGCGGAAGAAGCCTGCAACGGCGATGACTGCGCTGCTGGCCCTGACGGTCTTGCTGATGCTGGTTCCCACCGCATTGCTGATGAACCTGATCAACGGAGACGGGAGTTTTCCCGCCTGGGGATCGGAAGCGGCTGTGGCCTTCATGAATGGACTTGTGGAATCGGTAGTCGACGCATTTTGATACGCCAAGTTTGATACGCCAAATTTGATGCGCCAAATTTGATGCGCCAAGGTTGATGCGCCAAACCTGAGCACAGGTTGAATCCTATCGTTGAACAGGAGCCCGGCTCCGGTGACTCTCGGTTGCCGGAGCCGGGCTTGTTTTACAGCGATGGATGGAGCGAGGAGCAGAGGGAGGCCAGAGTCGTGGGCCAGATCGACGATCCACGCGACCCATAAACCGAGCCAAATCGGACTGGATCCATGACTATCGTCCAGCTCATCTCCGTGGCACACTGTGCGCATCCGGGGGCGCTGCGACCGAGTGGAGCCTGGCCCCGGTGGGCTCCGGAAAGGATCTCCACACCATGATTAGCCTTCCTTTGATTCACCATCTGGAGCAGAAGCGTAGCGGTTGGACGCGGCTCCTGCTGCTCTTGCTGGTGCCAATATTATTCAGTTCCTGCGTTCCCTACGTCAAGTACGAAGACGTAGCGACGCGATTGAAGCGAGTCAACCGTGTCAACACCGACATGGAAAAGCGACTGAAGGATTCGCAACTGACGGGCTACGAGGGGGATGCACAGTTGCAACGAGCCAGTGCTCGCATCGAATCGCTCCAGGTCGAACTTGCGGGTGTCATGCAAGAACGAGACGTGCTCCAGCAATCCAATTCCGCCTTATCCCAGAGCCTTACGGATGTCCCGAAGGTGATCATCTCGACGGAACAGTTTTCTCCCCAGGTGAGAACCAATCCGGAGACCGGTGGGTTGATGCTCAACAACGAGTTGCTATTTGCCAAGGGACGTAGCGTCCTGGCGAAGAAGGGCAAGGTGTTGATCGGGGAACTGATCAACATGATCCAGCGAGATTATCCAGGTCGAGACATCTTCATAGATGGGCATACGGACAACACACCGATCCAGAAATCCAAGAATGCGGATAACTGGGAGCTGGGAGCGAAGCGGGCTCATGTAGTGTTCCAGGAGTTTGTCAATCAAGGAGTCGACAGGTCACGGATCAGTCTGACCTCGAATGGTTGGGCCAAGCCAGTTCCCGGGGTGGATCCCGATACAGAGTCGGGTCGTTCTCAATGCCGTAGGGTAGAGATTCGCATCGGGTCCGCTGGGAAGTGATGCCATTGCGGCCCGTCGAATGAACTTGAGAAATAAAACCGGTCAGATGCCAGAGAGACGGAGAATCAGTGATGACTGATTCTCCGTCTCTCTTTTCTCGTCAAAGAGTTCTTGAAGATCTTCGAGCTCTCGGCTTTCGTTTTCAGGAAAAAAGAGGTCAAAATTTCCTGTTCGACTCCAACCTGCTCGAAGCCCTGGTTCGCGATTCTGGAATCGAGGCGGGAGATCGAGTGCTGGAAGTGGGGCCGGGTGCAGGGACCCTGACCCGGGTGCTGCTCGATCTGGAATGCCAGGTCACCTCGGTCGAGATCGACCCGTTACTGTGCAAGTACCTGCGCGAGCGATTTGATCCGCCACAATTCCGGTTGATCGAAGGGGACGTGCTGGAAACCAAGAATCGGCTCTCGAGCAGAGTGCTGGCCGATCTGGACCCCTCGGAGGGGCAGCGCAGGGGCTTTCACCTGGTGGCAAACCTGCCCTATTCGATTGCCGGTCCACTGGTGGCGATGCTGGTTGCCGAGAGAGAAGACCTCCAGAGTATTGGAGTGCTGGTCCAACGGGAGATGGCTCAGCGCTGGGTGGCGTCCGCCGGAACCCGAGAATTCGGCACCACCTCGGTGCTACTGGCGCTGACGGGGAGCGGCAAGATCTCCAGGTCAGTCCCTGCGGCCGCCTTCGTTCCTGCCCCCAGAGTGGAATCCAGTTTCTTCACCTGGACCCGAGACTGCGATCGGGCGCCACTACCGGCAGGTCTGGTCAAACTGGTTCGCCACTGCTTCCAGTTTCGCCGCAAGACGCTGGGAAAAATCCTCCGGCAGCAACTTTCACCCGAGGATCCCTGGTGGCATCAAGAAGGGGTTGAGACTTCGATCCGACCCGACCAGATGACGCCGAAGCAGTGGGCTTCCCTGGCTCTTCGATTCGATTCAGAATCGGTCTGACAGGGATCTTGTGAATGGTAGCGTCAGCCCAGGAGGAGGAGTACCATGGGTCCTTCGCACAGTCCGGGTGCCCTTTTCAGGGTATCTCCCGAGTCACTGGCGACGCCATAGACGGCAGCAATCTAATTTCTTCCATAAGTTTTTACGGAGATCCGTTTTCCTTCCCGTATGAGGGTCGGTGGACCGATCATCGCAGTGGCCTCCATGCGAGCCCGAGCCGAAGAGTGTTGCAATCGAGTGTTGCAATCGAGTGTTGCAATCGAGTGCTGGAATCGTGTGTTGGCCAGTGGGTAGTTGTGTGATCAGAGGAGAGGAATCGGCATGTCGGGGATACCTGCTACAGATGAGCTGGAGCGGATCCGTGACGCCAATCCCATCGAGGATGTGGTTCCCGAATATGTCGAACTGATTCGCCGCGGGAATGTGTTCAAAGGACTGTGTCCGTTTCATCCCGATCAAAACCCGTCGATGGATGTGAATCCGGCACGGCAGACCTTCCGCTGCTGGTCCTGTGAAGAGCACGGCGATGTCTTCACCTTTATCCAGAAGATCGAGGGCATCGATTTTCCTGAGGCGAAGCAAAAGCTAGCCGATCGAGCAGGAATTGAGATCCAGCAGTTTCACCGCGATCCAAGGAGAGAGGAACAAGACCAGCAAGATTACGATCTTCTGGAACGCGCTGCGAACTGGTTTCAGAGACAACTTCAATCTGAAAAAGGTATCGCAGCCAGAGAATACCTTGCTGGCAGAGGATTCACCGATGAGACGATCCAGAAATTCAGGATCGGCTTCGCGCCAGATGGCTGGAGTCATCTCGATGACGATCTGGCATTGCTGGGCAGCGATGCCATGCGGATTCGTCAGCGCGCGTGTGAGTTGGGGTTGCTCAAGGAGAAGAGTGAAGGTGGAAGGTATTACGATGCATATCGGGATCGAGTAATTTTCCCGATTCTCGATCATCGTCGTGGACGGGTGATCGGATTCGGGGGTCGGCACCTGGGTTCGTCTCCAGACCCATCGGGTGGTCCTCCTCCGAAGTACATCAATTCGCCCGAATCGAGAGTCTTCTCCAAGAAGCATGTTCTCTATGGAGGGCGGGAGGGACGGCTGGAGATCGGCCGTCAGCGACGGGTGATCCTCTGTGAGGGCTATACCGATGTGATGATGGCGCACCAGTCGGGGTTTGCCACTGCAGTGGCCACACTGGGAACCGCTTTCACCGACGAACATGTGGCTCTGTTGAAGAAACTGGTCCACTCGGTGGACCTGATCCTCGATGGAGACGAGGCGGGACAGGCCGCCGCTCGACGCGCTTGTGAGAGATTCATGGGAACCGGATTGGGTGTACGGGTCGTCATCCTCGATGAAGGAGTGGATCCCTGTGAACTACTGCTTCAGGAGCAAGGGCCGCATCACTTCGAGCAGTTACTGGAAAAGGGAGAAGACCCCATCGCATTCATCGTCCAGCAGATCCTTGTAGAGAATCCAGGAAAAGGGGCTTCCGCCGCTCAACAGGTGCTGGAGCAGGTCTCCAGGGTTGTTCTGGAGCCCTTCGAGGGGCAGTCGGTGGCACTCGAGAGCGCCGCTCGGATCGTCGGTGGGGTGACCGGTCTCGGCGAATTGACGATCCTGGCGGATCATCACCGCCTCCTTCAACAGCGCGGTCCGCGTAGGGCCCTTGGAGCCCGTCGGACGGGATCATCGGTGGCCACGACCGAGGTTGTAGGGGAGCCGCTGGAGCGACCCACCCGGGGGCTGCCCGATCTTGAAGAGGCGATTCTCGTCTCGATCTTGCGGGATCCACAGCAAGCAGCGCTGTTGCTGCGATTGCGCCCCCCGGTGCAGTGGTCGAATCGCTGGCTCCGATCGTTGGCGATCCGGATCGAACAATTGAAGGAGATTCCGGATCCGGTTCATCTGCAGGATGAAGCGGAGAAGTCGATATTCCTCGGGCTACTCGAGCGAGTGGCTGCAGAGCAGGAATACACTCCGGTGGATGAACGGGTTGAACTCCAGTTCAATCTGGCGATCGATCTGGTGGTGGATCACCTGAAGGGGATGATTGGTCGTATAGGAGAGGTAAAGTTGGATCTGAAGACCAAGATAGACATTAACAAGACAATACAAAGTTTGAAACAAGATCGAGAATCTCATCATAATCTTTCGCTCTTGGGGGAAATCATCAATAAGTTTGAAGGAGGGGAAGATTGAGTCCAGTCTCCATGTACGAAATTAGTAACGAAGAGGAAGATATGAACTCATACCAGGAACAACTGGATGATGGCGATCTTACATCCGAAATGTACTCCAAGACGGAAACAGAAAGTCCTGCATTTCAAGGGGATGAAGAAATCGAAATCAGCATCGCCGATGGCGATGAGGAGGAAGAGGAATCAGAGGAAACCGAAGGAGACCTTCCGACCCTGGGAATCTCTGAAGGACCGACCGTCGTACAGGAACCATTGGATGACGGAGAGAATCGCCATCCGGTCGAGGAGATCCCTCGCATCGCCACCGCTCGAAGTGCTTCTCGCGACCTGACCAAGGAAAAACGCACGATGGAGGAGGGGCTTGCTCGCCTCATCGAATTCGGTTCGGCCCAGGGTCATGTCACCTTTGAGCAGTTCAACAATTGCTTCCCGGAGGAATGCAATACTCCGGAGAGAATTGATCGAGTGTACGACCTCCTCGACAAACTCGACATCGAGGTCACGGATGATCCGGTGAAGATCGATGCTCTTCCCGATGATGCCGATTTCACCGGTGAAAAGATCGATGATCCAGTACGGATGTACCTGACTCAGATGGGAGAGATTCCACTGCTGACTCGTGCAGAGGAATTACTACTGGCGAAAACCATCGAGACTTGCAGGGATCGATATCGGACATCGATCTACTCATCCGGATTTTGCCAGAAGGAAATGATCCGCTTGTGTCAGGAAGTCCTATGTGGTGACCAGTCCATCGACAAGGTCGTCAAACTGACACCCTCCGCCGGTGAACCCAGCCGCGAAGATATGATTCAGCGAATGAGCCAGAACCTGGCCACCATCGAGCGGCTCTACCAGCTCAACTTGATCGACAAGAAAAAGCTCGAGTCGAAAAAGCTATCCGATCGATACAAGCAGAAACTGGCCGAGAAAGTCTTTGCCAAGGCGATCAAGATTGGCCTGCTCCTGGGAGAATTGGTTTTCAAAAGGGAGATCCTCGACAACCTTCGCGACGAGATGCGCAGTCAGCGCCACAAGGTGATTCAATCGAAGCGAAGAATTGAAATCGTCAACAAGCGGTCTGGGCGAAGAGTTAC
Organism: Planctomycetota bacterium; assembly: GCA_014240375.1. Lineage (GTDB taxonomy): Bacteria > Planctomycetota > UBA8108 > UBA1146 > UBA1146 > QNYK01. The sequence continues at coordinate 134,697 of JAAZXB010000003.1, read as the reverse complement.
CGACAAGGACCTGGTCGAACTGGAACTTGCCAACATCGTCGATATTGAAAAGTGCACGATGGAGAGTTCCACCCCATTTGCTGAGCGTGTGTTTGGCATGAACAAGTACTTCAATCGATACGAAGTGGCCAAACGAAAACTATCCGCTGGAAATCTTCGACTGGTGGTGTCGATCGCCAAGAGATACCGAAACCGAGGGCTCTCCTTTCTCGATTTGATTCAAGAGGGGAATACAGGCCTGATGAAGGCGGTCGAGAAGTATGAGTACCGTCGCGGATACAAGTTCTCGACCTACGCCACGTGGTGGATCCGTCAGGCGATTACTCGCTCCATCGCTGACCAGGCACGAACCATCAGGATTCCTGTACATATGATCGAAACGATGAGCAAGGTTCGAAATGCAACCAAGAAGCTGATGCAAAAACTGGGTTACGATCCAAGTATGAAGGAGATTTCCATCGAGTTGGAAATTCCAGAAGAAGAGGTGAGGAAAGTCCTCAAGATTTCCAAGCATCCGATTTCTCTGGATCGACCCATCGGGGATTCCGACGATGGATTTTTCGGAGACTTCATCGAGGATCAATCGGTGGAATCACCGATCCATGTCGCGACTCACGAGATGCTCAAGGATCGCCTCAAAGATGTCCTGAAAACCCTGACCTACCGGGAGCGTGAAATCATAAAACTCCGCTATGGCCTTGAGGATGGTTATACCTATACCCTCGAAGAGGTGGGGAAGATCTTCAAGGTGACCCGGGAACGAGTACGTCAGATCGAGGCCAAAGCCGTCAAGAAGTTGCAGCATCCGATTCGTTCTCGCCATCTGGAGGGATTCCTCGACGAGTAATTCTGATCGTCAGCATGACCAGTTCGGGTGATCACAGGGCTTCGAGTCGGGAATGCCGATTCGAGGCCCTCTTTTGTGGAAGAAGATTCTTCTTCCGGCTAAGATCCTCATCTCGCAGGAACGGGTATCTTGCGAGAAGAGGAGGTGGACTTGGAATCGCTGGATCGTCTCAGAGAAGTCCAACGGATTTCTAGCAAGATTTCGCTCTATCAATCAGAGATCGCCAAGCATGAGAAGAAGTTGGAGATCGCACTCGCCGATTATCAGTTGCTCCGTGACCAGATGGCACCGATCGAGGCTCGTCTTGGCCAGGGACAATCCATCGCCAGGAAACTCGAACTGGATTCCAAAGAGGCCGAAGCGAAGATCGAAAAGAATCGTAAACAGTTGGATCAGGCAACCCAAGCGACAGAGTTCACCGGCCTGAAAGAACAATTGGCTCGGTTCGAGGAAGAAAAGGCGGCGATCGAAGAGAGCCTGATCCTGGTGATGGAGAAGATTGAAGAACTGCGCAGCCAGGAATTGGATCTCAACAAACACATCGCAGATACAGAAGAGCAACTGGAGGAGATTCGAGCCGAAGTCACCGAGAACACCAAGGACTATCGCAATGAAGTCGAGTCGCTACAGAAACCTCTGGAGCATGCTCGCGAGGTCGCGGATGATGAGTTGTTGGAAACTTTCGACCGTCTATTTCCATCGCTGGGAGCGACCGTGGTGGTTTCACTCGATGGAAACGCCTGCGGAGGCTGCCACTTGAGTGTCAGTTCTCAGGTGGGGGAAAAGGTGCAAGCAGGAATCTCGGTGGTCAATTGTCCCTCCTGCTCTCGTTTTCTTGGGTGAAACGGTGTCGGCCCCACGACTTGGGTTTGTGGGTGGTTGATTTCCGAATCGAACAGTATCAGAGAACAGTATTAGAGAGCAGTATCAGGGAACTGACAGATGGCTCCCGATCGCGGTGGTGGGGGATCCCACTCCTTTTTCCTCACCGTCAGTCTGAGTCCGTAGCCATGACTCGGTACTGAGAGAGAAGCCCCGTCATGTTCCACAAGAGTTGGGTTCGAAATAGCGTGGCCTTCGCTGCAGTGTTGATTCTCATTGCCATCAGTACTCTTTTCTATCTGAATGCTGTGTCCGTCGCAAATCACAGGAGGATTGAAGACTATCGACAGCAAGTCGGTGCGAATTCTGCTGCGGAACTGTGGGCGAAATCGATCGAGCAACGAGATCCTCGACTCTTCGGATTACATGATGCTGGATTTCTCAGCAGCGTTCAGTATATCCAGGACCAGGTGGAAGAAGATGCCTTCTCCATCACCACGACTCAATTACAGGAGTTGCTCTCTATTCTGCGGAATTCCCAGGGAGTTCAGGTACCAGAGATCGTTGATCTCTCGACTCCGGTTCTGGTGAATTTCTCGCTGCTCCGATCAGTGATCGTGGAGTGTTGCCAGTCGCAGGAAGAATCGACAGGTACGGAGGCCGGAACCGCAACCAAAGAGCAGCAGGAGCGTTGGCTGATCGGAGTCGAACTGGCAGAATCTCTCACTGCTGGCGGGTTCATCATTGATGAATTGATACGGTTCGCTCTGCTGAAGACGTTGCTGGAGAGGGGGCTGAGTTTGATCGAGAGTGATGATCTGGTCTTTCTCGAGAATAGTGCAGCGACCCTATCCCGGATCTCTTCGCCCGAGGATGGGATCGCCAGAGCACTTCAGATCGAGACGCTGGTAGTGATGGAACTGGAAGAGTGGCAAGCATCGCCATTCACCAGTTCTCTGGATCTACGTTGGTACCTTGATCAGCAAATTCCTCTATCCCTCGATCCTACCACTGAAACTCTACAGGCGCTTTCAGTCGAGGAGCCTCCCGTGTACGCTCTGTTGAGTAGTGTTGTACTTCCGCAGATTGATTCCATCATCGAGAAGTCCAACCAAATGAGTGCCCGGCTTCTGGCAGTTCGCTGTGCATTCGAGGCGACTGCTGCTCGACTCAGGGGTGTCGAATGGACTCCACCCACTGGTGTGGAACTGATCCCGTCCGCCGCGGGTGGCGCAGCCAGGATTCATGTCAGCGGAAGTTCAGTGGCAACCGACGTCGACCTGCCAAAGTGATATGAAGAGCGGGATATGAAGAGAGCGATGGGAAGAGAGCACGAGATGTGTGGATCGCCATCGCTAGATTGAAGTGGTGATCGGGCCGTAAGCCGAGTCCTGCATCATCGATGCAAGTCAGTCATGGGTCGTAGCCATGACTCGGTACCGAGAGAGAAGCCTCGTCATGTTCCACAAGAGTTGGGTTCGAAATAGCGTGGCCTTCGCAGCAGTGTTGATTCTCATTGCCATCGGTACTCTTCTCTATCTGAATGCGGTGTCCGTCGCGAATCAGAGGAGGATTGAAGACTATCGACAGCAAGTCGGTGCGAGTTCTGCTGCGGAACTGTGGGCGAAATCGATCGAGCAACGAGATCCTCGACTCTTCGGATTACATGATGCTGGATTTCTCAGCAGCGTTCAGTTTATCCAGGACCAGGTGAATGAAGATGCCTTCTCCATCACCACGACTCAATTGCATCAGTTACGCGCTATTCTTCGAAATGCTCCGGGAGTGCAGGTGCCCGAGTTCTTCGATTCAGGGGTTTTGCGTCAGGTCAATTTTTCGCGGATTCGACCCATCATCGTCGCATGTTGCCAGTCGCAGGGGGAATCGACAGGTACGGAGACAGGCACCGTGATGAAAGAGCAGCAGGAGCGTTGGCTGATCGGAGTCGAACTGGCAGAATCACTCACTGCTGGCGGGTTCATCTATGATGAAAAATTACGGCTTACACTGTTGAAATCTTTGCTGGAGCGAGGGCTGGATTTGATCGAGAGTGATGATCCAGATTTTCTCGAGAATGGTGCAGCGATCCTCGCTCAGGTATCTTCGCCCGAGGATGGAATCACCACAGTACTTCAGATCGAGGCCCTGATGGCGATGGAACTGGAAGAGTGGCAATCGGCGTCCCTCCTCACCAGTTCCCTGGAGCTTCGGTGGTATCTCGATAACCAGATTCCTCTATCCCTCGATCCGTCTCGTGAAACTCTCCAGACACTTTCGGTCCACGACCCTCCTCTGTATCTGCTGATGGGAGGTTTTGTACATCCGGTGTTTATTTGGATCGTCGAGGATAACAACCAATTGGGTGCCCTGCTTCTGGCAGTTCGCTGTGCATTCGAGGCGACTGCTGCTCGACTCAGGGGTGTCGAATGGACTCCACCCACTGGTGTGGAACTGATCCCGTCC
>JAAZXB010000003.1:0-130465 GCA_014240375.1 Planctomycetota bacterium | reverse complement strand
TCGACTCAGGGGTGTCGAATGGACTCCACCCACTGGTGTGGAACTGATCCCGTCCACCGCGGGTGGCGCAGCCAGGATTCATGTCATCGGAAGTTCAGGGCTAACCGACGTCGACCTGCCAAGGTGATGGGATGAGAGCGTTGTGAAGAGAGCACGAGATGTTCGAATCGCCATCGCAAGATTGAAGTGGTGAGCGGGCCGTAAGCCGAGTCTTGTTCATCGACGCAAGGTCGATGTGCGATCATTCCTCTAGGCTGACCGTTGCCAGACAGCTCAAACGACCTACCCGGGCATTCTCCCGACATTGCCGGGAACGGAGCGGACCACTCCTTTGCCTCTGTTTGGTCTTTCTCCGGGAGGGGTTTACCCTGCCAGGGACGTCACCGCCCCCGCGGTGAGCTCTTACCTCACCATTTCACCCTTACCGAGGATCCGAAGATCTACGGCGGTATATTTTCTGTGGCACTTTCCCTGGGATCGCTCCCGGTGGGCGTTACCCACCACCCTGTCCTGCGGAGCCCGGACTTTCCTCGACATGGAAATCCATGCCGCGACCGCTACACCCGCTCACCATCAGCAATGGTAACGAATTGAGATCCCTACTGGAAGAGTTCTGAGATCACCTCGATGATCAATCCAAGTAAGAGCATTCCTCCGGCAGCACTGAGGAAGTAGCGAGTGGCCTCCCTACGCATACTATGAGGACTTTTTGCAGTGCGGGTTACCAGCACATGCACGACAGAGATGATCAGAGTGAGCAGCAGGAATGCGGCCAGATCACTCATAGGGAGTTTTCCTCACCGGCTGCCGAGGCTTCTCTCCTCGAAGGATCGATCCTGGCATCGAGCAGATCGAGACAACTCAGTAGATTGAGTAGCCCGGCGCAGTAGACCAGAAGTGCACCTGTATCATTCCACCTCGGAACATCCTGATACTTTTGCACCGTTGCCAGGCCCTGAAGTGCCAGATCGGAAGCGGGCTCGAACCAGGAGAGAACCAGCGTGCTTCCACAACCGGTTCCCACCCAGAACAACCACGGATGGAATTGCTGAGATGACGCTTCGAAATTGGACAACAGCATGCCCAGAATCCACAAGCCGTTAATGGCCAGTAGCAGCCAGATCCCGGTATTCTTTCGACCCGACAGGATGTGTCCGGAGCCAGGTACAAGCCATGCCGCAACCAGTTGCCCGAGGATAGAGTGTTGCATCAGGTGTGGTATCCCATCCCTACATCGAGAACTGTTCGCCGAGATAATATCGACGAGCATCTGCGTCCTGGAGGATTTGATCTTGATTTCCTTGTGCGATGATTCGGCCATCATAGATGATGAATGAACGGTCGCAGACATTGAGTGTTTCGCGCACGTTGTGATCGGTGAGAAGCACACCAATTCCTCGATCTGCCAGGAACCGGATCATATTTTGAAGATCCGCCACAGCAATCGGGTCTACACCACTGAAGGGCTCATCGAGAAGAATCAGGTCTGGCTCCGTGACCAGCGCTCTCGCCACTTCGAGCCTTCTTTTTTCTCCCCCTGAAAGGAATTCCGCCTTGCTGTCGGCCACTCGATTGAGTTTGAATTCCTCGATCAGTTGCTCACGCCTCGCATTTCGTTCAGGTTCACTGAGTGGCCGCGTTTCAAGTATGGCGGTCAAGTTCTGGCGGACGGTCAATCCGCGGAAAACGGATGTTTCCTGGGGTAAGTATCCCATTCCTCGTCGCGCTCTCTGGTACATCGGCAAGTTGCTGATCTCTTCACCATTGAAGAAAACCTGGCCCTGATCCGATCGAATCATTCCCATCGCCATGCGAAAGGTAGTGGTCTTTCCCGCACCATTCTTACCGAGCAGTCCGATCACCGATCCTGGAGCGACATCGAAGGAGACTCGATCGACGACTCGCCTGCTGTTGTAGGATTTACAGAGATTACGGACGGTGAGAATCATCGGATGAATCCGCTCTCGTTACGCCCTGGCAGGGCAGGCCAGAAGATCGAGAAGCCTCGTCCCAGAAGGTTTGATCTGGCAAACGATCCCCACCAGCGAGAGTCGAGGCTGGATGGACTGTTGTCTCCCAGTACGAAGTACCGATCTTCTTCGATCTTGAACGGTTTCGATGTTGCATGCTGAGCGGCCTGAGTCCAGTGCTGATCCCTGTAGAGTTGGACCGATTCGATGAATCCTCCGCAGTTGACTGCAGAGATGGCGAATCCGCTGACGGGCTGTTCGGCGACCACTCTTCTGACTCCTGAATCGAATTCAGACTCGGGCAGCTCAACATTGGCGAGTAGTTCTCCATCGATGAGCAGTCGCATGGTTCGATCTACGATCTGAGCCTCGATCTGGTAATCCCTACCCGGTTCCAGGATGAGATCTTCTACCTGGCCGAGAGTGACGATTGCCTCTCCCGGTCTCAACAGTAACAGTTCAGTATCTCCCGATTTGAACGGGAAAGAGAAGCGGTATTCAGCGGGTTGGTTCCAGATGGAGATGTTGAGTCGCGCCGGAGATGGGTGTCTACCACGAGTTGCATTCAGAGTGGTTTTGAGTGAGATGTCTCGGACCGGATTGACTCGCCTGTTCGGATTCATGGCGTTGTAGTTGTAGCGATTGTCGATGGCTCGAGTGTATCGAAGTTCACCTTCATCTTGGATCTGGTTAAATCCCCAACCGCCATCCTTCGGCTCCCAACCAGCAGATGTGGTCCATGGGGGATCGATCAGGCCTTGTTCCTTGATGCTACTGTCGTGGATCAGCGTCCAGAAGTGGCGCTGGGTCTCATTGGGCTTGGATGAGAGTTTTCCATCGATCCACACATCTCCGTCGATAATCCGGATCGTCTCGCCCGGCAAGCCGACTAATCTCTTGATGTAATTTCGCTCACGGTTGAACTTGAAGACCACCACATCCCAGCGCTTGGGCTCCTGCCAATCATAGGCGAATTTGTCGACCAAGATCTTGTTGCCCCCCAGGATGTCGGAATACTCGACGACTACCGGAAAGATGTAGGTGCATTCGCGACACCAGGTTTGTAATGAGGAAGCACTCGCCCTTCGCAGTGACTCTGCCGCTGGATGAGTCTGCTTGCACGCAGGACATGTGATGTTGGGCTTTCCTGCGGTGGCCACCTTGATGGGGATCCCTTTCTCAGGGCAGAGGCCATCATAGATTTCCAGGTAACTTCTCAGTTGGATCTTGTTGGTGAGACTGTCGCTACTGATTCCCACATGGTTTTTGGTACCGCAGTTGGGGCATTCGGGTGATACATGAAGACCGTTGAGGCCAGGGGCCATCGAGCCAGTTGGAATTTCGTAGGACTCGACGAAGAAGTGGCGGATCACCAGTGCCAGTAGTATGGCCACGGTCAGCGCTTCTATATTTTCTCGTAGCGCTCGCCATTTCATTTTTTCTTGTCCTCCTCATCGAGCCGTAGGATTGCCATGAATGCATCTTGAGGGATGGCAACGCTTCCCACCTGCTTCATGCGTTTCTTCCCCTCCTTCTGCTTCTCAAGCAGCTTTCTTTTCCTCGAGATGTCGCCGCCGTAGCACTTCGCCGTAACATTTTTCATCAATGCGCGAATCGTTTCACGGGCGATGATCTTGCCTCCGATGGAGGCCTGGAGAGCGACCTGGAACATGTGTCGAGGGATCACATTTTTCAGTTTCTTGAGTAATAGCCGCCCTTTTCTCTCGGCGATATCCTTGTGGATGATGACGCTGAGAGCATCTACAGATTCTCCGTTGACCAGGATGTTGAGCCTCACGAGGTTATCCTTGCGATAACGATTGAAGGTGTAGTCGAGAGTCCCGTATCCCCGGGTCGATGATTTCAGTTTGTCGTAGAAGTCAGAGATGATTTCTGCGAGCGGTGCTTCGTAACTCATCTGGACCCTGGTAGGGGACAGGTAATCGGTTTTCTTCCACTCGCCGCGTTTTTCGTCCATCAGTTTCATCACTGCTCCGATGAACTCGGTGGGAACGATGATGTGAGCATCGACGATCGGTTCTCGGATTTCTTCGACGAGCATCACGTCGGGTAACTGGCTGGGACTGTCGATGAGATGGGTCTTCTGATCTTTTTGGAGGATCTCGTACGTGACGGTGGGGGCGGTCTGGACCACCGAGATGCCAGATTCTCGCTCGAGGCGCTCCTGTACAATTTCCATGTGAAGCAAACCGAGGAATCCGCAGCGAAATCCGAACCCCAGGGCATCGGATGATTCGGGTAAAAAGGTGAAGGAGGGGTCATTGAGCCACAATTTGTCGAGAGCGGTGCGAAGATCTTCGTAGTCTCCACTTTCAGCAGGGTACGTGCCGCAATAGACCATCGGATTGGGATTCTTGAAACCTTCCAGGCTTTCGGTGGATCCTCTGAGTCTGGTGGTCACCGTGTCGCCAATCCTGACATCGTGGATCGTCTTGATGCTGGCAAAGAAGTATCCCACCTCACCAGCCTCGAGGATTCCTGTAGCGGTCATTCCAGGGGTGAAGACTCCCACATCATCGATCAGGTATTTGCGTCCCGAGGACATCAGGATGACGTCTTCTCCTTTTCGCAGAACTCCCTGCTTGATGCATACATAGACGATTACTCCCCGATATTCGTCGTAGTGGGAGTCGAAGATGAGCGCCTGAAGGGGGGCCGCTCTCTCGCCTTTCGGATGAGGTACAAAAGTGGTGATCGCTTCCAGTAACTCATCGATTCCGATACCCGATTTCGCCGAGCAGCGGATCGACTCTCCCTTTTTGAATCCAAAGGTCTGTGTCATTTCTTCATCGATTTCATCGGGTCGTGAAGTGTTGAGGTCGATCTTGTTCATCACAGGGATGATTTCCAGGTTTCCTTCGATGGCCAGGAATGCATTGGCGACCGTTTGAGCCTCCACTCCTTGCGCCGCATCGACGACCAGTAGCGCCCCCTCACAAGCAGCCAGGCTGCGAGAGACCTCGTATCCGAAATCGACATGCCCGGGGGTGTCGATCAGGTTTAACTGGTAGGTGAGACCATCGTCGGCGGTGTATTCCATCCTGACACTCTTTGCCTTGATGGTGATCCCTCGTTCTTTTTCTAGATCCATGTCATCGAGTAACTGGTTCTCGAAATCTCGATCGCTGATGGTCTCTGTTTTTAAAAGCAGTCGATCCGCCAGTGTCGATTTGCCATGGTCGATGTGAGCCACGATGGAAAAATTGCGGATTCGCTCGATGGGGAAGTGCATCAGGAGCCTCCCGTCAGATCGAATTGCTGGTACAACTCGCTGAATCGGCGCAAGGCGCGTCCTCGGTGGCTGACGGCGTCCTTCTCGGCGGCCTCGAGCTGAGCAAAGGTCCGCGTTTCACCTTGTGGAACGAAGATCGGGTCATAGCCAAAGCCAGCACTTCCCTCGACCTTCTGGGTGATCGATCCAGGGCAGCCTTCTTCGACCGTCAAGAGGACCTGATCGCCGTCGCAGAGAGCGATGACACACCTGAATTCAGCATTTCTCTGCGCTGTGGGAACTCCACTCAATTGATGGAGCACCTTGGTCATGTTTTCCTCGAAGGTGGCGTTTTCTCCGGCCCAGCGAGCGGTATGAACACCCGGTGCTCCGTCGAGAGCTGTTATCATCAATCCCGTATCATCCGCCATCGCTGGCAGGCCACTCCAGATGGAAAAAGCACGTGCCTTGATGATGGCGTTTTCCAGCAGAGTTTCTCCATCCTCGACGGGATCGGGAGCCGCGGATCCGACGGTGGATTCCAGCTGAGAAGGGACCATCAGATGGGCAAATCCTTCGGGTAGTGCCCGACGAATTTCGTCGTGTTTATGGCGATTACCCGACGCGATGAGCAGAGATCGTGGTGGTGAAGGGGTCAAGCGGTCTCCGGATTTCGATGCGGGGAGGGTCCCCTGAGGATATGGGCTTGACGCAGATGCTACGGAAGGGAGGAGCAATTCGCAAGGAGACTCGAAATGCCTCCTGGAACTGATTTGAGGCCTGGAAATGGCGTAGATGGTCGATCCTCAGGGCAATCGTGACAGCCGTGGATCGGTTACGGGCGAATCGGCGCAATTCGATCGGAGAGTTGTTTACCGACCTGTGAGATTCCGCCTCGTGCTGCTTCGATCACCTCCTGCAGCACTTCCATGGCGACCGGGCCATTTTCACAACCTCCGACCACCTCCACCACTTCGCCAGTGGCAGTGCCGATCAGGTTCAGATCCAGGGTGGCACCACTGTCCTCCTGGTAGTCGAGATCGACTCTAAGCGAGTTCTGATAGACACCGGCACTCATCGCCAGGATCAGCGCCTGACGCGGGTCGGTGGCGAAGACGCCGCTCGCCAGCTGCTGCTCGACCAGTATGCCCAGAGCCACCGTGGTGGCATTGATGGATGCGGTGCGAGTGCCTCCATCGGCATGAAGCACGTCGCAGTCGACCCGGATGGTGTAGCCGGGCATCAGTGAGAGGTCGAGCCCGGCTCGCAGCGCGCGACCGACCAGGCGACGAATTTCAATCGCTCGCCCATCGGGGGTGCTTTTGTTGACTCGGTCGAGTCTCGGCGTGACGGAATAGGGCATCATCTGATAGTCCGCAGTGGCCCACCCTTGTCCTGGACTCATCCATTTGGGTGTACCTTCCTCGAGGGTGGCGATGCAGAGAATCGTGGTGCCTCCACAACGATATTGAACACTCGCCTCGACCTCGGGAATCACTGCGGTAGATACTTCAATCGGGCGGGGGGCATCATTGCTTCGGTTTTCGCGTGCCATTCAGGATGATCCTCTCGGTTTCAGGTTCAGCAATCGTAACTCAAGATCGGTCGGTTGGGGCGATTTCTCCCCGGAAACGGAGTAGAATCGGGTCCGTAAAGACGGTGTAGCAAGACTTGAACTCCTATACGCAGAGAACAGCGAAAGAGAGCCGCAACATGCGAATCCTTGTGGTGGGTGGAGCGGGTTATATCGGTAGCCATTGCGTCCTGGAATGCCTTCGAGAGGGCCATGAGGTGGTGGTCCTGGATGATCTCCGTGCCGGCCATCGCGAGGCGATTCAGGATGTGGAGCTGATTGAAGGAAGTACCCACAATCCTAGCACCCTTCGCTCTGCCTTCGAGGCGCATCGATTCGATGCTGTGTTCAATCTCGCGGCATCGTGTAGCGTCCCAGAATCGGTCCAGATTCCTGCTGCCTATTATCACAACAATCTTGCAGGCACTCTCAATCTGGTCGAAGCGATGCTCCAGGCCGAGGTTTCGGTACTGATCCATTCATCGACTGCGGCGGTCTATGGAGATCCTGAAGTGACCCCAATCCCTGAATCGCATCGACGTCATCCGGTCAATCCTTATGGAGATTCGAAACGGATCGTCGAGGAAACGTTGACCGCCATCGCGCAACGACATCCGCTTCAGCATGTCTGCCTGAGATATTTCAATGCGGCCGGGGCAGATGCCTCGGGATTGATTGGTGAGGATCACGCAGATGAGAGTCATCTGATTCCGTTGCTCCTGCAATGTGCTCTCGGGATTCGCAATCAGTTCATCATCTTTGGAACGGATTGGGACACTCCGGATGGCACCTGTGTGAGGGATTTTGTCCATGTCACGGATATCGCAAGAGCCCACCTGAAGGCACTGGATCGCATCGATCGGGTTGCCGGTGAGTCGATCAATCTCGGTTCTGCAGCGGGGGCTTCGGTTCGAGAGGTTGTGGAAGCAGCAAAGTCCGTCACGGAAATCGATTTCAAGGTGGTCGAGGAGGGACGCCGTGATGGGGATCCAGCAACCTTGCTCGCTTCCAATCTGAAGGCGAAGGAACTACTGGGATGGACTCCTGACCACAGCGAAATGTCACTGATCATGGAAACCGCGTGGCGCTGGCACCGGATGCATCCGACCGGATACAGCAGTAATCGTCAGCCTCTGGGCGATGGCAGCACTCGCTTTGGAGATCTTGCCGTCCGACTCGGGTTCGTCACTCGGCAGGATGTCGATCGAGTTGTTGCGGAACAACAGCGACTGGAACACAGTGGTCGTGGCCGCAAAATGATGGGGTTGTGCATGGTCGAGATGGGCCTTCTCTCGACCACTCAGTTGGTTGAAGTTCTGCGCCATTATGAGTTGGGGGACATCCGATGAAGCGTCGATTCCTGATATGGGTGCTGGGAGTCTCGGTGCTGGTGAGTGGCTGCTCCCTGCCAGCTTCGGATGGCGTGCGGGAGTCATTTCCGGCTTCGGTCGAGTCATCGGTTGGGGGGACCGATCCTGCTCCAGCGTTGCTTCACGGTGGGCGGATCCTCGCTCGGGTCGGACGAGATATCATCACGGATGAGAAACTCAAAGCACGAATTCTCGAGCGCTACTACGGGCCAAGAGCCCTCAATGGGCTGGTCAGGGAATCGCTCTTCAGTGCTGAAGCGGAGCATCTGGGAATCCGTATCGATGCGAAGCAGATCGCCGAGCGAGTCGAGCAGGAGATGACAGTAATTCTCGGAGAGGATTTTGTCTCGCGCCGTAGGGCGTTGGCTCAGTTGGAAGCGCAGGGCCTGGTCGAGAGTGACTTGCGTCGGGAAATCGCACTGGAAGTGGGCCCCGCACTATTGATTCAGTCGGTGGTGTCTCATCACATCCAGATCGAGGAGGAGGAAATTCTCGATCTCTGGAGAGTCACCTGGAAAGAGCCACGGCGCAGAGTCGATCACATTGCATTCCCCATCGATGCTGCGGATACTGATCTTCACGAGCGGATTCAGCGCTGGGCAGTGAGCACTGCAGATGGATTGCGTGCCGGAACTCCGCTGGAGTCTGCAGTGGAACTTCCAGTCGGAATCCAGCAGAAGTTTACCCCGAGGATCGGTAGTGGCTGGATCCGTGAATCGGAATTGGCCGGGAATGCGGCCTTTTTCGAGGTGTTTCAGATCGCTGAGGGTGAGGTCCTGGGACCGATCGAAGAGGTCGATTTTGGCTGGCATCTGTTCCGGGTGGTGGAGACGCTGCCGGTGAAACGATACTCGGATGTGCGGGAGGAACTGCTCCAGCAACTTCGGGATGAACCTGTGACGGATGAAGACGTGCTGGCGGTCGAGGCGATGATCAGGAAAAGGATCCCGGTTCGAATCGAGTCGAATTCGGTCTATACCGCAGTTTCTGCCGGCGCGAACCGTTCAAAAGGAGATTGATGATTTCTCGAGATACTCAAGATCATGAAGTGAAAGACAGCAACGGTGACCGGAACCCGCTTACGCAAGACGCTGTCGAGGAAACTGCAGAGGTCGTCCTCGAAGGAGAGACGTTGCAATCGACCATCGAAGCGATCCTTTTCGCCTCGGCCGAGCCGGTCAGCCGACGCCGCTTGAATGCGATGTTAAAGGAAGCTCCCAAAGGGGCGGTCAAGGAAGCACTGCTGGCCCTCGAAGCCCAGTTGATCACGACTTCCCGGGGATACCTGTTACACGAAGACGGGGCCGGTTTACGACTCCTGACCAAGCCGGAATTCGCACCGTATGTCGCACGATTACGCGGAGAACGGCGGCGGATTCGCCTCAGTTCAGCAGCGTTCGAGACCTTGGCTGTGATCGCCTATCGACAACCGGTGCGGCGCTCCGATCTGGAAGCGGTTCGCGGGGTTCAGTGCGGACCCATCCTCAAGAATCTGATGGAGTGGGGACTGGTCCGGGTGGTGGGGCAGGACGATTCGATCGGACGACCGTTGCTGTATGGCACGACCTCGGAATTCCTCGAATTACTGGGACTTTCCGGCCTCGATGCCCTTCCCGAGCCGGAGCGGCTACGAGAGCAGGGCTCCGATCGCGGGTTGGAGATTCTCGATGGATTACTCGAGGGGGAGGGCCCCCAGGGTGTCGATTCGGCGGAGGATCCACCCCCCTCAAGTTCCGGAAAGAAAGAGGACTCCATCGCAGAGGTAGGAGCCCCTGAGAAGGAGTCTCCCACTCCAGAGGAAGAAGATCTCGATGACTGGGTCCCCGACGGGTGGGTAGAGGAATAGCCATTCTTCGGTCGGCTTGACACCCCGAGGGGGCTGGCTAACATTGGCCCTTCTGCGCGCCGGTAGCTCAACTGGATAGAGCACCTGACTACGGATCAGGAGGTTGGGGGTTCGAATCCTCCCCGGCGTGCTTGTTTGTTTCCTGTGCAGCAGGAAAGGACCGCGGTGGGCGTCTCCTGGTTGGATCAAGATCCCGATCGTATCCACATGCAGTGGGCTCTTGAGGAAGCTCGAGCTGCCGAAGAGGATGGGGAAGTCCCGGTCGGGGCCGTGATCGTTCACCCTGAGCTGGGGGTGATCGGACGGGCGCGTAACTCCAAGGAATCCCTACGCGATCCTACCGCTCACGCCGAGATCCTGGCTATCGGACAGGCTGCTTCGGCGGTCGAAGGATGGCGGTTGGAGGGAACCACTCTCTACTGCACCCTGGAGCCGTGCCCGATGTGTGCTGGAGCGATTCTTCAGGCGCGGATCGATCGGGTGGTGTTCGGAGCGTCCGATTCGCGGTGGGGAGCGGTGGAAACAAAATTAAAGATTTTCGAACCGGGTCTTTTCAATCATGATGTGACCTGGACTGCCGGAGTGTTCGGCGAAGAATCGGGTGAGATGTTACGATCCTTCTTCAAGGAGCGTCGAAAACCCCCGAACGAGAAGTAGTGTTCGATAGTGAGCGCGGAGAGGTGCCAGAGTGGTCGATCGGGCCGGTTTCGAAAACCGGTGTGCCTTTGCGGGTACCGTGGGTTCGAATCCCACCCTCTCCGCCAGTTCGACCCGGATGACGCACTCGATTCGATCGCGGATCGAGGAGTACTGGAATTGCTGCCGATTCCGATGAAAATGTCAGCGTAGAACAAGGATGCATCGGGAGAGGTGTCCGAGTGGCTTAAGGAGCACGCTTGGAAAGCGTGTGTGCGTTAATCCGTACCGTGGGTTCGAATCCCACCCTCTCCGCCAACCTTGTTCTTCGACGAGACGTTGAAGGGAAGGACGCCGTCAAGTGGCTGTTCTTGCCGTGGAATGCACCAGGATGGGTCTCCACAACTGCAGTCGAGGTATTCCGGCGGTGGAGCGGGCTCGATGATCCTGGATCGATGAAGTGATGAATGAATTCCGGGGTCCGGGCGACTGGCGGCCCGTGACCTGGTCAGGCCTTGACGGGAGCAGCCAACTCGGCCCCCGTTGGTGTGCTTCGGGCTCCGGTCTTTTTCTTCACGACGGTCCCCGTCATTATTTTTCTGAAACACCCTCAGGCTGCGGAATCATCTGCTTCCAGTTTGAATCAGAGGCTTGCAGAAGCCCCTGACCGCTGTTCAGATGTCACCATGGAAAGCCACTCTTCATCCTCTGGTTCTGAGTCTGCGAACGGCGCTGGCGATCGCTACCAGGTGATTGCCCGTCGCTATCGTCCTCGACGATTCGAAGAGGTGGTGGGGCAGGAGTCGGTGGCGGAGGTGTTGCGTCAGGCGATCCTGCAGAAGCGCCTCGCTCATGCCTACCTCTTCTGCGGGCCAAGGGGGGTCGGCAAGACTTCGATGGCACGAATCTTTGCGAGAACGCTGCAGTGCCCGAAGAGCAAAGATGCAGTGCCCTGCGACCAGTGTGCCACCTGCCAGCAGATCTTCAGAGGCGAGGATTCCGACGTCACCGAGATGGACGGTGCATCGCACCGTGGAATCGATGATATCCGCAGTCTGATCGAGCATGTTCAGTACGCTCCGACCCATGGACCCTATCGTATCTTCATCATCGATGAGGTGCACATGCTGACCAGGGAAGCATTCAACTCGCTGCTCAAGACGCTGGAAGAACCACCGTCTCATGTGAAGTTCATCTTCGCCACGACCGAACCGGAGCGGATCATCCCGACGGTGCTCTCACGTTGCCAGCGCTGTGATTTCTCGTCGATCTCACTCGTTGATATCGTGCACAGACTCGAACAGATCTGCCAGCAGGAAGGGGCCGAGCCGAAGGACGGATTGCTCGCCAGCATCGCATCTCTGGCCGCTGGCGGGATGCGAGATGCACAGTCGTTGCTCGACCAGGTGCTGGCCTTTGCCGGTGATCAGCCTGGCCTGGAGGATCTCGATCGAATCACCGGTAGGGTTTCACGAGAGCAACTGTCGCTGCTGCTGGAAGCGATCGATGGTGGAGATCTGGCTCTGGTGGTCGAACGACTGACTCCGATCTTCGAGGGGGGAACCGAAGCTTCGGTATTGACCGAGCAACTTGCAGAAGAACTCCGATTGCGACTACACCGTGGCGTCTCCGACGGCTGGCAAGAGAGCGACGTGGAGGCCAATCTTCTGGGGCAGGAAATTCTCCAGGAGACGCGGCAGAAATTACGCCGTCAGGATCGCGGAGACCTACTCCTCGAAATCGCATTGATGAGGATGAGTACCCTGCGGTCCTTGGTCCCCATCACAGAATTGACCCGACGAGATCCATCGGTCACAGCAGTGCCACCGGTTGCAGCAGATGCTGTAGCGCCCCCAGCGCGCCCTGCATCCGCTTCACCACAGTCTTCTTCACCACAGTCTTCTTCACCACAGTCTTCTTCACCACAGTCGTCTTCACCACAGTCGTCTTCACCACAGTCGTCTTCACCACAGTCGTCTTCACCACAGTCGTCTTCACCACAGTCGTCTTCACCACAGTCGTCTTCACCACAGTCGTCGGATATGGCGGTGGATTTGAAGAAATCCGAGACCGCCAGCGGCGGTGCCAAGGCGGCCAGAGAAGCGCTTCGCAAACCTGTTTCCAGAAGCGAAGGAGCGTCTCCAGGGGTGGAATCTACTGGGGCGGCGCCGAGTCCTGCTTCCGCTGCATCGGCAGAGGAGCAACTGCTGGAGTGCCTCAAGCAAGTCGATCGAATGCTACCGAGAAAGTTGAAAATCGATGGGAAACTGATCCGAGTCGACGACCAGTGGCAACTTCGAGCCGCCCCTCACCTGCGGGAGCTCCTCGAATCTGCGGAGATCCAGCAAGCGATCCGTGAGTGGCAAAAGAGCCACGGTTCCCTACAAATCCAGATCGATGATGAGATTCAGGGCAAGTCCCAATCCAAGGATGGATCTACGGAAGATACGCAGAGGCCAGAAATCATCAGCCAAGCAGAAGAGATTTTTTCGAGCGAAGCCCGAAATCGAGGTCCTGTTCACGATGAAGATCGGATCCAGGGCTGAAGACTTAAAGGAGACTGAGGATGTCGACCGGTGATCTTGGCGGCTTGTTTCAACAGGCGCAAAAGATGCAAAAAGAGTTGAAGGCCGTTCAGGAAGATCTCAAGCAGCGCACCGTGCTGGGTGAATCAGGGAGTGGGCTGGTCAAGGTCTACGCCAACGGCCAGCAAGAGGTACTGAAGGTCGAAATCGATCCGAAGGTGGTCGATCCTCAAGATATCGAGATGCTCGAGGATCTGCTGCTGGTTGCGGTCGGTCAAGCTCTGGAGAAAGCCAAGGAACTGTCGGATCAAGAGACCTCCCGTGTCACCGGGGGTATGTCCTTTCCAGGAATGACATAGGAGGACTATTGGCGGGAGAAGGCCTCCTTGGCGAGTTGATCGAAGCATTTTCGAGTCTTCCAGGAATCGGACAAAAGAGTGCTGAACGACTCGCCTATCATGTATTGAAAATTCCCAGAACTGAAGCGATGCGCATCTCCGATGCCATTCGAAGGGTCAAAGATGACCTTCGACGGTGCGCCGAGTGTCAGGATATCTGTGAGGAAGAAATCTGCTCCATCTGTTCTGATGATTCAAGGGACCAGAGTTCCATCTGTGTGGTAGAGCAGCCCAAGGATTTGCGTGCACTTGAAGAGAGTGGCTCTTACCTGGGGCTCTACCACGTACTCGGGGCCTCATTTTCTCCGCTAGAAGAGCGTGGCCCGGAACAGATCGCGCTGAAAAAGTTGATCGAACGAAGTGAGGTCGATGAAGTGGTGGAAGTGATTCTCGCCACCAATCCTGATTTTGAGGGGGATGGGACCGCACTTCTGGTCACCGAGGCACTATCAAATGCGGGAGTCACCATCACTCGTTTGGCGCGTGGCTTACCCGCGGGAGGTCAAATCGAATACATGAATCGAAGTATTCTACGGGATGCTGTTCAGGGTAGGAGTGCCTTCGAAAATGTGACTGGAGGAGAGTGATGAAACAGTACCGGGCAGTTTTCTCCTTCTGTGCAGTGATGTTCAGTTCGCTTGTGGTCGGCGGAACTGCGCATGGACAGGGTATCGAATCCAAGGACTCGCAGATCCAATTCGAGGACCTGCAATCCTCGGGTGGTCTTCCCCAAAGTTACAGTAATAGAGGCTCTGACTGGGAGCCTTGTTTGATCAAGGTGACCAACAAATCCTTGACTGAAGATGCGATCTATAAAATCGACTGCAATCGCAGAGTTTACTCAGCAATGACGGCACTGGATTTTTCGGTGCTCCTGGAAGTGCCGGCAAACTCCACAAGGTCAACGCTGGTCGGAATTCCGACCAAATATGATGAAAATAGACAATACAATTCCGGATACTTGAGTTGCCGTGTGAGTCGTAATGGCGTGCCAGTGTCGAGAGGTCCGGGGCAGTCATCGAACGAGTACTCCCTTTCCATGGACCCTCCAAGGTCCTCATTCGGCACCTTTTGTTTCCTCGAGGTCAATGACCAATCTCAAGCTCAATTCGACTGGAAATTCCTGGCCCATGCGAAGCAGACAGTCAACCGGGCTTGGCTCCCCCCGGACCAGTTACCACAGGCGAGGGAAGCGCTGATCGGGCTGGACGCTGTACTGCTCTCCGGTGTGGATCCGGAAGATGTCTCCGCCGGACAACGAAGCGCCATCCGAGCCGCAGTCCGATCGGGACTTACGGTGGTCTTGAAGCCCGATGACAAGGGCCGTGGCCTGCGTTGGATCTCGGGCCTGAAGGTCGAGCCGCATTTGATCTCCGATTCCGATTCGGGCGCGGAGAGGATCGAATTTCCGGTGGAGGGGATCGGAGAACGAATCGGCACTCATTGTGTTCAGATAGATGACGGAATGGGGCGCTGGATCGCCCTCGAGCGGCCCACCGATTGGTACGACGGTGAGAAACTCACTGTTTCGTGGTCTCCCCTGCATTTGAGGGCAGCTCTTGGGTTGCTGCGGTTCTCTCCATTTCAGTCGTTGTTGAGGCAAATCGATGCGAGTCAGCATCCTCCTCATCCGATGAAGTTGATGTTGATACTTGGATTCCTCTATGTGGGGGTACTGTGGCCGTTGATCGGCATGTACTTGAAGAAGCGCAACAAGTTACCTCACATGCTCTGGCTTCAGCCGATGGTCGTAACCTCTTGTATCTTACTTCTCTTCGTGATGTCGATCTGGAGGCTCGGGATCGTGCCCCGTCACGTGGATCATGTGCTGATCATCCGAACTCCCGATGGCTCCCATGCGCTGGCGGCCGTGGTCGAAACAGACTATACGCCGACCGGAGGAATCACTGTGGAGGAATCGGTCAAGACCTTGGCTCCCCAACCCATCTCCTTCGGCTCCGATTTGTCTCCCTGGCACTATCAGCAGCAACTGGATGGGAGCATTACTACCACCTTTGGCCGGCGTGTCCGGTCGACCAGTCACACGGTTCGATGGGAGACGATTCCGGTGAATCCGCTCCCTCTCACGATTCCGGCCTACGACAGGGGGAATTTCGATCTTAGCAAGATTCGTTTCTCATGGGGCGCCCTCTGGAATCAACTCAACCAGATAGAATCGCAGGGGAAATGGGTCTCGAAGGAAGACCTGGCTTATGTCCTTGAGAACCACTTGGACGATTTTGACAGCTACCGGAAACTGGGTGTGCACACCGAGAGTGTGTTGTGCACAACGGCATCGGCACATCTCGAGGAGAAGACTCGAGAACAACTCGGGATCGGCCCAGAAGCTCGTGTCATCGTGTGGAATGGTACCATCACAGATAAATCCAATGGGCACGGTGGGCACTGATGAGCAGTTCCCGGAAATCTATCGTCGAGGTCCGAGATCTCAAGATGACCTACGGTCGTAAAGATGCCGTTGCGGGCATCAGTTTCGATGTCGATCGCGGTGTGATCCATGGGTTCATCGGTCCCAACGGGGCCGGAAAAACAACCACCATACGAATACTGGCAACCTTGCAGGTCCCCTCCGCAGGGGGAGCATGGATCGATGGCGTCAATGTTGTGACGGAACCGAAAGAAGTCCGGCATCGGCTGGGATATATGCCGGATTATTTCGGAGTGTATGAAGGTCTTTCGGTGACTGAATACCTCGATTTCTTCGCGCAAGCACACCGCTTGTCGCCTGCACGGAGGAAATCAGCGATCTCGGATGTGGTGGAGTTGACTGACCTGGGATCACTTCTCGAGGTCGAAGTACACACCCTTTCCAAGGGAATGAGGCAACGTCTTTGCCTGGCACAAACGCTCTTGCACGAGCCGGATCTACTGATTCTGGACGAGCCGGCCAACGGTTTGGACCCTCGAGCCAGGATTGAATTCAGGGAACTCTTGACCGAACTCCGAAGACTGGGAAAGACCATATTCCTTTCCAGCCATATCCTATCGGAACTCTCACCCATCTGTGATTCGGTCAGCATCATCGAGATGGGGACCTTGGTCGCACACGGTCCGCTGGAAGAGATACAACAACGGATTCGCGGATCCGATGTGACCTTCGAGATCCGGTTGGTCGAAGAGAGTGATGTCGTGGAGGTGGTTCTTTCGCAACTTCCGGGAGTTTCAAGGATCTATCAGGAAGGACGTAGTGTCCGTTTTGATTGGGAGGGCGAAGACTCCGAGATTCATCAGGTCTGGGGCGCATTGTCGGCCAAGAAAATTGCATTCACCTCGGTCAAAAGGCATGAGGACGATCTGGAGAAGTTGTTCATGAACCTCACGACTGGAGAGGTCCAATGATTTCATCGATGCTCGAAAGACTTTCCAATTATGCCATCATCCAGAAGGAATTGATCCTGCGGATCCGTCGAGTGCGTTCACTCCTCATTCAGTTGATCTTCGCAGGCATCGTCGGTGCATCGATGTGGATCTCGTTGGTTTTGGCAAAAAATCAATCGCATTCACCTGAGGATCATGCATTGCTACTGGTCATTATCTATTTCACCGTCCAGGTAGTCGTCCTCGGTTTGATCGTGCCCACGCTGGGTGCCGTCAGTATCACCAGTGAGAAGCAGGCAAAGACCTGGGAGTCCCTGATTACTACCGACTTGACTCCTGGTCAGGTGGTGTCGGGAAAAATGATGGGAATCGTCGGAGTACAGTTTTATCTGCTCCTACTACCGGCCCCGATTCTCTCGATGACGTTGCTCTTCGGTGGAGTCTCCCTGGGATCGATTGCATTCGAGTATCTGGTTCATTTCCTGGGATCGATCCTCATCGTTAGCCTTGGAATCTTCTCCTCTGCTGCGAGCAAGGGCACGATTCGTTCGATCCTGCAGAGCACCTTGGCTACCATTCCGTTGATGATCTTTGTGCTTGTATTCCTTTGGCAGGAGGTGTACGGCAATCAGATGTTGTTGCTCGATTACCTGCAAAAGTACCCCCCACCCTGGCAATTCTGGCTCTGGTCCATCACGATTTACTTGGGTCTCGGGCTGGGCAGTTTGATGGGTGCGTCCTATATGCTATCGGGTGCAGAATCATCCAGAGATATTTCTGTTCGGTTTCTTTCATTTGTATTCGCAGGGCTCTTATTTGGGATCCTGGTGGTGACCTTGGGCCCTCTGCTTGTTAATGGCAGCGTCATCTTTGGTGGCAGATTCATGATGATCATGCTGCTGTTCTATCCACTGGCATTGACTCGAATCGCCGGCTCGAGTGCCAAGGTACCGCTACGCATCGTCCAGATGCGTGCTCATCGTCGCTGGGAAACCAGAGTCGGAGCGATTTTTCTTCCGGGTGGAATCCGCAATCTGTTGTACTCCTGCCTGCTACTGTCTTTTTCAGTAGCCGCGATGCTATTGCTGTACGACACTACCATTGGGGGCCAGACCACCAACTTCAACAAATTAGAACTGAGTGGCATCGGGACTGAGATGTTTCTGATGTGGCAGGGGATGTTATTTCTCTGGGGAGTTGCGGTACTGACTCTTTCCTGGTTTTTTGCTCAGTGTGGATTCTCCGGGGTGGTCTCTAGTGTGCTTGCGGTCGGGGTCCAGATCGCCTTGGCCTTGGTTTCACTCACAGCAAGTGAGTTGAACTGGTCAAGTACTCATTCATTACTGCAGGGCCTCTCACCTCCTATGCAGTTGCTCACCTCATTTAATGGGGGTGGTGATCTCGATATAGAATTGTGGTACCAGGCGAATCTCTCGATGGGTGGCTCCATCTTGATGCTGTTGCTCTTCGGCGTGTGGATGGCCAGGATAAGAAAAAATCCGATATGGGAAATCAAGCGTCCTGGGCTGGATCGTCTCTATTTTGATATTCCGGCAGAGGTGGAATGATGTCTTACAGTTCAATGCAGTGGATCCTGATCACTTTTCTTGCCCTGCTCTTGTGCAAGGTCTGCGAGGCCGATGTGGTCCTGCTGAAGACCGGGAAAAAGCTCGAAGGAAAGATCCTCGAAGAAACAGCCAAGGAAGTGAAGATCGAGGTTGTGTTTGGAAAATCAAAGGCCGTGATGAAGATCTCGAGGAAAGATATCGAGAAAATCGAGCTGGGAGAACTCAAGTCAGAGGAGTTCAATCGTCGGCTCAAACTGCTCGCTCCTACCGATCTGAAGGGACACAAGGAACTGCAGGAATGGTGCCAAACTCACAAGTTATTCGAACTCGAAAAGTTGGTCGTGGCACGACTATCCCGTGTCGAGATCGAAGCACGGAAAAAGCAACATCCCAACAAGTGGTGCCGCCCTTGTGATTCCGTTGGCATGGCTCCGTGCGTCGATTGCGAAGGTGCTGGAGTTATCTTGACTCCCTGTTCTAAATGCGCAGGCACAGGCGAAGGGAAAAATTGTGCCATCTGCGTTGGAGTCGAAGATGGCCTTCTCGATTGCCGACGGTGCGGTGGAGCGGGTAGTTATGAGAGGTTTGACCCGGTCAAAGGCAAGAAGGTAAAGACTCGATGCCGAGACTGTAGTGGTAAGGGCAAGATCGTGTGCCCGGTGTGCAAGGGAAAGAAACGGGAGTCCTGCAAGGACTGCAAGGGGAAGAAGGAGTTTTCTCAGAAGTGTGAAAACTGTTCCGGAAAGAAACGAATCTCCTGTGCAAAGTGCTCAGGTACCGGTATCACCGGTGAGAATGGTGACCTGAAACCCGTTGAAGAGAAGAAAAAAAAGGAGCCCAAGAAAAAGCCCGTGGTGGAATCGGATCCTTTCGGTCAACTTGCGATTCAATCATCTTGCTTGATCACCAGCATCAAGGCCCCCGCCGCCACCGCATCGCCTTCCTTGACGTGAATCCCGAGGACAGTCCCTGCCACCTGCGACTGGATCTCATTTTCCATCTTCATCGCTTCAAGAAGAATCAACGAAGTTCCAACCTCTATCTTCGTGCCCACAGCTACCATTACTTTGCGGATAATGCCTGGCATGAGACTGGTGATTTCTTGTTGCCCCGATGCTTCAGGGCCGGATCCCACCTCTCTGGTGATCAGATCTATAGGATCGAGAACATCCAGTTCTAGTGGGGTATGGTCGAGCAAGATTCGAATCGGATCTCCGACCCGGTTGCCAGGGAGTAGTGAGACAGTCTTGCTCTCTCCACCGATGATCAACCGGAGAACCGATCCTTCTTCCAGCGTTTCGACTCGAACATCGATCTGATGACCTTGCGGCATCTGGAAGCGCCACTCTCTACCGAGAGGGTCGCAGTCTGCAATCACTTCAATCTTCTGGTCTTCCCATTCCACTTGATACTTCAAGAGAGGTTCCCCCGGACTCCAGCGATCCTTGCCGCCATGCCCCATTTGCCACCGCCAGGAATTCCAGGTGTTGAATGAGAGCGAGCGGAACTCAGGGTGTGCCTCGCCACTATGGCAGCAATCAGCTGCATGTCGTCCGGTGCTGACCTGCGCTTGTCTCGGTCAGCCATCCATCGTTCGAGAGTTCCGGTATCAAAATCCCCATCGAGAAACCAACCTTGATTACAAAGCTCTATTCCCAGAGGGATGGTCGTGTGAATACCACCGATTCTGAGACGGGAGAGAAGCGCCATCAGGCGGTCGACTGCAGTTTTTCGATTTTCACCCCAGACGATGGCCTTGGCCAGCATCGGATCGTAGTAGGGCGTCACTTCCAGTCCTTCTCGAAGTGCACCATCGATTCTGGAGAAAGGAGCATGTGGAATTCGCAGTGCGCGGATCTGACCGGTGGATGGAAGAAAATTCCGATAGGGGTCTTCTGCGCAGATTCGAAATTCGATGGACCATCCCCTGCGTGGCAGATCGGGGTCGTGCTTCAGTTTCATTCCCTGGGCGACATCGAGTTGCATGCCGACCAGATCGATTCCAGTGACCATTTCTGTGACTGGATGTTCCACCTGAAGTCGGGTGTTCATTTCGAGGAAGAAAAATTCACGGGAGGCTTCGTCGTAGAGGAATTCCATCGTTCCCGCACCTCGGTACTGGATGGAAGCGGCTCCTGCCACCGCTGCGTTGCGAAGTCTTTCTCTGACTTCATCATCGATGACAGGTGATGGGGTTTCTTCGAGAACTTTCTGATGGTTACGCTGCAAGGAGCATTCTCGCTCGCCGAGGAACCAGACCGATCCTCTTCCATCGCCGACCACCTGGACTTCGACGTGACGGGCAGGGCTGACAAATTTTTCCAGATAGACCCGCCCATCTCCGAATGCGGAAAGTGCTTCAGATCGCGTCCTCTCCCAGGCGGGGAGTAATTCGGAAGCAGTGTCGACCCTTCGGATTCCCTTGCCGCCTCCACCGCCGGCAGCCTTGATCAGCAGTGGAAATCCGATTCTTTGACTCTCGAGTTGCAACTCTGCCGGGTCATCGATGGCTCCCAAGGTTCCTGGAATCACCGGAACAGAGGCGGCCTCCATCAATTCTCGGGCACGAACCTTATCCCCCATCGATGAGATCTGTGATGGGGTTGGACCGATGAAGATCAGCCCTGCATCTTCCACCGCCTGGGCAAATGAGGAACTTTCTGACAGGAATCCGTAGCCTGGATGAATCGCGTCCGCTCCTGTTTCGCGGGCAGCATCCAGGATGCGATCCACCTTCAAGTAAGACTCGGTGGGGGAAGGTGGACCGATCAGGACCGACTCATCGGCTGCGAAACGATGTGGAGCGGAAGCGTCTGCTTCTGAATGGACCGCTACCGTTTCAATCCCACGTTCTCGACATCCTTGAAAGATGCGGATGGCGATTTCTCCCCGGTTCGCTACCAGTACCTTTTTGATGGTGTGTTGGGAACTCATTGAGGTCCATTCCCGTGCTTCTTGGGAGGGTTCTGATCACGCTTTCCTGCGAGCAAGCGGAGACCTTCGATCAATCGACTTCTCGTTTCAGGTTCCTCGATCACGGCATCGATGTATCCGCGCTCTGCAGCAGTGAAGGGGTTTGCAAATAGCCCCTCATATTCCTCGGTTCGAGCCGTAGCAATTTCTGTCGGGTTTTCGGCACTGGCCAGTTCCTTGCGAAACAGGATCTCAACAGCGCCGGGTGCACCCATCACTGCGATCTCTGCCGAAGGCCAGGCGAGATTCAAATCTCCGCGAATGTGTTTCGAAGACATCACGTCATAGGCACCGCCATATGCTTTTCTGGTGATGACCGTCAACTTGGGGACGGTCGCCTCGCAATAGGCGTACAGCAACTTGGCACCGTTGGAGATGATTCCGTTCCACTCTTGATCTGTGCCGGGCAAGAAGCCAGGCACATCTACAAAGGTGATGATGGGAATATTGAAGCAGTCGAGGAAGCGAACGAATCGCGCTGCCTTGACACTGGCATGGATATCGAGACACCCAGCCAGGACTGACGGTTGATTGGCAACGATCCCGACCGATTTTCCATCCATTCTTGCGAACGCCGTGATGATGTTTCGTGCAAACTCCGGTTGAACTTCCAGCAATGAATCCTGGTCGACAACCCTGCGCAGAACTTCATGCATGTCGTAAGGTTTTTCTCGATGATCTGGAATGATGGTTGTCAGTTCCGGATCGGCACGATCGATGGGGTCGGTGCACTCCCGTTCAGGAGGACTCTCGAGATTATTGGATGGCAAGTACGAAAGAATGTTTCGAATCTCTTCAAGGCAGTGTCGATCATCGCGACAACGAAAGTGAGAAACTCCACTCTTTGAAGCGTGAGTGGAAGCACCTCCCAACTGCTCCTGAGTGACCTCCTCATGTGTCACCGTCTTGACCACATTGGGCCCGGTGACAAACATGTAACTGGACCCATCGACCATGAAGACGAAGTCGGTCAAAGCGGGTGAATAAACAGCACCACCGGCACACGGTCCGAGGATGCCGCTCAACTGGGGGATCACTCCGGAGGCAAGGGTGTTCCTGAGGAAGATATCGGCGTATCCGCCGAGGCTTGCGACTCCCTCCTGTATTCGCGCACCACCGGAGTCATTGAGTCCGATCATCGGTGCACCCACCTTGAGGGCCATCTCCATCACCTTACAGATCTTTGCTGCATTGGTTGCAGAGAGGCTTCCTCCTTCGACTGTAAAGTCCTGGCTGTAGAGGAAGATTCTACGACCATCGACTTCGCCCCAGCCTGTCACTACGCCATCTCCGGGGACCTTCCGATCCGCCATTCCGAAGTCACTACAGCGATGTGTGACGAGTGCGTCCATCTCTTGAAAGGTACCTTCGTCCAGAAGGACTTCGATCCGCTCACGTGCGGTTAACTTCCCTGCGCTGTGTTGGCGATCGATACGAGCTTCTCCACCACCGGCGCGGGCAGCTTCAATGCGGCGTCTCGCTTCGATTCGATTCTTTTCCTTCAAGTGCTTCGCTCCTCTTCGGGGTGCGAGATTTGATCCCCGGTGGTGTACTCCACCAGCTCGATCAGGATGCCTCCGGTGGAAGTCGGGTGAATGAAGTTGATGAGCGTCGAGTGGCTTCCAGGCCGTGGTTCAGAGTAGATCAGCTTTGATCCGGCCGATTCGAGTTTCTTCATGGTGGCGGATAGATCCTCGACCCGGTACGCGATGTGATGAAGACCTTCGCCACGCTTCTCGATGAAGCGAGAAACGGCGCTATCGGACGAGGTCGGTTCCATCAACTCGGTGCGAGTTTCCCCGGTTTCGAGAAAGAGAACCTCTACCTGTTGGGATGCGATCGTCTCGCGATCCCCGATCTTTGCGCCAAGGGCGTCTCTCCAGAGAGGTAATGCCTGGTCGATCGATCGGACTGCGATTCCGATGTGGTCCAATCTCAACGATTCCATCAATCGTCTCCATTTCGACTGGTGGTGGGGCGCAGAGTGCTGGTCAGGTCGGAGACGATCTTGTCGAGGGTGGTTCCGGGGGGGTAGATCCACTCGAATCCGATCGATCGAAGTTGATCGACATCTTGCTGCGGGATGATGCCGCCCCCGAAGAGAACCACGTCGGTTGCACCTTCTTGCTCCAGTAGTCTCGAAACCTCCTTGAAGTGAGTCTCGTGAGCACCGGAGAGGCTGGAGAGTCCGATCGCCTCGACATCTTCCTCGATGGCAGCCTTGACGATATGAGCGGGTGTCGCCCGCAGTCCGGTGTAGATCACTTCCATGCCGGCATCTCTGAGTGCACGAAGAACCAGCCGAATACCACGATCGTGGCCATCGAGACCAGGCTTGGCGAGAAGAACTCGGATCGGTCCACTTCTATCCATGATTTTGAGTCTCCCCGAATACAGTCGACAACTTGCGCGACACTTCACCCAGGGTGCATCCCGCTTCCATCGCATCGATGAGTACTGGGATCATGTTGTCGGAGCCGGTTGCAGTTTTCTCGACTTGCAAGAGCGCTGCAGTTACTGCTGAATTATCACGCTGGAGCCGAAATTTTTCCAGCGATTGTCGGCGCAGCTGTTCGATATCTGGATCGACTTTGAAGGGCGCCTCGGGAATCTCTCCCTCTTCCTCGACTCCGACCGGAGTGGCGGCTCCAGAATCTCGAGCGATTTGAGCCTCGTAGGAACTTTGCTCGATGGCGCGACGGATGGAGCCGTTGTCGATCGATTTGAGCATTCCTCCCCGCTCATCGATTTCGCAGATGATGGTCATCGCTGCGTCTTCGATCTGATCGGTCAGATGTTCGATGAAGGGCGCACCTCCCAGGGGGTCGATGGTGTCGGTGACTGCCGATTCCCTGGCCAGTACCTGTTGGGTTCTGAGGGCCAGGCGAGCCGCCTCCTGGCCAGGCAAGGAGAGGGCCTCGTCCCAACTGTTGGTGTGGAGCGACTGGGTCCCTCCAAGAATTGCGGAGAGAGCCTGGATCGTCACGCGAACGATGTTGTTGGAAGGCTCCTTCGCTTGTAGCGTCGAGCCACCAGTCTGGGTGTGAAATCTCAGCTGACAGGCACGGTCATCCTCGATGTGGAATCTCTCCCGACAGATCTTTGCCCACATCCTTCGGGCCGCTCGGAACTTGGCGATCTCCTCGAACAGTTGATTATGAGCATTGAAGAAGAAGGAGATTCTTCGTCCTACCGAGACCAGGTCTAGACCCCGATCACGACAGGCATCGAGGTATGCGATTCCGTTGGCGAGAGTGAAGGCCACCTCCTGGATCGCCGTCGAACCCGCCTCGCGAATGTGATACCCGCTGATGCTGATGGGGTTGAAGGAGGGGGCTTCTTTGGTGCAGTGCTCGATGACATCGACGACCAGCCTCATCGACGGTTCTACCGGGAATCGTTGGGTTCCACGAGCGATATACTCCTTGAGGATATCGTTCTGCAGGGTCCCTCGAATCTGATCGGCGGCCACCCCTCTGCGTTTCGCCAGAGCCAGGAGCAGTGCCAGCAAGAGCGGGGCAGTCGAGTTGATGGTCATCGATATACTGATCGACTCGAGCGGTATGCCGTCGAGCAACTGGTCGAGGTCGTCGACTGTGTTGATCGGTACACCGACTCTTCCCACCTCACCGAAAGCCTCTGGATCGTCAGAATCGAAGCCGATCTGGGTGGGGAGATCGAACGCTACCGAGAGGCCCGTTTGTCCCTGCTCCAGCAGGAAACGAAATCTCTGATTGGTCTCTTCCGGGGTGGAATATCCAGCGTACTGTCGCATCGTCCACAGTCGTCCACGATACATGCTGGGATGGATGCCACGGGTGAAGGGGAATTCTCCGGGACCTGGCGACTCTTCGTCATGGCAGTAGAGCGGATCTATCGGGGTTCCACTGGAGGTCTGGAATCCTTCCATGCGCTCCGGATGTTCGGAGACGAACGGTTCCCAGCATTCCTGGACCCAGCGTGAAGGTGGTTGATCCTCACCCTTCAATTTCTCGTCCTTTCACCAGTGGCTCGAGACTCAGCCACCTTCTCGAACTCTCACATGAGAGATCCGTGCCGATCGTAGCTGGCACCTCTCTCGTGGAGCAGGAGTATCCTTCTCGACGATGAGAGTTCCGTCTGCGGTGATTCCGATCGCCTCACCCTCGCCAGTTTGATCGCCGGGGCCATCCCAGCGAATCCGACGACCCAGGGTATCGAGAACTGCAGCCACCTGCAGGCGGCTTCTCTCTCGACCTCCCGTCGATCGGTCCTCTTCCAGCAACCGATCGACATGCAGGAGGATACTTTCCAACACCGCTTCGGGGGAGGGACTGTGACCGAATTCTGACAGGATGGAGGTGGTTTCTTCGGGTATTCCGGGATGCTGCTGGAGGGTCTTTTCCTCGATTTGTAGGTTGAGGCCGATTCCGAAGAGGATCTCTTGCTGATCGGCGGGGCCGCACAGTTCAGCGATGACCCCTCCCCATTTCCGGCCATGGATGATCAGGTCGTTGGGCCATTTCAGCGCCAGGGAACTCTGGCCTGGACCGAGCAGCCCTGCCACCGCTTCGCGAGCGGCGAGGGCGACCAGCAGATTGTCGAACGGGTCGGCACCCTGCGGTGCCGGGATCGTCAGGGTACACCAGAGCCCCCCGACCGGGCTGACCCAGTGGGTTTCTCTTCGTCCTCGACCTTCGGTTTGTTGCACCGCTCGGATCGCTCGTCGAACCCCCGCTCTTTCAGCGCAAAGACGGCGTCCCTCTTGCTGAGTGCTGGTGGTCTGTGGGAGAAGTAGCATCTCCCAGGGTTTCTTTGAGTGCACGATTCCTCCTGGTTCAGAGGATACCGTGCGTTTCCCGGCAGTGGACCCCGTGATAGCCTGATTCCATGTCCACAGAACCGGAATTACTGAAACCGCGAGACCTGATGGAGTGCACCGGAATCACCCGGCAATTGCTTCAGAATCTGGTCACCATGCGCCTCATCGAACCGGCTCAGGTGACCGAGACGGGGCGCTACCTCTACGACCAGCAGACGGTCACTGCAGTCAAGGCTTACCTGCACTGGAGGGATCTCGGCTATCCTCAGGCAGAGATTCGCCGGATGTTCCAGCACCGATTCAAGCGCTCGACGGATGATCCCGCGCCATCAGAGGAGGCGGATCGATGAGGGATCGAGGAGTCTGCACCATCCGAGTCCGCTACGAGGAAACAGACCAGGGAGGAATTGCCCATCATTCCCGTCATGTCGTCTGGTTCGAAAGTGCCAGGACCGAGTGGTTACGCCAGTTGGGGTTGCCTTACCAGCAGTTGGAACAGCAGGGGATCCGCTTCCTGGTCACCGAGGTGTCGGTGGCGTATCAACACCCGGCATTCTACGACGATCTGTTGACGGTCGAGACCAGGGCTCTCGAGGTGAAGGGGGCCCGACTATACCTCGGCTATGACATCACTTCTCCTCGAGGAGATCGAGTTTGTCAGGGAAAAACCACCCTCGCTTGCATCGATGTGGAATCGGCAAGACCGCGCCGCCTTCCGTCGTTTTTTCAGCAGGGTGTAATCGATCCCGATGTAATTGATCCCGATGTAATTGATCCCGATGTAACTGATCCCGCTGGCTTCTCTAGCGCGGGGAAGGAATAGCATGAATTTCCGCCTGTTGATTCACGATGGCACCCCGAGGCAGATGCCTCTGAATGATGGGACCATCACTCTGGGGCGATCTCGCAGTTGTAGTGTGCAACTGGAAGATCCCATCCTGAGCCGCCAGCACTGCGCTCTGACCATCGATGCTGGCCGCCTCGTGGTGGCTGACCTCGGCAGTTCCAATGGAACCTATGTCGGAGGTGAGCGAGTGGATGTCCGAGATGTGGTAGTGGGTGAAGTGATTGAACTGGGCTCGGTGTGCTTGTTCGCTCTCGAGACCAGCGGAGACCTTCCTGCGATGAATTGCGATGGCTTGCGCAATCAGGATCGCATTTCGGAACTGGTGGCGATGGCTTCCGTTGAATCCGAGGAGTTGCCTCGTGCGGCTGAAGAATTGCATCGCAGTGCCCAGCGATCATCCCACTTGCTGGCAGAGATCGCAGCGGACCACCTCGTCGATGAACTGGTCACACTGTTGATACGAAGTCATCCGAGCCGAAGGAACGCCTTTGCCCGCGCACTCGATCGGATGATCGGAGAAAAGCTGTTGGAGAGTTGCGTCGATCGTGAGCAGTTGAAAGAAACTGCCAGGAAAATTGTCAGGGATGAGATCGCTGCAGCAGACCTGGAAGATCTGGAGGCGAACTGATGGCCCTTCTCGCCAGTTATCTGCTTTTTTTCAACACCGCAATCACCGGTATTCCTGATCAGTTCGAGGAGGCGCGGGTCGCCTTGATGGCTGGATTACAAAAGGGAAACGAATCGGCGATCTGCGATGCCATGGAGACCCTCGGAGCACTGGATCAGCAAAAAAGCGCCGAACTGATGCTCCGCTATGGGCTTCCGCACGAGAGTTTGTTGGTTCATCAGGAATCGCTCCGTCTACTTCGTAAATTCGAATCGGAGGGTGCGATGGAAGCAGTGCGAACTGTCGTCAGGGGATCAAAAGATGTTTCGCGCCGAATCGATGCGCTGAGAGTGGCGCGAGCGTGGCCCCAGAGTCTGTCACGTCCCGAACTTCTCCACTGTCTCGAGGATCGTTCCTGGCTGGTAGTGGCCCAGGCGGTGCGGGGATTACGAGATCATCGAGTCAAGCAAGTGGTCGATGCATTGATCGAGCGTATGCCCGATGCAAAGGGGCGGTTGCTGGAGGATTTCAGTGACGCCTTGGGCGAGTTGACAACTCAGTCGCATGGTCACAGTGCTGCCGCCTGGAGAGTATGGTGGCGCGAAAACATGTCAACCTGGGATCCTCCCGCCATCTCACCCTCCTCGGATGAAGATGAAGAAAAGAGTCTTGGAACTGCCGTGCGTCAAGGATTGTACGGCGAGATCGTCAGCGAACGTGTGGTGTTCCTGCTCGATATTTCTGGAAGTATGCTGGCCGAAACATCGGTGGGTGGGTCACGGATCGAAGTCGCACGCACCGAATTGTGTCGCGCTCTCGAATCGGGATTGAGCCCAAAAAGTCGATTCTCGGTGGTGGCCTTCAGTGAAGGGGTACTGAGATTTTCGACCAAACTGGTCAAGGCACAGGGAGCAAGTCTCAAAAAGTCGATTCGATTTGTCCAGAAATTGACAGCGGGGGGAGAGACGAACTCCTACGGAGCCCTCGAAGCGGCGTTCGCAGATCGTGAAGTCGATACCATCTATCTGCTTTCGGATGGTAGTCCGACGGTGGGGGATGAGACTTCTACGACGCTGATCCTCGACGCGGTGAGTCGTTGGAATCGCTACCGTGGCACCAGGATCCATTGCTACGGGTTGTTTGCCGGAGAGGCTCCACGCCAGGACGAGGCGAAGGCGAGAGAGTTCTTGAGGCGATTGGCCCGCAGTAACCATGGCCGATACACCGAAATTCGGTGATATGAGACTCTTTTGAAGCGTGGTTGACGAGCCGCTCCAGAAGCGGTTTCATCGAGATCTATGCCCATTGCCCTTCACACAGGAGAAGCCCCTTGGTCGAAAATCAGCCCCCGGAGCCTGACGTCGGAGATCTTATCGGTCCTGCCGACGATGGGAATGCTGGGCGCTCTCCCAGGCAGAGGGCCAAGGAGATGCAAGAGCAAGCCTTCAGAGAAGTCTCCGGAGACTTGGGCCACGCGAACAGGGCGCTGCTACTGATCCACAACGGACATCCCGATGATGAATATGATCTCCATCGTCAGCTCCTTCTCCTCACCGAGGAAGGGGAGAAATTTGAAGATCAAGAGGTGAGACTCTTCACCGTCAAATCTCTCGAAGAAGCACTGGCGGAGCATCCCACTCCGGATGAATCCAACTTCAAATTTGTCGTGGTCAGTTGTGGCGAGGTGTCCGTGTCCGATGAGGACTACCGGGCCTATCGAGACTATTGCGATCGTTTGATCTGGATCGTGGATGCGAAGCAGCCATCCCCACCGACGGGCTTGCGCTTCGACCGTCCCATCGAGGGCAGTCACAATCATCAACTGTTCGACAAGATCTTTGAAGAGATCGAAGAAGATGGCGAAGGATACAGTGATTTCGAGGAAAACAGGCATGCTGAACTTTCTGAGGATTCGATCATCGAATCGAGTCCTTCCTCGGCAACAGGCCTGGCCGATGTTTCAGAAGAAGAACTGAAGAGACTGGTCCTTCCCCACGGTGTCGAGTACGCACCGAAAGATCTTCAGCCCGATGGGCTCGCTGCGATAAGGGTGTTGCTAGAGGCGCGAATGAATGGGGAGTTACTGGTCGATGCGCTGAGAAGATGGGTGCTCGACGATCCGGCCTTTCTCGGCTGGGCTGAGTTGAATTCCAGCGATGATCAGTTGGGCCTGACGGTCGGAGGGCGCGATCGGGGAGCGGTGTTGAGAAGCCTCGGTGATCCACTCGATGAGGAACAACCCCTGCCCACCGGAGTGGGGCAGTTTGGTCCGCTGATCGGGCTGCCACATGACGGCTCCTGGCTCGGATTTCTCGCCAGAGACCCCGATGCTGGACGCCGAGAACTGTTCAAGGTGTTACAAATGCTGCCGCTTCTCGAGCGATTGAGCCCTCCGCCGGAGGAGAGTGAATCCCCACAGGTGGAGGACCCCGAGAATCGCTTCAGCCGACTCCTCGCCACCCGTCTACGTGCGGTCGAGCGGGGTGGTCCAGCGCCGGGAGTGTTACTCCTCGAGCATGCCGTGGGTTCGAATCGACTGGTGGATATCGATTTGTTGCGTGGCACCGACTGGATTGAAACCAGTGAGTCGGGTCTCTGGGTGCTGCTCGACCATCCGGCCCTGGGGGCTGCCGAGGCGTTGACTCGGAGACTCGAAGATGCCCTGCCTGGGATTCGCGGCGGAGGGGTTATTGGGGTCTCAGCGGGTGAAGTTGCGCAGGAATGCATGGAGAGATGTAAGGATCTGCTGCGAAACAGCGATCAACTGCGCATCGTCGATCAGATGAGGTAGCATCCGGGTGCTGGATCGGAGAGATCCGCGGAAAGGTGGCACCTTGTCCGGACGCGAGGATCCCGCAAGGAACAAGAGATCGGATCGAAGATCACGGCGAGGCACCCGAGCGACTCCATCTTCTTCCTCGGCCAGGACAGCCAACCTCCTCGAAGTCAGCGATGACAGTCAGCGCCGCCTCGATTATGGCGAGATCCTCACCTGTATCTCCGGTTTCGCCTCTTCTCGACCGGGCAAGCAGTACATCCACGCATTGACCCCTGACCATGACCTGGAGCGTGCGAGGATCCAGATGGAGGAGACTGCAGAGGTCTGTCAGCGGCTCGGACAATCCTCCTGGCAACTGGGTCTGGAGGGTCTGGTCGATCTCCCCTCCATCTTGCCCGATTCAGGGGGGACGGTTCTCGATGGGCCGATGCTGAAATCGGTGTGGCAAGTCATCGATCGGTCGAGGCGATTGAAGTCTCTTCTGCAGTCCGAGTCCTCTCCACGCTTGAGTGACCGATCGACCTTGCTGGTCGATGTTCCGGCGCTGCGGGAACGTCTCGAGAGTTCGATCGATGGCTCCGGTGAAATTCTCGATGAGGCCAGTGAAACCCTGGCTCGCCTTCGATCGGAGTCCTGCGGATTGGATGGCGAGATTCGCAAGTGGTTTGCCGATCATGCCGAAAAAGCTCCATGGAAGAAGGCGCTCCAGGGGCATGTGGTCACCCCGCGGCACGGTCGTTTCTGCTGGGCGATTCGTACCGAGTGTAAGAATCAGGTTCGTGGTGTGGTCAGGGGTGAATCATCTTCGGGACAGACACTATTCATCGAACCCGAGCCAGTGATTCGCCTGGGAGATCGAAGCCAGCGAGCTCGTGCGGCAGAGCAGCATGAGATTCAGAGAATCCTCGCCCGGTTGACCCAGGAGGTACGGTCCAAGAGGCCATTGATCCTACGACTGTGGAACCAGCTGGTGCAGATGGATTCGATCGAGGCGCGGGCCAGGTTTGCGGGAGAACTGGGTTGTGTGATTCCCCAACTGGTCGAGGGGAGGAGCATCGAGTTGCTGGACGCTCGCCACCCCTTGTTGCTCTGGAGAGAGGGGAAGGCGAGACCCGGCACCACCTTTGATCTGCAGTCCGCTAGATCAAGGGTGGTGCCGATGACCCTCTCGATGAATCCTGGACGCTATCAGGTGGTGATCACCGGTCCCAACACTGGCGGCAAGACGCTGGTGCTCAAGACGGTCGGTTTGCTCTCTCTGATGGCCGCCTCTGGAATTCCTGTGCCCGCTTCGGAGGGGACTAAAATTCCCATCTTTGATTCTGTTCTGGCCGATATCGGCGATGAGCAGAGTCTGGAGCAGGATCTTTCGACCTTCTCCGCTCATGTCACGGTGGTCGCTTCGATCTTGCGTCATTCGACCAGTCGTAGCCTGGTGCTTCTCGATGAACTGGGATCGGGAACCGATCCACTGGAAGGAGCGCCGCTGGCCGAGGCTGTGCTGGATCGATTGTATGAACGTGGCACCTTTACGCTGGTGACCACTCATCTGGGCAGACTCAAGGAATATGCGTATCGACGGCGCAAGTGTGAAAATGCCTCGATGGAGTTCGATCCGGTCAAACTCGCTCCGACCTATCGTGTGGTGGTGGGGTTACCTGGGAGATCGAATGCGCTGGTGATCGCCGAGCGCATCGGGATGCCTGCAGATGTGGTGGCGAGTGCCAGGGAGGGCAGTCGAGAGCAGGACGGAGTGGATCCAGGGGTCGTCGATGCGATGGAGCGGGCGCAGAAGGATCTGGAGAGACGGGCTCGGGAAGCGGAGAAGCATCGAGTAGAGGCTTTGCGTCAGCGGCAGGAGGGATCGCGTCGGGAGCAAGAAGCGCAGAAAACTCGAGGGGCGCTGGAGTATCAACTCGAGCGGATCGAGGAGCAGAAGGTGACGACGATGGTGGCGCAGATTCGCAGATCTCTCGATCAACTGGGCGAGTTACCCGGTGACAAGGGCGAGATGCTGCGGCAAGTGTATCGAACTCTGGATGATGCCCTCGCGGGAACCGACCTGGCACAAAGACGGCTCGACACTGCTCGGTCTCTGAGTAAGGGGGACGCCGTGTTCATTCCTCGTTTCCAGCAGGTGTGCGAGGTGTGCAAGATCAACAAGGAGAAACAGAGATTGGTGGTGATCATCAATGGTGTTGCCACCGATGTTTCCTTTTCGGACATCTCCTGGGTGCTTCCACCGCCGGGATTTCAGGTCTGGTGGGACTGTGATGAGGGACTGTGATGAGGGACTGTGATGAGGGACTGGAATCGCCTGCGAGAGTCGTGCGCTAGTTGAGGAACCAGCCGAGATCGAAGGAGAACTCCTGGATTCGATCTCCTTCTTGCTTCTTCACCGCTTCGGTCCAGGTGATGGAGATGGGGAGCGGCTGACCGAAGATGGGGACATTGATCACCACGCCACCGCCGACACCTACTCGATAGTCATCGAAGGAGAATGCCGACGTCCCGTCGGAGAGATTTCCGAAATCAGTGAAGAGGATTCCGCGCAGAGTATTTTCCATCAGTGGCCAGGTGTATTCGATCGATCCTCGGTGGCGAACCGTACCGCCGATTTCTAGATCATTTTCTCGTGGGCCTGCTCCACGGTAATCAAATCCACGCAATGACCGCGGTCCGCCGAGATAGTAGCGCTCGAAAACTGGAACCTGGTCGTCAGCCCCGAGCGGTTCTGCCCAGTTGAAACTGGTTCGGGCGGCAAAGACATGACGGTAATCCTCACCATCCTGAAACATGGTCTTGAACAGGCCGGTGCTGAAATCGAGTTTGGCTATCTCGAGGTCGCCTCCGAGAGGTCCTCCGATGTGGCTATAGCCACCCTCGACATACCATCCGTCCACGGATCCGATCACCGGGCGATAAACTCTTTGGTTCCACTCCAGGTCGAGATCCAGCGCGGTGTATCGGGTCTTTCCCGCACTATCGATGACCACCGAGGGAGCCGATGCGGAGACATCATTGACCGCGATCAGGTCATGCCGTAATCCGAGAGAGCCGCGTATTTTTTCTTCTCGATTGAACAACCGACCCACGGTGAGACCGACGCTATTTCTATCCTCGATGTATTCCCTGCGAAGCAGTACCGAGCGGTAGGCTGATACAACCAAGGAGTTCTGCGATCCACCGAGGTAAGGCTCGGAGAAGAGTAATCGATACCTCGAGTACTCGGTCCCCGGTTGTGCTTCCAGCACCAGACGCTGCCCACCGCCGGTGAAGGATCCCGGTAAATCGGACAAGGAGTCGGGGAAATCGGAGATGTCAAAGTTGCGCTTCTCGATGGCAAGGTTTCCAACCGCACCTCGGCCACTGGAGTAGCCGACTCCAAACAATGCCCTGCCGGTCGACATCTCTGACAGTTCAAAGACCACTGGGCGTTGATCCGATTCGGTTCCACCGTCGAACTGCGGCCGCACCTGGTCGAAGTACTGCAGTCGGTGGAGATTGCTCAAACTGTCCTGGATCGCATCCATGTGCAGTTCTTCTCCGGGATAGACGACCAGCTGGCGACGAATCACATCGTCGCGGGTCGTGCCATTGCCGCGGAATCCGATCTCGCTGGCCGTCACCTTGGAGCCAACGGTGATCCGGTAACTCAGGAGCACGTCCTGACCCTCGAGGGGGTAGGTGAGGGAAGGGGAGACCGCTGCATCAAGGAATCCCAGATCACTGAACAGCGTCCTCAGTACTTCGGTATCTGCCTGGACGATCTCGCCGTCCCAGTCCGATCCTGCGGTCAATTTGAGAGCAGCCAGCAGCTGCTGCTGGGAAAGGTCGCTAGGACCCGTGATCTGGAACTCAATTTCTCCGACCCTGTATCGGGGGCCCTCATCGACCAGGATCAAGATCCTGAGATCCTCTAACCCGTTCTGGAAGTCCAATTGGCCCAGTGAGACCTCGGCGTCGAAGAATCCCTTGGCGACGTAAAGGGTGCGAATCTGGTCGAGATCTTGCTCGAGCAAGCGGGGGTCAAACTTGCCCGTTCGACCGAGACCCAGATAGATGCGGGTTCGCAATTGCATCACCCCGAAGATGTCAGCGATGGGAATCGATCCCGTACCCTGGAGATCGACACGCTGGATTCGTACCTGAGGGCCTTCATCGATTTCAAAAATGATCCGCAAACCTTCATCGGTTTCTTCGGTGCGGGTATCGACGCGAGCGAAGGGGTGCCCCAACTTCAGTAGTAGATCGATCACGGTGTCGAGATCTTCTCTCACCAGAAGAGGATCGTGCAGTTCATCCTTGCGACTGCGAATTTCTTTCAAGGCTGTTCGGATCGAGAGTTTCTCGGCTCCTTCAAACAGGACATCTTGAATTCGCCGACGTTCCCGAAGCATGATGGTGATGATCACGCCATTTTCGGTGTGATCCACCAGTGGGGCATCGATGGTGACAAAATCGCCACTGGTCCAGAGTCGCCGATATTCTTCATCGAGTGCTGCCGGATCCCAGCGATCTCCGACTCGGACCTTCATCCGCGCCATCACCTGGGCAGTACCGAGACGATCGAGGCCCTGCAGGCGGATCTGTGAGATCACCTCGGATCTTTCGCTGGCATCCTGGCCGAACAGGTCGCGCGAAGGGGTGAAACTGCAGAAGGAGAGGAGTAGGAAGGCCCACAGCAGCAGTAGCGACGGTACGCACCGACCGATGCATCGCCCGGAGACGTAGCGAGCGGTGAAATCAGCGGAATCTGGCTTCCGCTGGGTTCCTCGGATTCTTGGGGATCCCGCATTTCTTGGGGATCCTGAGGTGGGCAGGCTCAAGTGACAATTCTCCCGCTGTTGCTGGCTGACTGGATCGGACTCTTCGACATCGGACTCTTCGACATCGGACTCTTCGACGGTAGAGGGGGTGAAGCTGTTTCATTCCCCTGTCACGAAGTTATCGAGCCCTTCGGGGGAGAAGTCAACCGACGGACCCGTCCAACCGGTGGACATCTGGTCCGGGAATGGAACGTGAAGGGACTGAAGGAGTCTCCAGGCGCAGATTTCAGCCGAATTTGAGCGGGCACGGTGCTTGCTAACTAGTCCCCTGAACATGAACCCGGTTGAAATGGAGAGTCCGATGCGCCGAACCAGTAGCACCCAGGGACAAAGCCGTCTCGTGACTGTTGACGATGCCAATAAGATGATGCCCCTGCTGGAGCGGGTGGTGTGCGACATCATAGAAGTCTGGGATGGAATCATCCAGAAGCGCACCGAACTTGAATGCCTCGAGAAGAACCCGATTCGCAGCGACGACGAAACCTGTGCAGTGGCCGCCCAGGACCTGAAACTGGAGTTGAACTTGCTCATCGATCGGATCAATGGATACATCCGAGAAGTCGAGGAACTGGGGTGCTTCGTCCAGGAGTTCAAGCGTGGCGTGATCAACTTTCCGACACTGTATGTCGGAAGAAAGGTCTTTCTGTGCTGGAGACCCGGCGATGACGAGGTTTGCCACTGGCACGAGCTCGATGAGTCCTTCACCGAGCGGACCCCGATCCGAGATTTCAGGGACTTCTTCTTCCAGCGGTCGGATCAGTAATCGAATGAAGGTCACAGGTCAGGACTGGATCCGATCAAGCATTGATCTGGTCGAGTAATTCTGGCGGTAGATCCAGATTGTGGCTGACCTTCTGGACATCATCATGGTCCTCGACTACCTCGATGAAGTTCAATACTTTGATGGCCTTCTTCTTGTCATCGACGGTGATGGTGTCCTTGGGAAGCCTGGTGACCTCCGCGAAGGAAGGGGTCAGATTTGCCGAGGCGATCGCCTGTTGAACCTCACTGAAGGATTGAGGGTCACAGAGCACCTGTAAGTGTCCATCCTCGACCTTCACGTCCTCTGCACCTGCTTCCAGTACCAGATCCATCAGATCTTCTTCACCGATGGAATCCGCTGGAAGTTCGATGACCCCTCGGGTTTCAAAATTCCAGGAAACAGATCCGGGGCTGCCCAGGGTTCCGCCCTTCTTATCGAAGAGCTTCCTCAGTTCGCTGGCGGTACGGTTTTTATTGTCGGTCAGGATGTCGACTACCAGGGCGACCTGAGCAGGGGCATATCCTTCATAGACCAGTTCAAAGAAGGTAACGGTCCCCAGTTCTCCGGTACCCTTCTTGATTGCCCGGTCGATATTGTCGTTGGGCATGTTGGCCGATTTTGCCTTGTCGACGACCAACTTCAGGTGAGGGTTTTGTGTTACGTCTCCGCCACCATCTCTGGCAGCGACGGTGATCAACTTGGCTATTTTACTGAAGATCTTGCCACGCTTGGCATCATTGGCCGCCTTCTTGTGCTTGATTCCCGCCCACTTTGAGTGTCCAGCCAAGGGAGTCTCCTTCCGTGGATGCACGGAGCATCCGGAGTCGTGGTGTCGGTCCAGGGCACTTTGTTCGCGTTTCTTCTTAGCGCTTCTTCTTGGCGGCCTTCTTAGCGCTTCTTCTTGGCGGCCTTCTTGGCGGCCTTCTTGGCGGCCTTCTTGGCGCTCTTCTTGGCGGCCTTCTTGGCGCTCTTCTTGGCGACCTTCTTGGCGCTCTTCTTGGCGACCTTTTTGGCGCTCTTCTTGGCGCTCTTCTTGGCGACCTTCTTGGCGACCTTCTTGGCGACCTTCTTGGCGACCTTCTTGGCGGCCTTCTTGGCGACCTTCTTGGCGGCCTTCTTGGTGGCCTTCTTGGTGGCCTTCTTGGTGGTCTTCTTGGTGGTCTTCTTGGTGGCCTTCTTGGTGGCCTTCTTGGTGGCCTTCTTGGTGCTTTTCTTGGCGGCCTTTTTGGACGCCTTGGCTAATGCTGCTTTGGCTTTTGCAGCCTTTGCTGCCTTGGCTTTTGCAGCCTTTGCTTTTGCAGCCTTTTCCTTTGCGACCTTTGCTTTTGCGATCTTGGCTTTCGCAGCCTTAT
Organism: Planctomycetota bacterium; assembly: GCA_014240375.1. GTDB lineage: Bacteria > Planctomycetota > UBA8108 > UBA1146 > UBA1146 > QNYK01. The sequence goes on along the minus strand of JAAZXB010000003.1, from coordinate 93,057 downwards.
CCTTTGCTGCCTTTGCTTTTGCGATCTTGGCTTTTGCAGCCTTGGCTTTTGCGGCCTTGTCCTTGACGGCTTTCACCTTGGCGGCTTTCTCCGCAGCTTTCTTGGCGATCTTGTCCCTGGCGGCCTTTTCAGCGGCCTTCTTTCTGGCGACTTTGTCTCGTTCGATCCTGATCGCCTCATCTTTGGCAGCCTTGGCGATCGCCTTCTCCTCAGCGGCTTTCTTCATCGCCTCGATCTTGGCGGCTTTGGCTGCCTTCAGAGCTGCAACTTTGGCTCGTTCCGCCTTCAAGCGAAGGGCCTTTTCGACGGCAGGGTCCGGGTGTTTTCTCGCTTCATCATGGAGGGCGAGAACGGCGTGAAGGAGTGGAATCTCATTGAGTTCTTCGAACAACTTACGCTGGCGCTGAGCCGAGGAGATGGACGAGGTCAGTAGACCCGCTCGTATCAGACCTCCTTGGGCCCAATCTTCGAGCGGCACATGGGGTTGGCCCTTGACGTAACTGAGCACCAACTGGCGCGCGAGGATGGGGAGATCCGGTGATCGCTTGAAGAACTCTTTGACATCCACGATGGAGTTCTCATGAATGAATTCCAGGTTGAGCATGTGGCGACGCTCGAAGATCACCTGCATCATCTCCTTGAGTTGCATCGCCAGTTGCACGGGATCGTTCGCCTTCGAGATGACTTTGGAAACCTCACTTGCGGAAGAGATTCGAACTTCATTCCAGTCCACGAATTCAGTCTTGAAGACTTCCCAGGCCTTGAGCAGATGGACGAGGGACATCGAGGAAGCCAGCGAGCCGAGAATCATCGTTTCCAGAACATCCAGATCGTTGATCTGATGCAGAGTCGGATGGGATTTGTAGGCCTGTTGTGTGATCTGTTCGAGTGTGAGTTTTCCACCGGGAGAGGGCTTCTTACCACCAGAAGTGGAATCACTGGTCGGGGCAGTTTTTGCCGACATCGGGTGTCCTTCCAGGACGAGTTTCAGGTTCGGGTTTCAGGTTCGGGTCAGGGTCCCTCGGAGATCTGGATCCTCCAGTGAGTGGAACCGTCCGGTCCCCGTCGCCAGGGTCAACTCTCGTTTGGGGAGACCGGGGAAGCGATCTCACCGATTGGGGATTCTATCGGGGAGGGGACAGGGGGGCAACGATCGTCACTCTTCAATCCGTACTTTTGGTCACCAGAGGATCTGCCTGGGGGGGGCGGTCTGGAGTTCTCGGAGTATTGCCGTCGGGAATACGGTGGAAAGAGATCAACTCCGCAGCGATCGAGATGGCGATCTCCTCGGGAGTGCGTGATCCGATGGGAAGACCGATCGGTGCTCGAACCCGCTCTGCGATGGAGGCATCGGCACCGGCTTTTCGGAGATTCTTGAGGATGGCCCCGATCTTGCCCCGACTTCCGATCAACCCGATGTATCCGGCATTGGTTTGTAATGCGCGATCGAGCGATAATTCATCATGCATATGGCCCCGGGTAGCGATCACGATGCAACTATTTCCGGTCACCAAGAGTCCATCGAGGCATTCTTCGAAGGGACGGCATAGGACTTCCTTGGCCGCGGGGAATCTTGCAGAATCGGCAAAATCGGCCCGATCATCGATGATCGTTACTCTCCATTGCAGGTTCGAGAGTACGTCGCACAGCGCCGAGGCGATGTGGCCGGCTCCCAGGATGAGCACCGCTGGAGTTCCGATCGGTTCGACATACACTTCAAATTCTCCTCCGCAGAGCAGCCCGGTCTCCGCGACCGTGGCAGCGGTGAGGCGAAAGGAATCCCTCTGCGGAATTCCGGTGGAGATCACTTCCATTGCCAGCTTCCAGATATCGGCCTCGGTACAGCCGCCACCGACGGTACCGACGGTGGTCCCGTCTTCGCGCACCAGCATCTTCGCCCCGTTTTTCCCCGGGGTGGATCCGGTGGTGGAGACGATGGTCGCCAGCGCTGCACGTCCACCATCTTGGAGGATATGAACCGCTTCCTGCAGTACTTCGAGCAAGGTGTTTTCCTCCAATTCGTCGTTCAGAGCCGTGTGGGACGGTATCAGAGAAGGGCTGGACAAGCCACCGGGTGGGCTAAATCGTCGACTCCGTGATATCCTTTTCTGCGGGTCATCTAGGTGCCTGCAAGGTACCTGGAGGTGGGACTGGATGTCGCGTTCATTACTCTCGAAAAGGCCCGGTGAGTGGCCTCTGCCCCCTGATCCAGGGGAGTCTCGCTTGCTCCTCGATCTCTTTCCGGATCCCTTGATCGTGGCTCGTGGGCCTCGTCGGAAGGTCATCGCCATCAATCGGGCATTCCTCGACCTGATCGACTGTCAGGAAGCTGAGGATCTGCGCGATGTTGAACTGAGTGGCTGGTTTCATGAACAGGATCAGCATCGACTTCTCTCACTGGGAGGCGATGGAGAGTCAGAACCCGCTGCGATCTTGTTACGCATCCGTCACCGTGATGGTTGGCGACCGGTGGCAGTGGTGGGAGGGCGACGCGTCAGCCCTCGTGGAGAAGCGCGCTGGGTCTATCGATTGCGCGTCATCGATGAGAGCGGCGTTGGCCTGGAACGGGAAATGGAAGAGCAACGTCGTCGCGCATGCGATGCCGTTCGAACTTCCCTACGTATTTTTCAGTTAACCGAAAAAATTAGAACTGCCCCCCGGCTCTCGACCCTGTTGATCGGGGTTCGGGACGAGGTTGATTTCTTCTGCAGAGCAGGCACGCTGCTCTGCTCGGATGGTCTGGGCTATAGAGATGTGAGATTGTGGAGTTATCAAGGAGCAGCAGAAGAGATCAGCTGGTGCAGTCATCCTTCATTGAGCAGTCTTGATCACCTTTCGGATGATTCGGATCCTGGATACCGAAGACTTCCGCTGGTGGTCGGGAATGAACCACCTTGCGGATTGCTCGAACTCACCATCGATCCCAGAGAAGTGAAACTTCTGGAGGAGGCACCACTTCTCAAGGACTGGCATGAAGATGTACTGCAGACGATCGGAGAAATCCTCGCGCTCACCCTGCAAAATCTGAGACTTCATGACCAGCTTGAAAAACAGGCACTTCTCGATCCATTGACGGGCATTTCCAATCGCCTTGCCCTGGTCTCACAACTGGAAAAAGAAGTGCTCAGGGCTCGAAGGGATGACGAGGATCTAGGTCTGTTGTTCGCAGACCTGGACGGGTTCAAGGGCATCAATGATCAACTGGGTCATCTGGTGGGGGATGATCTATTGCAGGAGATATCTGCAATGCTGAAGGGCTTCTTCCGAGAAAGTGACCATGTTTGCCGATACGGTGGTGACGAATTCGTGATCTTGATGCCTGGAACCGGTCTCGCCGACATCGAGTGCAAGGGGTGGGAATTACTGGAGCAGTTTCGACAGATCCAATTCCTCGGTGGACGGGCGCGAGAAGTCTCGGATCTATCTCTTTCGGTGGGAGTTACTGTCCTGCGAGATGGACTGTCCGGTGAGGATCTTCTCGCTGAGGCCGATAGCGCGCTGTATCGGGCCAAGAGAGAGGGTCGAGATCGGCTGGTGGTGGTCGAGCAGGACACAAGAACCGAGAACTAGCCCTGCTCCTCATCCACATCCTGGTCGGGGCTGGAACGCTCCTCACGCTCGAGGGCTGCTTTCTCATCTTCATCTCGAGCCGCTTTGATCACATCTTCGATTGCTTGGCTTTTCTGGTGACTCTCATCGAGGATGAACCGAAGGATCGGAGTTTCGCGCAGGCGGATCTGGGTGATGAGAAGTGATTGAATCTTGCCTCGAGCGGCTTCGAGACCTCGCATCGAGGTTCGCTGCTCACTCTCTTTTCCCATGATGGATACGTATACCTTGCACTCCTTCAGGTCGACGGTCGGCTCCACCGAAAGAACCGACAGGAACCCTATTCTGGGATCCTTCAGGTCAAACTGAATGATACGAGAGATTTCCTCTCTCAATTGACTGGCGATACGAGCACGACGGATTGACTTCATCGTTACTCCGAACGTGCTTCTGATTCTTCTAGTGTTCGAGTGGTCTTGATGACCTTGATGCTCTCGATGAAGTCACCCACCTGGATGTCTTTGAATCCCTGGATCACGATTCCGCACTCGAAACCTTCGCGGATTTCCTTGGCATCATCCTTATCCCTGCGAAGGGAGGCGAGCCGACCCTCGTGGAGAATCTCTCCGTCACGGAGCAAGCGGATCTTGTCATCACGAGTGACGATCCCCTGACGGCCGATACAACCGGCAATGTTGCCCAGTTTGGTGGACTTGAAGATGGCCTGGATTTCGACTTTCCCTTGCACCTCTTCTGAAATGTCGGGGGCGAGCATCCCTTCCAGCGCCTTACGCATGTCATCGAGGATCTCGTAAATCACCGAGTAGGTACGGATCTCGACGCCCTTGGTATCGGCCTCGGATCGTGCCCGGTCGGCGGCGGAAACGTGGAATCCGATCACGATCGCTTTCGAAGCGTCCGCCAGAAGGATATCGGATTCAGAAATCTCACCGACACCGGAGCGGATCACCCTGATCGCCACTTCACTGGTCCGCATCGCTGCCAGTTCACCCTTGAGAACCTCGAGTGTGCCCTTCACATCGGTCTTGAGCACGACCTTGATCTCACGAGTCTTGGCCTCGTCGATCTTGTCGAAGAGCCCCTCGAGGGTGACCTTTTGTCGTTCCGCTCGGTCGGTCTTCGACTTGGCTTCCTGGCGCTCCTCCGCGATTTGTTTCGCCTTTGCCGCATCTTCGAGGGCGTACAGTCGATCTCCAGCCTCGGGTAGGTCATTGAGTCCGGTGATCTCCACCGGCGTGGCGGGTGGGGCACTCTTCAGGTTTACTCCGGAAGTGCTCCGCAGGGTCCGGATCTTGCCGTGGGCCGGTCCGCAGACTACCGAGTCTCCGGGTCGCAAGGTTCCATCCTGGATCAAGGCAGTGATGACGTTGCCCTGTCCGGTAGACGCACGGGAATCGAGAACTGTACCGATGGCGTTCTTGGAAGGGTTTGCCTTCAGTTCGAGGATTTCGGATTCGAGCGACAGTTGCTCGAGCAAGAGATCTACCCCTTCTCCGGTCAGAGCGGAAACCGGGATCATCTCGGTCGTGCCTCCCCATTCGACAGGGGATACCCCCAACTCCGCCAGTTGAGCCTTTACCTTGTCGGCGCTGGCTCCCTCGCGATCGATCTTGTTGATCGCCACGACGATGGGGACGCCAGCGGCCTTGGCATGTTGAATCGCCTCTTCGGTTTGCGGCATCGGGCCATCATCGGCAGCTACGACCAGAACGACCACGTCGGTGACGTTGGCACCACGAGATCGCATACTGGTGAATGCTTTATGACCGGGAGTGTCGACGAAGACGACGTGGGCATTACCCTTGTCGACGCGGTAGGCACTCATGTGCTGGGTGATTCCACCCGATTCGGATTTGGTGATGGAACTCTCTCGGATCTTGTCGAGTAGAGTGGTTTTTCCATGGTCGACGTGACCCATCAGGGTCACCACTGGAGCTCGAAGGATCAGATCTTCTTCCGCGTCCTCGACCTGATCCAGTTCATCGAGAGATGAATGCATCGCCTTCGGCTCGACCAGAAGAATCTCGCAACTGATCTCTACCGACAGAACATCTGTGATCTCCTCAGTGAGGGGAGAGTTGACATTCGCCAGCATGCCGTGATTCATCAATTTCTTGAGAAGTGCGGTTTGCTTGATCCCCAGCGCCAGCGAGAGGTCCTTGATGCTGGCGGGTTCTTCGAGGGTGATCTGATCTGGCAAGTCTTCCGGGAGGATCTCCTGCTGGAGACGTCTTCGGGTGAAGTCAGACTCCTGGCGTCGTGGTCGACCTCCCTGGCGTCCTCTTCCCTTACCGGCTGGGCCTCCTCTACCGGGAGGTCCGGATCTTCTGGGCGGTCCACCGGTGGTATCGGCACCGGGGAACACCATCACTTTCTTGCCTCCTTGTGGAGGGCCGCTGCTCGCTCCACCGGGGCCGCGTCCGGGAGGACGGCCGCCACCAGGACGACCACCAGCACCACCACCAGGACGACCGCCTGGACCACCGCCTGGACCCCCGGGAGCTCTGCGTGGAGCACGATTCGGAGGGGGGGGACGAGTCGGGGCCTTCGATCGGATGATCAGTGGGCGTCCTCGAGGCTTTCGAATCGGGGAGGATGCTCCGGATGGGAGCGGCTGAGCGACGGGGACCACAGGAGTGGCCGGAGTCCTGGGCGTTCCACCAAAGCCGGGAGCCATGACGATCTTGGCAGCTTTCTGCCGCTTCGGCGAGATCCTTGCGAGATCCTCTTCACTGAGTCGCTTGGGAGCGGAGGCGGGAGAAGGTTCGTCTACGACTGCTTCTGCAGACGCCACCTCTGCAACGGAGTCATCCTCCGGCTCCGAGGCTTCGACCAGTTCTTCTGTTTTTGTTTTTTCGGTCGCAGCCTCGACCCGTTCCGGATCTTCGGCGGCAACTTCGGTTTCAGAGGCGCTGGCTGCTTCTTCGACCGGGGCATCCACGACTGGAGTTTCCTCGACCGGGGCATCCACGACCGGGACTTCCACGACCGGGATTTCCACGACCGGGGTTTCCACGACCGGGGTTTCCACGACCGGGGTTTCCACGACTTCGGGAACTGCGGCTTCGACCGGATCGGAGGGGGAATCTACCGCCGGTTCGACCACGGCTTCTTCGACCGGAGTCTTCACGACTTCACCCGCGGTGTCCGACTGGTGAGCCGCTTCCGGCTCAGAGACTTCCTCGGGTTCTTCGGGATCCGCGTCGGGAACGGCGATGATCCGTAAATGCGCAGCCATTCCGTCATCGACGGAAGACATATGATTCTTCACCTGGATGCCGCGGGCAGCGAGCATTTCCATGAGGTCTTTGCTCTGGAGCCCGAGCTCCTTAGCCAGTGTGTGTATTCTCACACCCAAAGAGAGTGCCTCCTGTTATTCAAAGGGGAGAGGGGATGACTCCTGATCAGGAGTTCTCCCCCTCCTCTGCTTCAGTTTCAACGCTATCCATGATTTCGCGGATTTTCTCGATGATCAGTCGAGCAGAATCTTCATCGAGTCCCTCGACCTTGGAAAGACCTTCCACTCCTGCTTCCAGAAGCGCATCGGTACTGTCGTATTGTAGTTCCACCAGGCGATCGGCGATCTCTTCGGTGACCCCGGGGAGATCCTCAAGGCCCATGACCACGGCACCTTCACCGTATTCTTCGGCGATCTCTTCGTCACTGGCACTGCTGTCGTCGAATAACTGGTCGAGTGGATTACTGGCCATTCCAGCACCCTCTTCACCGGCCACTTGAGCCAGGCGATCCCCAAACATCTCATCGGCACGTGATTCGGTTCCGGCAAGGCGGAGTTGTGCGAGTTCCTCTTCGGAGATGGGACTGATATTCAGCTCCCAGCCAGAGAGTTTGGATGCGAGCCGAACATTTTGACCCCGGCGCCCGATGGCCAGAGATTGCTGATCTTCAGTCACGTATACGTTGGCCGTCTTGTTCTCGTAATCCAGTTCAAGCGATGCGACTTCGGCAGGCTTCAGTGCTTCCGGAATCAAAACCTCGACCGAGTCATTCCAGCGAACCACGTCGATTTTTTCACCGCTGAGTTCGTCAGTGACATTTCTGATTCGAGAGCCCTTGATTCCGATACAGGCGCCGACGCAATCGACATTCGAGTCGAGGGTGGCCACTGCAATCTTGGTCCGATTCCCAGCCTCGCGAGCGATCGCCTTGATCTCCACCACGAAATCGGCAACCTCGGGGATCTCCTGCTCAAACAGGCGCCTGACGATGTCGGGGGCGCCTCGCGAGACGAGCAACTGGACCCGCGTCTGCTGCATGTTGACTTCCTTGAGGACCACTTTGATCCGGTCCCCTTCATTCCACTCTTCGAGGTGAGATTGTTCGCTCCGGGGCATGAATCCCTCGGCTCGGTTGGTCAGGGTAATGACCAATCCACCGCCTTTTTTGCTAGCCACGGTTCCGTTGATCATCTCCCCGATGCGATTTGAAAATTCACGGTGGATGACTTCACGTTCAGCTTCACGAATCTTCTGAAAGAGGACCTGTCTCCCGGCACCAGCAGCGATCCGCCCCAGTGCTTCACGGGGGTCGAAACCAGCCCCATCACGGACGGCAGAGATTTCACCCGATTCACGATCGATGAGAACTTCGATGCCATCTTCCTGGTCAAATCGCTTCTGGGCCGCCGAGACGAGAGCCAACTCGATGCCCGTGAAGATCACCTCTTTGTCGACTTGTCGATCACGATGAATCGTGTCTACGAAGCGCAGGATCTCCTCACTCACCTTCAACTCCTTCTACAGGACTTCGGTCCTGCTGGACGACTGTCATGGCTAATTTTTTGCGGGCCAAGGATCAAATCGACCCAGCACGTGTAAACCAGCACCATGAAACAAGCACCATGAAACCAGGCTCCTTCGAGCACTGCTTTCTGGACAAACTCATCGCGATTCCGTACCGTTTCTCGGCACGGACAGACCAGTTCGGCTGGTCGTCGATGACCTGACCACTTCGGAACCGCCCGGGTCTACCCAAAACAATGCGGTCGGTGCTCACAGGGAGTGATTCGGAGACGGAGGGGGGGCCGGCGCGAGCCAGCGAGAGAGCAGGCATCGGCTCGACCCTCCGACCAGACCGAATTGGCCCTTTCCTGGTCGTGAGACCGGGAATCGGAGTCGCCGCAATGTCCGGAATCGGAAGGGGTTGCCAGCCGCACAGCGTCGGATGGTCACTCCGCCTCCCGGGCTCCGGGTCGGAAGCAAGGATCCTAGGATACATGGATGGCAGTGTCAACTGTTCCAGAACTGGGCTGATAGTTGGAAATGCTTCTCTGCCATGAAGTTGGAGCCCTGCTGGAGGGCCCCAGGGGAGCGAATTTGTCGAGAATTATCGATACTCGGAAGATGCTCCTCATCATCGAAGCCTCCATCCGGGCCTGGTGGGGGGGGGCGAGGCTGCTGGAAACGGTCCAGCAATATTGCATTTTCTACTGCAAAGCCTCTCCACCGCCGCAGCGAGTCTTCGAGCCCGCACCCGGCTGGGGTACGGGCTCGAATTCTAGCGCCGATGGATTCCTGCGGTTACCCGTCCGATCCACAGAGGTCGAAACGGTCCAGGTTCATCACCTTGACCCATGCGTGGACGAAGTCGTCGACAAAGGTCTGCTGAGAATCTGCGCAGGCATACACCTCGGAGATCGCCTGGAGCTGGGAGTTGGAGCCGAAGATGAGGTCGACTGCCGATGCTCTCCAGCGCATCTCACCGCTGCTGCGATCGAGGCCCTCATAGAGGTGGTCGCACTGCTCTGATTTTTGCCACCGGGTGCTGATGTCGAGCAAGTGGACGAAGAAATCAGTAGTCAACTGCCCCGGTCTCCGGGTAAAGACTCCGAAATCGGTCTGTCCGGCATTGGCATCGAGGACACGTAGGCCGCCTACCAGTACCGTCATCTCGGGCGCAGTCAGTGTCAGCATCTGCGCGCGATCGATCAGTAACTCCTCGGAGGTTCGATGGTTTCCAGCACTGAAGTAATTACGGAAGCCATCGGCAGTCGGTTCGAGAACCGCGAAGGAGTCGACATCGGTCTGCTCTTGCGTGGCATCGGTGCGGCCAGGAGTGAAGGGGACTTGTACTGCATGGCCGCCCTGTTGCGCTGCTTTTTCGATGGCGGCACATCCGGCGAGCACGATCAAATCTGCCAGCGAAACCATCTGGCCTCCACCGGCGGATGTATTGAACTTCGTCTGGATTCCTTCGAGGGTCTGTAGCACCTCCGCCAGTTGTGCCGGCTGGTTCACCTCCCAGTACTTCTGTGGAGCCAGGCGAATCCGAGCCCCATTGGCACCTCCACGCTTGTCGGTACCACGGAAGGTGGTGGCGGAGGCCCATGCCGTGGAGACCAGTTGGGGAACCGACACTCCCGAGGAGAGTACCTGCTCCTTGAGAGCGGTGATCTGTTCCTCGCCGATCATCGTATCCGGGTTCGCTTGTGGCACCGGGTCCTGCCAGATCTGAGGTTCTGTCGGAACCAGTGCGCCGAGGCAGCGTGTCACCGGGCCCATGTCCCGATGAGTCAACTTGTACCAGGCCCTGGCGAATGCATCCGCAAAGGCATCTGCGTCCTCATGGAAGCGTTTCGAGATGGGAGCATAGGTGGGGTCTTCTCGGAGCGCGAGATCGGTGGTGAACATCACCGGTGCATGGCGCACCGAGGGGTCGTGGGCATCGGGCACGGTGCCATTGGCATCGGCACTGGTGGGATTCCACTGGGTCGCTCCCGCTGGACTCTTCACCTGTTTCCATTCGTAACCAAACAAGTTCTCGAAGAAGTTGTTGTCCCACTGCACCGGATGGGTGGTCCAGGCACCTTCGAGTCCGCTGGTGATGGTGTCCTTGCCGTGACCACTGCCATGGCTGTTCTTCCAGCCGAAGCCTTGTTCTTCGAGAGCGGCTCCCTCCGGTTCCGGTCCGACATGCTGATCTGGATCCGCAGCACCGTGGGCCTTGCCGAAGGTGTGTCCCCCTGCGATGAGTGCCACAGTTTCTTCATCATTCATCGCCATTCGACCAAAGGTCTCGCGGATATCCTTGGCCGCAGCGATCGGATTGGGGTTGCCGTTGGGGCCTTCAGGGTTGACGTAGATCAGTCCCATCTGGACCGCTCCGAGGTGACCTTCCAGCTCTCGATCGCCGCTGTATCTTTGATCTGCCAGCCACTCGGTCTCGGAACCCCAGTAGATATCCTCTTCCGGTTCCCATACATCTTCGCGGCCGCCGGAAAAACCGAAGGTTTTGAATCCCATCGATTCCAGCGCGCAATTGCCGGTGAACACCATCAGGTCCGCCCAGGAGATCTTCCGGCCATATTTTTGTTTGATTGGCCACAGCAACGCGCGGGCCTTGTCGAGGTTTGCATTGTCGGGCCAGCTGTTGAGGGGGGCAAAGCGCAGTGTTCCCGCACCTGCTCCACCGCGACCATCTCCGATGCGGTAGGTGCCGGCACTATGCCAAGCCATCCGGATGAAGAGTGGGCCGTAGTGACCGTAGTCTGCAGGCCACCACTCCTGAGAAGTCGTCATCACCTCAACGATGTCCTTCTTCAGAGCTTCCAGGTCGACCGTCTCGAACTCCTTGGCGTAGTTGAAATCTGCGCCCATCGGATCGTTCTGAGGAGAGTTCTGATTGAGAACCTTCAGGTTCAACTGATTTGGCCACCAGTGCTGGTTTGATGTGGACCCCACCGCCGAATGCTGGTCGGCTCCTCCCAGTACTGGGCACTTGCTCACGTCTTCCATCTATTCTCCCATCCAAATTGTTATTCTAAGCGTCATCCCAATAGTTCCTAGATCCGGACCCAGGAGGATCGATGCGGTCGGTCTTCCAGCCAAACAAACGACCTTTTCCCGGCGACCGCACCGACAAATTTACTCGCATTACCCTGCAGCTTGAGGGTTCTCTTCTCGGGATGATCCGTGGATACACGGCGAGCATTCTAGCGAAGCCGGATGGGTGAGTCGAGTCGCTGAGCGGGGAATCTGGCGGTGGGGGGGGGGACGAGTGGCGGGATCGATTTGGGAGTGAGTATCGGTCGAAGATATTCGGTCATCCCTGCAGCTGCTGGCGACCTTCAGAGCGGAGTTCTCTTGCGACGCCCAATCGTCAGGAAATTTAGATCCCCATCGCTGCGATCTGCGGGCGGATGGTTCCCTTGACTTGCTCTTGCGGATCGATCGGAATCGATCGATATTGGTCCTGAGGATCCACCATCGATCGGTTTTTCATCGACAATTTCATGTGACTTACGGGAAGAAATAGAGGTCCCAGCAGAGAAATCGGGCAACTTAGGATCTGCCGGCGGTGGCTCGGCGTTGAACAGGTGAGGGTCATCGGGGAGAGTGGCGCCGACAGGGTGTCGGAGGGGAATGCCCCGGAATTACCTGGAAAATGTCCTGAAACGAACAATCCAGCACTATTAGTGCGGTTCAGAGGTGTTTCTGTCAGGAATGTTGAAGCCGTGTGGAGCGACTGCCGATATGTGAGTATAGAAGAAGGTACAGGAGGTCGTTTCTGTGCCTGAGGAAGGGAATCAAACCGATCATGCTCTGCGAGAAGTGCCAGCAGAACGAAGTTGCGGTCCACTTGACCGACATCGCTGCGGGAATCAAGAAGAAGTACCAGTTGTGCAAGGAGTGCGCTGCGGCTGGCGGCGTCTCGATTCATGCGCAGTTGAAAAAACACAAGAAATTTACTCTGACCGAGTTCTACGGAGCTTCGCATCCGGAATCTCGCAGCGATCAGGATCCGATCGCGGATCCGACTTGTTCCGAGTGTGGGATGAGATACTCCCTGTTCCGTAAAGAAGGCAAGTTCGGTTGTTCACACGATTACCAGGAATTTCGTTCTGACCTCGATGATCTACTGGAAAAATTCCACGCTTCCAGCCAGCATCGAGGGAGAGCCCCCGGTCGTTTTCGGCAGCAAGTTTCTCGGCAAATACAACTCGACCAGCTCCGTGACGAATTGACCCAGGCGGTGACCAACGAACAGTTTGAAGAGGCGGCAAAGATCAGGGATCAGATGCGTCTACTGGAGAGTCACTCATGAGTTCCGAAAGCCCGAAACCCTTCGTGGGGGAGTGGCTTGCTGGCGAGGGGAAAGATCCGGACCTGGTCATCTCCAGCCGTGTTCGGCTGGCCAGGAACTTGCCTGGCATTCCCTTCAGCACCCTCGCCGATGACTCTCACAGGAAACAGGTCGCGGATCTGATCGGGAGTGCTCTCGAAGAATTACGCCCGGACCTGCAGTTGAACTCCAAGAACCTCGATGATCTCGATTCGATTGATCGGCAAGTTCTGGTCGAACGCCATCTGGTCAGTCGTGAACTGGCACTTGGCAGTGGACCCCGTATCGTTTCCTACGATGACAGTGAAGCGATCTCACTGATGGGGAATGAGGAGGACCATCTGCGAATCCAGGTGGTCAATTCGGGGTATTGTCTCGATGAGGCGTGGCAACAGATGGATCAACTCGAGAGATCTCTCGATGGCCAGCTTCAGTTCGCCTTTGATCAGCAATACGGATACCTCACCGCCTGTCCTACCAATACAGGGACAGGGTTGCGCGTCTCCGTGATGTTGCACCTCCCGGCGCTGGTGATCACCGGGCAGATCGAAGAAGTCACTCGTGCAGCCACCAAGATTCATCTCGCGGTTCGAGGACTGTTTGGCGAAGGAACCGAGGCTCAGGGAGATTTCTTCCAGATCTCCAATCAACGAACTCTCGGCCTTTCCGAGCAAGAGATTCTCTCGGACATCGCTTCCGTGCTCCCCAAGATTCTGTCCTATGAACGGAAGTTAAGAGAAGAATTGCTCGAGAGTAAGCGTGATTGGATCGAGGATCGGATCGGCAGATCATTTGGCATCCTTTCCCATGCAAAGCTCATCACCAGCCAGGAGGGGCTGGAACATCTCTCCCTGGTTCGTCTCGGGGTTTGTATGGGTCTTCTGGGTAACTTGACACTGGAGCAGGTCAATCGCATGTTCCTGTTCAGCCAGCCCGGTCACTTGCAGGCCAACGAGGGCAGGAAAATGAGTTCCGATGAGCGCGACAACAAGCGAGCAGAGGTTTTGGCCGGCATCCTGCAGGAAAACTGATCAACTTTCGTGGTCAAATTGATCCTGAGGTTCGATTCGGCTGTTATTATGCTCCGAGTGCTTCAGCGAAGTGACTTCAGAGGTGCGAGAAGTCGCACCCACAAGGGTCTTTTGGCCACCTGCGGGAACTCGTAGAACCCGGAGTTCGTCTGTTGAATAGTGCTCGAGGTTGGAAGCCACAGGCAGAGAAACGGTTCGAGATCATCCGGATCAGCGACTCACGAGATGAGGAAATAGCCCATGTTTGACAAGTTCACAGATAGAGCCCGGAAGGTGATGACGCTCGCCCGCAAGGAGGCGGAACGCTTTCATCACGATTTCATCGGCACCGAGCACATCCTGCTCGGGCTGGTTCAGGAGGGGAGTGGGGTCGCATCGACCGCTCTGAAAAACCTCGAAGTGGATATTAGTAAGATCAGAGCGGAGATCGAGAAGCAGGTTTCGAGTGGCCACGGCATGTCTCACCACGGCAACCAATTACCGTTCACACCAAGAGCCAAACGAGTGCTCGAACTGTGCTCGGAAGCAGCCAAGGAGCTGCGCCATAACTACATCGGAACTGAACACCTGTTGCTGGGAATGATTCGTGAGGAGCAGGGGCTCGCGGCTTCCGTGCTCAAGGAACTGGGTGTGAGTCTCGACGATGTTCGGGCAGAAGTGCTGGAAATCCTCGGCGCCGATGTCGGAGAAATCGAAATTGACATCGAGCAAGAATCGAGGCCTCACGGTCCCAAGTCCAGGAACTCGAAGACTCCGGCTCTCGATACCTTTGGTCGTGACTTGACCGAGATGGCCAAGGCGTCCTCACTCGATCCGGTCATCGGACGCGAGGATGAGATCGAGCGGGTGATGCAGATCCTGGCTCGAAGAACCAAGAACAATCCAGTGCTGCTGGGTGAACCAGGCGTCGGCAAGAGTGCCATCGTCGAGGGGCTTGCTCAGGAAATCATCTCGGGAGAAGTCCCTGAGATTCTTCGAGATCAGCGCATCGTGGTGCTCGATCTGGCGCTGATGGTCGCAGGGACCAAGTATCGTGGCCAGTTCGAGGAGCGGATCAAGGCCGTGATGACCGAGGTCAGCCGGGTCAAGAATGTGATCCTCTTCATCGATGAACTTCACACCCTGGTCGGTGCTGGGGGTGCAGAGGGTGCCATCGACGCATCCAATGTGCTCAAGCCAGCGCTCTCCCGCGGAGAGATCCAGTGCATTGGTGCGACCACCCTCGATGAATACCGCAAGCACATCGAGAAGGACGGGGCGCTGGAGCGCAGGTTCCAGAGCATCATCGTCAATCCTCCGACGCGAGATCAATCGGTCGAGATCCTCAAGGGACTTCGTGACCGGTATGAAGCGCACCACAGGGTTCGTTATACCGACGAGGCGCTGGAGGCAGCGGTGGACATGGCGGTTCGGTATATCAATGGGAGGTTCCTGCCAGACAAGGCGATCGACGTCATCGACGAAGCCGGCTCCAGGATTCGACTCAAGCAGTCGACTCGTCCTTCAGATCTCAAGGAGCTTGAAAAAGAGATTCAGGAGATGGATCGGGAGAAAGAGGCCGCCGTCGCACAGCAAGATTTTGAGCGGGCTGCCAACCTTCGCGACAAGGCGAGCCGGCTCAAGAAAACAAGAGATGAGAATCTGAAAACCTGGAGAGAACACGCCGACGACATCAACGGATGTGTCGATGAGGAAGTGGTGGCTGAAACGGTTGCCAAGATGACTGGAATCCCGCTGACGAGGATCGACAGCGGAGAAGCCGAGCGACTGCTGTCGATGGAAGACGAGTTGCACAGGTCAGTGGTTTCTCAGGACGAGGCCATCGAGCGACTTTCGCGAGCGGTTCGCAGAAGCCGAAGCGGGCTCAAGGATCCGAAGCGTCCGGTGGGATCCTTTCTGTTCCTCGGGCCCACTGGTGTCGGCAAGACCTTGCTGGCCAAGAGCCTCGCCAAGTTCATGTTTGGTGAAGAGGATGCGCTGATTCAGATCGACATGTCGGAATTCATGGAAAAGCACAATGTATCGCGACTGGTGGGAGCTCCTCCTGGATACGTCGGATACGAAGAAGGTGGCCAGCTGACCGAGAAGATCAGAAGGCGCCCTTATGCCGTGGTGTTGCTCGATGAAGTCGAGAAAGCGCATTCGGATGTGTTCAACATGCTGCTGCAGGTGATGGAAGAAGGGCACGTAACCGATTCGTTCGGACGCGTGATCGACTTCCGCAATGTGGTACTGATCATGACCTCGAATATCGGAGCAGACCTGATCAAGAATCAGAGTGCTCTCGGATTCAGGAATACTGGTGAGGGACGAAATACGGAGCAGAAGCGCAAGGAGGTGATGGACGAGGTGGAGAAATTCTTCCGTCCAGAGTTCCTCAACCGTCTCGACGATTCGATTTTCTTTCAGCCACTCGACCGTTCCGATCTCGAGGAAATCATCAAGATCGAGATGGCTCAGGTGCTGGGAAGACTCCGCGAGCGAGGCATCGAACTGGAAATCTCTGACGAAGCCAATGCGTTCCTCATCGAAAAGGGCTACAACCCCGATTTCGGAGCACGGCCATTGCGTCGATCGATCCAGCAGCATGTCGAGGATTCCCTCGCCGAGGAGCTGCTTCGTGGACACCTCAAGTCTGGCTCTCGCATGCGCATGGAGATCATCGATGGCGAGGTCTTCTTTAACACCTTGCCCGCCGATTTACCCAAGGAAGAGGACGCACCGGCCATTTCCTGAGTTCAGCACGAGGCTTGTCGGTCGCGTTGAGGCCAATGTTGCCGGACCCATCCGGCCAGAAACATCGAACCCGTGGCCGCCGTCGGTTCTCCGTCGGCGGCCTTCTTCATCAGCCATTCCAGGCCCTGTTCCGGGCGCTCCTCGAAGTGGCACTCGAATCCCAGTTGCTCGAGCATCGAGGCCAGTTCTGCGGCAGGTAATCCGCGGTGGGATGGTGGAGTGACCGCCATCATCTCGGGAGCGGGCTGTAACCGAGTCAGCGCAGAGAGGTTGGAGCAAAGATCCTTGTCGGCGAGCATTCCGATGAGCAGTGCTCCCGCCGATGAACTGCGATACCGGGCAAATTCATCGGCGAAAATCTGCAGCGATCGCGGTGTGTGTGCTCCATCGAGAAGGAGTGGTAATCGCCCTTCGATCCGTTCCAAACGCCCGGGTAACTCGAGTTGCTGTGCCGCAAGGTGGATCTCGTCGACACTCCATGGTGGTTGATCCGGATTCGATTCGAGTGCGGCCAGTGCGCAGGATGCGTTGAGTCGCTGCGGTGTCTGGATGTGGCCGGGAATACGCGAATCTTCACTCACGATGAAAGGAAGCGATCCTCTCCTGCGAGCCACATCGAATGCGCAGTCATTGCCAGGCCCCTGCGCAATGACCATCGGTTTTCCAGCGGTGGCGATCCTCGCCTTCTCGGCGGCGATCTGATCGATGGTGTCGCCCAGAATGGCTCGATGATCCAGATCGATGGTGGTCAAGACTCCGACATCGTGGGGAATGGCACTGGTGGAATCGAGCGGTCCTCCCAATCCCACTTCGACAAGCCACCAGCGATCTCCCGCTTCGCTGGCCTGCTGCGCAAACAGTGCGATCCACAGGTCAAAGAAGGTGGGTGGCACGGATGAAGGGTCACTCGAGTCGATCAGGAATGGATGAATTTTGCGCAATCCCTGGAGAATCGCCTGCTCGGTCAATTCAACGCCGTCGATGCGGATTCTTTCGACGATCGATTGCAGGTGGGGTGAGAGGGTGGCGGCACAGGGAATGCTGCGAATTCGCAGCAACGACTCCATCCATAGCACGGTGGATCCCTTGCCCTTGGTGCCGGCGACCTGGATCACCGGTGATCTTCCAGAGCAGATGGAGGCGCGCACGAGTAGATCTTGACAGTGACCCGGGGAGAGAGATCGTCGATCTTTGGCCAGCGGTACCTGTTGTTCCCAGCTGGTGAAGGAGGCCAGCCACCGATCGAGGTCTCCGAATTGCTCGGGAGGAGTAGGAATTGGTCTCGAAGTGGTCAATCGAACCCTTCTGCCGTTGACGCGGGAGCAGTGCTGGTCAAACATCAGAACCGAGTGAGGAGCAGATGAAACCACGAATCGGACTGAACTGCGACATCGAGGAATCGAATAGCAGTGGAGAATCTCACCGAACCCGGTCTCGGGTCTGGGATTCCTACCACCAGTTAATTTCTCTTCATGGGGGAACCCCTCTGATCATTCCCCCCGGAGTCTCTCCGGCAGAGGTGGGATCGATGTTGGACGGGGTGCTGTTGATCGGCGGAGATGACTACCGCGCTGCCCTGGTCGACGAGGGGGAACCTCCCCCTCGTTTCTTGCCGGTCCATCCGGTCCGGGAACAAGCCGATCGAGAGTGGAGTCGCTATCTCCTCTCCTGCAGCCTTCCTGTGCTGGGCATCTGCGGTGGCTTTCAGGTGCTGGCGCTGGAGGCGGGAGGGGGACTGTTTGGAGATATCGAAAGTGAGACCGACTCGACGCTGCTCCACAGACGTGAAGAGGTCGATGTGGGGCCGTTGCCACGGCATCCAGTCGACTGGCATGGAGGACTCGACCTGACGCCGAAGGCGGGATCATTCGAGGTCAACTCCAGCCATCATCAGTCGGTGTCGCGGCTGCCTTCGGGATGGAGACTGTTGGCGGATGCTGCCGATGGCATCATCGAGAGTGCCGTGGATGCCAGCGGCAGAATGGTGGGGGTGCAGTGGCATCCGGAGTTGATTCCCGATGAGCCGATCAGCAGTGCCATCACGGGTCGATTCATCGAGTGGAGCCGCCGGCAGATGCGGGAGAGGGACTGAAATGGCTCGACTGTTGGTCTGCGCAGGCGAACCTTCCGGAGATCTCCATGCCGCCCGGCTGGTGGAGGAGTGCCTCAAATTGGATCCGTCGTTGGAAGTCGACGGGATCGGTGGTGAGCACCTCGCTGCATCCGGCGCCGTACTGAGAGCGGATTGCGCTGATCGCGCAGTGATGGGATGGCTTCCAGTACTGAGGCAGATCGGTTCGATCATGGAGCACGCCAGCAGGGTTGTGGAGGAGTTGTTGACGGATCCTCCCGATCAACTGGTGGTCATCGATTACCCCGGATTGCATTATCACCTGGCGACGATTGCGCGACGGCTGGGGATTCCAGTGACCTATTACATCTGTCCGCAGGTGTGGGCCTGGGCGCCGTGGAGGATCCGCCGCATCGCTTCCTGTGCGGATCAACTGCTGGTGGTGCTACCCTTCGAGGAGGAGATTTACAGGCCCCATCACCCGAGAGTCCGTCATGTCGGGAATCCGGTTTTCGATACACTGGAAGCGGCCGGTGAACCGCAGCCGTTGAAGGACGCCAGTGGAGCTCCGATTCTGGCACTGCTGCCGGGAAGTCGCCGTCAGGAGGTACAAGCGGGATTGCCCGCATTGCTCGAGGCGTCTCGTGCCTTGCAGCGGCAGGAGAGTACCCTCGAAACCTGGATCTCGTGCCAGAGATCGAATCTGTTGCCGCTGATCGAGAAGCTCATCGAGCCTTACCCCGATGTTCGGATCCATGTGGGAGAAGCGCGGGCATTGCAGGCGAGAGCTCGCCTGGCCATCGTTTGTTCGGGAACCGCCACCCTCGAGACTGCATGGCATGGAGTTCCGATGGTGGTGGCGTATCCCGCCACAGAAATTTCACGATCTCTCTATCGATTGCTGGGAGTGGCCCCCTACTTCTCTCTGGTGAATCTGTTTGCAGGTCGACCATTGGTGCCGGAAATCCTGTTTGATCCTGGCGATGGGGAGGCGATTGCTCGCATCGCGAGCCCGCTGCTGGATCCGCAGAATGCTGCAAAACTGGTGGCAGATCTGCAGCAGATCCGCTCCGAGATGTTCCGGGCGGGAGCCAGCCATGAGGCGGCCAGGCAGGTGATCTCCTTGTTGGAGGAATCCTCAAGGAAGTGACTGACTGGACAAGGGACGGACTGCGGCAAGGGACTGACTGTGGCAATGGGACTGACTGTGGCAATGGATCCTGTTATCCTGAAGATATGGTTTACTTCGGCCCCAGAAATCAACATTCGCGTCGGCAGGGATTGAGTCTTCAAGACAAGATCCGTGTGGTGGGGCCCGCTCTGTTGCTGGTGGCGTTGTCGGTGGTGGTGATCTTCCCTCGATGGACCGGAGATGATCAGGTCACGGATACGGTCGGAGTGATTCCCCTTCGCAATCCCCAGCAATCGGTGACCGATGATGCATCCACCGCACCGACGGAGGACACGGTGGGTACGACCAATGTCCCCGATGCGGTGGCGATCACGCCCATCGAAGATCTTCCCCCGATGACCGCTCCCTTCATGGTGGAGCCGAGCCGCCTGACTGCGGTTCGCGATGCGGAGGCGATCACGCCGGGCCAGGCAGAACTGGACGGCCAGATCTACCTGCTCCATCGGTGGAGAGCGGAGCATCCGGTACCCTCCGCTGGAGAAGCACCGAGGGTCGATGAGATCGGCCTGGATCCAGCATCGATTCGCGGCCACCGCTGCCATCTGGTCTTGACCCTGATCGAGCATCCTCAGCTCAGAACCCTGGAGCCCAATGCGTCCGGCCTGAAACGGTACTGGGAAGTATTCGGCTCCGATGGAGACGGGCACCTGCACAGGGTGGATTTCATCGAGAAGCCCAAGAACTTGCCGAGCGGCACCGATGTGTACATGGAGGGGGATTTTCTTCGCCTCTATCGCTATCAAGCGATGCGGGGAGTGGAGGGAATGGTCCCTCAGTGGGTGGCTGGAACCCTGACCCGGTACCAGAGTCCCTTCGCCGGTGGTGGCGATCAATTCACGCCACTCTCGATCATCGCAGCCATCTCCATCGGAACCCTGTTCCTGTTGCTGGGGATTCAATTCTGGATGGGGAGATCGAAGAGGAAGCCGAGGACGCAACGGGGACGCAGATGACAGAGATCTTCCAGGATGGCCGGGGCTGGTCCCCGCATCCGCAGTGTCGGATCCGCACCGGACCCATCGCAGAGGTGGTCGATGAGGAATTACTGGGCCCGACCCCGACCTCTCAACTGTTGTTACGAGATTCCGGGATCGATCCCGAGAAACTCGATCCCCTGCGAAAGATTCTCTCGGAGAGAGCCCCGCTGATCGAACGAGTGGTTGCGGGAGGCGAGGCTTGCAAGAGTCCAGAGGGGTGGCAACAGATCCTCCAGATCTTCGCAGAGGTGGCCATCGACAGGGGAGGATTGGTGGTGGTTGCCGGAGGTGGATCGGTCGGAGATGTCTGCGCTTTTGCCGCTTCCGTCTGGCATCGAGGAGTACCCTGGATCGCAATTCCAACCACTCTATTGGCGATGGTCGACGCACACATCGGGGGCAAGACCGCCATTCACTTCGGTGGGATCAAGAATCGAATTGGAACCTTTCATCTTCCCCGAGCAGTGGTGTCCGATATCTCGATGCTGGAGTCCTTATCGCTTCAGGAGCGCTCGATGGGCTGGGCAGAGTTGATCAAGGCGGCGTGGATCGGCGATCGACCACTGCTGGAATCACTGGAGCAATCCTCTGAATCGATCGCTGCAGACCGGATGCCGCGAGCGCAACAGATCGCTCAGGCGGTGGCGGTCAAGGTCGCCATCGTCGAGCAGGATCCATTCGATCAAGGTTCCAGAGAACGACTCAACTTCGGACATACCCTGGGGCATGCCCTGGAGATGCTCTCGTCCCCTCCGATGCCCCACGGGGAGGCGGTGGCTCGTGGAATGGTATTCGCTGCCCGGCTGGCAGAACAGTTGGGGGAGGCGGTCGACGGGACTGCAGTTCGGATGGCCCGCTTGCTGCAGCGTGTCGGTCTGGCTACCGACTGTGACGAGCTTCACCTCGAATCGATTCTCGAACTTCTCCAGGGAGACAAGAAAGCCAGAGCCGGCCAGACTCGCTGGGTCCTTCCTCGTAGACCTGGGGAGATGGTGGTGCGACCGGTGGCGCTGGATGTGGTGGAGCGAGTCTTGCGATTGCCTCCACTGGGGGGCATTGTGAAGCCACAGTCCTAGCACGGTCGTGGCAGCGGGTGACAGACCCCGCGATGGCAGGAGATCGCCGACGATCTGGAGTGGCAGTCCAGTGGAACTCAGAGCATCTACGATGCACTACTGTTGAGAATCGAGGATCAAATGTCCAGGTCGATGGCCGGATGTAAGCAGATCGAGGCACCGTTTGACCGCGCAGATTCCGCAGAACAGTAGGGCTCACAGTCGGTGAATTCCCTCGCCACTCCCGATCCACTCAAGGGTGGCTGGAGCGGTCGTCTTCTCGACCGCGAAATCCTCAGACTGGCAATCCCAGCGATCCTCCAGTACATGTTGCACACCGTGCAATTCCTGGTCGACACCAAGATGGTCTCGGCTTCTTCCTCGGAGGACGATCTCTCGCTGGCGGCTCTCAACCTGGTCTCTCCGCTCTGCTGGTCTTTGACCACCATCTTCACCGTGACGGCGATCGGAGCGACCGCCATCGTCGCCCGGAGAATCGGCGAAAATCAACAGTTGAAGGCGGCGACCGCCACCTCCACCGCACTGGTTCTGGCGCTCGGGGTCGGCAGTCTCGTCACTCTGCTCGGGTGGTTTGGCAGAGCCGCGGGGATCGATTGGCTGGAAGGGCAAGTCGCCGGAGGCCAGGCGGTCTCCTCCGAGCAGATTGCACAACTCGCCGATGGATACTTGAAGTGGTTTGTCCTGTTGTTTCCGATCCGCGCACTGGCGGTGACCCTGGAGGCCACGTTGCGCGGGGCTGGTTCCTCTCTGTTGCCATTGCTCGGCGGGGTACTGGCCAATCTGGCCAACATCCTCGGGAATGCTGCGTTGCTGTTTGGACTCTGGGGAGCGCCGAAGATGGGACTGGAAGGGGTCGGCCTGGCCACTGGGCTGGCACCGCTGGTCGAGGTGGTGTTGATCCTGGCGGTGATTCTGATGCGACGAAAGGGTCGCCTCTCCCTGCGGATTCCAGGAGCTCTGCGATTTGATGTGGCACAGGCAAGAGAGACGATTCGTCACAGTTCTCCGGCCCTCGGTGCAGCACTGCTCTTCCACTCCGGATTCGTGGTCTATCAGTTTGCCATCTTGAAACTCGATGCCAGTTCGATGGCCGCTCACCGAGTGGCCATCTCGATCCAGTCGATGGCGTTCTTGCCATCGGTTGGATTCCAGTCCGCTGCGGCGAGTGTCTGTGGGCGGCTGCTGGGGGCAGGCTTCGTCGAGCAAGCCTATCGCAGTGCCTGGCGATCGTGCGTCCTGGGATTGAAGATGGTGATCCCGGTTGCGGCACTGCTTTTCTTCGGTTCCAGCGGGCTTGCGGGAATTTTCGATGTCCGTGGAGAGACGGCATCTCTGGCGGCTTCCTGTCTGATGATCGGGGCGCTCGAGGTGCCCTTCTTGCTGGTGACGGAATCACTGACTGGCACCCTGCGTGGTGCCGGCAATAACCTCCCCGTGATGTGGATCACTGCGGTCGGATCCTGGGGATTCCGGGTGCCGTTCGCCTGGGTGCTGGCCTTTGGTTACTTCGGTTTTCCAGCCCTTGGATTGCAGGGTGTCTGGGTGGCCACGGTGCTCGACTGGATCGTTCGCAGCCTGCTGGTGGCCCACACCATTCGGCGCCGTCGCTGGCTGACCACTCGAGTCTGATTCGGGGTACTGGAGAAGTCGAAAAGCCGTTGCCGGGTGAGAATTTAACAATAAAAAAAAAGCGCGGCGCAGGAACCATGGTTCCTGCGCCGCGCTTCGATCAAGACCGGGTCTTATCGTGATCTCCAGCGCTCAGGGGCAGCTGGAGTACGAAGCGCAATCGAGCGGATCGGCGGTCGGATCTGCACCACATCCTGGACTCGGAGCCGGCGGTGCCGATCCCCCCGAGAAGAGGAAGCTGAGCAGGTAAACCCCGTCCGCCACGTTGGCCTGACCGTCATCATTGGTGTCCACCGCATCGAGACAGGTCGCCGGGCCTCCACTGAAGAGGTAGGACAATCCTGCCACGGCGTCGGCGATATTGATCACCGAGTCGTCATTGATGTCTCCACGGATGAAGGTGCCGCCCGCTCCGGGACTGAGAGTGATCTCTCCATGGATGAAAGCGGGAGCCATCGCATTCGAGCCCACCACGATCAAGTTGTCGACCGGGAGTCCGCCTCCGGAGAGCCCATTTTGCCAGTTGAGGGGAGAGGTCACATCCGTCATCTGACCGATCAGGCCGGACGGATTGGTGCTGAACTGAATGTCGATGAGATTGGTGTCGCTCGACAGGTCAATGGAAGTGGATCCGGTGAAATCAACCACCGCTCCGGCAGTGACCCAGCCGTATCCGAACTGTCCGTCGAAGAAGTCGAGTGGGGTGGGAACCACTGAATCATCGAGAGATGTCACCAGCACCAGTGATCCATCAAAGGTCAGCGCCAGCGAGTAACCGGAAACACCATTGGGGTAACCGGTGTTGGCGGAGGACTCGATCCCCGTCAGTGTGGCACTGAAGGAGCCTGCTCCAGTTCCGGGATCGAACCCGGCACCGACGCTGGGTGCGTTCAGGGTGAATCCGAGGGGCGGAGGAGGCAGGACGGTGATCGCACACTCCAGACCGGCAGTGGAAACTCCACCGGCGGTGGCAGTCATGGTGTAGATATGGCTACTGATCGCCGCACCGTTGTCGCTGTACGAGGTCGTGGTCCCGCCAAGGGTGGCGATGTCGACTCCATTGCGAGTCAAACTGATCGAATCGTAGTTCATTCCATTGGACCAGGTCAGGACCACCTGGCTCGATTCGGGATCGGGCTGAGAGCAACTGAAGTTCCCCTGAGATTGAGGAACGATGTTGATCTGGCAGGGGATCTGCGCCGCCGGAGTGGCACCCTGCTCCGCCTGGACCGAGTAGTTGGTGAAGCCATAGGAAGCATTGGCGTCGGTGTAGGAGGTCGCTCCACCGGACAGGGTGGCGATGGTCGTGTTTTCACGACGGACCACAATCGATGTGTAGGTCTCGGGGTTGGTCCACGACAGGTCCACTGACGGGGAGGCGGTCGCTCCCAGGTCACAGCTGAGGTCTTGCACTCCCGGCAAGAAGTTTCCGGATGGTGCCAGCACGTCGAAGCTCATCTCGGTCGGGTCTCCCGCTCCACCCGGCTTGAAGAGGCCCATGATGGCGGTGTTCGGCGCCGGAGGAGCATCACTGGTGAAGTAGAAGTTGAACATCATCGACCAGCGAAGGGCGTTGGCGTTCTGATTTTCGGCAAAGGTATTGGTTTCCCAGGTGATGCCGATTCCCGGATTGAGCGTCGCTGCCCAATCGGTTCCATCGTAGGGCTCTCCGCTATGCCAGGGGATATCCCTGAAGCCATGGCTCAGGATGGTGGCACCGGCGGGGTAGGGGATGGTGAAACTTCTGGCGGAGCGATCGGAGTACATGTTGTAGACCGCATACTCGTAGTTATACGTGCCATCACCGTTATCGGTCACGTCGTACCCGACGATGAAAAGTCCCTCGTTGGGGACCTGTACATCGACCAGGGTGACGGAAGGTTGGTTATCTTGCCACGCCTGAATCCCCGGCTGTTCTTGCTGTGTAGCGCCGACGAAAGAGAGGTTGTGATTTCCCGAGGCGGAGACATTGACTCTCCGGTAGGAGGCATTGTTGGCCTGGTTGCCAAAGTTTGCATCGTCAGAAGCCACATACTGGCCACTGATGAAGTAGAGAGCACCCGGGGAGCCGACCAGGTCACTTTCTGCTACCTGAAGTCGTCTACAGATGGTTCCCTCTCCCGGTGGGCAGGGGGGTGCATTGTAGGGGTAAGGGAAGAAGCCGGTGAAAGCATTGACCTGTGAGCGGGGACCGAGATTGCTCTGGTTGCCGTTGAGCCCCGCCGAGTACGGATCTGCGCATCCGGGAGTGAGGTAACTGAGGCAGCCCCCTCCTCCGGCGCAGCCCGGGCACAAACCGGTGTTCTGCAGGGCGCAGAATCCATGCTTCAACCAGGAAGTTCCGATCTGAGAAAAGCGACCCTCGTGCAGTCTCCACATGTCCTGGGCGATCACCGGGTGGTTATTGTTATTGGCTTGCCAGTTGAGGTTCGCCGTTCCGATGTTGCAGGAAGTGGTGGCCAACGAGTAGGCGTAGATTCCGGTGCCGGAATTGGTGCCATAACTGTTGGTGCTGGGGAGGTCTCCGACGATCACATCGGGTTGAGCCATAGCCATCCCCGGATACAAAATGATCAGAGCCATCAAACTCAAGAATGAACGCACGATATTCTTCCTCTCTGGATCTGAATTCTCTGGAAGCGAGGAGGAGAATCGATTCCCCAGTAGGCTCGCAGGTTTGCACGAATTCGGATTCTATGGGCTTTTGAAACGAGCGGATAATCTGAAGGCCTGGGCTGGCCATTCAGTGGGAGTCCGCCAGATTTTCTTTTCCTTCAAACGCTTGACACACCCACTATTCTCTCACAGGGATACGGACTCGTGAAGTGCTACATTCAACAATTAGTAGTACCGAGTTGCTTGGGTCGGGTGCTCCAGGAGACTGGAGTTCAGTGGTTGGCCTGAAGGATCCGGCAGTCCCGGATTCAGATGTCGATTTTTCATGGCCGGGCATTTCGGAAGTTTCGTGGGGGACAGCAAAAATCCCGTGTGCGGGCAGCCGGGAAAATTGACCGGAAAGTCAGGGTCGGTGAAGAGGATCGAGCAACAGGGTTCAACGTGGCAAGTGGCGATCCCGGTCGGGTTTGCCACAACCGTGACGATGTGGAGCGCCGGCTACTGTAGCCGCCTTCCCTTCGTGATGGCTCCATCTTGGCTGCTATTTTGCGCATTGATCGCAATCCTGATCTTGTCGGGCAGGGTGGCCGCCGGTCGCTGCCGTCAGCGCTGGAGTGCAGCACTCCTCTCCGGCGCGATCACAGGGGTGGTGGATCTGTTGGTGGTCGGATCCTGGCTCCAGCCGGAAGATGGCACCGCCGTGTCGATGGTGCTGACGGTCAGCGGTTTCGTGCTGGTTTGCATGGGACTATCCGCCTGTGGGGCAGCGACCACCTCCGCCGGGGCTTCGGCCGGTCATCGAGGAGTCGAATCGATGACCCGCACCGCTTTCTGGGCGACGCTGATGTTGATCGGCATCGGTGGTCTGGTCACCAGCGAAGAGGCGGGGATGGCGGTGCCGGACTGGCCAGGATCCTTTGGCAATAACATGTTCTTGCTGCCGCTGTCGCGGATGACCGGTGGAATCTACTACGAACATGCCCATCGACTGTTCGGTTCGCTGGTCGGGCTGGTGACGCTGTCGACGGCACTCTACTGCTGGAGAGTTGCCCGAAATCGAACCCTCAGCGGGCTAGGGCTACTCGCCTCGGTGCAGGTGGTGGTGCAGGGAGTTCTCGGAGGATATCGAGTGACCGGAGCGGAATCGGTGACGGTGGTCAGTGGCCAGGTCGCAGAATCGGTCGAATCGACCTTCAGCCTGGTTCTCCGGGTGGTCCACGGGGTTCATGGGCAGCTCTTTCTCGCCGTCCTTGCAGTCATGGCCACTCTCGCCTCGTCCGCCTGGAACGACCTTCCGAGGCCGATGCATCAGCGCTCCTGGCAGCGCTGGAGTGGCTGGCTGGTACTGCTATTGACCGGACAACTGCTGCTGGGAGCTCTCTCCCGGCATATTTCGCGCTCCTGGGTGATGACTCACCTGGTCAGCGGGCTGGTGATGCTGGCGCTGGTGTTCTTCGTTTCTTCTCTGCTGGGCTCCGACACATCCTCGAAATACCGCACTCGATTGGCTCTGGGACTGGTATTCGCGACGATTCTGCAGGTGTCGCTGGGATTCATGACCTTGGCCCTGACAGGAAATGAGGTTCGGGTGGCTTCCAGCGGGATCTCTGAGACGCTGACAGCGACCGCTCATCAGACCCTGGGAGGAATAATCCTATCGCTGGCAGTGGTACTCCATTGTTGGTGTCGAAGGAGTGGCCCGCCGGACGAGGTGGCTGGATCACTGTCCGGAGATGTGAAGCCGTAAGAGATCCGAAAATTGTCAAAAAAATCGTTGGGTTCGTTTGGATATCTTGATCCTCGTTGATAGTTTGCTCCCGACAGGTGGCCTGCAATGAGCAGGTTTTCGTCTCAGCCTGCGGAGGGGAAGAGGACGAAAGATCTCGGAAGGTAGCCAGGGGATTCCCGGCGTATCGATCGTATTTCATCTTCACTTTTACCTCTCCCTGACGATGGCCGTGGTACCGCTGAATTTCGGTGCAATTTAGAGGGGTCAGGAGGAACTTCAAAACGATGAGCCGTACTCCGATCTTTCCACCCTGGGTGGACTCCCTGGTCAAGTTGCTCGGTGCCGGCGCCGGATTTACCGGACTCTATCTGGTCCTGATGGTGAATTTCGGTGCTTCGCCCAAGACCCTCAATGCCGGCTACATGCCGGAGCAGCCGGTCCCCTACAGTCACGCCCTGCATGTCGGTGAACTGGGACTCGATTGCCGTTACTGTCACACCACGGTGGAAAGTAGCGGATTTGCTGCGGTTCCCCCGACCGCAACTTGCATGAATTGCCACGAGAAGATCGCACCGACCAGCGCAAAGTTGAAGCCGGTTCGCGATTCCTTTCGCTCTGGAATGCCGGTGCCGTGGATCAAGGTCCATGACCTCCCCGATCATGTCTACTTCAATCACAGCGCTCATGTTACCCGGGGAGTTTCTTGTGTGGAGTGCCATGGCAGGGTCGACCAGATGGTCGAGGTGGAACAATTTTCACCACTGAGCATGGGCTGGTGCCTCGAATGTCACCGTGATCCAGCAGCTCATCTGAGGCCGGTCGACAAGGTCACCGATCTCGACTGGGGGTTGGAACGAACCCACGATGAAAAGGCGTTGGCGGGACGGGAACTGATGAAGGGCCTGGGATTACTCGATACGTTGGATCAACCGACCGTTCGGATGTCCCTCATGACGAACTGCTCCACATGTCACAGATGAAAAACACACAGCAAAACTCCTCCCAGGGAAAGGCGCTCTGGCGCAGTCTCGATGAGTTCGCGGATACCGCCGAATTCAAGGCCCTGGTCGAGAAGGAGTTCCCCAATCATGCTCCAGAACTGTTCCATTCCACGTCTCGCCGTCATTTTCTCAAGGTGATGGGTGCCTCCGTGGCGCTGGCGGGGGGATTGGCCGGATGCCGTTGGCCACAGCAGCAGATCTTGCCGCACACCAGTCGTCCGGAAGGACGAAGCCCCGGGGTGCCGGTCAGTTACGCCTCCTGCTGGGAGCAGCAAGAGGTGGCCGAGGGTGTGCTGGTAACCAGCTACGATGGGCGGCCGATCCGCGTCGATGGAAATGGCGACCACCCATCTCACAGCGGTTCCACCACTGCGCAGATGCAAGCGAGCGTTCTGGGAATGTATGACCCGGGACGTAGTTCGCAACCGAGCCATGTCACTGCGGATGGTCATGCCACCGCCGACTGGAATCGAGCGATCTCGGCACTTCGCACTGCCGGTCGATCGGGCAAGGTCGCGGTACTGGCAGCACCCAGTTCCTCGATGGCTCTGACGGCGATGCGCAATCGACTACTGCGAGAGGTCGCCGATTCTTCCTGGCATGAGTGGGCTCCGTTGCATCGTGATTCGGAACGACTGGGGACTGAACAGCTGTTCGGCAGGCCGATGCGTCCAGTGGCGGATCTGTCGGCCGCGCAGGTGCTGGTCTGCCTCGACGCCGATCCCTTGATGAACCATCCGGCGAGTCTCCAGCACAGTAGTGACTGGGCTGCGCTTCGAACCTCCGCCGATGACGACGAACCGATTCTCAGTCGGGTCTGGTCGGTGGAGAGCACCCTCTCTGTGACCGGCGGGGTGGCGGATGTCCGGATCCCGGCGCGTACCGCAGATATCCCACGAATCGCCGCACAACTGGCTGCGGCCACTGGCGTCCAGTTACCCGCGGATGTGGCTGCGGCGGTGGCTTCTGCACCGCCCTCCACCGATGGTCGAATCCAGCAGATGGCAGCGGACCTCAAGTCTCACCAGGGCTCCTGTCTGTTGATGGCGGGGGACCGTCAACCCGCGGAAGTTCATGCGCTGGTGCACGCCATGAATGTCGCCCTGGGAGCGGTGGGAAAGACTCTCAGTTACGCAGAGGTCGCCCATGGTGAGAGACCCGCACATATCGATGATCTCCAGCGCCTCGCCGATCGCATCGGCCAGGGGGAAGTGGAGACGTTGCTGCTGATCGGGGTCAATCCAGTCTACGACGCTCCCTCCATCGGGAAGTCGTGGAAGGATCTGATCGGCCAGGTTCCACTCTCGATGCACCTCGGACTCTACGACGACGAAACCGGCGGTGTCTGTCAGTGGCATCTCAATCAGACTCACTTCCTCGAAGAGTGGGGGGACGGCCGCAGCTGGGATGGAACGGTGACCTTGCGTCAACCGCTCATCGCTCCGCTTTATTCTGGCCGCAGTGCACTCGAGGTGATCAGTGCAGTGGTCGATGACGAGGCAAAATCGGGGCACGACATCGTTCGTGGTGTACTTCAGCCGCTGGCGCAGAAGGACTTCGAGTCCTCCTGGAAGAAGTGGCTCCACGACGGCTTCGTTGCCGGCACTTCAAACACCGTGGCCAGCGCGCCCGATGTGACAGGCGGCTGGGGCCCAGGGCTCGAAGGTTCCATGCAAACGGTGAGCGGCAAGGAGATCGTTTTCTTGCCGGACCACTCGCTGTTTGATGGTCGCCACGCCAACAACGGTTGGCTGCAGGAACTTCCCGACCCGATCACCAAGGTCGCCTGGGATAATTGCGCTCTCATCTCACCGGTGCTCGGTTCCGAACTGGGAGTCAAGAACGGTGATTTGATCGATCTCTCCGTCGCTGGGGCAAACCTCTCGATGCCGGCATTCCTGCTACCAGGACAGAACCGAGACAGCATCGGAGTGGCTCTTGGATATGGCCGACTGATCTCGGATCGAGCGGCCGGGCGACTTTCGAGAAAGCCATCCCTGTACCAGATTGCCGACGGGGTCGGATTCGACACCTACGCCCTGCGAGATGCCGATGCGGTTCGGGCAGGTTATGCCTCCGTCAGTGTTTCTCGTGGCGAGGGGAACTACCCCCTGGCGACCACCCAGGACCACAATCCGGTGCGTCCCGAGGAGTTCATGGGTGACCTGGAGTTCAATGAGGAACAGCGGAAAATTGGCGAGTTTGTTCGGGTCGTGGATACCGGATTCAACCCGGATAGTTCCGAGGTAAAGGCGCAGGTCGAAGAAGCTGGCCCGCACCACCCCGATCTCGAGAGCCCCTGGACCGAGCACGAGTATCGCGGGCGACGCTGGGCGATGTCGATCGACCTCAACGTCTGCACCGGCTGTAGCTCCTGTGTGGTGGCGTGTCAGTCGGAGAACAACATCGCCGTCGTTGGCAAGGATGAACTCGCCTACGGTCGGGAGATGCATTGGATCCGCATCGATCGCTACTTCAGGGGTGACGATGTCGAGAATCCAGAGGTGGTTCATCAGCCTCTCACCTGCAACCAGTGTGAGAATGCCCCCTGTGAACAGGTGTGCCCGGTGGCGGCTACGGTTCACAATGAAGAGGGCCTCAATGACATGGTCTATAACCGGTGCATCGGCACTCGCTACTGCAGTAACAACTGCCCCTACAAGGTGCGCCGCTTCAACTACTTCAACAACACCAAGAATCCCAGTGCCACCGAGCAGATGGGCTACAACCCCGATGTCACCGTGCGCGCGCGCGGTGTCATGGAGAAGTGCACCTACTGTGTACAGCGGATCAATCGATCGAAGATCAAGGCGAATAACGAGAAGCGCGATCTGGTGGACGGAGATGTGATGCCCGCGTGTGCTCAGTCCTGTCCCACGCATGCGATCACCTTCGGAGATCTCTCGGATCCGAAGAGTCAGGTCTCGTTGACCCAGAAATCGCACCGTGCTTACAAGATGCTCGCTGAGTTGAATGTCAAACCGCGAACCAGTTTCCTGGCGAAACTGCGTAATCCTGCGACCAGGGAAGAGGGGTAGCGGTGATAAAACGATTGCTCGCAGCCCTGAGCCCCGTTGTGCGACCCGAATTGACCGGGAATGCGGAGAGCCCGGAGATCGACAACACGGCTTATTCTCCGGATACTCGCGTCGATCTGATCACTGGAGAAAACGACAACACCACCATCACCGACAAGGTCTGCTCGATCGTCGAGGAGAAGCCGACCATCGGCTGGTGGGGCTTCTTCCTGCTGGCATTCTCGGTACTGGGGTTACTCGGAGTCTTCATCCCGTTCCTGATCTTTTGGGGCGTGGGAACCTGGGGAGTCAATAACCCGGTCGGCTGGGGTTACGCCATCGTCAACTTCGTTTTCTGGGTCGGAATTGGCCATGCCGGAACGCTGATCTCAGCGATCCTGTTCCTGTTCCGCCAGAAGTGGCGTACCTCGATCAACCGTGCTGCAGAGGCGATGACCATCTTTGCGGTGATCTGTGCCGGCATGTTCCCGGGGATTCACGTCGGGCGCGCCTGGTTTGCCTACTGGATGTTCCCGCTGCCCAATCAGATGGAACTGTGGCCCAATTTCCGCAGTCCATTGCTGTGGGATGTGTTCGCCGTTGGAACCTACTTCACGGTTTCTCTGCTGTTCTGGTACATGGGAATGATTCCAGACCTGGCAACGCTGCGCGATCGTGCCAAGCACACCGTTCGTAAGATCGCTTATGGAGCGCTGTCCCTCGGGTGGACCGGTTCCAATCGCCAATGGCACGTGTACGAACGCTCCTACCTGCTGCTTGCAGCGCTGGCGACTCCGCTGGTGCTCTCTGTGCACTCGGTGGTGTCGTTTGACTTCGCCGTCTCACAGGTGCCCGGATGGCATACCACGATCTTTCCGCCGTACTTCGTGGCGGGGGCGATCTTCAGCGGATTTGCGATGGTCCTGACACTCCTGGTTCCGGCCAGGCAGTTGTTCGGGCTCAAGGATGTGATCACTCTCAAGCACCTCGAGAACATGAACAAGATCATCATGCTCACCGGCATGCTGGTGGGATACGCCTATTCTCAGGAGTTCTTCATGGCCTGGTACGGTGGCGTGAAGGTCGAGAAATTCGCCTTCATCAACCGAGCCTTCGGGCAGTATGCATGGGCCTACTGGATCATGGTTTCCTGCAATGTATTGGCGCCGCAGATCTTCTGGTTCAAGAAGATGAGAACCAACATCTGGGTCATGTTCGTGGTCAGCATTTTCGTCAACATCGGTATGTGGTTCGAGCGATTCGTCATCACCGTGACGAGTTTGGCCAACGATTACACATCCAGTGCGTGGGACTACTACAGTCCCAAACTTGCGGACGTGATGATCATGCTGGGAGCGTTCGGCCTCTTCTTCACCCTTTTCGCCCTGTTCTGTCGCTTCCTTCCCTTCATCGCCATGAGCGAGGTACGGGGGGTACTGGCTGAACAGGCTCAATCGAGGGCGGCTGCTTCAGCGCGGCACTCCTCCGAAGCGACGGCGGATTCCGCTTCCGCAAGTCAGGGGGAGAACTGAGATGAGTGCAGAGATGAACAGTTCGGTGGAGGTGCACACGATCACCGCAGAAACCGCTACCGATGCGAAGGCGGTCCTGATGCTGGCCGAATTCGAGACTGCCGACCAGCTGATGGATGCGGCCACAAACATGCGGGACAAAGGATTCAAACTGTGGGATTGCCACACTCCTTATCCGGTTCATGGTCTCGATCAAGCGATGGGAATTCGTCCCACTCTGCTGCCGTGGATCGTCCTTGGTGGCGGATTCACCGGATTCTGCGGCGGATTGTTGATGCAAGGCTGGATGAATGCAGTGGACTATCCGTTCCTGATCAGCGGCAAGCCCTTCTTCAGTATTCCGGCAAGCATTCCCGTGGCCTTCGAGTTGACCATCTTGCTCAGCGCATTCGCCTCTTTTGGCGGGATGCTCGCGCTCAATGGGCTTCCTCGTTTTTACCGCCCTCATTTTCGCAGTGATCGCTTTCGAAGAGTCACGGCAGATCGTTTCTTCATCAGCATTGATGGTCGTGATCGCCAGTTTGATATCGGTGCAAACTCCAGGCTCCTTCGGGAACTCGGGGCCAACGCCGTTGAAGTGATCGAGGAGTAAAGCCATGGCCTTGCCAAGAAATGAAACCAGTGTTCCGGGGTGGATCATCGCGGTGATCATCCTGGTGAATCTGGCGTTGTTGGTTCCCCCGATGCTGGTGGCGAAATCTCGGTATGCGACATCACGCTCGACCAGGATTCACGTCTTTTACGACATGGATCAACAGCAGAAATTCAAGGAACAGAGTGCCAACCCGCTCTTTGCCGATGGGCGTTCGATGAGATTGCCGGTCGCAGGGACCGTCGCTCGCGGCGATCTATCTCAAGATGAGCATTATCGCTGGGGCACTGTCGCAGGGGAATGGGCCACCGAGTTCCCCGAGCAGGTGCCGGTCACTGCTGAGTTACTGCAACGGGGTCAAGATCGCTTCAACATCTACTGTACTCCTTGTCACGGGATCTCCGGACATGGAGATGGAATGGTCAGTCGCCGAGCGGAGGTCTCCGACTACGGCGCCTGGCTCGTTTCCGATCTTTCCTCGGAAAAGGGGCTGGCCCATCCGATCGGCGAGATCTTCAACATCACCGGGTACGGCATCGCTACCATGCCGGGCTATCGTTCGCAGATTGCTCCGGCGGATCGCTGGGCGATCGTCGCGCATGTGAAAGCACTGCAGTTGAGTCAGTCGGTGGATATCGCCGAGATTCCTGCGTCCGATCGGGAGCGACTGCTGCGTGAGAAAGCTCTCAGCGGTGATAAGGAAACCGGCGCAAAGCCTCAAGACGAAGCGGGCTCTGATGCCCGGCAGGGGAGGTAGCCCGATGGGACACGGTGTAACCGTTGACCTCAGCACGGAGAATCGCACCCTCGGATCGCTCTCCGGCAAGATGATTGCCCTGGGGACGACTCTTGCGGTGCTCGGACTGATCGGCACCCTGGCGCTGGGGAATCTCGAGGGCGCCTTTGGCGGCCACGAGGTAGAGTCGTCTGGCGCAGCACATGACTCGGCTGCAGATGACTCGGCTGCAGGGGATGGACACGCCGCAGCCGACGCAGGGGACCACGGTCCGATTCATGGATTCGTGACGCAGTGGAGTATCTGGCACCCGTACCTGGTCAGCGCCTGCTTCTTTCTCACCATGACTCTCGGCGGTTTGTTCTTCGTGCTGGTTCACCACATCACCAATGCAGGTTGGAGTACGGTAGTCAGAAGGCTGGCGGAAGGAGTCTCGCGCAATGTCGTGCTGATGGCTCTGATCTTCATCCCGCTGCTGTTCCCAGACTCGATGGAATCGCTCTACAAGTGGGTCCATCCCGATCCCGGCGATGAAGTCATCGCCGTCAAAGCTTCATATCTCAATTACAACTGGTTCCTGATCCGCATGGCGGTTTACTTCGTGATCTGGACCGCCTTCGCCTGGAGTTACCATCGTTCCTCCGTGGCCCAGGATCGTGACGGGGATGTGCAGCGATCCTCTCGCATGAGTCGTATGAGCCCGGTGGGAGTGGCCCTCTTTGCCATGAGTGTCACCTTTGCTGGATACGACCTGCTGATGAGCCTCGATGCGCACTGGTTCAGTACCATCTTCGGCGTTTACATCTTCGCCGGCTGCGTGCTTTCGTTCCACGCACTGCTGGCTTTGATCATCGTATTCCTCCAGGCCAACGGACGATTGACCCGCGCGGTCACAGATGAGCACATGCAAGATATCGGCAAGATGATGTTCGCCTTCACCGTGTTCTGGGCATACATCGCGTTCAGCCAGTACATGCTTTACTGGTACGCCAATATCCCCGAGGAGACGATCTGGTTCGTGCGTCGTCAAAGCACCTGGATGTGGGGATTTTGGGGCTGGCTGATGGTGGTGGGACACTTCTTCGTGCCGTTCCTCTTCCTCGTCTCGAAGCACATCAAGAGAAAGCGTGCCACGATTGCTCTGGGTGCTCTGTGGGTCCTCGCCATGCACTGGGCTGACATGTACTACCTGGTGATGCCGCAGATCTCTAATGGCACCGAGTTTCCATTCACCTTTGTCGACATCACCATCCTGATGGGGATGGCTGGAATCTTCATCATCGGTCTAGCGCTGTCACTCAGAGGACATTCGCTGATCGCCGAGAAGGATCCAAGAATGTCAGAATCATTGGCATTCGAGAACGCCTAGAAAGGAGCCCGAGATGAGTCAATCCGAATCGATCCACGACGATGATCTTCCCGGCTCCGGTGACGATCCCAGTGCGATTCCGACGTGGTACGGCGGGGTGGTCTTTACCATCCTGTTCCTCTTCTCGGTGTATTTTCTGGTCTTTCTGGCGGACAGCGAACAGGTCAAATACTTTGACCGTTCGATCCAGTCGGAGAGTCGTTGGCTCAAGGAAGTCAAGAGTCAACAGGAACAGCAACTCGATAGTTACAGCTGGACTGATGCCGAGAATAACCGGGTGTCGATTCCTCTCGAACAAGGTCGCGAAAAGGTGCTGAAGCGTTTCGGCCCATCGGGACAGGAGTAACGGAAGAGGATGAAGATGCAGAAGAACTCTCTACTACCATCTGTCAGTCACTTGTTCCCGCGAGGGTCGAGGTGGACGGCATCTGTGAGTCGATCAGTTCTGAAGATCCTGATCCTGTTGATCCTGATCCTGTTGATCCCGACACTGTCGATCCCGACACTGTCGATCCCGTTGTCGCAGACGGTGCTGGGTCAGACCCCTTCCGTGATTCCCGGCGAGATTTACAATCAGGAACTCGATCCAGTGCTCAAGAGCATCGATGGCTTGACGATTCATGATCGACTCGGTCAACAGTTGCCTCTGGAGACGGTGGTTCGCAACGAATCGGCAGAACAGGTGTCTCTCGGTACAGTGCTCGACTCCGGCCTGCCGGTGATCTTCAATCCGGTCTACTTCTCCTGCCCGATGCTGTGCAACCTGGTGGTGGAGGGGCTGATCGAATCGGTCTCGCAGTGCGGACTCAAGATCGGAGTCGATTTTGAAGTGGTCACACTCAGTATCGATCCGAGAGATTCGGCGAAGGACGCAAGGAACCGTCAGACACTGTTGATCACAGCCCTCGAGGAATCGGCCACTCTTTCCGGCGCCGATGTTTCCGATGCCGAAGCGGGCTGGCACTTCCTGACTGGCCAGCAGGCATCGTTGAAAGCGATCACCGAAGCGCTCGGCTTCGACTACCGCTGGAATGAATACAATTTGGAATACGCCCACGGCGCAGGGATCTTCATCGTCAGTCCAGATGGTGTCCTGACCCAGACCCTCAAGGGGATCGAGTTTGAACCACAGACGGTTCGCCTCGCTCTGGTCGAGGCATCCGACGGCAAGGTCGGAAGCTGGCTCGATGAGTTTGTCCTCACTTGTTTTGTTTACGATCCAACGAAGGCCCAGTACGGTCCTGCAGCTCTCAAGGTGATGCGCCTCGGGGGCCTGGTGACCGTCCTGGGAATTGCTAGTTACCTGCTCTACTCCTGGATTAGGGGCGGGCGGGACGGAGATCCTGTGATCTCGGCAGATCAGCAGAGAGAGCAGCCACAGTCATGATCCAACTACCCATCATCCTGGCAGATAGCGAACCCAGTTTCTGGCTTCCAGCCCCGGTGTCCAACTTTGCCGGTCCCGTCGACGGGGATTTTTACTTCGTCTACTGGGTGTCCATCTTCTTCTTGGTACTGATCACCCTGTTACTGGGGATCTTCATGTGGAAGTTCCGGACTCCTCCCGGCGCACATGCTCAGAGTCACAAGGATCACCACATCGTTCTCGAGGTGGCGTGGACCGGGATTCCCATCATCTTGTCGGCGATGATGTTCTGGTATGGCTATCGTGGGTATGTCGATATGACCGTTCCACCCAATGAATCGATCTCCATCGTGGCCGAAGCCCAGAAGTGGGCCTGGAACTTTTCATACGCTTCCAACGGAGCAACGATTCCTGGAATGTCGGAAGATTTTAACGACGTTCGTGCCCGGATACGAACGGGAGAACTCACCGCAGAACAGGCCGAGGCAGCCGAGGCGAAGATCCTCGAAAAGGCCGGATTGCATGTTCCGATGGGAGTGCCCATCGATGTCACGGTGATGGCTGCGGATGTCCTGCATGCCCTGTTCATCCCAGCTTTCAGGGTCAAGAAGGACTGCGTTCCTGGTAGGACGGGAAAGCTCTGGTTCATCGCCAATGAACCGGGGATCTATGATCTCTATTGTGCTGAATATTGCGGTCAGGGACACTCGTGGATGCACTCCAAGGTGGTGGTGCACGAGACGGTCGAGGAGTACGAGAAGTGGCTCGAAGTCGCCGGATCCTATGATGAGACCTTACCCTTCAAGGAAAACGGCAAGATCGTGTGGAAGCGACGTGGCTGCATCTCCTGCCACAGCATCGATGGCAGCAAGAAGGTCGGTCCCTCCTGGGACGGCATGTTTGGATCGATGAGGAAGTTTGCTGCCACGGGAACTCCAGGTGAGGCGGTGGCGGATGAGGCATATATCCAGGAGTCGATTCGATTCCCGATGAAAAAGATTACAGAGGGATACCCTCCGCAGATGCCTGTGGTGAAACTCACGGACAAGGAACTGCTATGGGTCACCGAGTACATCAAGTCTCTGAGCCCGGACTCCGGAGGGACCGAGAGTCCCCGGAAGGAAAACTGATATGAGTCAGCCTGATATCGATGCTCGTCCCGATTCCGATGAGGTGAAAACCGCTGCGGCGGCGACCACCCCCGACGAGTCCGGTCCCAGTTATTTGACAGTGACCAAGACCTTTTCTTCCTGGGCGTTCACTCTCGACCATAAACGAATCGGCTTGATGTACCTCATCGGAGTGCTGTTCATGTTCTTGCTGGGCGGGATCTTCGCCCTGCTGGTCAGAACAGAGTTGTTCTCGCCGCTGGCGATGATCACCCCGTTTTTTGCCGATACTGCTGAGGCTCAGGCCGATCTCTACAACAAGTGGTTCACCACCCATGGCGCGATCATGGTATTTCTGGTGATCATTCCAGGGGTCCCGGCCGCTCTCGGTAACTTCATCTTACCGTTGCTCCTGGGAGCCAAGGATGTCGCTTTCCCGCGATTGAATCTGGGCTCCTTTTACCTGTGGATCATCGGAGCGATTTTCTTCGTCTACGTGCTCTTCTCCGGAGGACTCGATACGGGGTGGACTTTCTACACCCCTTACAGTGCAGAATCCGGTACCGCCGTGATCCCTGCACTGATCGGTGTCTTCATCCTCGGATTCTCGAGCATCTTTACCGGGCTCAACTTCATCGTGACGATTCACAAGATGCGACCGAAGGGGATGACCTGGTTCAAGATGCCTCTGTTCCTGTGGGCGACCTACTCCACCGCAGTGATCCAGGTACTGGCGACTCCGGTGCTGGGAATCACGCTACTCTTGTTGATCCTCGAGAGAACCCTGGGAATCGGCATCTTCGATCCTCGTAATGGTGGGGATCCGGTGCTGTTCCAGCACTTCTTCTGGTTCTACAGTCACCCAGCGGTGTACATCATGATCGTCCCACCGATGGGAGTGGTCAGTGAACTGATCGCCACTCATAGTCACAAACGCATCTTTGGATACACCTACATCGCCTTTTCATCGGTGGCCATCGCGGTCTTCTCCTTCCTCGTCTGGGGACACCACATGTTCACCAGTGGGCAGTCGACCACGATGAA
This sequence comes from Planctomycetota bacterium, assembly GCA_014240375.1. Classification (GTDB taxonomy): domain Bacteria; phylum Planctomycetota; class UBA8108; order UBA1146; family UBA1146; genus QNYK01. The sequence goes on along the minus strand of JAAZXB010000003.1, from coordinate 53,583 downwards.
CATCATCTTCAGCGGGATCACCTTCTCGGTGGGAATCCCCTCGGCGATCAAGGTCTTCAACTGGCTCGCCACGATGTACAAGGGTGCGATTGTTCTCAACACCGCAATGCTGTACGGGATCTCTTTCATCTTCCTCTTCACCATCGGAGGATTGACTGGACTGTTCCTCGGCGTGCTCAGCATCGATATGCACCTTCATGATACGTACTTCGTGGTGGCGCACTTCCACTATGTCATGATGGGAAGCGGTCTGGTGGGCTTCATCGGAGGCCTCCATCACTGGTGGCCAAAGATAACCGGGAAGATGTACGACGAGTTTCTCGGGAGGATCGGCTGTATTCTGGTCTTCATCGGATTCAATCTGACATTCATTCCCCAGTTCGTGATGGGGTCTCTCGGGATGCCCAGGCGTTACTACACCTACGCCGATAAGTTTGAGGTCTACCATCAGTTGTCAACGATGGGTTCGTACGTGATGGCCGCTGGCTTCTTCTTGACGGCCTACTACCTGATCCAGTCGCTAGTTTCGGGCAAGAAGGCACCGATGAATCCATGGGGCGGAAACAGCCTGGAGTGGCATACTCCTTCACCTCCTCCCCTTGAGAACTTTCATTCGGTTCCCGATGCCACTGATCCCTACGACTACGAGGGCCTGGAGTACGATCCGGCCAGCGGTAACTACTTCACCAAGCAGTCCGGCTAATCCTTCAGGAAGACGGGAGATACGATGAGCGGCGACGAACAACCGCAAGATTCGAACCAGCAAGCCGGGCATGGAGATGGCCATGGTGCTGAACACGGGGATGGCCATGGCCACTCGCCGTATCAGGCACACCACTTCGACACCATGCGCCAGCAGTTCGAAGCGGGAAAACTGGGGATGTGGTTGTTCCTGGCCACCGAGGTGCTGCTCTTTGGCGGCCTCTTCTGCTTCTACACCATCTACAAGGCGAATGATCCCGAACTGTTCAAGTGGGGGCACCACTTCCTTGACAAGCGCTGGGGAGCCACCAACACGATGGTGTTGCTCTTCTCTTCCTTGACGATGGCGCTGGCAGTTCGTGAGGCACAACTGGGCCGCAAGAAGAGGATTATCTTCTATCTGGCGGTGACCTTCCTCTGTGGAGCGGGCTTCATGGGGATCAAGTACGTCGAGTACTCCAAGAAGTTTCATGAGGGATTATTCCCGGGCAAATATTTCTCGTATGAAAATGTCGTCGACGCCGAGGAAGTGCGGATGCATCAGCAGGACCAACAAAAGTTGGCTCATGCGGAACTGGATCTGCCGCAGGCCTCGGTTGTGACCGAAGTTCCCAAGGCTCAGGGCCTGGTGCTTCAGCCGGCTGCTCCCCCTGCAGGACTGGCCCCCACGACGGAGCCGGATGACCACGGTACTGCCAGTCCCGATGGCGAAGATGCCGGACATATTCCAGGACTGGCGCTCGATCCTTCGCATCTTCCTCCGGGCCCCCGTCCTGCCAATGCACATGTATTCTTCAGTATCTACTTCTGCCTGACCGGGCTGCATGGAATCCACGTGCTGATCGGGATGGGCGTGATGCTGTGGTTGATGGTGCTCGCCCAGCAGGGTCGATTCGGGCCTGGTTACTTCACCCCTGTCGATCTTGGTGGACTCTACTGGCACCTGGTGGATCTGATCTGGATCTACCTTTTCCCACTGCTGTACCTGGTGGAATAGAGGATCCGATGGAAGCCATACTGAATAATGTCGATCTATTGATCCTGTCTGCGGCATTCATTTGCCTGTTCGTGACACTTGTAACGATCCGCAAGGCCCGTGGCCAGGATGTACCTCATCCGGAGTTCGGTCACATGACGGGTCCGCCGCTGCTTCTGACGATTCTGACGATGCTGCTCTTCTTGACCTGGGCTACAGTGGCAGTCTCCTACATCGATCTGGGAGGAATGAATGTCGTCGTGGCGATGGGAGTGGCCACCCTCAAGGCGTCGCTGGTCGCACTTTACTTCATGCACCTGCGCTGGGATCGCCCCTTCAATGCGGTGATCTTCGTCGGCTCCCTTTTCTTGCTGGGACTGTTCCTCGGATTTGCCTTGCTCGACACCGGTGAATACAAGGAGGTGATCCTCGATGATCCTTTCCAGCAGATCCAGACGATCCAGTACGGTTCTCCACAGGGCTAGTCCGGTGACCTCATGACCTCGGATCGTTCGAAGACGGGGCAAGGTGATGAGGGTACAGGTGGTGAGGGTATCCAGCCCGAGCCAGCCCCCGAGATCGCACGGATGGGTATGAACCTGTTTCTACTGTCGCTGGCGGTGCTGTTCATCGCCACCATCATCGCCATCGTAATCGTTCGCAGCCAGAATCCCGCTTGGGGTGAGAATGCACCGAGGATTCCCGATCTGGCTTGGCTCAGCACCGCAGTGATGGTGTTGGTCAGCGTGGTCTCGCAGGTCGGTTGGATGGCGGTACAGAGAGATCGGATCCGCATATTCATCGGCAGCATGACGCTGGTGTTGCTGCTGGGTTTCCTGTTCTTGTACCTCCAGGAACAGGTTTGGACCCAGATGATCCACTCAGGGGAGGCCCAGTCGTTCAGTGCTTCCACCAGTTTGCATGGCTGGAGTATCTACGCCCTCGGTTTATTGCACGCCCTTCACATCGCAGGTGGATTGATCTTCCAGGGTTATGTCACGATCCATGCCATGCTAGGCGGTTACTGGAGTCTTCATTGTGAGCAGGTGCGGCTGGTGAACCAGTACTGGCACTTCCTCGACGCCATCTGGATCGGGCTCTTTGCCTTCTTGCTGTGGTTGGCCTAGAGCTACTGCTGTTCCAGTTGCCGCGCATGGACGGCGAACCAAGCGGTCACCACATGGGGGAACGGGGTCGAATCGAGCGGTAACTCGGCAATTGCGCGGCGCGAGACCTGTGCGACCCAGAGTGGCGATTGTCGCGTGACAATGACACGCGACAGATTGGCTCGTGACCCCTCCGGCGGTAGAGGTTGGTACGGATAGGGGGGGCGATCCATCAGCCGATAGGGGCTGTACGGTTCCTTCTTGTAGTAGCGTCGGTGACTCTCGACCATTCCGACCACTTCCGTGTCGGGATGTTTCTCTTTCCATACCTTCCAGCTGGTTAGCAGGAATGGGACCAGTTGCAGCGGCTCCCCGATGCGAGGACCCGAGATCGCCTCGCCATCGGTGGGACTCCACAAACTCTCCTCGCTGCGACGCCCGATGCCGAGCCGCTCGTGGATCAACAGGCAGCAATCGACCAGCAATCCACTCGAGCCAAAGACGAGAGGCTCCTGCGGTGCCACCAGCGGTCGCTGAAACACGGTGCTGGTCTCGGAGAGTGGGTGATAGAGAACACAGATCGGCACCTCACCGAGAGTGTCATTGATGACTTCATGCCACTGCAAGATTCTCAGTGGATAAGCTCGGGGTTTCCCATCGATGAAGACTCCGATCACTTCACTGGAAGGGATGAGGAATCGGGTTCTGAAATTCTTAGCCAGATCATCGACTTTATTCACATCCCAGATGGGTGGGGTGTCGATGGGAATTACTTCCTCTGGAGCTCCAAATCGCACCAGGGTTGGATCGGAACGAAGTGAATCGGTTAGTTGAAATCCATTGGTGATGAAAGCGTCTGGACCGAGTCTATCTCGCTCCTCGATCGATTTCAGCAGTGGAGGTATCCGCCAGGCAAGTACCGCACCACAGAGCAGAAACAAGAGCCCCAGTAACCAGAAGGGAGGTCTCAGCGACGCAGCGGGAGAGGTGCGAGAATCGGTCATCCGCGCAGGCTCGGATTCGCAACCAGAGCACCGAGCACTATCGGGAGGTAGATGATGCTGGCAAAGAAGAGTCGACGAGCCGAGACCCGATCGCGCTGATTCGCCAGTGCCAGCGCCCGGGTGGTCATGAAGGCACCCAGTACCACGGCGATCCCCAGGTAAATCACTCCTGCGGCGCCGGACAACACCGGTATCAGGCTCACCGCGCAGAGGAAGAGCGACCACGTCAGGGCGGCTCGGGCGGTCCGGTGCCCCTCAGGGTCGATCACCGGTAGCATCCGGAATCCGGCCTTTTCATATTCTTCGCGGTACATCCAGGCGATCGCCAGGAAGTGGGGGATTTGCCAGGCGAAGAGGATGCCGAAGAGGGACAGCCCCACCGGATGGAACCAGGGAGCGCCCGCTCCGCACCACCCGATCAGTGGAGGAAGCGCGCCGGGTATCGCACCGATCAGGGTATTGAGAGAAGTACGCTTCTTCAGTGGTGTGTAAATCAGTACGTAGAGAATCAGGCTGCAGACTCCAAGGATGGCGGCGAGTGGATTACCCGCCAGATACAGTAGCGCCGTTCCGCTGACTCCGGTCACGACGCTGTAGACGAAGATCACACCTCCGCCGATCCGCCCCGTGGCTGTCGCTCGATGGGCAGTACGTTTCATCAATCGATCGGACTTCCGTTCCCAGAATTGATTGAGAGCATTGGCCGCAGCCGCGAGCAATGCGGTTCCCGCTGACAGCCCGAGCATCTGCCGGATGCGGTCGAGTATTTCGGGAGTGGTGAGGGCTCTGGTATATTCCCCGGTGAAGGGCCATGCAGCACCGACGCCGAGAGCTGCGGTGATCACCACCAGCAACGAGAGTCTCGGCTTCGCCAACTGGTACAGATCGGAGACGATTCCAGGATCGGCCTGGGGCTGGACGTCCAGTTCTCCCGGGGGCTGTTTCACTTCCACTCCACTCTTCTCTTCTTCTCCCGGGGATCGGGAGCCAGGTTGACCAGGGAGAGTGTAGGGCCTGGCATGATGGGTCACCACCGGAGCCGAGAAGCAGGTCGGGATTGCTTGACGAACCTGCACCCTCGGGTGAAACTACTAAAGAGTACATTTTTAGTCCTGATTCGCTGCGGCGATACCTGGGCTTGGGCTGTGAATACGAATCGATTCGCTCCCGCAGAGGGAAGGGGGATCCGATCTTCAAGATCACCAGACAAACTGATTATGGAGTCTTCATCCTGACCTCGATGGCCAACCGTCTGGAGAGTGGTGAGGGGTACAAGCAGGTCTATTCTGCGCCCGAGATCTCGACCTTGACAGGTCTCGCTCTGCCCAATGTGAGCAAGATTCTCAAGGCGCTGGTGCGTGGCAATCTGCTTGAATCGCGGCGCGGTGTCCGGGGAGGATATCGCCTTGCAAGGGATCCCCACTTGATCACCGTGCAGCAGATGATAGAGGCTTTGAATGGGCCCATCTCCCTGACGGAATGTATCGAGACCGGCCCGGAAGAATGTGGCATCGGATCTCTCTGCCCACTCAGTTCGAACTGGAAATTTATCAACGACAGGATCCGAGTAACGCTCGAGTGCATCACACTCGAACAGATGGCCGTACCAGGAGGAGTTCAACTCGCCGCGGTCTCTGCGCAGAGCAAGGATTTTCAGGAGGAGACGGATGACTGAAGCCGAAGAATTGAGAGAGTTCGCTGATCGTGAATACGAGTTTGGCTTCGTGACCGATGTGGAATCGGATTCCCTTCCACCCGGCCTCGACGAGTCGACGATTCATCAGATCTCGAAACGCAAGGGTGAACCGGACTGGTTGCTGGAGTATCGACTCAAGGCATTCCGCCATTGGCTGACGATGGAGGACCCCTCTTGGCCCAAGGTCGAACGAAACACCATCGATTACCAGGAGATCATCTACTACAGTGCTCCCAAGCCGAAGAAGACTCTCGATAGTCTTGATGAAGTGGATCCTGAACTGCTCGAGACCTTTGAAAAGCTCGGAATCTCACTCGATGAGCAGAAGAGGCTGAGCGGAGTCGCAGTAGATGCTGTATTCGATAGCGTCTCGGTCGCCACGACCTTCAGCGACAAACTCGCAGAACTAGGCATCATCTTCGGTTCCTTCTCGGAAGCTGTGAAGGAGCATCCCGATCTGATACGCAAGTATCTGGGATCAGTGGTGCCGTACACCGATAACTTCTTCGCGGCGCTCAATGCTGCGGTCTTTTCCGACGGATCATTCTGTTACATCCCAGCCGGGGTCCGCTGTCCGATGGAACTTTCCACCTATTTCAGGATCAATGCTGCAGGAACGGGGCAGTTCGAGAGAACCCTGATCATTGCAGACGATCAGTCCACCGTCTCCTACCTCGAGGGTTGTACTGCTCCGATGCGAGATGAGAACCAGCTCCACGCCGCAGTAGTGGAACTGGTCGCACTCGAGGGCGCGACCATCAAGTACTCGACGGTGCAGAACTGGTACCCCGGAGATGCGGATGGGGTGGGCGGAATTTACAACTTCGTGACCAAGCGAGGGCTGTGCAAGGGGAAGCGTTCGAAGATCTCGTGGACCCAGGTCGAAACAGGATCGGCGGTGACCTGGAAGTACCCATCTTGTGTATTGCTGGGAGATGAATCGGTGGGAGAGTTCTACTCTGTAGCCCTCACCAACAACATGCAGCAAGCCGATACCGGGACCAAGATGATTCACATCGGCAAGTCGACCAGTAGCACCATCATCTCGAAGGGGATCAGCGCGGGTCGTGGACAGAACACATACCGTGGTCTGGTCGATGTGAAGAAGGGCGCCACTGACGCGAGGAACTTTTCTCAATGCGACTCGATGTTGCTAGGGGATCGCTGCGGAGCGCATACCTTCCCCTACATCGAGGTTCGAAATCCGACCGCCAAGGTGGAGCATGAAGCGACAACATCAAAAATTGGCGAAGATCAGATCTTTTATTGCAATCAAAGAGGAATTTCGACCGAGGACGCGGTCTCGATGATCGTCAATGGATTCTGCAAGGAAGTATTCAGTGAACTACCGATGGAATTCGCCGTGGAAGCACAGAAATTACTCGCGGTGAGCCTCGAGGGGAGTGTCGGTTAGATGTCAGGGAAGAAGGAAAACAGCATGCTCGAGATACATGGCCTTTGCGCCTCCGTCGAGGGGACCGAGATCCTCAGGGGGATCGACCTCGAAGTGAAGGCGGGTGAAGTGCACGCCATCATGGGACCGAACGGATCAGGCAAGAGTACGCTCGCAAACGTGCTCGCTGGTCGAGAAGAATATTTGGTAGATGCGGGAACTGTTCAGTACAACGGGATCGATTTGCTGGAACTCTCTGCGGAAGAGCGTGCCTGTGAGGGTATCTTCCTGGCATTTCAGTACCCGGTCTCGATTCCAGGGATTTCAAATGCTTACTTCCTACGATCTGCTTTGAACGCGATTCGTCGATACCGTGAAGAATCGGAGATCGACGCAGTGGACTTCCTGGAACTGGTGAGATCTAGAATGGATCTCGTCGGCATGGATGAGAAGTTGCTCCATCGAGCCGTCAATGACGGATTCAGTGGTGGTGAGAAGAAGAGAAACGAAATCCTTCAGATGGCGGTTCTCGATCCGACTCTTGCGATCCTCGATGAGACGGACTCCGGGTTGGATATCGATGCACTTCGTATCGTTGCTGAAGGGGTCAACAAACTGCGCAAGCAAGAGAGGGCGATTATCGTCGTCACTCATTACCAGCGCCTCCTCGATTACATCGTTCCCGATCGGGTTCATGTTCTTTCTGAAGGAAAGATCGTTCGATCAGGAGACAAGTCGTTGGCACTGGAATTGGAAAAAGAAGGCTACTCATGGCTCCAGGCGGACGACGCCAGGGCCGGAAACAACGCCTAGGAGGTGACGTGGTGGTGGAAACCTGGAGTGAACAGGTACAAACTTGCAGCCTGAACTTCGATGATCAGGGTGCCGAACTGAAGAAGCGACGAGAGCGAGCGCTGGAACAGTTCGAGCAGCATGGATTCCCCGGACGCAAGCACGAGGAGTGGCGATACACGCCACTTTCGCGCCTTGCCGCTGGACCCTGCGCACCACTTCTGGAGAGTTCTCAGGAGATTCCGTTCTGTCCCGATCTTCCGGGCGACATGCTGGCCAAGGTGGTGATCCTCAATGGTGAGTTCCGGGCTGATCTATCAGATCTGAGTCGATTGCCTGCTGCGATCCGAATTCAATCTCTCGCCCAGCTGAGACACTCTGATCCGGACCAATTGGCATCTCTGCTCGATCTGTACTGGACGCAGGACTCGCATCCTTTTCACGATCTCTCCGATGCCTTGCTGGATGACGGAGTTCACATCGAAGTGGTGGAAGAAGGAGCCAAGATCGATTCGCCGATTCACATCATGCATGTCTTCGATGGACAGGCTCGATCGGGATCTGCACATGTGACCGGCTTGATCCAACTTGCCGCTGGGGCTCAATTGCAACTGGTCGAGGAGATCAGATCGGTAGGGCAAGTTCTTGGCAATCTACGCTGGGGGGTCGGTCTCGATCCACGGTCCATTCTGAAACGGGTTCGCGCTTTTCGTCCGGAGTGTGCTTCGATATTTCATGGAACCCGGGTGATTCAGCAACAGGACTCTCGCTTTGAGGATCTGTTTTGTTCCTCAGGTGGGGATCTGATTCGAAATGAACTGCATGTGAGTCACGAGGGAACCGGTTGCCACTGCGACCTGCTGGGAGCGTATGCAGGACGTGGCAAGAATCACCTCGATCACCACACCACCATCGATCACAAGGTGGAAGATTGCACCAGCAACGAGATCTATCGTGGGGTCCTGAGTGATCTGGCCCGCGGTGTTTTCAGCGGTATGATTCATGTCCATCCAGATGCTCAGCGCACCGACGCAAAGCAATCCAATGACACCATTTTGTTGTCAGAAGGAGCAGAAGCAGATACCCGGCCTCGGCTAGAAATCTATGCCGACGATGTGAAGTGCACCCATGGGGCAACCATCGGCGAACTGGATGAGGAAGCCATCTTCTACCTGCGATCCAGGGGAGTCTCCCCCGATGAAGCCCGGAAGATCTTGGTTCGAGCATTTACATCCGAAGTGTTTCACGCGCTGGAAGATCGACAGTTGAGTGATTTTATCGCAGATGAGATCCAGCAGTCGATCAATCCTGACGGAACTGATCGTAGATGAGCCGAGCTTCTCCGACCAACGAGTCCTATCCATCCTTCTGTCACTTGGATCAGGTCCGGAGAAAGTTCCCCTGTCTGAAGCAGGAGATCCATGGGAATCCGCTGGTCTACCTCGACAGCGCTGCCACGACTCAGAAGCCGACCCAGGTGCTGCAAGCAGTGGAGTCCTTCTACCAGGAGGACTGTTCCAATGTGCATCGGGGTGTCCACACCCTCAGCGAGAGGGCGACGATTCGCTATGAGGCGGTTCGAGCCAAGGTAGCACAGTTCATCCATGCACCCGATCCCCACGGTGTGGTCTTTACCAGCGGAACCACGGAAGCCATCAACCTGGTCGCTCGGACCATCGGTAGAGATCGAGTGAGCAGAGGAGACCAGGTGCTGATCAGTACGATGGAGCACCATGCCAACATCGTCCCCTGGCAGATGCTGTGCGAAGAGCAGGGCGCAAAGCTGGTGATCATCCCATGCACCGATGATGGAGATTTGATCCTCGATGATCTGCAGTCCTTGATCACTGATCGAACCAAGGTGGTCTCGATCGGGCACGTGTCCAATGCCGTCGGAACGATGCATGACATCCAGAAGGTGATTGCGGTCGCTCGTGAGAAGGGTGCGATCACCATGATCGATTCCGCTCAAGCGATTTCCCACCTGCCGATCGATGTGGAGCAACTCGGTTGTGATTTTCTCGCCTTCAGTGCACACAAGATGTACGGACCGACCGGGACCGGCGTTCTGTGGGGGCGAAAGGAACTGCTCGATCAGATGAGTCCCTGGCAAGGGGGCGGGGACATGATTCGTACCGTGACCTTCGAAAACTCGACCTTTGCCGATGCTCCATGGAAGTTCGAGGCAGGAACTCCACATATTGCCGGAGTCATCGGGCTCGGTGCTGCGCTAGATTTCATCCAGGAGGTCGGCTTCGAGACGATCCAGCCCCATGAACAGCAATTACTGGAGAAGACCGTCACCAGGCTCGATCAGCTGGATGGCTTGACCATCATCGGGCGGCCGGAAAATCGGTTCTCGGTGGTTTCGTTCGTCCTGGATCGGATTCACCCTCACGATGCGGGAACCATCATGGATCAGCAGGGGGTCGCTATTCGAGCGGGCCACCATTGTGCCATGCCCCTGATGAGTAGATTCGGAGTCGCTGCAACGATTCGCGCCTCCTTTGCCATCTACAACACACTGGATGACATCGACGCACTGGTGGCAGCCATCGAAAGCGTCCAGGAGGTCTTCAATTGAATGACATTCGTGAACTTTATCAGGAGATGATTCTCGACCATTCCAGGTCTCCGAGGAATTTTGGTCCGAAGGAAAAGCACAATCTGTCGGCCAAGGGGCATAACCCCTTGTGTGGAGATGATGTGGAGATTCATGTCCTTCGAACCACAGATGGAGTGTTGGAAGAAATTTGCTTTGAAGGTTCGGGCTGTGCCATTTCCACTGCTTCGGCTTCGATTCTCACCGGTGTTCTGAAGGGACGAAGTGAAGAAGCGGTGCGGGAGATCTTTACCAGTTTTCACCAGATGGTCGCGGGCCAGGGAGATGCTCCTGCCGGTGAAGGTCTGGGAAAGTTGGCAGTTTTTAGTGGAGTCCGGCAATACCCCGCCCGGGTCAAGTGTGCAACTCTGGCGTGGCATACATTGATCCAGGCACTGAGCGAGATCGAGGAAGAGGTCAGTACAGAATGATGGAATCACAAGAAAATCGTGACGCCGATGCCGAGCGGGATCCGCAGAGCAACGAAGCAGCCCACAGCGAGCCTCGTGTTGCCGGCTTACAGGGTGAAGAGGGAACTCTGGAAGATCAGGTCGTGAAAGCGATCGAGTCCTGCTTCGATCCGGAAATTCCCGTCAACATCTACGAACTGGGACTGATCTACCGCATCGATATCGAGGATCAGATCGTCGATGTGGACATGACCTTGACCTCTCCGGCTTGCCCGGTTGCAGGTACCCTTCCGGGAGAAGTGGAAGGCAAGATTGCTGCGATCGAGTCGGTCGAGCAATGCAAGGTGGGCGTGGTCTGGGATCCTCCCTGGACCAAGGATCGGATGACCGAGGGGGCTCGTCTGCAACTGGGAATGTTCTAGTTGGGGAGAACCTGGTCGATGTAGTTCTGAGCCGTGGTGGCAGGAGGTAACCCTTCCAGTTCCTGTACCAGCCTCCTGAGCATCAGCAACCGTCGGTGGGCATCCGTCCTGCCGATCATTTTTGCCTGTCGCAACATCTGCTTGCCGTAAGCCAGATATGGTTGGCACGCCTTTTCCCAATCCAATCGGATCTGTGGGCCGAACTGATCGAGCTGGCTTTCGATGTGTACCAGTTCCAGTCGACCAAATTTGATCTCCCTGGACTCGAAACAGGTTCGCGCGCGTTCGAGCCGAATCTTCAGAAATTCCATATTCAATCGTGTCGACCGTTTCCCTTGTTGTTGGCCAGAGAGGTACAGAATCAGTCCCTCCGTTCCCTGGAAGGGGATCTCCGGAGGGATTGCAGTGACTTTTCCAGAAGAGGAAATCAGGAATGCCGCGGGAAACAACCGGGGTAACTCGATGTCCTTCAGCAGTGGCTCACTGCCGAGGTGGCCCGAACAGTCGCATGATCGCAGGAGAGGGCAGCGAGTTCGGGGTGGACTCTTCTCGTCATCTCGAACTCGTTCTGGTGAATGACGCTTCCCATCGATCGCCGCCAGGCAGACGATGGCGGGTACCGATTCTCTCTCGAGTACCGAGGTGAAATCTGGATCGATCAGTCTCTGGTCGACCCAGGACTGCGAAGCGGAGTCGCCATCGCGGATGACCCAGAGAAGGATGGGAACCCTTCGATCTTGCGCTTCCTGGCGTGCTTCATCGAGACGATTTCCAGTCCAGCGGATCGGTGGGACTCCTCGTTGTTGCTCCCATTGTGGAATCAGCGGCGCAATCGCCGGTTCATCACCAGCACAGATGGCCAGTATGCAGGAACAGATCATGGCAAGCATGAAGCCTCCGAATGGGATGGTCCAGAATTGGAGCGGATCGATGACACTGTGAGTGCATTTTACCACCTGATGACAGAATCGGGGTCATCCGCTGGAGTGATTCTCGACTCCGACAAGCGGACGATTCCTGAGCGCCCTGCCCAGTGCTCGAGGCCATCTTCTGCCGTTGAGGATCTCTCCGATGGGGCTGTTCCTGACAAACCATTCGTAACTGACGAACCCGACGATAGTGGTTGCCAGTAGCGTGATGAAGAACTTCCACACTGCACCCGCAGCACCCAGGTCGAGATCAAAGAGCAGCCCGGGGATCCAGATGCAGAAGGGAAGATGAATCAGGTAGACCCAATAGGAGCCATCGACGATGTATCGAATCAGTGGGATGTTGCGATCGGTGGTCAACTGGAACAGCCCGGTGAAGCCCCAGATGGCGCTCCACATCATCAGGGCGGAGAGAGTCGCGCCGATCCACTGGATCGTAGATGGCTCGAACTGTTCGACTCCAGCGAGTGTTTCGAGGGACTGGATCAGTGCTCCCGCTGGCAACCCGACCGCATGGAGGAAGAACTCGAGCCACGGTAGGAACAGGATTATCGTCAATCCCAGCGATAGCAGCGTGGATGTCCAGTTGCGAAGCCCTTCGAGGAGTTGTCGTTGATTCCACAGTGCCCAGCCACAGAAGTAGAGGTATCCGTAACTAAAGAAGGAACTGGACTCGGGGATGAATTCGATTCCGGTGGTGAGTAAGCCCGCGGTTCCTTTCAGGGTCCAGATCAGTGGGATGGACAGGAGGAGAGTGCCACCTGGCCAGCGCATGAAGATCTCGATGCACCTGCGAGGAAGATGGCGAATCTTCTGAGGAAGCAGCAGGGTTGAGGCGTGGATCCACAGGTAGGCGAGGGAGCAGTAGAGGACAAGGTAGTAGATGAACCACATGTGAATCGTGATGGGGGGGAACAGGTCGGTCCAACTGCCACCACTCTTCTGGAAGAATCTTCCCAGGCCCTCGACCGGCATCTGGCTCACTGAGAAGGCGAATCCGGATGTGGTCAGAGGCAAGATCACCGGCAGGAACAGGATCAAAGGTAATGCCAGCCGAGACATCCGATTGCCGAGGAAATTTTGCTGGCCTCGCCGATCGACCAGCAGTGCCGAGAAGAACCCTGCAAGCAGCATGAAGATGGGCATTCTCCAGGCATGGATGAAGAGTACCAGGAAGGTGAAGAATGAACTGCTTTCTGCAGCCCGGAAGGACCAGGCTTCATCTGGCGGAGAATCCTGGTAGTTGCAGGCGGCATGGAGGACCAGCCCCAGCAACATCATCATCGCTCGAAGTCCATCGAGGGCATGGAATCGCAGATGGTCGCCTGACTTTTCCAGTGGACTCATGGCGAATCGGCTCCATTTCAGGGCAGCAGGATGGCCCGGAGTAACAGGCCAAAGGTGCCGTGACTCCACGATCGGTAATGAGGTCGGAAGCCGAACAGGTGGACCCGCCCCTTGCCGACCTTTGAGGTCGCCCAGGCGGTTGCACCCGCCATTACCTTCTCGTTCTTGGCCCACCCCGACAGCAGGATCTGCTGGTGGGGGAATTGAAGCAAGTGTCTCACTGCGGTCTCCTCGTCCTCCCTTTCCTCATCTCGCCATGCCAGCGAACGGGAGAAGAAGATGGCAGTGGAGTCGGGCAAGCCGGCGGTCCAGGGGCTATCGCCGACGGGAAGGGTTCGCACGATCGATCCTGGACACTGGAACTGTTCCGCTGAATCCTCCGGCTGAGCCGAGACGAGTGGAAGATCGAACAGATCGATGGCGAAAGAGGAAGATCTCCCGGTGCAGATCAGTCGTCCGCCGCCACGAACAAACTCCTCGATGGCGATGACTCCTTCTGGCGACAGGCCGCCGGCCAGTTCCGGAAACACACTTCCGGAGGTTCGTCCCTTCTCGATGGTACTCTGGCGGATGTCGGCGATCACCAGCACGTCGATGATCTCCGACAGGGCACCGGCTCGGATCTGCTCATTTCGGACGCGCTGAAACGGTACCTGGTAATGGTCGAGTACCCAGCGCAGCCACCCCTCATCCATGCTGGCACTCCAAGGTGCATAGACTCCGATGCGGCTCCCCGGCAGTTCGCGCGCCCTGAACTCATCCATCGAACTGGAGGGTTCGAGATCCTTCCGCTCGATTCCCCACGACCCATCTCTCTGGCTGTAGATTCTGGCGCCGGCTTCTCGGGCCTTGAAGAGTTCCGGAATCCGAGAAGTATCGGTGGCCGAGATCTGCTGCACTACGACCCTTTTATCGAACTTCTTATCGATCCACTGGACCAGTCGATCCGCCTCGGCCACCGAGTGGCGAGCCACCACCGCCTGCTGATCCACCACCGCGGTTGCTTCCACGGTGATCTTCTCCAGCACCTCGACCCGGCGGATTCCAAACAGCAGGGGAAGGGTCCAGCCGGCGACGTCATACGGTGCCGGTCCGTCCGGATATCGCTGTACTTCGAAGAGATCCTTGAGGAAGGAACCGTACGGTTGCTCCCTGTGCAGGACCAGGGTTCCCTTGGGGTATGGGCGACCATCCGCTTGAAACTCATCGGTGGCTTCCATCACCTCGATCCCCTGGGCTTGGAGGATTTCAAGCAGTCGCAGCAGGGCATCGGGGTCGCGCTGCTGGCGCGGGATCAACCAGCCGCGTGGGGCCTCGTCTCTACCACGGCGAATCACATCACGCGCCACTCGGAGGGAGTTCTGGAGCCACGATCTGGGCTCCCTTGCGACGCTCCCCAGCAGCGATCGGGCCAGGGCGATCTCGTAGCGGTGGATGTCTCCGACACGCCACCAGCCGCCGGGCCATGGTGCCGGAAAGCGATTGGATGGGGCATAGCCGGTCTCGATGCCACTGGGGGCCGAGAGGCTCGTGGGGGAGATCCAGATCGGACTCGCAAGGTTGGCGGAGGCGGCTTCCGACAGCAAGCCGATGATGTTGTGTCGCACCGGTACGTTGCGATTGCCGCCGCTCCACCACATGTCATAGGTCACTCCCGAGGAGATTCCGGTGAATCCCCAGGAGGTCAGGTCGAGCATCGCCCGCGATCCGAGAGCTCCGATTCCGGCGATGGTGATGGGGTGTAGGTTTGGATTGAGTGGGTCGCGGAAGGGGGGAACGAACATCCGTTCCCTCCGTGAGCCCTGCTGGTGAACGTCCCAGTAGATGGTCGGAAACCACTGGGTGTAAAGGAGTCGGGTGACGATCTTGGTTTCCTCCAGCGACAGAGCGAACCAGTCACGATTGTTATCGTGTCCTGCGTACCACTGGTAAAGTTCCGGTAGCGATGCTCCCTCGTAGGGAGTGTCGACGATCTTGTGGTACCAGTTGACGACCCGATCGAGTCCGTCTGGATTGACGGTGGGAATGATGACGGTCACCACCTTGTCGCGGACGCTGGCCCACGGTTGGGCTTCAGAGGTGGCGAGTTCCCAGGCCAGCGTCATCGACATCTCGGCAGCTGCGATCTCCGTCGAATGCATGTTGCAGGAGACGAAGACGATGGGGACCGCCTGATCGAGCAACGCTTCCGCCGCCTGTGGAGAAAGACCTCGGGGATCTGCGATTTTCTGGCTCATCGCCTGGATCGACGGGAGCCGTTGCAGGTTTTCTGGCGACGAGATGACGCAGAGACGAAAGGGCCTGCCCTCGGTGGAGGTCCCCACCTGGGAGGTAGAAACCGCCGGATGCTGTTGGCCGAGGTGGTCGAACCAGCCGCCGATGGTGTTCCAATCGGCCAGCTCAAAGTCGGTGCCGGGAGGACGCTCGAGCCACTCTTCAGGGGATTGGATCTGGGCACAAGCCAACGAACACGACCACCACGAGATGAAGATCAACAGCTGGATTCTGATCAATTCAGGCTCCTCCTAGACCCCACGGGTCGACACTACTCAGGATGGGGAGGGATCTACTGCTGTGCAACCCTGCGTGTCTCGATGCCGTGGGTCAGTGTTGGGTGTATGATCCTGGAATGAACTGCGAATCCACTGCTCGAATCTGGAGTGTTCAGCATCCCGTCTCGCTACAGGGGCAGGTGCGTACGGCCGGATCCAAGTCGGTGGCTCAAAGGGTGATCTTCTTGGCATTGCTGGCCCACGGTGAGAGCCAGGTGATCGGTGCACCGAAGAATGATGATCTTGAGATCTATCTCGCAGCATTGATCGATCTGGGGTTTGAGATCTCGGGACAGTTACCGGGGCCACTGAAGATCGTCGGTTGTGCCGGTCGATTCCCTGCAGGTGCCGGTCGCATCGATGTTGGCGCCAACGGCACTGCGATGCGATTTCTGACGGCGCTGCTGGCGTTGCGTGGCGAGGAAACTAATATCGATGGGGTTTCTCATCGTCCGATCTTACCGCTGGTTCAGGCTCTACGAGATCTGGGTTGCGACATCGATTGTGAAGGAGAAGGTCCTCCAGTTTGTATCCGAGGAGGATCGATGGAGGGGGGACGGGTCGTTCTGCAGGCGGCAGTGTCGAGTCAATTTTCCAGCGCTCTGATGCTGATTGCTCCGCACCTTCCCGCAGGGTTGATTCTTCGACTGGTGGGGCCCATCTATTCCCGACCGTACATCGATTTGACCGCCGCAGTCTTGCGCGCCTTCGGTGTGAAGGTGGGAACTCAACCGAGAGAGATCACAGTGATGACCGCTTCGGAGTTGCGATCGGGCAGAATCGAAGTTGAGGCCGACGCATCATCCGCGGCATTTCCGCTCTGTGCGGCAGCACTCGTTTCCGGCGATGTTACGGTCGAAGGTGTCGGAACCCGATCGCTGCAAGGGGATCGGGTGATCGGCGAGATCCTCTCCGAGATGGGGTGTCCGGTGGAGATCGGTGAACGAAGTATTCGGGTTCATGGCCCACCAGTGAAGGCGATTTCACGAAACATGGAGGGAACCCCCGACCTGGTTCCCGCGGTGGCGGTGGTGGCAGCATTTGCTCGAGGTGAATCGATCTTTTCCGGGGTCTCCCATCTTCGGGTCAAGGAAACGGATCGGCTGATGGTGCTGTGCCGTGGCATGAAGGCGATGGGGATCCGCGCAGAGGTTCGCGGAGATCTGTTGCGGGTGGTCGGGAGTGATGGGGTCGATCTGGTCGCGGCGGATCTGGATCCAGCGAGCGATCACCGGATGGCGATGGCGTTTTCGCTACTGGCCTTGAAGGTGGAGGGGACCCGGGTGCTGGACGCCGATTGCGTCTCTAAATCGGATCCAAACTATTTCGAGCGCCTCGAGGGATTGTTTTGCCAGAGAGAAAATTCCGCATGAGAGATGTAGATGCAGAAGTGATCGTGGTCGGAGGTGGGCACGCCGGCTGCGAAGCGGCGCTTGCGGCGGCACGGATCGGTCGCGAGACGATTCTCGTCACCTTGAGCGAGGACACCATAGGAGCTCTCTCCTGTAATCCTGCCATCGGAGGCATCGGCAAGGGGCAGTTGACTCGAGAGATCGATGCTCTCGGAGGGGTTCAGGCACAGGTGGCAGACGTTGCCGGTCTCCACTACAGGATGCTCAACACATCCAAGGGTGAGGCTGTCCAGTCGTTGCGTGCCCAGGTCGATAAGGATCTCTATTCGAAAGAGATGCGGCGACTGATTTCAGTCCAGCCGCACTTGAGAGTGGTCGAAGGTTCGGTGGAAGACATTCACATCGTTGACGGTGTGGCGGCAGGAGTCCTGCTGGAGGATGGGGCGACGGTAACCTCTCGCAAGGTGATCCTGACCAACGGTACCTTTCTGCGAGCGGTGATGCATATCGGTGAAATCCAGTCGGAGGGAGGACGGATCGGCGAGGGAACCGTCCGGCAATTGACCGGAGCGCTGGGGGGGCTGGGGCTGGAGACGGGAAGGCTGAAGACTGGAACTCCACCGAGACTCGATGGGTCATCGATCGACTGGTCCCAGTTAGAGGTGCAACAGCCAGATGCGAATCCTCAAGGATTCAGTCACTGGAGTCAGTTGCTCGAGCGGGAATGGATGAATTGCCATACCACTCGCACCGATGAATCTGTCCACGATGTGATCCGGGAGTACCTTCATCGCAGTCCGATTTTCTCGGGACAGATCGAGGGTGTGGGACCCCGATACTGTCCCTCCATCGAGGACAAGGTGGTTCGGTTCCCCGATCGGCAGGGACACGTGGTTCACCTCGAGCGAGAAGGATTGCAAACCCCTTCGATCTACGTCAACGGGATCTCCACCAGTTTGCCGGCCGAGGCGCAGGAACAGTTGGTGGCGAGGATTCCAGGACTGGAAACGGCACGCTTTCTGCGCCACGGCTATGCCGTGGAGTATGACTTTTTTCCCCCTCATCAGATCGCCCGTACCTTTGAATGTCAGGCGCTCTCCGGCCTCTACCTGGCGGGCCAGATCTGTGGAACCAGTGGTTACGAGGAGGCCGCCGCACAAGGATTCCTGGCAGGGGTCAACGCGGCACTCGACCTGGCGAATCAACCGCCCCTGATCCTCGGGAGAGATGAAGCGTACCTCGGTGTACTGGCAGATGATCTGGTTCGTTGCGACCCTCGAGAACCGTACCGGATGTTCACCTCCAGGGCTGAGTTTCGATTGATGCTGCGCCATGACAACGCCGATCTGAGGCTGGCGGAAAAGGGCGAGAAACTGGGGTTGATCAGCCAAGAGCAGGCGGATCGAGTTCGCAGAGATCAACAACAGATCACAGAAACGGTGAGCCGCCTTCATCGGGAACGGCATGGCACTCGCACCTTGCATGAGATGATGAGAATCCCGGGAGCGACCTGGAGCGGACTCATCGAAGCGGTCCCCGGCGTCGAGAACTGGGATCTCGACGACCGACTCCGTGATCAGGTTCGAGTCGCCGTTCGATATGAATCTTACATCGAACGACAACAGGGCGAGGTCGCGAGGATGCGTCGCCAGGAGCAATGGTCTCTCCCTGCAGACCTCAACTACGACACCATCCCGGGGCTGCGAAATGAAGCGAGAGATTGGCTGAATCGCCTGAAACCGGATACCGTGGCTTGCGCTCAACGGATCGCAGGAGTGAGCCCGTCCGACATTTCGTGCTTGATGGTGGCACTTCGAGTTCGAGGATTGGAACAGGAACTGGAGTCCAGTTGATCGATGAACAGACCCCCGCCAGCCGCATGCGGTGGTGGATGAATCTCTGGCCTCCCTTCCTGTTTCAGGGCATCCGAATCACCGAGATCGATTCTGAATTCCAGTTTGCTGTGGTCCGGGTTCGTAAGACGATTCTGACTCGCAACTTGATGGGGAGCACATTCGGGGGAGCTCTCTTCAGTGCGGCAGATCCGTTCTTTCCCATCCTTTACTGGCGATATTTGGCACTCCAGGGGATCCCGAGTACCTGCTGGAGTCGTTCCATCCGTGGAGAATTTGTCCAACCGGCAAGCCGATCCGTGGAACTTCGATTTGCCATCGATACCGATCAACTGGAGCATGCATGCCGTGAAATGAAGTCTCATCGCCGGGTCGATCTGGAAGACGTGGTCGAGGCTCGCCTGCCCGACGGAGCGCTTGCGGCACGATTTCATGTCACCAGTGCCCTGAGGGGGAAGGAACGCGGATCCGCTCCACTTCCCCGGACCAATTCGCTAGACTGAAGGGGCTCCACCATGGGGTTTTGCCTTCGTCGGACCCGGAGCGAGAAATGGTGTGCTCAAATGGACCCATCAGAATCTGGATCCGGGCTTCCTGCTTTTTCATCGGGAAAACTCGATCAGAAAGGTTGCGGGAGTCGTATCGACCCTCGATTCGTGGCCGTTGAGGAAACTCTGGCTTACTCCGGTACTCGATACCAGATGCATGAACTGAAGGAAAGACTGCCCGACGGGCGCATCGCGAATCGCGATGTGATCCGTCATCCCGGGGCTGCAGTGATCCTGCCACTCTTACCCGATGGTCGTATCGTGCTGGTCGAGCAGCACCGTTCTGCACTGGGCCACAACTTGCTGGAAATTCCTGCCGGACTGATTGACCAGGGTGAGAAACCAATTGAATGTGCCAAACGGGAAGTCCGTGAAGAAACCGGGTACCAGGCGGGTAAGATCACGCACATGTTCGACATCCTGCCAGCGGTCGGTTTCAGCGATGAGCGGATGTACATCTATCTGGCCGAAGAGTTGGAATTTGTGGGGCAGGACACCGATGAAGATGAGTGGGTTCAGGTACATTTCTGTTCTCGTGAACAGTTGGAATCACTGCTCTCCAGCGGGGAGATTATCGATGGGAAAACGGTCGTGACACTTCTGCACTGGTTTCGAGGATCCCGATGATGCCCCGTATCGCTATCGTGGGGAGACCCAATGTAGGGAAGTCTACGCTGCTCAATCGCCTGGCTCGCAGGCGTGTCAGCATCGTCGATGATCGTCCCGGAGTGACACGGGATCGAATCAGTGTCGAGGTGGAAATCCTCGATCGAAACATCGAGATCATCGACACTGGCGGCATCGGAATCACCGATGAAGTGGCACTCGATGCTGATATCCATCACCAGATCGATGTGGCGATCGCCAGTGCGGATCTGATCTTGATGCTGGTCGATGGTAAGGCTGGACTTCATTCTCTCGATGAGCAGGTCGCCAATCGGCTCCGACCACTGGGGAAGAAGTGTCACCTGGTGGTGAACAAGTGCGAGGCCGATCGGGAAGTCGATTCCATCTCCGAATTCTGGGCGCTCGGTCTCGGTGAACCCCGGCCAATCTCGGCGGAACATGGCGATGGTGTATCTGATTTGATCGAGAGATTCGTGGCGGACATCCCGATCGGTGAGACCGAAACTGCCAAACCAGCACTGAAAATTTCCATCGTAGGGCGTCGCAATGCCGGTAAATCGACATTCATCAACGCCTTGATCGGTGAGGAACGAGTGATCGTCAGTGACATCGCTGGCACCACCAGGGATGCAGTGGACGTTCGATTCGAAAAGGACGGGATCTCATTCGTTGCCATCGATACCGCAGGGATGCTTCGGCGAGGAAAGCTGAAGGATTCGGTCGAATTCTACGCCCAAGCGCGGACTCTTGCGGCGATCGGTCGCTCCGATGTGGTGGTTTTTCTCATCGATGCGGTCCACGGAGTTTCTCAGCTCGACATGAGAATCGCCCGAGAAGTGATGAATCGCCATCGACCCTGCGTCATCGCGGTCAACAAGTGGGACCTCGCCAAGGACCGGACCACGATGGAGGAGTACGAGAAGTACCTCGCATTGAAATTGCCAGGAATCGGATTTGCTCCAGTTCTGTTCATGACTGCCAAGGAAGGTCGCAACGTCACGAGATGCATCTCGCTGGTCCAATCTCTGGCGAAGCAGGCGGTCACCAGAGTGGGTACTGGAGTCTTGAATCGTGCCGTGGAGTCGATTCGAAATGGACCCAGGCCAAGGGTGAAACATGGTAAGGAACCGAAGATCTACTACGCGACCCAGGTCGATGTGATGCCACCCACGATAGCGATGTTCGTCAATAAACCCGATTTCTTCACACCTCAGTTGAAACGCGCAGTGGAGAACAAATTGCGTGAACTGCTCGATATTCCTGAAGTGCCGGTCCGGATCTTCTACCGGGAGAAAGGCAAGAGGGATGAGTGATCGAAAACCTCTGCGAGTTCTGGGGATCGATCCAGGATTGGCGAAGATGGGCTGGGGAGTGATCGATGTGGATGGCCCCGGATTTTCGCTCGTCGAATACGGTTCCCTCCGCACCTCGACCGACCTGCCCCACGCAGAGAGGTTGCTTCAGATCCATCAGGAGGTGAAGCGTGCGATTGCCCTCCATCAGCCAGATATTGCAGCGGTGGAAGAGGTGTTTCACGGCAAGAACGCTCGTAGTGCCCTTCTTGCGGGGGAAGGTCGAGCGGTGTGCATCCTGGCCTGTTCCCTGGCACAGTTGAGAGTGGTGGAACTGGCGGCAACAGTGGTAAAACTGGGGGTCACCGGCAGTGGCAGGGCCAGCAAGGAACAGGTACAGGCGATGGTCCAGCGGATTCTGGGGTTGGCTGAGCCTCCCAGGCCAGCGGATGCTGCAGATGCCCTGGCGGTGGCGATCGTTCAGGCCCAGCGAAATCGCTCCAGGGTTCTACTTCAGCCCGATGGGACCGGTGGCGATTCTCGATGACCCCGGCTAAACTCGGGCCTCATGAGAATGCAGTCGAGGTACTGCATCCAACAGGAGGAGGTTTTCGAAGATCTCCTCGATCCATTAAGCACTGACATGCGAGAGGAACTCAATGGCGAAGGAGGAACCGATCGAGGTGACGGCAATCGTCAAGGAAGCGTTGCCGAATACCACGTTTCGGTGTGTGCTGGAGAACGGTCACATCGTTCTTGCCCACATCAGCGGAAAGATGCGCAAGCACTACATCCGCATCAACCCAGGTGACAATGTAACTCTTCAGATCTCCCCTTATGATCTGACCAAGGGTCGGATCGTCTACCGGGAAAGATAAAATTCTTGCCAAATAAGACTCTTGAAGGAACTGCGATTCGTCAAGGAGCTGGCTGCTATCGGCTTCGGGCACGGACCCTCGCCATCTCGACGTTGCTGGTGTTCGTCACGCTGTCTCCGCTTCTTGAGGCACAGGGGATCGCACCTTCCAGTCGGCGCAACAAGAATTCTCGAATCGCTCCCGATGTCAAACATGCTGCCCGGTCCATCACCGGACGTGAGGCGATGGAGCATCTGCGTTGGCTCGCCGATGACCTGCGGGAGGGTCGCCTGGCTGGAAGTACCGGCGCGAGCGACTCCGCCGAATACATCGCCAAGCGGTTCGCGGAGATCGGTGTCAGCCCGGCGGGCGATGCGGGCAGCTGGTTTCACAATTTCAGCATACCCGGAAGAGATGGGGTCCGTGGATCGATTGACAAGGGAAACCGAATCCGCCTGATGGTTTCCGACATAGCGTCACGCGAAATCTTGCTGAATTTTCGCCAGGAATTTCTTCCCCACCCACGCTCTGCCGATGTCGATGTCGCTGCCATCTGTGCGTTCATGCTGGACCCTCTGGAGACATGGGCAGATCGAGAACGGGATCCAGCCTTGGGTCGCTTCGCCGTGTTGCCGGTCGAGCAGAAGATCTCCGATGAGGATCTTGAGTTGTACTGCGAAAATCTCAAGGCCCGAGGTGCAATGGGACTGATACTGGTGGGGGAACCCTGTCGGCCGAGTCCTTCCGAGGTGTGGCCCCCGGCGGATGCCCAGGATTTGTTTGTGCTGCCGGTCATCCGAGTTCACGGGGCTGGAGTCGCCAAGATCTGGAAGATCTCAGGAAGACCGCTGTCGTCGTGGAAACGCCAATCCTCCGATGAGGGGGCGGTCGTGATGGGCAGGCCGCATGTGGTGATGGAAGTTCGTCGAGATGGCAGGGACATGAGCCTCGGACGAAATGTCGTCGGACGGATGCCCGGCACCGATCCGGATCTTCGCGATGAATACATCGTCGTGGGAGCCCATTATGACCATGTCGGACGAGGCAAGTCCCCTGGCCTTTCACGCGGGGGGGGCAGCGGTGAGATCCATAATGGTG
Source organism: Planctomycetota bacterium (assembly GCA_014240375.1). GTDB lineage: Bacteria > Planctomycetota > UBA8108 > UBA1146 > UBA1146 > QNYK01. The sequence continues at coordinate 30,025 of JAAZXB010000003.1, read as the reverse complement.
CGGATGACAACGCCTCAGGGGTTGCAGCGTTACTGGAGGTGGCAGAGGCTTACGCTCTCAATCGTTTGAAGACCCGGCGGACCTTGCTATTCGTGGCCTTCGATGCCGAAGAACTGGGCTTGCACGGATCGACCGCCTTCGTTGCCGATGGAGGATTTGATAGCGGTTCCATCGCGGGGATGGTCAACATGGATATGATTTCTCGTAATCAGAAACGAGTGGTCAAGGTGGGGCGTCGTGCCAGCGATGAACCTCTGGGTCAGATCATCTATGAAATGGCTCGGTTACTCGAACTGGAGATCGATGAAACCGGTATGGACGCTGTGCTCCAGAGATCAGACCAGGCCCCCTTCCTCAAGAAAGGGATCCCCTCCGCCTTCTTCTTTGGTGGTTTTCACGAGGACTATCACAAGCCCACCGACGATGTCGAGGATGTGATTCCGGTCAAGTTGCAAAATGTTGCGAGGCTCGCGTTCCTGACATCCTGGGGTCTTGCACAGATGCCCGCACAAGAGGATGAAGAAGCTGAAGAATCGGAAACCGGCGACAGCGACCGCTGACTTTTATTTGAGCCTCGACCGCCTCGGGACTTATTGATCTTCGCTGCTCGAACCGGAAGTTCCATCGCGGATCGCATCGACGATATCGGCATTGGCCAGGGTCGTTACATCTCCCAGTTGTCGCTGCTCCGAGATATCCTTCAACAATCTCCTCATGATCTTGCCCGAACGAGTTTTGGGCAGGTCCGGAGTGAAGACGATACTCGAAGGCTTGGCAATCGGTCCGATCTTGGTGGCGACATGATTTCTCAACTCCCCAATCAGATCATCATGGCCCTCGACCGAGGAGCGCAGAACCACGAAGGCGGCGATCGCCTGGCCCGTCCGTTCATCCGTGCGTCCGACTACCGCAGCCTCTGCCACGGCTGGGTGATCGACCAGTGCGCTTTCGACTTCGGTGGTGGAGATGTTATGGCCCGAGACCAGCATCACATCATCCACTCGCCCCAGAAGCCACATGTAACCGTCCTCGTCAACCTTGCACCCATCCCCCGGGAAGTAGGTGCCGTCGTAGCGGCTCCAGTACACTTCTCGGTACCGGTCTGGATCGCCATGGATCCCTCGCAGCATCGATGGCCATGGCGAGTCGATGACGAGAATCCCGCCGTGTCCTCGTTGCACTTCAGTTCCCTCGTCATCGACCACGCGTGCATCGATTCCCGGATAGGCGGTAACGGCTGAGCCGGGTTTGGTGGTGGTAACGCCCGGGAGAGGTGTGATCATGATGGATCCGGTCTCGGTCTGCCACCAGGTGTCTACGATGGGGCAGCGTTGTTGGCCGATGTGTTCGTGATACCACATCCACGCCTCCGGATTGATCGGTTCTCCGACCGATCCGAGCAGGCGCAGGCTCGTGAGATCACATCCCGCCGGTAAGGACTCTCCCCATTTCATGAAGGTGCGGATCGCAGTGGGAGCGGTATAGAGGATCGAGACCCGGTACTTCTCGATCAACTTCCACCAGCGGTCCTGATCTGGATGGTCCGGTGTACCCTCGTAGATGAGGCTGGTGGCGTTATTGGCCAAGGGGCCGTAGACGATATAGGAGTGACCGGTGATCCAGCCGCAGTCGGCGGTGCACCAGAACAGATCGTCCTTCTTGATGTCGAATACATTGCGGAAGGTGGAACTGACTCCTGTCAGGTAACCGCCGCAGGTATGTACGATCCCCTTGGGCTTTCCGGTACTGCCCGAGGTGTAGAGGATGAAGAGCAAGTCTTCGGCATCCATCACCTCTGCGCCACAGGTGTCCGCTTGCTGTGGAACCACATCGTGCCACCAGTGGTCTCGGTCTTGTTGCCACTCGACCTCGTTGCCGGCACGCTTCAGGACCAGCACGCTGTCGACGGTTTTCTGGCCGATCAACGAGTCATCGACATTCTTTTTGAGAGGGACGACGCTTCCGCGACGCCAGGAGCCGTCCTGGGTGATCACTGCTTTGCAGGCACAGTCGTCGATCCGATCTCGCAAACTGTCTGCGCTGAATCCACCAAAGATCACCGAATGGGCCGCTCCGATGCGGGCACAAGCGAGCATCGCCACGACGATCTCCGGCACCATTCCCATGTAGATGGCGACGGTATCCCCTTTGGCCACCCCCATCTGCTTGAGACCGTTGGCACAGCGGCACACCTCCGACAGAAGATCCTGGTAGCTGAGGGAGCGGGAATCTCCCGCCTCACCCTCCCAGTGGAAGGCGATTCGATCGGGGTTGGTCGCGACATGTCGGTCGAGGCACGACTCGGTCACATTGAGCGTGCCGCCAACAAACCAGCGGTAGAAGGGTGCCTTGCTGTCGTCGAGTACCTGCTCCCAGGGCCGGCTCCAGAGCAATTTCTTGGCTTCCTCGACCCAGAATCCCTGGGGATCTGCAGCGGCCTTCTGGTAGATCTCGGCGCTCGCATTGGCATTCCTCGAGAACTCTTCTGGTGGCGGGAACGAGCGCCTCTCCTGGAACAAGTTTTCGATCGTTTCCGACATCTATACCCCTTCGTCAATAACCGTGCTGATCTGCAGAAATTGAGGATACCGGGCCTCCAGCACTGGATCGAGGGGGTTGCTGACTCGCTGACAAGATCCTGATAGAATCACTGCACACCGGCGCCATGGTCGCGGTGCATTATTGTACTTTGATATTGAGAGAGAGGTTTCGATGGGTCGTGTCTCAGGACGCGTCACCCGCGCCATCGCCCTCCTGATGGTGGCTGTGGTCTTGTCGTTTCCCTTCGCAGAAGCGAAGGGAGTGGGGTCCATCACTCCTCTGGCACCCGCCTCGGCAGAAGTGTCATCTGCACGAGGTACCAAGGAATTCATCCGCAAGGGTGTCCCTCAGGGTGTGCTGGTCATCGATGGCGGCTGGAAGATCCAGGATGGAAAGTACATCGGTTCTGGCAAGAACAAGATGGTGATCGCAGACCATACCCTGGAAGCGGGCAACTTTGACATCGAGGTCAAGATGACCTTGAACAAGGTGGGTTCCAATTACGCGGGCGTCCAGTTTGGACAAGGGCGTTTGATTCTCGGTGGCGACGGAGCAAAACTGATCTTCCGTGGGTATCCCAAAGCGGATCGCCGCGTCGAGATCTGTCCTCTGGCGGATCATGTCAGTCAGGGCGATTCGTTTCAGGTGCGCATCCGGCGCAGGGGAAGCCAGTTATTGCTGTTCATCGACGGCAAGAGAATCCACTCGGAAAAAGGTATTACAGGACCCCTCGGAGAATTTGGCATCATCGCTGGAGATGGTCCTACCACGGTCGAATCCTTCCGTGCGTCCGGCAACTTACGTGCCAGTGGTCGCAAGCAACGGGTCAACAGGGAAGCCAACAAAGCTCTCAACAGAGATGAACGGATCACTCGTAGTCTCGAGGGGGGAATCGATTTCATCCTCGACCAGGCGCTGATCGATCCCGCTGGTGTCAGTCCCTCACGCCCGGAAGCGGTCCCAGGTGCCAGAGCACTCGAGGCTTATGCCCTCATCGTCGCCGGGATCGATGCCAGCCATCCGGTGATCCGTTCCCACCTGGATGCATGTAGCAAGGCGATGCCCACTCAGCGTCGCATCTATGATGTTTCCTGCTGGACCTTTGCCCTCGATGCAGCGATCTCACAGGCGGAACAAGATGCACTGCTCCTGCAGCCGCAACTGAATGACATCCAGTTGTTGAAACTGGCCCGCAAGCATCGCAAAGATCTGGATATTGCAGCCGAGATCATCCTGGGTGCACAGAATCAAACAGGAGGCTGGCGCTACCTACACAGCGCCACCGATGCCGACACCTCCGTGACTCAGTTTGCTTCACTGGCGGTCGGGGTCTTTGCCAGGCGAGGTATCGAGATTTCAGATGAGTGCTGGCTGGGGATGACCAACTACTGTCTCTCGGTCCAGATGCCCACAGGAGATGAAGTTTCACCAATTATCATACTTGAACCGGAGCGTGAAACTGGAGAAGAAGAGGCTAGGGGTGGCACGGCTGTTGCGGATTTAGAACCGCGGCCTCTCAGTGCGCCAGAGATGCAAACGGCCTGGAAAAGGGGCTTCCATTACGCAGACCGGGCCCCGAAATCGGCATCGTGGAACATGACATGTGCTGGGGCCTCGTCGATGCTGGTCGTTCATCGCTACGGTAAGGATGCTCTCACTGCTGAACTGCGGCAAAAGGTCCGAGATTCGCTTCGTGACTCGGTCGCCTGGATCGAGGCGGACTGGAACCCGCACGATAATTTTTACGGCATGTACAGCCTCGAGAAGGTCGGAGATCTCGGAGAAGTTCATACTTTTGGTGAGCATGACTGGTATCTGGAGATGAGTGATTATCTGCTGGATAGCCAGCAGAATGAGGGCAATTGGAGTGACGGTCAGGCGTCATATCACGGCGAGTCCGATCGACTCAATACCTCATTCGCTCTGCTGATTCTGAAACGTGCCAGTGCGTTGCTGACCCGTGGTCCTCGAGATGTGGTGATCTACACCGGAGGTGTCCGGTCGGACCCAGCATCCGCCGACGAATGGGTCTTGATCCCGCGCCTCGGAACCTCGGTCCATCTCCCCAGTCTGGTTCGAACATTGCGGCTTCGGCCACATCCACAGATGCTGCGGATGCTGGAGGAGATGGCGCAATCGCTTCCTAGTTGGAGGCGTCCCACCATGGTTCCCTATCTGGCTCTGGTCCGAGAAAAGGTCAACAGCCGAGGGGTGCGCAAAATTCTCGATCGCTGCGAGGAGTCGATCCGCCCCAGTGGTTTCGCTGATCCCGAGGAGATGGCGGGTTGGTATCAGACCTGGCGCAGGGCCCGGGAAATTGGCGAGGATCAATTGCCCGAGGCGGGGGATGAACTGATCGGAATCGCCGAAGCTGCGGCTGGAGATCCGGTCCTGCGGGAAACCGCAATTCGCGCCGCACTCCAACTGGGGTTGCAGAAGGCAGCGCGTCTGATGGTCCAGGACCTGGAATCGAAGAACTACGATCTGAGAATGCTCGGTTACCAGGGGATTCGCTCCCTCTTCTCCGATTCTCCACCCGATTTCGACCCCGAGGAGTCGGTAGGATCCCAACAAGTCCAGATCGAAAAGATCCGCAGTTGGGTTGAAACGCGGCTGTAATCCGATCGGTATCGCTCGGAAGTCGCTGAGAAGTCGCTGAGAAGTCGCTTTGATGTTTCCAGAGTGACTCGATGATGGCTTTTTCTCCAGTTACCATCCGAACATGATCTGCTTGGTGACTCGATTACGACTCCGTCGTGATCCACTTGTGGATCGATCGGTTCCCGCTGCCTGTAGCGCACTCGGGGACATGCGATGACACCGAACATCAGGAAAGGGGCCAGCATGCCGACCCAGGAGACCCGTCAGGGGATCGATTATCGCGTCAAGGATCTAGGACTTGCCAAATTTGGTCGTCAAGAGATCCGTCTCGCCGAGGAGGAGATGCCCGGTCTGATGAGTCTTCGTCAGGAGTACAAGGGGAAGCGGCCCCTTGCCGGTGCACGCATCTCGGGTTCTCTCCACATGACCATCCAGACTGCCGTACTCATCGAGACTCTGGTAGATCTCGGTGCCGAAGTTCGCTGGGCTTCGTGCAACATCTTCTCGACACAGGATCATGCCGCAGCAGCGGCGGTGGTCGGTCCAGAGGGCACCATCGAGGAGCCCAGGGGAGTTCCGGTGTTTGCCTGGATGGGAGAGTCTCTTCAGGAGTACTGGGAGTGCACGGTGTCGGCGATGACCTGGCCCGATGGTCCGCCGAACATGATTCTCGATGATGGTGGTGATGCGACGATGCTGGTGCTCAAGGGACGTGAGTTCGAACAGGCCGGTCGAGTTCCCGAGCTGGACGAGAGCGATCCTGAAGAATGGAAGTATGTCCTCGAGATGATGAAGGACAGTCTCATCGAAGCACCGGGAAAATGGACAACCATCGCCGAGAGCATCCAGGGAGTGACCGAGGAGACCACTACCGGGGTTCACCGTCTTTACCAGCTGGAAGAGGCGGGGACTCTGTTGTTCCCTGCGATGAACGTCAATGATTCCGTGACCAAGAGCAAGTTCGACAACCTCTATGGTTGTCGCCATTCACTGGTCGACGGCCTGTGCCGCGCCACTGACGTGATGCTCAGTGGAAAGACCTGTGTAGTGCTCGGCTTTGGCGACGTCGGGAAGGGATGTGCCCAGGCGCTCAAGGGACAGGGAGCTCGGGTCGTGATCACCGAGATCGATCCGATCTGTGCTCTACAAGCCGCGATGGATGGTTACCAGGTGGTTCACCTCGATGACGTGGTGGAGGATGGCGATATCTTTGTCACCACCACCGGGAATCGAGACATCATCTGTGTCGATCATATGAAGCGAATGAAGAATAACGCCATCGTCTCGAATATCGGTCACTTCGATAACGAGATCGACATGGCAGGTTTGGCCGCAGTTGACGGAGTCGTCTGTGAAAATCTGAAGAACCCGGAGGAGCACCAGAATCAGGTCGATCTGTGGAACTTTCCCGATGGTCACTCGATCATCGTGCTGGCGGAAGGTCGCTTGATGAATCTCGGTTGTGCGACGGGCCATCCGTCCTTCGTCATGAGTGCCTCCTTCACCAATCAGGTGATGGCACAGATCGAGTTGTTCCTGTTCGGGGAGAAGTACCAGAACCGCGTGTACGTGTTGCCGAAGACCCTCGATGAAAAGGTGGCGCGTCTTCACCTGGATAAACTGGGTGTGCGATTGACCGAGTTGTCGGATGTGCAGTCGAACTACCTTGGAATTCCGAAGGAAGGCCCTTACAAGGCGAACCACTACCGATACTGATCGGTTTCTTCGTCTCGAGTTGAAGCGCTGATCCCGGGGTCCGTTCGCCAGAAACTGGCGTTCGGACCCTGTTTTTGGATCTCGACCTCGAACCCGATCTCCGCTGGTGTCGGGGCCGGGTGAATCGATGTTCGAACTGGCGGGGCTAGCGATCTAGCGGGTCCAGGGAGCGGTGGATTCCCGATCGATGTCGAGTCTTTGAAGTGCCGCTTCGAGTTGCTTCGCTTCGATCGCGCCGCTGCGAACCAGCGTCGAGAGCGCCGCCACTTCGATCGCCGCCTGGTCGATCTCGAAGAATCGTCGTAACTGTTCGCGGGTGTCTGATCTGCCGAATCCATCGGTTCCAAGGCTGTGCCAGGGAGCCTGGACCCAGGGACGCACCAGGTCGGGCAGTTCCCTCATGTAGTCGGTCACCGCGATGACCGGGTCATCGGAGGTGCCGAGCAGTTCGGTGACCCGAGGAACTCTCGCTTCTTCACTCGGGTGCAGCAGGTTCCAGCGATCGACTTCGAGTGCCTGCTTGCGCAACTCCGGATAGGAGGTGGCGGACCACACCTCGGCACGAACTTGATGGTGTTCGAACAGGGAAGTGGCCGCAGCACGCGCCAGCGGCAACATCGGCCCGCTACCGAGCAGTCGCACCACCGGCTCCTCGCCGGCGGGAGCCTCATCGAGGAGATAGAGGCCATCGAGAATGCCCTGTTTGCAGCCCGCTGGCATCGCTGGCATGTCGAGATTTTCGTTGTAGAGGGTGATGTAGAAGAACACATCCTCCTCTTCTGCCACCATCCTGCGCATCCCCTCTTCGATCACCACCGCCAGCTCATAGGCGAAGGATGGGTCGTAGGTGACACAGGAGGGATAGGCGCAGGCAAACAGCGGGCTGTGTCCATCCTGATGCTGGAGACCTTCGCCGTTGAGGGTGGTCCTTCCGGCGGTGGCGCCGAGCAGGAAGCCACGTCCTCGCCCATCTCCCAGCGCCCAGATCTGATCTCCAACTCGCTGGAACCCGAACATCGAGTAGAAGATGTAGAAGGGTAATGTGACCTCACCATGGGTCGAGTAACTGGTCGCAGCAGCGATGGTGGTGGCGAGTGAGCCACACTCGGTGAGACCCTCCTGCAAGATCTGGCCATCCGCTTTCTCGGTGTAGGAGAAGAGTAGTGCGTGATCGACCGGTTGGTACTTCTGTCCACCGGGAGCGTAGATCCCGACCTGCTTGAATAGCGCTTCCATACCAAAAGTTCGCGCCTCATCTGCCAGCACCGGCACGATTCTACTGCCGATCCCCTCGACCTTGAGAAGGTCTCGAAAGAGCCGAGCGAAGGCCATGGTGGTCGAGGCTTGCATCGATCCCTCGGTGCCTCCATGGAGTTTTTCAAATACCATCGAGGAGGGGAGTGAAGGTACCGCTGCTTGTGAACGACGTCGTGGGATCGGTCCTCCCAGTGCTGCTCTTTGCTCCTGCATGTATCGCACTTCTGCTGAATCTGCTCCGGGATGGTAGTAGGGAGCAGATTCCACCTCTGCATCCGGTACGGGGATCTCGAGCAGGTCACGAACCGCTCGAACCTCATCTCCTTTGAGCTTCTTGAGCTGGTGGCTGATGTTGCGTGCCGCTGCCTGTGGGCCCAGGTGGTGTCCCTTGATGGTCTTGGTCAAGATCACCGTGGGACGCCCATCGGGACGACATGCCAGATCGAAGGCTGCCGCGACCTTACGACGGTCATGTCCTCCGCGACCCAACTGTTGAAGTTGTGAATCGCTCCACGACTCGAGCAGTGTGCTGATTTCAGCATCGCCGTCGCTCAATTGCTGGCGTAGCCAGGAGCCATCTTCTGCGACCGCTCTTTGCCAGACTCCATCGACGATCGATCCGATCTTCTTCAGTAACCTACCTGAAGTGTCCTGTGCCAGTAGTGGATCCCAGAGTCGATCCCAGACCACCTTGATCACGCGCCAACCGGCTCCATGGAACACACCTTCAAGATCCTGGATCACCTTCGAGTTCCCGCTGACGGGTCCATCGAGTCGCTGCAGATTGCAGTTGATCACAAAGGTGAGATTGTCGAGTCGCTCGCGCGATGCGATCCGCAGGGCTCCGAGAGTCTCGGGCTCATCACATTCACCGTCTCCGATGAATCCCCAGACTCGCTGCTCGCTGGTGTCTTTGATCGAACGCGCGGTGAGGTAGCGATTGAATCGAGCCTGATAGATGGCATTGATCGGACCCAGTCCCATCGAAACGGTGGGAAACTGCCAGAACTCCGGCATCAGGCGAGGGTGGGGGTAACTGGAGAGTCCTCCCCCGTTCACCTCTTGCCGAAAGCGGTCGAGTTGGGTGGCTTGCAACTGCCCTTCGAGATAGGCACGAGCATACATTCCCGGGCTGGCGTGGCCCTGGAAGAAGATCTGGTCCCCTCCTCCGGCAGCATCGATTCCACGGAAGAAGTGCTGTTGGCCCACCTCGTAGAGGGTGGCGGCGGAGGAAAAGGTCGACATGTGGCCGCCCAGTCCATCGTGCTGGGTGTTGGCCCGGACCACCATCGCCATGGCGTTCCAGCGCACGATGCTCTCGATGCGATGGTCCATCTCCTCATCGCCGGGGTAGGGCTGTTCTGCTTCGACCGGTATCGTGTTCTGGTAGGGAGTGATCGCGTGGGAACCCAGCGGCAAATGATGCGCCTGGGCATGCCAGATCACATCATCGAGCAGCCCACCGGCACGCTCGGTTCCAGCCGCCTCACTGACCGAATCGATCGATTCGAGCCATTCCGAGGTCTCTTCAGGGTCTGGATCTGTCGGAAGATGTTCCATCCGAATCTTGGGTCCTCTCCATCGACATCAATCGGCAGATGGATCTTCCGACTCGGGAAGGATCACCGGGATGCCGTCTACCACCGGAAAAACTCGCTCACAGCCACTGCAAGCGAGGCCATCAGGGCGCTGTTGCAGCGGCTGGTGCTGCGGGCAAGGGCAGCGAAGCAACGCCAGCAGCTGTGGATCCACCTCGACTGAATCGGCGCCGGAACTGTGCTCTGCGCCCTGGCTCATGGTCGACTCCCTCGCTCTGGCGATCGGGATCGAGGAGTGCCATGGTGGCAAACCTGCCGCCCGATCTTTACAGTAGCGATTCTCCGAAATCGGTGCTCCGGAGCAACCGAATCGCACCATGGCTCGGGGGAATAGGAGGCCCAAGATGCCAGGAATGGCACCAGGTGAGCATTTCATGACCAAATTCGTCGATCCCATCTGGCTGGCTCGAGGATTTTGATGGTGCAACTGGAGTTGATCGAGGGGCGATTGGTTCGACGCTACAAGCGTTTCCTGGCCGATTGCCACCTTGCCGACGGTGGCGAGGTGGTGGCCCATTGTGCCAATCCGGGAAGCATGAAGACCCTCATCGATGGTCAGCCGCGGGCATGGTTGAAGTTTGTCGACAACCCCAAGCGTAAGCTCCAGTGGACCCTGACTCTTCTGGAGGTCGGAGAGGGGGATCAGGCACTGGTCGATACGTCGTTACCCAATGCAATCGTGGCCGATGGCATCTTGCTGGATCAGGTGCCGCGACTGGGAAAGTTTTCATTCTTGCGCCGTGAAGTTGCGATCGGTCAGGGGACACGGCTCGACATGGTACTGGGAGAGATCGAGGATCCGGATGAGCGAACCGGTGATACCTTCATCGAGGTCAAAAATGTCACCATGAAATCTGCACACTTTGATGACCGCGCCGATTTTCCCGATTCGGTCACCGCACGGGGAAAAAAACACCTGGAAGTACTGGCAGGTCTGGCCTCCTCTGGCCGCAGAGCGGTGCTCTTTCTGCTGCTGGGGCGGACCGATGCGAAGCGGGTCGGATTTGCCCACGAGATCGATCCAGCCTACTGTCAGGCACTGCAGCAGGCGGTGTCTGCCGGGGTCGAGGTGATTTCCCACAGGGTACGGATCGATCAGGGACAGATCACTCTCGGCGATGAAGTTCCGGTCGATCTTCCCTGAGTGATCCCGGACAAGTCGCTTGGCAGGGCGGGCCATCCTGGCTTACTCTCTTCCCTCTTCCCGATCTGGAGGCACAGATGAGTGACCGAAGTTGCGACCAGTCCGTCGATCTATTGCGTGAATTGAGTCTGGCCACTGCTCCACCAGGAGCCGAGGACGAGGTGCGAGCCATCGTCCATCGGGAACTGGCAGGGTTGGGTCGGTTGCAGCATGACGCACACGGCAGCGTCATCGTCGAGGGAACAGGAGCCGGTCCTCGAGTGATTCTCGATGCTCACATGGACGAGGTGGGATTTGCCGTCCAGTCGATCGACGACGAGGGACGAATTCACTTCGTTCCACTCGGCGGCTGGTGGGGCCACGTGTTACTGGCACAAAGAGTGGATTTGCTGGCCACCGGTGGGCGCAAGATTCCCGGTTCGATCGGCTGCAAGCCGCCCCATTTTCTCAAGGCCGCTGAACGGGAGAAGGTTGTCAAACTCGAGAACATGTACATCGATGTGGGTGCTCGAAATCGTGCTGAAGTGGAGGAGTGGGGTGTGATGGTGGGAGATCCCATCTGTCCTCGGGGTCAATTCGATGAACTGGCATCTGCCGGACGCTACTGTTGCAAGGCATTTGACGATCGTGTTGGGGTCGGCGTCCTGATCGAATCGTTTCAGCGACTGGCAAAAATCTCCTCGCTGTCGTGCCAGCCGGTGGCGGTGGCTGCGGTCCAGGAGGAGGTGGGTTGTCGTGGCGCAAGAACCGCCAGTTTCATCAGCCGCCCTGATGTCGGGGTCATGCTCGAAGGAACTCCCGCCGATGATCTGCCGGGTATGATCTCTCGCCAGGCAGTTCTGGGGGGAGGACCACAACTTCGGTTCCTCGATCCGACTGCGATATCGAATCGACGACTGGTTCGACTCTGTCAGGAAGTCGCCACTTCCGAGGGAGTACCATTACAGATCGCCGTGCGACGAAGTGGTGGGACCGATGCTTCAACCACTCACCTTCACGGACAGGGTGTGCCGACGATCGTGATCGGCGTTCCGGCCCGTTCGATCCATACTCATTCCAGTGTCATCGATATCGATGATTATCGTCATGCCGTGGATCTGGTGGTGGCGTTGGTTGAGAAACTGGACGCCGAGACGGTGGCTTCGTTGACCGATTACTCCTCGTAATTCGATTCGACGCCGCTCTCCGAGCAGATTTGATCGAGATCCCTACGACGCTTCTGGCGTGCAGGGGGTCGTTCGTCCCCGCGTTGGTCCAGTTCTTCCAGCAGTTGTAGCACTTCGTCTTTGCGTCCCGCCAGCGCGTCGATGCGGAGTCTCGCTTCCATCGAACTGAATTGATATTCAACGGAGAGTTCTCCGCTGCCGCTGGTCAAACTCGCTTCCTCGATCAGTTTGTTCGCTTCCTTGGTCTGGCCTGAGAGGAGCAAAATCGAGGCGAGCCGTGCATAGGAACGGGCGCAGAGTGGGTGGTGGATCACGTGTAACTGTCGGATCGCCATCAGGGCGCTTCGGGCAGTCTGCTCCGCCGCCACCAGATCGCCGCAGCGTTGCTGGCAGCAGGCGAGAGCTCGCCTGTGTCGTGAAGTGAGGTCTGACCGATCGCCCCTCAGTTCGATCTGCAAATCGACTGAACGGGACAGGTCTGCGAGCGCCGTTTCGAGATCTTGTCGGCTGGTTTCCTCGGCAGGTAGTTGCAGCACGGTTCCAGCGCGGTGGAGCAACACTGTTGCCAGCAGCGCTGGATCCTCTTCTTCGACCACCGCGATGATATTGTTGAGAATTTCTCGAGCTTCTTCGGGGTAGCCTTGCAACGAGATCGATTGGGCCAGTGTGAGATTGTATTGGACCTGCTCGATCTTCGGATCTGCGGCAGCACTGACCAGTAGATCGCGGCTGATCTCTTCCGCCTGCGGATAATCTCCCCTTATATTGAGAAACTCCGCCAGTTCATGTCTGATTTCGCGGGAGTCTTCAGGGGGTGAATCGGGCGGGACCAATTCGAGTGCCTTCTGGAGTGCATCCTCAGCGTCGGAAAGACGCCGTAACCGCTGGTGTGCCCTGGCCAGTTTTCGATAGGCTTCGATCCGTTCTTTGGCGGGCCAGTGGGGGTGGTCATCGCGCAGTTGCGTCTCGGCCTGTAATAATTCCGTCGCTCGATCTGCGGCACCAGTCTCGAGCAGGATCGAGGCGAGAGATCCGAGCAGTGATGCTCGGGTTTGTGGTTGCTCATCCATTCCCGAGAGAAGATCTTGTGCACCCCGGTCGAGCAGGGAATGAGCGCTGATGCGATGAAGAGAGGGGTTATCCCCTGCTTCATGTAAGAACAGGCCGGTCAAGAATTGCGTCATCTCTCTCGATCTCATCGCCAGTTCCTGTGCCTTCTGGGCCTTTTCCGCGGCAGAGGCTCGAGCACTCAGCACATCGCGTAGCAGGGTAGAGATCTGACCCGCACTGGTGGGGCGATCCGATTCCTTGCGCTGCATCGCCTGTCGACAGATGTGGGCCAGATCATCGGGGGTGTCGGGAGACCTCTCCTGGATATCTACCGGTGGCCCCTTTTGCAACAGCCTCAGTATCTTGTGACCGGGCAGGGGGATATCCCCGGTGCGGTAGGGGGGAGATCCCGAGAGGATCTCGTAGAGCAACGCTCCGATCGAGTAGACATCGGTCCAGGGTCCGATCGATCCCTGTTCGGGACAGGCCTGTTCTGGAGACATGTAGGAAGGGGTACCCACCACGGATCCATCTCTGGTGATGACGGTCGATCCCTCCTGAGTGGATGCGAGAGAATCGGAGATGACATCCTCGAGTGGCTCATCTTCGATGTCGGATAGGATCCTCGCCAGGCCCCAGTCCATCAGATAGACCTCACCAAATTGACCCACCATGATATTGGCCGGTTTGACATCGCGATGAACGATTCCGCGAGAGTGGGCATATTCGAGGGTATCGCAAACCTTCAGCAGAACTTCCAGCAAACGATTGCGGTCCCAGCCTGAGGTGCCATCTCGAGCGTATCGGATGAAGTCTCTCAACTCCTTTCCAATCACTCGATCCATGGTGAAGTAAAATCTGCCATCGGCGTCGCTGTTGAGTTCGTGTACTGGAACCACGCCCGGGTGCGAGAGCTGAGCCGTCACTCGAGCTTCACGAAGAAATCTACGGAGGCGCTGAGGAGGCGCGTCGCCCGCCTTGTCCCCCAGTACCACCTTCATCGCCAGTTCACGTTGCAGGACCGGATCCGAAATCTTCAAGATCGCGCCCATACCTCCGCGAGCGATTTCTTCGAGGTAATCGTAGCGCCCGTCCAGATTGGGAATCAGCGGTTCCGATTCTCCGCTATCGAGCGGATTACTGAGATCGAGGTCTTCGCTGTATCGATCGAGTAGTCTTTCTGCCAGAGCATCGGAGTTTGGAGTGGAAAGCTGTTTCGCTCGAGCCAACCTGTCGTTTCTTCGCCGTTGGAACTCTTGCAGATGGCACTGCAGTTCGCCCGCCATGTCGGGGTGATCTCTCGAGGCTTGCTCGACCGCTTCCACGATCGATTGGCCACCACCGAGCAATCTTGCGAAGAGAATCTCCGCCGGGGAAAGGGGAGAAATTTCCGGTTCTGGGTCAGATTCACTGTCTTCGGACAATTGGCTGCTCCCGAGGGTCTTGTGCGACTCTCCCGGAGGAGAGTGTGAAATTTGCTCTAGACTGCGATATCATGCCGTAACGGAGGTGCTCATGACAGCCCAAGATCCACCCGACACAGATGGCGCTGAAGATCCGGATCCGGAAGCGGGAAAGTCGGATCCTGCAGCGTCAGAGATCACCGACGTCAGTTCAGTCGAATGGCTCCAGCAATTTGCCGATGGAGATGAGGCGGCCTTCGAGCGGCTGCTGCAAGAGGAACTTCCGAAATTGAGGCGTCGAGTTGAGGACCGATTAGGAGTGGACCTGCGACGCAGAATCGATCCGAGTGATGTGTTGCAGCAAGCGGCACTCGATGTGTACCAGTTGCGCAGCGGGTTCGAGGATCGTGGCCTTCCCGCTTTTCGGGCCTGGCTCAAGACCGTCACCTTTAATAATCTCAATCGATTGATCGAGAAGGAACTGGCTCAGAAGAGAGATCCGCGGCGCGAAAAGCGCCGGGCGATGGCGGCGGGAGCCAGCCAATCTCTCGATCCCCTGGGAAACCTGGCGGCTTCGATCTCCTCTCCCTCTGCAGGACTCCATCGGCAGGACGCGTTGAACTTGCTTCAAAACTGTCTCGATATGCTCGGTGATGATGATCGAGATCTACTGCGTTGGATCGATGAGGAAAACATGGGATACGAGGAGGTGGCCAGGCGCCTCAGCATCAATGTCGACACGACACGCCGGCGACACAGCCGGGCGATCGCCCGACTGAAAAAGTTGGCAGAGACGATGCGTACCGGAGATTCTGAACAGAACGGGGCTCCCTAGGAGAGTTCTGGGTACTTTTGAGGGCGAATCCAGTGCCCATGGCGCAGGTCTCCTTGACCGAACAATCTTGAGGCCTAGCATCGTCTCGTAGGCTCGCAAGGCGGGCCGCCGCAGCCGGCTCGATCATCGCCGGTCCTCTGTTCTCGTGGGAGGTCCCATTGGACCGCTTCGGATCAAATTCAGGGTATGTCGACGCTCTCTTCGAGCAATTCAAGAAAGATCCTGACAGTGTCAATGTGGCCTGGAGAGATTTCTTCGTCGGCTACCAGCCGCAACCAGATGTTATCCATACCATCGAGTTGGAGCCGAGTTCTTCACCAGAACCACAGGTCGATCCCGATCCTGGTTGCAGGATTGCGAGCGATTCACCTTCCACCGAGGATTTGGCAGTCACGCCCTCGATCGTGACCCGCGAGACTTTGAAGGTCGAGGAGTCGGATGATGCAGAGGTCGATCCAACGATCCCTCTCCAGGGGATCGCTGGGCGGATCGTCGAGAACATGGAGCAGAGCCTCGAGGTCCCGACGGCGACCACGGTTCGTACCATTCCGGTGCGACTTCTCGAGGAGAATCGAAAAATCATCAACGAACACCAGGTGGCCTGGGCGCGCAGTAAGGTGTCATTCACACATCTCATTGCATGGGCACTGGTCAAGGCTCTGAGAGTTCATCCGGAGATGAATCATGGATTCCAGCGGGTGGACGGTGAACCGCAGCGGATCGCCAGGACGATGACCCGGCTTGGGATTGCTGTGGATGTGGAGCGCAGGGGTGTCCGATCGCTGGTAGTACCCAATCTTCGGGATAGCGGTCCACTCGACTTCCGTGAGTTCCAGGCGGCCTTCAATGATGTCGTGGGCCGTGCGCGTCGAGGAAAACTGACTCTTGCAGACTTCGAGGGTACATCTGTTTCCATCACCAACCCTGGAATGCTCGGGACCAGCATGTCGGTACCTCGACTGATGTCGGGGCAGGGCGCCATCTTTGGAATTGGTGCGATTGACTTCCCGCCTTCCTGTGCAGGAATGGCCGAGGATACCGTCAGTCGCCTCGGCCTGTCGAAGGTGATGACCTTGACCAGTAGTTATGATCACAGGGTCATCCAGGGGGCCCTATCCGGGGAATTCCTGGCCACCGTCGAGAACCTGTTGCTGGGAAAAGATCGATTCTACGATCAGATCTTTGAACAACTCGATGTCCCTCACGAACCGTATCGATGGTCGCAAGAATCGAGCGAAGAGGTCGCGGAGGTGGACGGCAATTCACCGGAGTATCGCCAGGCGAAGGTTCTTCAACTGGTGGACGCATATCGCTCTCGTGGCCACCGAATGGCACATCTGGATCCCCTCGGAAATAGCCCGACTCCAGACCCTGAGCTGGAATTGTCCAGTTATGGCCTGAGCATCTGGGACCTCGATCGTTCCTTCACCTGTGGCGGAGTCGGAGGACAGGAACGTCCGAGGAAACTGCGAGAAATTCTCGATATTTTACGGCGAACCTACACCCGATATGTCGGCGCAGAAGTTTCTCACATCTCCGATGCGGTCGAACGCGATTGGCTTCTGCAGAAGATGGAGGTTACCGAAAATGAAGCGCCTCTGGAACTTGACGATAAGTTGCACATCCTTCGAAAGCTCAATGAAGCGGAAGCCTTCGAGAAATTTCTTCACACCAGTTATGTGGGGCACAAGAGGTTCAGTCTCGAGGGAAGTGAATCGCTGATTCCAGCGCTGGACGCTCTCCTCGAGGAGTGTTCTGCCGGTGGCGTCGAGGATGTGATCATCGGCATGGCTCACCGAGGTCGACTCAATGTCCTGGTGAACATACTCGGGAAACCGCTCGAGCAGGTGTTCGAGGAGTTTGAAGATTTTGACATGGAGAATCCAGAAGGCTCAGGGGATGTGAAGTATCACCTCGGAGCGCAGGGAATTCATCGCGGCCGTAACGGGAATTCGGTCAACGTGACGTTGGCTTCCAACCCCAGTCACCTCGAGTCGGTTTGTCCTGTGGTCGAGGGGATGGTCCGAGCGCTGCAGGATGATCGTGAAGGCTCCGCTTCGGTGGTTCCCTTGTTGATCCATGGAGATGCGGCACTGGCCGGACAAGGGGTGATCTACGAGACTCTCAACATGTCGCAGTTGCCGGGGTATGGCACTCACGGGACCATTCATGTGGTCATCAATAATCAGATTGGATTCACCACATCGCCCGAGTTCGGGAGATCCTCTCGATACTGTACAGATGTCGCAAAGTCGGTCGAAGCACCGGTCTTCCATGTCAATGCGGATCATCCGCAGATGGCGGTTCGGATGATCCGTCTGGCATTCGAGTATCGGGATCGATTTGGCAAGGACGTATTCATCGATCTGATCGGTTATCGACGCTGGGGGCACAATGAGGGCGACGAACCCGCATTCACTCAACCGCTGATCACTCGCAGCATCGAGAAGCATCGCTCGGTCAGAAAACTCACGACCGAGCGTCTGCTGGCCAGAGGAGAGATCGATATCGAGACGGCGGAACAGATGCTCGGTGAGTTTCAATCGATCCTCGATGGATCACTTCAGAAGGTCAAAGCGAGTTTGACCGAGAGAAGTGCCGCACAGGTACGTCCTGATCTCGAGGAAACGGAAGGCATCGCGGTTCCTTCAGTGGATACGTCGATTCCAATTCCTGAACTGGATCTGTTGCTGGCGGAGGTGACTCGAACTCCCGATCAGTTCAACTTGCACCCGAAGTTGCAGAAGCAGTTCGAGCGTAGATTGGGCCTGGCTCGCGAAGGCGCCATCGATTGGGGCCTTGCGGAACTGTGTGCTTTTGGGTCGTTGGTACGAGAGGGCACTGCAGTTCGACTCTCCGGAGAAGATTGTGGCCGAGGGACCTTCAGTCAACGCCACAGCGTCTTGAGAGATGTCAATCGCGGCACCCTTCACGTGCCGCTCCAGCACCTTCCCGATTCGGAGGGGAGTTACCAGGTATTCGACAGTCTCTTGTCGGAGTTCGGAGTCCTCGGTTTCGAGTTCGGATATAGCCTCCTGAGAAGTTCAGCACTGACCATCTGGGAGGCGCAATTCGGGGATTTCTCCAATGGTGCCCAGGTCATCATCGATCAGTTCATCTCCAGTTCCGAGGAGAAGTGGAACCAGAGTTCTGGTCTGACGATGTTGCTTCCACACGGCTACGAGGGGCAAGGCCCCGAGCACTCCAGTTCTCGTCTGGAAAGATTCTTGCAACTTTGTGCCGAAGGAAACATGCGGGTGGTGCAACCCAGTACCCCGTCGCAATACTTCCACACCTTGCGGCGTCAGATGCATGAGGCGAAGCGGAAACCACTGGTGGTCTTGACTCCCAAGAGTTTGCTTCGCCTTCCTGCAGCGAGAAGTGCTCCGTCCAGTTTTACTGCTGATAAGTTTCAGGAAGTGATCATCGATGGTGTTCCTGGAAATCACGTCACCAAGCTTTTGGTCGCTTCAGGGAGAGTCCTCTATGATCTTCTGGCGGAGCGAGAGAAGCGCTCTGTAGATGATGTCTTGATCCTTCGCCTTGAACAGTTGTATCCATTCCCTCGCGCTGAAATCCAGGCGGTCCTGGCTCAACTGCCGACAAGTTGCGATGTCAGATGGATTCAAGACGAGCCGAGAAACATGGGCGCCTGGTCCTATTTGAGGGATCGTGACGGGGGATTCCTCGGCGGTGGACGTAGGGTAAGATTCATCGGCAGGGCCTGGAGTGCCAGCCCAGCCAGTGGATCGAAGGCGGTTCACGAGGCAGAACAAGATCATCTGATTCATCGTGCCTTTGCCGATGACGACGGTAATTAGGAGTATTCAGGGTGTATTTAGAGCAATCGGATGAACTCGAGCAATGGATGCAGAGAGCGACTGCCGATGGTCGATATGGAATCGATCTCGAATTCATCCGGGAGCGGACCTATTACCCGCAACTGGCACTGATCCAGATCGCGGTGGGAACCGACCTCGCCCTGATTGACCCCCTCGGTGAAGTGGATCTGACTCCGTTGATCGAGACCATCTCCGATCCATCGGTGATCAAGGTGGTTCATGCAGGATCGCAGGACCTGGAGATACTCGAGCAACTCAGTGATCGACCTCCGCGAGCGATCTTTGACACTCAAATTGCTTCCGCATTCCTCGGACTCGGACTTCAACCATCCTATGCCGCGACCTGTGGGCAACTTCTCGGGGTGGTGGTGGAGAAGGGCGAATCGTGGACCGATTGGCTGCGACGTCCGCTGACCCGGGAGCAGGAGATCTACGCCATCGACGATGTCCGGCACCTGCTGCCGATTCACGATCGTCTGACCGAGCAACTGGAGTCGGAGGGAAGAATCTCCTGGGCACTCGAGGAGATGAAGAAGTACGACCTCGATTCCACCTATCATCCCTTGATCGAGACCAGCATTCGAAAGGTCAAGCGTGCGGGTTCATTGAAGGAACGCGGAATGGCGATCTTGATGGATCTATATGCCTGGCGAGAAAAGGAAGCGCAGACCAAGGATCGACCCCGTCGTCGAATTTTGCCAGATGAGATCCTCGTCGAGGTGGCTCGTCGTGCTCCTCGAGATGTGGAAGGACTGCAGAAGATCCGCGGGCTGGACCCACGAGATCTTCGACGTCATTCCGGTGCATTGCTGGAGTCGGTTCAGCGAGGACGTGGGATCGCAGAGGAGGATCTGCCGATTCTTCACAAGAGCCGAAGGTTAGAGCCACAAGAAGAAGCGGCTCTGGAACTCTCCACCGCTGCACTGCGAGCGCTCTGCCGGGCCCAACGAATCGCACCTCCACTGGTCGCTCGAGGGGATGATGTGGAAAATCTGGTTCGTGCTCATTCTGCCGGCAACGTCGTCGAAGCAGAGCACTCCCTGCTGAGGGGATGGCGCGGAGAGATGTTCGGGACCAAGGTGGTCGGCTTTCTCGACGGAAAGTTCCAGCTGGGATTCGATCAGGAGACCGGTTATCCCAGTCTTCGTCCGTGCCTGTGAAGTGCCGATGGCGCGAGCGGTGCACCCTTCCGGATGATCATCGCAGACGGCTATTGAGGGACCCGGATCACATCCATGAAACTGGAAACACTGAAGATCGCCTGTCCCGATCCAGCAGGACCGTATCCCGGAGGAACCGGTAACTGGTGCTTCTGGTGAGTGTCCCTCCAGGCGACCAGTAATCGAGCATGATATTCGAGGGGAGCGGGGGGCTGGGATTCTCCAGCAGCAGCCTGATCCTTGACCAGAGGCGAGAGAGGTTCGGGGCACCAGACGGTGAATCTCGGACACACTCCCTGACTCATGAAGAAGTCCAGACCTTCTCTGGTCGATTCGACCGCAGCTTCCGGGTCGGTGTAGCCGTGGGGCCGAGACATCTCGATCCCCGCCACGAAATTCGGGATGACATTGGCGGCACCAAAAACATCGACGGCATCGATGATGCGTTGGTGCCATTCTGATCTACCTACATAGGTTTCCTTGCCGGGGCACAGCAAGGGAAACAGGCGCTCATCCCAGATCTCGTAGTTGGGGTGATAGATCTGGATCCCCGCATCCTTGAGGATCTGTTGCTCTGCAACTGGAAGCGCCTGGGTCACCGCCTTCGGTATCCAGCGGCCGGGGAATCGCTCCTCGATGGCCCTGGCGTAGGCGGCATAGAACTCGGCTTCTCCCTGTCCTCGCAACTTCCTGATGATCGATCCACCCGTCAAGGTGTAGGCACGTGTACCATCATCGAGTTCATCGATGATGGAGAGTGCCTCGAGCATTTCGTCCATCGGCTTGACGGTACGATAGGGCCGACCTGCTGCGACCTGCTGCCGATAGTTTTCATTGATGTCGCAGAAACGGCACTCTTCCTTGAAGCCGAAGTACTGGCACTTTCGATAGGCGGTCAGGTACACCAGGTAGCCCCACTCGATGGTGGGAGCCACTTCGTGAACCGGTTGTCCGGATTCCAAATTTCGCTGGTAGTAATCGGGAATCTTCTGCAACTCGACGGTGGAGATCTCTTCCTTACCGCAGTACAGATTGAGGGAATCTCCGGCCAGATCGATGCGCCAGGGAGAGTGAGGATTGACCCGGACAGAGACCGTGGTTCGATTGAAATTCCAGGGTCCGCCCACCAACTGGATCTCTTCCGGAGCTCGGAGATTTTCCTGCTGGTCCATCGATTCGATGGGAACCATGTCGAAACTGAAGATGAAGTAAGACTTGCTCTTGAAATTCGCGCAGTGGCGAAGTGATTCACGAGTGAAGGAAACTCCGATCCTGAGCAGGTCTTCCTTGACCAGTGCTTCGACCGGCAAATCTGCAAACATCTGGGACAGGCGCTGGATCTCGGCGAGTTGCTGGTCCGCCAGATGAAGTGGTGGGTCCTCCACCGGGTTCAGTTGTGAATCTGGTTGGGCAGAGCGCGAACTCATCTGGAGTCTCCGTTTCCTGGACGATGGAGGTGGTCAAACTCTCGAGGCTCGATGATGGCAGGCCCGATTCACGGCCACAAGTCATGATGGTCAGCCGATTCGGTCAAAAACTGGTGCTGTAGCCCAGTCCCAACAACATCTCGATATCGTCCTGTTCGACGCCGACCGGCGGTTCACTGTCATGTCGGATGTTGATCTGGGTGTTGAGGGAGAGGCCACCGATGATTTGAGTTCGAAGACCGAGGCGGCCCTCTGCGAGAATATTGGAGGGGTCGTCTAGCGAGATGAACAGGGTGTGGTCGTGGAATGCCTCCATCATTCCCTCACCGATGCTCCACTTGATATCTCCGGCCACGCGAAGGGTATTGGTCGCTTCATCGAGGGCGGAGATGAAATCCTCGTTGAGTGCCGAGATCCCCGATTCCTGCGACCAGCTGATTTCATCGGAATCCAGCAGCTGGATTCCGGCGCCAATTCCTGCAGTGGTTCTCAGGGAAAGATCGGCAAATCGGTCATTTCTGGCGGAGAAGTTGGTGTAGAAATACCAACTGTCGCGAGGAAAGAAGTCATACTTGAGTTCCGCTCCGGTGGTTCTCTTGCTGATCACTTCTTCATCTTCACCGTAGGCCCAGTGAAGCTTGGAATTGAATCTGTGGGTGAGGTAGCGAAAAGTGTAGTCCATGTTCATCGAAGCGGATGTGGTGCTGGTGTTGCCAGAGGTTCGAGTTCCGTTGAGGGTGATGGTGGCCTTCTGGGTCGAAGTGGGTGGGGTCAGGGGAGTCGGATTGATGGCCACCACGTGGGCATTGGAGATGGTTCTCTCACCGAGAGCGTTGCTCACCAGCCAGGTTTCTTCGGTGAGTTGTAAGGGGCCGCTGAGGGTTTCACCTGCATCGGTGAGCAGAGTCGGATCCCCGGAGACCTCGGCGGCGGTGACCCGCGCCGCTGGGATCTGGATCGATCCCACCGCTTCCACATCGATGGTGTAGACCCCCTTCTCCAGTTGGCGAAGGGTACCGATGATCACGCTGCCATCGGTCAACTCCAGGCGATCGTTGACTTTCGCCGGAGAATCTGGCGGGCTCGCTCCCAGAACGATGAAAAGGAGCAGAGAATAGGCCATGATGAACTTTCCTTTCGGGCGAGGAGGGGGAGAATAAGGCCCAGCAGTGCAGGAGCCTACCGGAAAACAATCGGATCCTTCGATCGCTCTCCGGTGACTCTGATGGTCGAAATTGATGGTGAGTGGTGAAGGGGTAGTCCAACGGTGGTCACAACTCAGCAAGAGCGACCTCGTAGTCAACCGGACCGGTCGGGTCCGCGCCAGCGGCGTGGCTGGATGGCATGGCTGACGGCGATGGCATCGTTACTGGTGGTGTTGCCGCTGGCGTGGCTGCCGGCAGCGCTGGCCTGTCGATTGGCCAGGGGGTTGGCTGTTCCCGCATGGTTCCTTGCGCGACGTAGGAGAGCGGTGACGCTGAGCAATCTCCGTCACGCCTTTGGAGCCACCTGGTCCGAGAAGAAGATTCATTCGGTCGGACTCGAATCGTGGCGTCGAGTGGCGGTTTCAGCAGTCGAGGCGATTCAGATCCAGCGCTGGCTGCAGGATCGCCGCTTTATCGATTCGGTGGTCTGGTCCGGTCCCTGGGAACAGTTGGATCAGCGTCAACGAGCGGGTGAAGCGTTCCTGCTGGTCAGTGGGCATCAGGGTCCCTTCGAGGTGATCTTGCCCCTGCTGGTGCAGCGCGGTTGGCGAATGGGACTGCTCTCGCGACCGGTCAAGAATGCTTATATCGATCGGGCCATGCACTGGTTGAGAGGGGCAACGGTGCCGACGATTCTCGATCCCGCAGGAGCTCTGCCGGAGATGGGCAAAGCGCTACGCCGAGGAACCTCTCTGGCACTGCTCATCGATCAGAACACCCGGGACGGTCTTTTCGTCGATTTTCTCGGTCGTCCTGCCGCAACGACCCCTTCCATCGGAGTTCTGACTCGGCGCTATCAGGTGCCTGTGGTCTACCTCCAGGCTCGCCGCCTGGAGGCGGGAAAACGCTACAGGTTGCACTGTGAGATCGCTGATTTGCCCTGGGGGGAGGGGGTTCGCTCTCATGTCCTGGAGGTCACCCGAGCGGTTACGACCAGGATCGAGACGATGGTCCGTGAGACTCCGGCGGATTGGCTGTGGCTCCATCAACGCTGGAAAGTTCGCCCCGATGGATCTCGCGAGTTCTTGATCTGAAATTTCTGGCGCCGGTGACAGAGCCGATCCTCAGGTGTATCCTTGCCGGGGACTGGAGAGGCTCACAATGGATTCAACAGCGGTCCGAGACATCCGTGTAGACGGTGTAGAACCGATCTTACGCGGAAAAGTTCGTGATATTTTTGATCTGGGAGATCAGTTGCTACTGGTGACCAGTGATCGAGTCAGCGCCTACGACGTAGTGCTTCCACAGGGAATTCCCGACAAGGGAGCGATTCTCACCCAGTTGACTCGGTGGTGGCTCGATCGATTGCCCTCCCATGTCAGGCATCACATGATCTCGACCGATCCGATGCAGTTCCCTGAACCGTTCCGCAGTGCTGCCCGTGAATGGGGACCACGTGCGATGCTGGTCAAGAAACTGCAAATGATCCCGGTCGAATGCGTGGTGCGGGGGTTTGTTGTGGGTAGTGGCTGGAAAGATTACCAGGCGACCGGTTCCATCTGTGGAATCCCGCTGGAAGAAGGCTTACGCCAGGCGGATCGCCTCGACGATCCCATCTTCACGCCGGCTGCGAAGAATCACCAGGGCCACGATGAAAACATCTCCATCGATACAGCCGGAGATATGGTCGGTCACGAATTGATGAACACCTTGCGCGATCTCTCGGTCGAGGTGTTCAGCCATGGACGAACTCACGCAGATGATTGCGGTTTGATCCTGGCCGACACCAAGTTCGAGTTCGGACTCGATGCCGAGGGGCCGGTACTCGCCGATGAGGTGCTGACCGCAGATTCGTCCCGCTACTGGCCTGCCGATCAGTATCAAGTCGGGATCAGCCCGCCTTCCTTTGACAAACAATATGTTCGCGATCATCTCGCCTCTTGTGGTTGGACCGGAGATGGTCCACCGCCAGACCTTCCCGAATCTGTCATCGAAGGCACCACTGCTCGTTACCGGGAACTATTTCAGCGTGTGACCGGAGTCGATTGGGAGAACTGGAAGGAGCAGCAGTCATGAGCGCAAAGGTACTGGTAGTGATGGGAAGTGATAGCGACTGGTCCGTGATGGAATCATGTGTCGACCAGTTACAGAAGTTCGAGATCGAGGCAGAGGTTCGCGTCTGTTCCGCCCATCGGACTCCAGAGGTGGCCCATCAACTGAGCACCACCGCTGCAGACGAGGGCTACAGTGCCATCATCGCTGCGGCGGGTCACGCCGCCCACCTGGCGGGAGTGATGGCTGCCAGCACCACGCTGCCGGTGATCGGGATTCCCATCGATTCGAGCGCCCTCGACGGACTCGACGCCCTGCTCGCCACGGTTCAGATGCCCCCCGGGGTGCCTGTGGCCACTGTCGCCATCGGCAAGCCCGGTGCGACCAATGCGGCAATTCTCGCGGCACAGATCATCGGTGCCGCCGATGCCGGAATGCGCGCCCGTCTCGAGGACCACAAGGCGACGATGGCGAGCAAGGTGGCTCAGAAGGACGATGCCCTGCGTGGCAAGGTTTCGGGGAGTTGATCTAGTTACGATCGCCGAAGTCACCGCTCGCTCTCCGTTGCAACTTGAGGATGGAGCGAGCATGACAGTAGGGGCACCGGACCAGTCGACGGGGTTGGCCCAGGGCACCCCAGCGGATCCCACCCATCTCCCAGACGTCAGGTTCTTTCCCGCATCGACAGCGCACGTACCAGCGTCGAGACTCCCGCTCGAATCCGGGGTGAAGGCGGGAAAAAAAGCGTTGTAGCCAGCCGATCCTGACTCCCCTTTACGAACGATCGTCTCGATGTTCCGATCAGGGATTGATCCCCGAGAAGGACTCGATCAGTGCCACGCCCACTGCCAGCACCAGTGCCATCCATAGCAGGTCGCGGGTATGAAAGGGGATGTGCTCGTGAATGGCGAGCCAGGGCAGGTAACTTCTCATGTACAGGGCGGTGGTCACGACGTAAAAGACGATCACGCCAAGATCGGGGAGCTCCTGCACCTCGAGGTGAAACCACAGCACCGGAGCGGTCCACAGCATGCTGACGAAGACAGCCCACGATTGCACCGCCATCACATCGAGCAGGCGGCGGTAGCCCACTGCTCTCAAGACGACGCATTGAAGGAGCAGGGCGACGATGGTGAAGGAAGCCACCCAGTTGATCAGGTGGTCGACCAGTGCCGTATCTTGCCAGCTATTCATCGTGGCATATTTCACCAGTTCGAGGCTGAGGGCGATGAACAGGATCGATCCCGCAACCCGGAACCAGCGAACCCAGTTCGGTTCCAGCAGGATTGGATCGGGTGCCTGGCCAGGGGGTAGCCAGATCCGTCGCCACGAGGCGATGAAGCGGTAGCCCACGACCATCAAGCAGTAGACGGGAGCCAGGTCGAGCAGGCGAGTCATCGGCGACGACCAGCGTCGCTGGATCAACCAGCGCATGGCGGCGGCTCCGGTGAGGGCATGCTGACGATCTTCTTGCAACAGGACGATCTCTCCCGCCCGCCGGTGTCGCTGGATCATCTCCCCATCGGTGCCGGTGATGGTGGCAGCGGCACGGGTATCGATCTGTTCCAGCAGTCCCAATCGTCGTAACCATTCGATGCTGCCGATGCAGAGGCGACAATCGCCGTCGAAGGCGAGTAGTGGTTGATTCTCGCCGGTCATCGGATCTCCAGAAATGGTGGTTTCAGCACTCCTGCCTCGGTGATCCAGCCTGCGATGTGGGAGGCGGGAGTAACGTCGAATGCGGGGTTGCGATAACCGATCCGTGCTGCTGGCCGCTGCCTCGATGAAACGTTCCAGATCTCTTCTGCGTCTCTTTCCTCGATGGGGATCTGTTCGCCACCGTCGATGGTGAAGTCGAAGGTCGAAGAAGGAGCGGCGATGTAGAAGGGGACATCGTGGGCTCGAGCCAGAGAGGCGATGGTATAGGTGCCGATCTTGTTGGCGGCATCTCCATTGGCGGCGATCCGATCGGCTCCTGTGATCACTAGATCGATCTCTCCGGCCTGAAAGAAACTACCGGAAGCACCGTCACAGATGACATCGACGGGGATTCCACTCTTTTGCAGCTCCCATGCGGTCAGTCGCGATCCTTGCAGCAACGGTCTGGTCTCGTCCGCCAGTACCCTGAACCGTTTTCCGTTGCGCCACGCCTGGTACAGAACTGACAGCGCTGTTCCCTGGCCGGCGGTGGCCAGTGCTCCGGCATTGCAATGGGTCAGGACGGTGGCGCCCTCCGGGATCAGATCCGCTCCGGCTACGCCGATGGCCCGACAGAAGTGCTGATCTTGCGCTTCGATGGCGCGCGCTTCCTCCAGTAACCGAACCCTCAGACTGACCCCGTCCAGCTCAGCAGCTGCGGGCGAGGTGGCGACTCGATTCATCCGGTCGACCATGTGGTGAAGATTGACGGCAGTGGGGCGTGCCTGGCGCATCGGAGCGATGGCGGCGTCCCACCGCTCTCGCACCTGCTCGATCTGCTCGCAACCTCGTGAGGCGAGGCACAGGCCGTAGGCGGCGGCGACCCCGATGGCGGGGGCTCCGCGCACCGCCAATTGCTGGATCGCTTCTATCACATCGGATGGTTGCTCGAGGATGCGCTGCTGCTGGCTTCCGGGAAGAAGTGTCTGATCGAGGATGTGTAGAGCACCGTCGATGTCTCCGACCCACTCCAGCGTCATGAAGGAGAGATTCCAGGCTTCTGGGGCTGTCGATTCCGCTGGGCCTCCGGGCATCTTGCAGGTCCTTCCTTGCGCCGGCAGATGATCGCCGGCTGCAACGATATCTTTGACAGCGGTTGCCGATCGGGCAAGGGGTCTGGCGAGGAGTCGCCGATCTCGCCGAGTAGAGGCTGTGGCGATCGAGCCCTCCCCACCGATGTGATCCCCACGGCTGCGAGCGCCTGTTGAGTTTCCCGGGGCAGTCGCCCTCGCCGTGACACGATCACCTGACGCGGAGCCAGATGGGCGATCCACTGCGCCAGTGGGAGACTGTGTGAACCGTGGTGGGGCAGTAACAAGACATCGATGGGGCCGGAGAGGGAGTTGCTGCTCAGCAGGGGTGCCTCGGCGTCTCCAGGGAGCAACAGCGAACCCTCGGGGCCTTTCACCTCGATCACCATCGAGCGATCGTTGGTCGAGATGGCCGGACCGGGAGCTCGTGGATCGGGGCTGGCGAGGACCCAGATCGACCATCGACCGATGCGCAGCCGATCGCCGGTCGAGAGGCGTTTCACCGCAACACCGTGCTGTTGAGCCTGCTGTTCCAGTGCGCGACCCACTGCAGAGAGGGAAAAGTTGCTCGAGACCAGCAAACCTCCCACGGTTCCGCTAGCGATCAACTCTGGCACGGCGGAGTAGTGATCGAGATGGGGGTGCGAGATGATGATCCAGTCGACGCGTGAACGACCGGCTTTCCACAGTGCTTTGCGGACTCGTGCGGCACCCCCGTCGGGAGCGTCGAGCGATCCCGCATCGTAGAGCAGGGTCGCCTCTGGCGAGTCGAGCAGCAGGCATTGGCCTCGTCCGGTCGAGAGCAGACGGATGGCGCCTTCATCGGGGAGGGAACTCTGGATCGCCACGCAGATCAGTGCAGCCAGCGCCGCAGCCAGGGCCCAGCGCAGTCGCCCGGCACTGATCATCAGCAGTGTCAGCATCGTCAGCGACAAGGCGGGCACTCCGATCACCGGGGCCATCCAGGGACTCCATGGTGCTCGATCGGCCCACTGCGGGATCGTTTCCAGCACGGCTCCGATGGCATGCCAGCCGTGGCGCAGTAGTTCTGCCGGAAGTAACTCAAGAAGCAGCAGTTGGACCATCGAGAAGACGATCCCGATCGAAATGGGAATCAGCATCACCAGCGTCCAGAGCGGGGACAGTGGCGACATTTCAGGGCTCCACCATGCCAGCGCCACATGAGCACCGAAGAAGGCTCCCAGTCCTGCAGCCAGGAGCGAGCGAGAGTCATCCCGACCTGTGGTGACCAGGTGGATCCCTGCCACTGCACACAAAGAGATGGTGGCTGCCGGAGATGGCGGCGCCAACCCCATCGCACACCAGATCAACATCGAGAAGGAAAGGGCATGAAGAGGAGTGGGGATCCGTCCTCCCAGCAGGCCGCTGGCGAGCATCGCGCCGGTCATGGCGGCTCGAATCGCTGGTGGATCCGCTCCGGAGAGGAACGCCTGACCCAGCACCACCAAGGCGCCGGTGCAGCGCACAATGTGAGACCAGGGTGGCCGCAATCGCCGAGCCATGAACAGAAACAAACTCAGCACGATGCCGATGTGCAATCCACTCACTGCCAATAGATGTCCGAGGCCGGTCCTTTGCATCGTCCACCGGGTCCCGGATTCGAGCAGTCCTCGTTCCCCCAGCAGCAGCGCGCAACCCCACCAACCATCGGTGGCCAGCAACCGGTCAATTGCCGCCTGACGCCAGTGATCGGCGCGGGACATCCAGCCTCCTCTTTCGATGATGCTCCACTGCTCTGCGTCGATGACCTGGCGACGACCTCCCGAACCGGCTCGCAAGTACAGCTGTAGCCGATCGCCGCGTCCGAGGCGGGCGGCTCCTGGCAGGGTGACCCGCAGTTTTCCTACGATCGGCTGATCACCCTGACGGATCTGATCGAGGCGGACGGTGGTCCAGCGTCTTTGGCCATGCCACTTCCGATGGTCTTGACCCTGGCGTGGCGGCGAGCAGACCACCGCCTCCAGCTGGATCGGTCCGTAGGGGAGGTCCGCTTCCACAGCGGGGGGGCCCGGCCCGAGATAGAGTCCGATGGTGAGGGGCAGAAAGGTACGAAGTAACAGGGACCGTGGGCCTGGACAGCAACCGATGCTGGCCATCACCAGCAGCAAGATGGGAGCGGGAAATCCACTCGGTAGTGGCCACTGCCACGGCACCAGGGTACCGATCCACAGAAACAGTGCCGGTCTCCACAGAGGGGAATGGGGAGTGGCTGTCCTGCTCGGTCTGGTGCTCGCATTCGAAAGTTGATCGATGTTGATCGCTGCTCCACTGCTTCATGACCCGATGACCCGATGACCCGATGACCCGATGACCCGATGACCCGATGACCCGATGACCC
>JAAZXB010000039.1:2915-6564 GCA_014240375.1 Planctomycetota bacterium | reverse complement strand
ACCGTCAATCTGATCTGCATGGCACACATCGATGGCAATGAAGCCACCGACCGGGTGGCGCAGCAGCTCAATGAAGAGGGCCAGATGTCAGTCACCGTCACTACCGTGCAGGGAAAACGCATCCTCCGAGTCTGCATCGGCGGCACCCAGACCCGAAAGACTCACGTCGTGGCCGCCTGGCAAAGAATCGCCGAGGCAGGTGCCGCAGCAACAAGCTGAATCCCCTAAAAAATACCCCGACAGCATCTGATGCTCTATGATCCGCCGGGGCGAGGGTTTCCACATCCTCAGAGGCGAAGGGAGCGAGACCACCATGTCAGGACAGGGATCGGGCGGAAATGTGCTGTCGGCGCTGTGCAGTTTCTTCATCCCAGGGCTCGGGCAATTGCTTCAGGGTCGGCTGGGTATGGCGATTCTCATGCACTTTCTTGCATGGGTGGTGTGGATCGGGACTGTCGGCTTGTTTGGCTGGGTGATCCATCTGTGGTCGATCATCGACGCAGCGAGGTTCAAGCCACGACAGGAGTGACGAGCAGTGCAGCGGCTCACTTTTGCTCGACAGAGTTCAGTTGCAGTTGCCAGCGGGCGGCGGACCGATCGTGACCTGCTTGTGGGTCCTGTAGATGCCAGTCTTTGTGGAGATCGACCAGCACTTGCACCGCTGCGATGGTGTGATGGTGCGAGATTCCCAGCTGAGATTGAAGGATGGTGTAGGCAGGCAGTGCCGACTTCCTGGCGGACCGGAAGTGGCCCAGGTCGTGTAAGACGGCGGCGTGGTGCGTCATCAGGATGGCCAGATGAACCGATGACTCATCCGAGATCCGCAGAGTTCTCTCCAGCGCCTCGGCGAGCAGTTCCTCCGCTTCTTCGAGGCGGCCGAGGCGATGCAGGAGGGTCCCGAGGTTGTCCATCGAGGAGATGGTCAGCGGATGGTCGGAGCCATGAATGTGACAACTTCGCTGAACAATCTGGTTCAGTAGCGGCAACGCTTCCTCGGCCATTCCCTTGGCCTGAAGCAGTGCTGCCATGCCATTCATCGATTCGATGGTGGCCCGATGATCGACGCCGAGGACCAGTTTCCTGCCGAGCAACGCCTGGTCGATACAACGCATCGATTCGTCAAACTTGCCTCGCTTCAACAACAACATGCCCAGCGCCTGCATCGAGTCCAGGGAGGCCGGATGATCGGGGCCACGTACCTGGAGATTCTCATCCAGAGATTGTCGATGATAGTGTTCCGCTTCATCGAGACGCCCCAGTGCATGCAGCATCGTGCCGAGCAAATCATTGGCGATGGGTGGCCTGGGAACTTCTGTCTGTGCTCCGTTGATCATGAACATCATGTCACCTTCTTCTCTGGGGGCGGGTCACTTCTTTCCGTCGATCTCTCGACACCTACGAATACGCAACGACGCGCTGCTGGGACGAGAATTCCGAGAAAAAACGAAGAAGTCGTGAGGATGTCAACAGGAGCGTGATGTGGCCTCAATTGCGCCGCCCTGGTGAGGTTCTGCAGAGACTGGCGCACTTCTGCAGGGAATCGGGAGATGAGTTGTAGTGGAGGGTTACTTGCTGGCTTCAGCAGGGGCTGCGGACAGATCGGCAGCCGAAGGGGGCAATTGGATGTCATCGAGTTTTCGTTGCCATTGGGCAGCGCTGCGATCGTATCCACCGGTCGGGACGAGTCGGTGCCATCCCTGGTACAGGTGGACCAGTGTCTGGAGCGAGGTTTCGAGGCTCTGGCCCTTCTCCCCTTGCGACTGGATCAGCAGCGATTGAGCTCGCAGTGCCGGCTCCTCCGCCGCCTCGTAGCGCTCCATTGCCACCAGCGTCTGGGCCTGCCCACTGAGGAGATTGCCAAGATTTATATGGCCACCGGGGAACTTCCTCTCCAGCCCATCGACCGCCTCCTTCGATAACTCGAGCGCTTCCTCGTATTCACCGAGTTCGCGAAGAGCGCCTCCGAGATTGTTGGCAAAAGTTAGGGTGTCGGTGTGCGTCCTTAACTTCTGTCGAGCACCATCGAGGGCTTCTCGGAAGGATTGTTGAGCTTTTTGCGGCTGATTGTCTTTCAGATAAACAGAACCGATGTTGTTGAGAGCGCGCAGTGTTTTTCGGTGTAGACCTCCCAGGAGCTTGCGTCGCCCGTCGAGTGCCTTTTTAAAGCACGGTAATGCCCGATCCAGATCTCCTTGCTTCAGGTACACGGCGCCCAGGTTGTTGTAGTAGGTCAGTGTCGAGGAGTGCTCCATCCCTCGGGTCTCGATGCTGAGATCGAGAGCCTCGCGAATGTAGCGCTCTGCCTCATCCAACCTTCCATACTCCTGCAGCAGATTTCCCAGGTTATTGAGCGATGTGATGGTGTCGGGATGATCGTGTGACAGCACTCGACGACTGGTTTCGAGCACCTCCTCGTACAACGGAAGCGCTTCCTTGAATCTGCCAAGTTTCTTCAGCAACAGAGCGATGTTATTGAGCGACTGAAGGGTGTCCGGATGATCATCCAGCAGGGTGCGTTTTCGTCCAGCCAGCGCCTCTTGATGGAAACGCATCGATTCTTGCAGGTTTCCCATTCGTTGGTGCAGCACTCCCATGTTGTTGATCGATTGCAGGGTATCCAGGTGATCGTTTCCGAGGGCGCGCCTTCTCCCCTCGAGCACCTCCAGATAGAGCGACATTTCCTCGATCCGGTGATCACTCCTCTTCAGAAGCAGGTGTCCGAGTAGATTCGCCGAACCAAGCGTGCTGGGGGAATCTACCGGGAGCAGTTCACGTCGGATCTTGAGTACTTCCCGTTGCAGGGGAATTGCCTCACTGGTCCATCCCCCCAACTCTTGCATCGTGGTCGCGAGCGATTCCAGCAAGCGTGCTCGCAGCAGAGTTTTTTCCCTGAACTTCTCATTGATGGTGGTCAATGCCGGATCGATGTAGTGGACCTGCACATTTTTTCGGGCCAGCTGGATCCAATCGATATCGAGAGGAGGAGTTTCTTTGACAGTGGTGATGCCAGGAATTCCCAGGTCGGAGCGGTTGCTGGAGAGCTCTGCGGTTTGATCTCGAAGATTCATGGCCATCGATTCGACATCGAGTCCGCGGAGGATGCTGATCTGGAATTTCACTACCTTTTCCAGGTCGTTCGCCTTCAGTTTCACCTGATGAGTAGCGGAGACAGCATGATTCCTTTCCAGAAGTGCATAGGAGGCCAAGGCTGACAGTGACAGAAACACCAGTGCGGTGGCCGACAGAAAAGTGCGATTTCTTCTGACGAACTTGTACAACCGATACCGTGTGCTGGCAGGTCGGGCCTTGACCATTTCGCCGGAGAGGTAACTCTCGAGATCACGAGCGAGTTCCTGTGCGGTTTGATAGCGTCGATTCGGCTCCTTTTCGAGAGCCTTCATCACCACCCAGTCGAGATCGTTGGTCAGTCGGCGAGCGAGTTGATCGATGTCGGTCCTCAGGTAGTTGGCATGATCACAACTATGATCGTTGGCTGCCGACTCAAATCTCAGGCTCGGCTTGATCGGATTGTCTTCTTCGATCTTCTTCAGCACTTCTCCGTGAGCACAATTTCTCAAACCACCGAGGGCCAGTTCTCCGGTGAGTAACTGGTAGAGGATGGCTCCGAGGGAGTAGATATCAGAACGAG
>JAAZXB010000039.1:0-2815 GCA_014240375.1 Planctomycetota bacterium | reverse complement strand
TCTCCGGTGAGTAACTGGTAGAGGATGGCTCCGAGGGAGTAGATATCAGAACGAGTGTCGACATGGGTTCCTGCAGATTTCGCCTGTTCTGGGCTCATGTACTCGTAAGTGCCCATCGCCACGCCGAAGCGTGTGTGAACCGTTTGCTCGCCGAGTGGTTGTTGCAGGCTCTTGACCAGGCCGAAGTCGATGATCTTGGCTTGTGGTTTTCCATCGACCTCGGTCACCATGATATTGGATGGTTTCAGGTCACGGTGAACCACCGACTGAGTATGCGCATGCTGGACTCCATTACAGATATCGATGAAGAGAGACAAGCGCTGTTTCAGGGTGAGTCGGTGAGATGAACAGTAATCAGTGAGCAATTCGCCCTGGATATATTCCATCGCAAAGTAAGGGTGCCCATCATCGGTTGCGCCTGCATCGATGAGACGAGCGATGGCGGGGTGATTCATCATCTTCATGGCGTTCTTCTCGGCCTCGAATCGAGCCAGTACGTCCTCGGTATCCATGCCAGCGCGGATCACCTTGATGGCCAGTTTTCTGTGAGGTTTACAGGTTTCCTGGCACAGGTACACATCGCCGAAACCACCGCGGCCTAGTTTTTCCAGCACCCGGTACTTTCCTAGCATTTGCACCCTGCGGCTGCCGTCCCCATCCAGGGAAGCTTCGGCGTCGAGGATTCGGGTAGGATGTTGCAAGGAGGGGCACTGCTCGAAGAGGCGCTGGACCATCTCCTGGCCATTAGCGCCTTGTGAACTCTCCACATCGGTGGTGGCGTCGTCATCGGTCCACGAAGATTGTGAGGAGTGCGAGGATTCAGAGCCGTTCGAGGTACTGGCTGGTGATGTGCTTTTCATCGACACCTGATCTCCACGCGCGGCGGGACTGCATGGTTACCGTGCGTCTCTATTCATCCGGATCTCACTCAACATCGGACCGCCGATTCTAGAGTTCAGTTTCATCGGCTCCAGCGGGGGGAGGGGGGGCTTGCTCGGGAGAGAGGGGCAGAGGATCATGGTCTGTGGGCGATTCCTGCGGTCTATCCACGATACGAGCAGAAGAGGTGAGAATGAGTGAGGTCTCCGATTTACCACAGGATCCGTCGTCAGATCCGACGTCAGATCCGCCAAAGGAGGAGCAGCCCCCAGCACCCGATCCCGACCCGGAGTGCGATGAGCACGCTCCAGAGGATCCATTTCATTCGGTGCTCACCACCGGGTTGCTTCACCTGTTCGGGGAGGGGAATGACGCTGCCCTGGGCCACTTCCTGGCGGTCGAGGGGAAGCACTTGCGCCGTTACATCGACCGACGCTTGCCAGGGCATGTTCGGGGGCCGATCGGCATCGATGATATCCTGCAAGATGTCATGATCATACTCACCGACAAGCGAGATAAGGGTGAGCTGGAAGTGATCAATACCCCGGCGTTTCGCGGCCTGGTCCGTAAGATCACTCAGGGTGTCATCTCCCGGACGGTGGCAGCAGCGCACGCCCAGAAGAGGGATATCGCACGCAAGGCCCCGCAGGCAGGAACCGGCGAGAACAGTTCAGCGCAGGGAGATCTCATCGATCAGGTGCCGGCGAGAACAGGCTCTCCGTCGAAGATGGTTCACCGCGAAGAGCAGGTTGATGCGCTGAAACTCAGTCTGGCAGCCATGACCCAGGATGAAATCGAGATCATCGACATGAGGAAGCGGAGAAACCTTGAATACATCGAAATTGGAGAGTTGTTGAAGATCTCCGAGGGCAGTGCCAGGAAGCGATTTCATCGGGCGATCACTCACCTGCAAGAACTGTTGCGTAAGGAATACCCCGAGAGCATCTGAAGCGGAAACTGCGCTTCCCGCTCCACTGTCAACTTCGAAATGAACCACGTTTCTTCTTCTACCCAGCTGAGTTTGAAAAAAAAAGAACAGCGACCGCTCCGCGAGGAGTTGCCGCTGTTCGACCGAGCGTATCGCTCGGAGTCCTCGTCTCACCCTGGTCTAGCAGGGCGGGAAAGAGGCACATCCTAACGGATCGGTAGTCGGATCTGGCCCGCAACCCGGGAAGGGCGCAGGAGGAGGGGGTCCGCCAGTGAAGAGAAAGGACAATTTGAAGACGACATCGCCGATGTTGACGAGCCCGTCATCATTGATATCGGATGCGTCGTCGCAGGGACAGTTTCCACTACCCATGAAGAGACACTGCAGAAGGTTGATTACATCGGCGACATTGCAATTTCCATCTGCATTGGTGTCACTTCGAATGAAAGCCTGCAGCAATCCAGTGACTGACGATCCAACCTTGACCGGAGCAGACACCACGGAGCAGCCGCCGGTACTACTCGATCTGGAGATGAGAGCCACGGGCACGGGCATGATGCCGGCCATGTTTCCGAAGGTCAGGGGATGAACTCCCGGAGTCAGAACTTCGTACTGAGCCACCGCAACCACATGAACGCCCGGTGTGAATCCGAACGCACCGGTCAGTGATGGAATGAGGTTGATGTTCACCCCTGTGGGGTGCATCTGAAAGGTAAAGAAATCGGGCACCAGCGGGCCGTGAGTCACGCTACCGGGGATCATCTGTAAGTCGGCAGGGAGGTGACAGAAACCGAAAGAGATGCCAGTGACCTCCTCGGTTGGCGGAACGGTCAATTTTACCTCGACGGTGACGATGCTTCCGACGAGACCGCTGCCGCTCCCTACCGGAGAAATCTCCAGTAGAAAGCCAGGATTCAGGGTGTAACCGGCAAAGGGGACGCAAGGAGCCGTACATCCGAGGGGGTCGGGCGTGGGATCGGGCCCGCACACCGGGAAGGGAGCCGGCAG
>JAAZXB010000038.1 GCA_014240375.1 Planctomycetota bacterium | reverse complement strand
CTGGGTGAATCGAACACCACGCTCGGCGAGGCGTCTGGCGAGGATGCAGTTGGCAGCGTAGGTTCCTGGTGTCCTGGAGTCCTTACCGTACATCTCGAAAATCTCGTCGGGCTCATCGGAGAGGTCGGCGACCTCCGGAACCGAGGTCTGCATCCGCCAGGCGAGTTCGTTGCGGTCATTGGCTGCAGCGCTTTGCGGGCGCGATTGCGGATCCTGGAGATCGTGCAGTCGGAGCAATGCATCGAGCATCTTTCGCCGCATCGATCTCGACAGTCCGTCGGGATCCTTGAGAAAGAGCACCGGATCCTTACCGGAACGGAACTGGATCCCTTGATGTTCCGATGGCAGGAAGCCCGCTCCCCACAGTCGTGAATAGAGCGGCTGTCCACTCTTGTTCTGGGTCACCATGGCGATGCTCGCCGGAAGGTCTGGATTCCCTGCTCCCAGACCATAGGAGAGCCAGGCTCCGATCGAAGGTCTTCCGGCGATCTCGGAGCCGGTTTGGACGAAGGTGATGGCCGGGTCGTGATTGATCGCCTGGGTGTGCAGCGAGCGGACGATGCACAACTTGTCGGCGATCGCTGCGGTGTGTGGCAGTAACTCGCTGAACTGCGATCCGCTTTCCCCATGAGCAGCGAACTGGAAGGGGCTCGCCACCAGTGGCAAGGAGGATTGATTTCCAGACATGGCGGTGAGTCGCTGTCCCATGCGAATCGATGCGGGAAGTTGCTCGCCGTGACGTTGCTGGAGCAGAGGTTTTGGATCGAACAGGTCGATCTGGGATGGCCCGCCACTCTGGAATAACCAGATGACGCGGCGGGCTCTCGGCGCAGTTCGCAGAAGTGGGACCTCCATCGAATGGCCACTGGAGGGGAGCCAACCCCACAGGGTTCCCCCTGCCGCGAGACCCGCAGCAGCGGAGAGGAAGTCTCTACGGTTCGGTAGTGGTTCTCGCTGGCGGTTCATCTCAACCTCGTGGTTTCATCCAGGTTCATCAGAGAAGAACAGACCGCTGTCAGGGCGGCCCATTCGATCGGATCGATGGAGGGATCGAGCGGACTGTCACCCACCTGTAGCCAAACGGTTGCGACTTGCGGATCCTCCTGGAACTCGAGTAACAGTTGCTGGTGGAGTTGCTGCAGGATCTCTAACTCGGGTGTAGAGGGGCGCCGCCCCGTGAGCCGCCGGAAAGCGAGGCCGATGGTTCCGGTCGGTTCCTTCCGATCATCCAGCATCACCCGTCGTGCGAGCATCCTTGCGGCCTCGACGAACTGGGGATCGTTCATCAACACCAGCGACTGCATCGGAGTGCTGGTGCGATGTCGAAAGGTGACGCACACATCGCGCTTGGAAGCATCGAAGATCATCATCGTGGGTGGAGGAGAGGTACGCTTCCAGAAGGTGTACAGGCTTCTACGGTACAAACCATCCCCCTTCGATGGGGTGTAGGTATGACCACTCTTCTCCTGCCACAGTCCGGGTGGCTGATAGGGAAGTACCGGTGGTCCGCCGATGGTGGTCACCAGCAATCCGCTCGACTGCAACATCTGATCGCGGATCATCTCGGCGGACATGCGAAGCGATGGTCCCCGTGCCAGCAGGCGGTTGTCGGGATCGACGGACTCCGATCGGGGATCGACGGCAGAAGATTGTCGCCAGGTGGCAGAGAGCAGCATCTTCTTGAGAGTCGCCTTCAGGTTCCAGCCCTCGCGGATGAAGTCGATCGCGAGGTGATCGAGAAGTTGTCGGTGCGATGGCCTCGTACCCTGGCTACCGAAGTCACCAGAGGTGGGAACGATCCCCTGCCCGAAGGCGATCTGCCACAGGCGATTGACCGCGACCCTTGCCGTCAACGGATGACCCTCCGAGACGAGCCAGCGAGCCAGTGTCAGTCGGTTTCGGACCGCTCCATCGGGGAGGGGAGGGAGGATCGCCGGCACATCGGGTGACACCTCGATTCCCGGTGAATCGTAACGGCCACGCTCGAGCAGATAGGTGGGACGGGTGCTGGCCATCTCCTCCATCACCATGATCTTCGGGTGTCGATCGGTGAAGTTGTTGTGGGCTTTCCGTGCGCTAGCCAGCTGGTCCCGAGCGCCTCGGGAAACCTCGTCGATCGCCAGTAACCACCAGCGATACAACTCCTCTTCTTCGAATTGAGGCAGTGCGTCGGGGTCTTTCCCGGCGAGATACAATTTGCGCACCTCGGCGGCGCTGATGGAGCGTCCCACCAGTTGCATCTGGTCGACGCCACCATCCTTGAAACCTCGGTCGCGAAATCGTTCTCCGATGGCGAAGTAGGGACCGCCTCCGGTGATGGAAGAGCGCAGATGATCCCGAACGATCTCCTTCGGTGCGAGTTGGCCATCGATGTAGAGGTCGATTCCGGCGGCCCGGCTCGACCCGTCGTAGGAGAAGACTATATGGCTCCAGCGCCCCGCTTCGATCTGTTGGCGACTGGAGACCGCGATGGCATCTCCGGGCCAGAAGTGAATCAGTGCAGCAGACAGGCGTCCTTGCTCCAGCAGCAACTGATACCCCTGGCTGGCAGCATCGGTCCACGCTCGCGAGCGATGGAGGATCACCGCACGCTCCGTCGTCTCCTCCGGTCTTATCCACAACGAGATGCTGAAGGGATCACTACGACTGTAGGCGCCGATGGCTCCGAAACCGAGTGCATCATCTCCAGTCAGTCGAATCGCTTTCCCCTGAACCCCATCCATCAGGGAGAGGGCGGCGTGAGCAGTGGCGGGTAGTTCTGGATTGATCTGGTTCTCACACTTGCCTTCGACGATCTCGTCGAAGCAATAGGCAGCGACCACATCGGTGATGATGGGGGAAGGGTGGGAGTCCTGCTGGCCCTGCTGCCAGGTGGCGAACTCTTCGCGTCTCGAGCTTTCGAGCTGCTTCAGATGAGTTTCGGACTCTTCGACCTTTCGGGAGAGTTCATCGATCTGGCTGCGTGCCTCCTGATCGACCAGCGCCAGCGCCGGGGTCGGTACAGCCGAGGTGAAGTGGGAGTACAGGCCACTCTCATCGATGTTGTCGAAGAACGCCGAGAGGGAGTAGAACTCCTGCTGCTTCAAGGGGTCGAACTTGTGGTCGTGACACCTTGCGCACTCGAGGGTCAGACCGAGAAATGCGCTGGCAAAGGTCTGGGTGCGATCGGCAACATACTCGGCGCGAAACTCCTCCTCGACACTGCCTCCCTCGTTGGTCTGGCGGTGAAGCCGCTGGAAGGCGGTCGCCAGGATCTGCTCCTGGGTTGCATCTTCCAGCAGATCCCCGGCGACCTGCCAGGTGATGAACTGATCATGGGGCAGGTTGTCGTTGAAGGCATCGATGACCCAGTCTCGCCACGGCCAGGTCGAGCGGTGAACATCGGATTGATAACCGTGACTGTCGGCATAGCGGGCCACGTCGAGCCAATGACTTGCCATCTGTTCGCCAAAGGCGGGGGACGCCAGGAGGAAATCGATCCAGTGGGACCAGGCGTCGGTCGATCGGTCGGCGAGGTGGCGGTCGAGAGCATCGAGATCCGCTGCCACTCCTGTGAGGATGAAGGCCGCACGTCGTGCCAGCGTCTCCCGTTGCGCCGGAGCCGCCGGCCGGAGTCCCTTCGATTCGAGCTTCGCCAGGATGAAATGGTCGATGGTTCCGACGGGCCACTGCGGGTCCTGCACCTCGGGGATCACCGCTGCGACCGGGGGGAGGAAGGACCAGTGTTGCTGGTAGTGGGCTCCTTCGGCGACCCATCGTTCGATCGAGGCGATCTCCTCGCTGCTGATTTCCAGTTTCGAGGAGGGGGGAGGCATGCGCTCCTGCGGATCATCGAGGTGCAACCTCTTGAGGATCAGACTGGCGGCTGGATCACCCGGCACGATGGCGGCACCGTCGGGCCGAGGTGCCAGCGCATCTTCCCTTCGATCGAGTCGCAATCGGGCCTTTCTTGCCGCGGCATCGGGACCGTGGCAGGGGAAGCAGCGGTCGGAGAGGATCGGTCGGATCGTGTCGTTGAAATCGATGTCTGCTGCGGCGACAGGGTGTGCCACCGAGCCGCCGAGGAGCAGGAGCACCACTGCCAGCGGCCATCGCGGAGGACGCTGCGGAGGACGCTGTAACGAAGTGGCAGGAGAGGAAGTGGCAGGAGAGGCGGAGGAATTCATGGGGGTACGATACCATGGGATTCTTCCGATCATGATCACGGTCATCTGCTGAAATTCGATGGGGATCGATGGGGATCGATGGTGGAAGGGCGTGCCCGTGACTGGCTGCGATGATCGAAGGAGTTTCCTGGAACCGAACGAGTCACAGCGAAGATGCGACCGAGTGGTTCGGCTCCCGCTGGATCGATCTTTCTTCTTGGCCATCCTCTTGAGTAGCCCTGGTGCGGATCATTTCCTCTGGTGTCCAGCTGCAGCGATCGACTCGATCCTCGACGCACCTGGACAATTCTCGACTTGGCTGTCTTAATATCGGAACGTGCCGCCACGGCGCCAGCCGAGAGTAATCATAATATATTGTATTGCATGGAGTTACAGCGGGCGGCTCAAGTTGGTGAGTCGGTCATGGCATGTGCTATCGATCTGACTTAAACTGCGAATGTCGACTGGTTTGATCGATTTCTTTTCGCGTGTGGTTCGTGCCGTGGTTCGTGCCGTGGTTCGTGTCCCAGGTGGATTTTTACGAAGTGCCCGCCATATCATTTCGAAGAAATTGGAAGGATCGTTCTCGACGACGTTGACGGTTCAACGGTGAGCCGCCGGAAATCACTCACCCAAAGAACATTAGACCCACTTTTGGGGTCACGATTCAAAACATCGATTTCCAAGAGAGAAGTAATCATGAGCAATTGGGAACCCGAAGAAGTCGCAGACGCGGACCTGGAAGGTATCGCCGGAGGAACCGGAAAAGGCAAAACTCCAGGCAAAAAACCAGTGGCTAAGGGCGATGGTATGTCCGGTGGTGATGCCAAGGGCCCGACTGACCAAGAAATTAAGGGCATGGACGCAAACAAGGGGCAAAAGAGCAAATTCACCGGCGGTAAATAGTAGTTACTGTGACTTGCCCGGATCGAGCATGATGGGTTCTTCAGTTGTGCTGTGGGGATCTTCATGCGGATCGACTGACCGTTTCTGCTCCCTCGGAGCGGAAACGGTCGGTTTTATTATATCGGGAGCATTCTTTGCTGATTTCTGGTCAATTGGTCACGGTGCAAACTCGCTGCAGTAGTGAGGTGTGTGGTTGAGAAATTCCCTCATCATCCTTGGAGTCCTCGAGGATCAAGATATCGAGTGGTTCGTGCGGGTCGGGCAGACGACCGTGCTTCAGGAAGCCGACATCCTCATCGAAGAGGGTGTCCATATCGAGTTCCTCTGGTTCGTACTCGACGGTGCACTGACGGTGACCACCGTCCACGATACCCGCAAGATTCTGGGTACCGTCTACCCTGGCGAGATCGTCGGTGAGGTCTCACTGCTCGATTCGAGGCCTCCAGCAGTCACCCTCATCGCAGCGGAATCGACCACGGTACTGCAGATCTCTCGATCGGACCTGAAGACAAAACTCAGCAATGATACTGGCTTCGCCAGTCGCTTTTACCGCGCCCTCGGAGTCCTCCTGGCGCAACGATTGATCCATCTCACTCAAACTACCCTGACCGTCAGCACCGTTGGCAAGGTCGGTTCGGGCAACCCCGGTGAGGTCGAGGGCAGTTCGGTGGTGGACCCGGAGGTTCTTGAGGCGCTTTCGCTGGCGAGCCGACGTTTCGAATACTTGCTCGAGCGAGCGACCAGGAACTGAGCAACAGCTTCCAGGAATTTTGACGAGGAGGTCGTCTTGTCCGCTGAAAAGCCGTCACTGTTTCGAAAAAAAGCACTCGAACACATCTCGACACCGGAGCAGCTGGATACGATGTTGCAGGTTCTTCCCCGGAGGAACTGGCTGCCTTTGCTGGTCCTGGGTCTCGGGTTCCTGGGCTTCGGATTCTGGTGTGTCTTCGGCCAGATACCGGTCAATCTCAACGCCAACGGTATCATGGTCTTTCCCGGACGGATCGTGCCGCTCCAGAGTCATTCCCAGGGGCAACTGCTGCAACTCGATGTCGAGGTGGGCGACGAGGTCATCAAGGGGCAACTTCTCGGCGAGGTATACCAGCCGGAACTGGTCGAGCAACTCGCCGTGGAGCAGCAACTCCTCGAGGAGCTGGAAACCAAGATCGCCATCATCGAGCCGCTTCGTAAGTTCACTCTCGCCACCGAGAAGCAGTTCATCGAGGCGAAGCGGAACTGGTATCAGAAACAAATCGAGTCGAGTACCTCGCTGGCCAACGCTCGCCACGCCGAGAGTGATCGATATCTGGCGGGCCAGTCGCAGCAACTGACGGTGGTCCAGGCGGATCTGGAAATTCTCGGTCAGTTTCTCAGCAAGAAACTGACCGATTTCGAGGGACTGACTCAGGAAAAGATCTTCGCTGCCTACGATCAGGAACTCACCGACACTCGACAGGAACTCCTCAATAACAAGGTGGCCATCTCTGAACTCCAGCTGAAACAGC
This sequence comes from Planctomycetota bacterium, assembly GCA_014240375.1. Taxonomy (GTDB): domain Bacteria; phylum Planctomycetota; class UBA8108; order UBA1146; family UBA1146; genus QNYK01. The sequence continues at coordinate 161 of JAAZXB010000038.1, read as the reverse complement.
AGGAAGTCGAGTTCCAGAGGTTGAAGTTCCTGACAGAACATCAGGTGCGCCTCGACGCCGTCGACCGGCAAAGTGGTCATCATCATTTCCTTAAGCCGCCCGATACCGATCATCTGGATCATGCGCGACGCCGCGCCCGACGCCGGAATGACGCCGATATT
>JAAZXB010000037.1 GCA_014240375.1 Planctomycetota bacterium | reverse complement strand
GCCGCCGCCGCCAGCCACCGATGTGAAGGCAGATGTGATGCAGCGCAGTTCGATGGAATCGGTGATGGCGTAGTCGCCGCACAGGTCAAAAGCACGGTAGTAGAAGTTGTCGGTGTGGGTGCCGCCGAAATTGCAAGAAACCGCGCCGCCGAACGGCTGGTTCAGCGGCACCGGACTCAGGGTCGTCCCGGTGGTGGCAGGGCATGGCCCCTGGCCCAGGGCACTGCCTGGAAACAGAGCCAGTGTCATCAGAGCCACCAACATCGGAGCCATCCACCCCGGAGCCATCCACACCGGTGCTACAGCGGTCCGAAGCCGTACAGAAAGTGAGGGCAGCCCTCTGAGTTTCATCACCACACTCCTGGATCGATCAGGAAAAGAAACGAGCCGACCCCCATTATCCACCCTGGCGGGGCCCATCGGTAGCACCGATCGCCACTCCCTCTCTCCAATAGAATCAGGGGCAAGCTGCGAAACTGTCGCATTCCAGAGCATCCGCAGTCAGGTCGATGCCGCAGTCTGGGAAGGGGGGTGGTGGGGGTGTGGCACCGTCGAAGAAGTAGCATAGCAGGGCGATCGGATCGGCGATGCTCAGTTTCCAGTCATCGTTACTGTCGGCAGCGTTGACGCGGGGGAGATAGATTCGTTGGCGATGACATAGACGGGCACTTCGGGGGAGCACTGGCGGAAGATCTCGACTTGCCCCGGATGACAGGTGAAGAACAGCACCTGACGCTGCTCGGCCATCTGCAGGATGGTGGCGGCGGCTGCAGCGGATCGGGTCGGGTCGAAGTTGACCAGGACATCGTCCATGAGGATCGGCAGTGCTTCGGCACCTGTCGGTTGGGCGGAGATGTAGCCGAAGCGGATGGCGAGGTAGAGCTGCTCCATCGAACCGCGCGAGAGGTTGTCAGACTCCTTGTTTCGCCCTTCCTGGTCGATGACCTGCATCGAGTTTTCGCCAGGGGGAGCAAAGACCTTGGTATAGCGGCCATCGGTGATGGTAGAGAAGTATTTAGAAGCCTCCTGGATGACCCGTGGTTGGTTGGCCTCGGCGTGCCGTTCCCTGGCGGTGTCGAGCAGATACTGGGCGACAGCGTGGCGCGCCCAGTCGTGCGCATTGTCCGCCAGTTCCTCGAGGAGCCCCTCCTCCTCGGCCCGAAGTACTGCCACGCGGTTATCGGAGTCGAGATCCTCCCGCTTCTTCTCGGCGGCACCCTTATCTCGAAGTGCATTGGCTCGGTCGCTCTCCAGTTCGGTGACGCGGCCGCTCAGCTGGCCTTCCTCGGCGAGAAGACCAGCGATGCTCTGATCGGCCAGCTCGGCTTTGACCTCCTCGAGGTTGTTCGTTCCTGCGACCTTGCGGATGGCTGACTCATATGTGGCGATCTCGGACTTGAGGCTTCGAAGCTTCTCGTGGAACTGACCGCGGAGCAGGAACTGCTCCTCGTTTTTGGCAGATCCGTCCTGGATGAGCTGGTCGAACTCGGCCTGGTCCTGTTCGATTCGTTTCTGGCTGGTACTGCAGCGCGATTCGATGCCGGAGATTTCGCCGGAAAGCTGGCCGTGGCGGGTGCGAATGTTTTCGTGTTGGACTCGGTCTTTATCCAGTCGACGAATCTCGACGGGGATCTTCTGCTCCTGGGGTGCGGTGCGGTCGAGCGCAGAAAAAACAATCGAGACGCGCTGCCGATACTCCTGTGCCTCCTCAGTTGCACGGGCCACTTCGTTCTCGGCGGTTGTTCGATCCCCCTCGATCTCGACCAGGCGGATGACACGATCGAGCGCATGGCTTGCGGTGACGGGGGACCAGCCCGAATCCATGTCGTGATCCGCGAGCCACTGGTTCCAGGCATCCGCGGCACCGCTCTTGACCTTGTGCGCCTCCTTCAAGTCGGCCTCGGCTTGCACGCGTTTGTCATCCGCGGCAGAAGCGCGCTTTTCGGCCTCTCCAAGAGCCTCCCGAGCTCTCTCCAGCTTGCCACGCCGCTCCTCCTGCTGGTCGATTTCAGCCAGGAACTTGCTGAGCGCGCTAAGAATCACGTCATCCTTGTCCTCGAGAACTTTTTCGAGACGTGGCACCTTCGACATCACGTTCAAGTAGTCAGTCCGGCAGTTTTCCATTTCTTCGATGCGGCGACAGATCCCATCGGATCCGAGTTTTTCACCCAGGGCCTTTTCTACCTTTTCGAAAACCAGATCAGCGGTAGAGGGCATGATGGCGGCGGGCAAACCGAGTAACCGCGCGTGCTCTTGCCACTCCTTGGCAGTGTCAGCAACCTTCTTCTGCACCGTTTCCAGTGTGTCCTTCGCAGCGTCTCGATCCTTCTCGGATTGTCTGAGGTCCTGGATTCGACCATCGCGATCGTGGGCCAGGCGCAGTTGCTCTTCGGTTTCGTCGGCGAGTTGATCGACAGCAGCCAGGTCCAGAGAACCGCTGACTTTCAGCTGCTTTTGGACAGCTTCGATGGTGGCTTTCATCTCACCGAGTTGCTCCTTCAGCTTTTCGATGTGCTTCGATGGACCGGTCGACTCCCCTTCAGAGCGCCGGTCGGCACTCGAGGGCTGAGACCGGGTCCTGTTCCGAAGTAAGAGCACGAGCGCGATCAAGCCCGCCCCGATCACTGACGCATTGGCGTATATCTGTTGATCCATCGAGGAAAAGGCCAGGAACAGGAGTACCCCGACAACCGCGACGATCACGGCGATGAACTGCAGAAACCGACCGGTATCGGGAACATGATCGGGACCATGCCTGGCCCCGATCCACTCTTGCTGCTGGTTCGCAACAGCCAGCTGCCCTTCAACCGCCTGACGGTCGCGAACGCTCTGGCGAAGTTCACGGGTCATCTTCAGCCGGGTCTTGACAGCGGAGGTCTCATCACTGGCGCCACCCAGAGCCACAAGAGAAGCCTGCTTCTCGTCACTGGCTCGCCGGTGATTCAAGATCGCGTCCTCGGCGATATTGAGCCGATCCTCGGCAGAACGGACGTCGTTTTTCTCATCTCCAAACTGCTGATCGAATTGCTCGATCCGTTTCCGGGCTGGCAGGGAGGTGTCCACCTTCTCGAGATCCTGCAACGACCAACCGGGGTCGATCTCACGCAGGGTGCGGGTCATCGCCTTCGACGCTTCCTCGCGTTCGGTGTGGCGCAGTGGGAGGTCGGCCAGCACGCTGGAGAACTGCGCCTTGCCGTTGCGCAGACGCTCCAGAACAGCACGATCGACATCCAGATCGGCATCCTTCAGTTCCTCGATCTTTTCACCGGCCCGGTTTCGGTCCTCCTGCGCCTCCTCGAATGCAGTAACCCGACTGTCTCGCTTGGCGGAGAGGGTCTTGGAGTGTTCGGCACGCTGCTCAAGATCCCTTTTGTGCTCGGCGATCTCCTCCATGACATGCGCTGACCTGTCCAGATCCAGCGCCCGTTGCTCGGTCCAGCCGGCACCCAGATCTTTGAGAACCGCCACCACGCCAGCTTGAGACTCCCGGACGCGAATCTCGAAAACCGGGATGCTCGCATTGTTTTTCTCGAACGTCTCGAGACCCTGGATGAGGCCCTCGATCTCGGCGCTCTGGTTCAGCAGCTTTTCGTCGAAGCTGAGCTCTTTCAGCTGTTGCCCCTTGTTCTTGCGATCGTCTTCGATGTCCTGGAGATCGGTCTGTTGGCGCTTGAGTTGATTTTTTATTTCCGCCAGTTTCGTGAGACCATCCTTGGGGAAGTCCTCGACCTTCAGATCCAGATCTTCGAGCCCTGCTTCGGCCTGCTGCAGGGCGATCCAGTCGTCCCACAATTTCATCCACGCAGCGACGCGCGACTGACGCTCGCGAGCGCGACCCAGCTCTTCACTATTCTTCGCGATTTCAGTGGCGAGTCTGGCGATTTCTTCGCCGGTGAACTCGTATTCTCCGACGCCAGTTTTGGCTTCCTTGAGTTGCCTGCGCGTTTCTTCGAGATCCTTGAGCCGCACGTTCATCTCCGGTTTGGATCCACCGGATTTGAAGAGGTGTTCCATGCGCTTGTTCAGTCGCTTTCGGGCGTCGGTGAGGGTTCGAAGTCCCGTTCCCAGGCTTGCGCCGTAGATGACATCGCGAACCTCTTCGCTCGTCAGCGTCTCGATCGACTGGAGTTCGGTGAGACTGAAGCCATACAGATTCTGGAACATCGTCTGGTTGGTGCCGCCGAGTATCTTTTCCAGGGAGCTGCCGCTTCCGGTTTCACCGTCTTCGAAGGTGAGGACGACTGCGCCACCCTTGGGCCCATCGGTGCGTGCAACGGTCACCAGGCCGCGGGTATCGGTATCGAGATGAAGTCGGCCGCCGGCGTTACCCCCGCTGAGGGGAGGGTAGTATTTTTTGCCAGTGCGGCGGTCCGGGTAACCGAAGAGCACTGTTTGTACGAAGCCGTGGAGGGTCGACTTCCCCTCCTCGTTATTGCCCAGGAACAGGATGAGACCGGCAGGAAGGTCCGTGATGGAGACATCGTTGAAGACGCCGAATCCGTCCATCGACAGCTGGGTGATTCTCATTCTTCTTCCTCCAGCAGATCCAGACAGAGCAGTTTGGCCTGGTCGAGAATCTTGCGAATATCGGCGTCGTCGAGCGGCGCAAGCCCCTTCTTCGCACGGGGGTTCTTCCACAGATCGTCGAGAGCGTCGGCCTCGATCCGCTGAAGACCCGCGGGGCTTTCAGCGGTCTCATTCGCCAGCGTCAGGACCTCCGCCAGCAGATCACCCTGCTCGGCACGCTGCTGCAGATCGACCTGCGGAAGGCAGTTCAACTCGATGCGCTGGACCCATATCAGAGGATCAGAGGACTCGAGGTTCTGACGGATCCGTTGCAGCAGTTCAGCTTCGGCTCCCTCGTTGCGAAGCTCCTTGTATAGCGGTCCGCGGCCTTCGATGGAGATGCGACAGACAACGTCACGGCCAGCTTCAGGAAGAGCCTCCGCTACTTCAACGAGACGACGATCCAGGGCATCGAGGCTCTCGATGTCGAGGATGGACACCGAGGTTTGATGCCAGCGAACCACATCGAGAGGCACGAACTCCATCTCTGCAGTGCATTGTCGATCGACCCGGACGAGGTAGCAACCGCGGGCGCCTTGCTCGCGGATGGATCGACCCTGGGAGTTGCCGGGATAGACCACCCAGGGATTTTCGCTGAGTTTGGTGCGGGTATGGACATGACCGAGAGCCCAGTAATTGAAACCGGAGGACTGCAACTCACCGAGTTCGCAGGGAGCGTAGGGATCGTGACCGGTGTCGTTGCCGACATTGCAGTGCAACAGACCGATCTGGAACAGATGGTCGGGGCCGGGCTTGAGTTTCTTCGCCAGGTTGATTTCAACATTCTTCTTCGGAAAGCTGATGCCCGAGACCGAGGCGACCGACTCCCCGTCCACCTCGACGGTGACGGTTTCGGCGGCCTTGCCAAAATTGTGGACCTCCTGGGGCCACTCTATCGTGCTGACGCGACCATCCAGCGGGTCGTGATTGCCGTGCACCACGAAGGAGCGGATTCCGGCATCGGCAAGTTGCTTGAGACCATCGCGAAAATGGAGCTGTGCACTGAGACTGCGGTCAGCGCCATCGTAAACATCGCCGGCCACCAGAAGAAAGTTCACCTGGTGATCGATACAGGCCTTGATGAGAGCATCGAACGCCGAAAAAGTCGACTTCTGCAGTTGCTCCGCCACTTCGGCGGATTCGACACTGATCCCCTTGAACGGACTGCCGATATGCAAGTCCGCCGCGTGGATGAAGGAGAAGGGCTTCACTGAACATGCCTCCGAATTGCCATGGTTCCACCGGTGCCACGAGGGGTACTGGGATCATTGGTATAGATCTGGTTTACCTGACCCGCGCCGTTTCCCAGCACAATACCCGCTCCCAGGGCTTGTCCGCTACTTACGCACGGGCCACCACCATAACATGGATTTGTTCGGGCCAGGAGTGGCTGGGGCAGCATGAAAATGGCGAACAAGATCCGCAATCTCTTCACGGACACGCCGCGAAACTTTCGCACTCCAGTGCATCCGAAGTCGGGGAAGGGAGGCGGTGGGGCGGAGGCACCGTTGAACAGGTAGCCGAGCAGGGCGATGGCGTCGGCGATGTTCAGGGTTCCGTCATCGTTACTGTCGGCGGCGTTGTCGCAGGGGATCGTGCCGCCGGTGAAGAGGTCGGCGAGGGTGGTTATCGCATCACCGATATTGATGCCTCCATCGCCATTCACATCGCCGCGGATGAACGAGGTTTCCTCACAGGAAACCTGGTTGATCCACACGCGGTTGGCTTGGCCGAAGTAGTTCGTCACCCAAGCATCGAGATCGCCATCGCCATCGAGGTCTCCGAGGGCGACATCGGTGGCCTCGGAGTTACCGAGAGCCTGACCACTGTCGGCATACGTGCCGGGAATGCCACCTTGATCGCCACCCTGGTTGATCCACACGCGGTTGGCTTGGCCGAAGAAGTTCACCACCCAAGCATCGAGATCGCCATCGCCATCGAGGTCGCCGAGAGCGACACCGATGCTCTCCGAGCTCCCGAGATCCTGATTGCTGTCGGCAAAGGTGCCGGGAGTGCCACCTTGATCGCCGCCCTGATTGACCCACACGCGGTTGGCTTGGCCGAAACCGCTGCTATCCGAGTAGTTCGCCACCCAAGCATCGAGATCGCCATCGCCATCGAGGTCACCGAGGGCGACATCGCGGCTATTGGAGTTACCGAGAGCCTGACCGCTGTCGGCATAGGTGCCGGGAGTGCCGCCTTGATCGCCGCCCTGGTTGATCCACACGCGGTTGGCTTGGGAGTTGTAGTTCGCCACCCAAGCATCGAGATCGCCATCGCCATCGAGGTCGCCGAGGGCGACACCAACGCTCCTGGAGTTGCCGAGAGCCTGGCCACTGTCGGCATAGGTGCCGGGAGTGCCGCCTTGATCGCCGCCCTGGTTGGTC
>JAAZXB010000036.1:2376-7085 GCA_014240375.1 Planctomycetota bacterium | reverse complement strand
TCGGGCTGGATCAGAGGAAACAGGGGTGGCACGACAAGCTCGCCGGTACCGTTGTGATCAGGAAACGAAAGTAGTTCCCTCACCTTGGTCACCTGTGTCATTGACCCCCTCGGGGCTTGCGGTGTACCGTCACTGTGAAGTGCAGATCCCGTCACATCGTGAGGAGGCCCCATGTTCACCGTCACCAAGGATATCCAGCTGCCCTGTACCGTCACCGGCTCGTGGCCTCGGCCCCAGTGGTTTGATGACAGCATGTGGGGTCGGCCTCTCGACACTTGCATGATGGACACCAACTTTCGTGAGAAGTACCAGGATGCCCTCGCCACCATCATCTCCGATGAAGATCGTGCCGGTCTCGACATCCTCACTCACGGTGACCTGCACTGCGACAACGACATGGCGGGTCGCTCCTGGCATCATTATCCGCTGCAGCGCTGGGCCGGTTTCGATGGAGATCATCTTCAATCGGAAGAGACTCGCTCGCCGTGGTTGCGCTATCCGCCGGGGACCTTGCTCAACGAGATCTACACCGGATGGCGCTGGCCGCGAGTGGTTGGCAAGATCGAACATCGTCCGCTCGATTACGACAAGATCTGGCGCATCGCTCAGGCCAAGACCGACAAGCCGGTGCGCTTTGGCACCTGTTGTTCGCAGGTGATGGGGTTGTTCCTCGACATTCACACCCCCCACTACAGCGACAACCAGGAACTGATCTGGGACATGGCGGTGGCGATGAACACCGAACTGCATCGGCTCAAAGATGCCGGTTGTCAGTGCATCCAGATCGAAGAACCGACGCTGCACTTCTGGGCCAATACCTACGGTAAGGACAGTGACGAGGTCCAGTTCATGCTCAAGGCATTCAACCGCGAGGTGGAAGGTCTCGAAGACATCGAACTGTGGATCCACACCTGCTGGGGTAACCCCAACATGCAGCGAGTGATCGACAACGACAGTTACGAGGAATCATTTGACCTGTACATGAACGAGTGCAAGGGCGATGTCTGGACCGTCGAGATGACCGATCGCAGTTTCCGCGAGATCGAGATGTTCGGTGCCGGCAAGGGCAACCTGCCGAAGAAGGTCTGCATCGGCGTGGTTAGCCATCGACACTTACAGGTCGACAGCCCCGAGCAAGTCGCCGAGCGCATCCGTCATGCCTTGAAGTACATCGCTCCCGAGCAGCTGATCATCTCGAGTGATTGCGGCTTCGGTCGCCAGGGTTGCAATCGTGACATTGCCTTCTTCAAGGCAACCGCCATCGCCCAGGGGGTCAACATCATCCGAGGCGAACTGGGACTCCCCATCCGTGACATCCGCGCTGTGGTGCCGGAGCTGCAGACAGATATTGTGCCGAAGGTTGAGGCGTGAAAGGGAGATCGAGGCGATGCAGATGAAAAACGTGATCGCTCTCGTGATCATGGCCTTACTGTTGCTGGTGCTCGTGCCGATGGCCATCATCTTGAATCCCGAGCCTCCTTCCTTCAAGCATCTGGCGGGCCGTGTGGATCCTTTGCCAGCGGCTCTTCAGGGGAGTGTAGGAGTTTACTACCATTATTACGGCTGGCCGGATGGCCTTTCGGTCCTGGTGATCGACCATGTGAGCGGGAAGCAGCTAAAGCCCGGCGAGGATTCCCTTGTATGGGGATCTTCGGGGACGGGCAACCTCAGCGGAAGCGGTGGGGGTTCACTCTGGTTTCGCGCTCGATTTGTGCGTGAAGTTAACACCGTCATCTCGGTCGGCGTTCGTTCCTCCGGGGACAGGCGTGATGTAAAGATCAGTTTAGAACATCGCTTCGAGTCATCGGATGCCTTCTTCGCCCAGATGGTTGTCGAAGGCATCGACTATGAGGTCACCAGCGACACCGTTTTCTTCATCGATCATCAACTGGACGGAACTCACGAGGTGAATAAAATTGACTTCGATCTCACCGAGCTGGTGGGCGAATCGGAGGACCGATCTCCTCGGATGCGCGGTGTTCCTACCACGGGCGGAATCGAAGCCTTTCTCGTGCAGAATTCGGTCATCCAGGAATTGCTGGTGCCTGGATATCAGGAACAGAAGTGATGGAGCCGGGTTCACTGGCAGGATGAAAGCGGGCCCCCCCCACCAGCGACATCCGTGCTGTGGTGCCGGGGCTGGAGACGGACATCGTGCCCAAGGTTTAGGCGTAAACGGGATTCAGGAGCAATGAACAAGAAAAACATGATCGCGATTATTTCCATGGTGATGATCTTGCTGGTGCTCGTCACCCTTGCCATCGCCGTGATCGGGCAACCCCCGCGGATGGTCCATGAAGATGGTGTTGTGGATGATCTTGATCTCTACTTCCATTACTACGGCTGGCCGGATGGAATGTCGCTGCTGGTGGTCGATCATGTGAGCCTGAAACAGCGCAAGCAGGGCGAGGAGGAATGGGGTCGCTGGAGGGCTGGAGGTTCTAGCTCTACAAATAAGCGATCAGGCGCGGTCCCCTGGGGACGTCGTCATTATCAACACAGTGAAGATAAGGTCATCGTGATCGGAATTCGATCCTCCGAGGGAAGACGAGATGTAGAGGGGGATAAAATAGCCGAGATAGAAGTTCATTTCAGTCACGAGTTTAATTCTCAGAAGCCCTTCTTTGGACGCCTGGATATCGAAGGCGGCACTCTCGAACTCTCCAGCGACACCATTGTGTTTGTAGATCATCAGCTAGATGGGTCCTTCACGGTGAATCGAATCGAAACGGACCTTACCGATCTGGTCGGTGTCGCTGGAGAGTTTGAGGATGTGCCGCCCGGGACCCGTGGAGTGCCGCACCGAGATGACATCAAGGCCTATCTTCTTGAGAGTTCTTTCATCCTCGAGCTGTTGGGTGTCGACAAGCAGGAACAGAAGTGACGGATCCTGGTTCACTGGCCGGCTGGCCGTGGGACTTCCCACCTGTGCCATCCATGCCGTGGGTGCCGACAGTGGAGGTGTGATGGCACATCTGAACGAGGATCAAAAACATCAGTTCGCCGAGAAGTGCCGGGTAAATTTTCGAGCTCGTTGGCGCGTCATCTCGGTTTGTTTTCTTGCAGTGTTCGTGATGATCATCTTTGTCATCCGCGATCCTTCTAGTGAGAGTTCCACCACTGAAATCGTGCAGTATCTCTGTACTGGAACGCTTCTTTTCGGTGTATTGTTTCTTGCAGGACAAAATCTCACAGAAAACCGTTGTCCTGCTTGCAACGTTTGGCTGGGACGGCGGCGCTGGCCGCATCCGGACAGAGGATCGATGAGGTTCTGTTCAATGTGTGGGGTGGAGTGGTTTTCCGACTCCGGAGGCGGGCCGTCATGATCGGTGCAAGGAGCGGTATCGCCGATGACTGGGACAGCAACACCGCTGCCGACCGACCTTGTGGCAGCAACCTTCACGCCGATGAAGAGCAATCGTGCCATCGACCTGCAGCGCATTGCCCATGAAGAAGGGATCGAGTTCGTGCAGAAAAAAAACGTGATCGCGCTCGTGATCATGGCTTTACTGTTGCTGGTGCTCACGTCGCTGGCCATCATCTCGAATCCCGCAGCCCCTCTCCTCACGCATCTGGCGGACCGCGTGGAACCGTTGCCAGCGTCTCTTCAGGGGAGTGTGGGAGTTTACTACCATTACTACGGCTGGCCCGATGGAATTTCGGTCATGGTGATCGATCAGTTGAGCGGGAAACAGTTGAAGCCCGGCGAGAGTGCCCATGTTTGGAGGAGTGTCTCTCAACCAGGAGCGAGTTTTTCCATCACTGACCGAGGATTATTTGCAGGATGGGAGCGGGTTTCCTACATGACCAAAGTCCAGCAGGATTTCGGAGTCGCCATCCAACCTTCCCGTGAATTGCGCGATGTAGATGTACAGATTGCTCATCAGTTTATTTCAAACGACGCCAATTTTGCCACGATGTTCGTTAAGGGTGTCCATTACGAAGTCACCCGTGACACCGTCTTTCTCATCGAACATCAACTGGATGGAACCCACGAAGTGAAAATAATTGAAACCGACGTCTCCGGCCTGGTGAGCGAAGTGCTGGAACAATATCAAGAGCTAGGTGTCCCCGCCCTCGACAGTCCACTCATCGAGGAGTTGTTGACTGTTGACGAGAAAGAAAAGAAGCACCGGTGAAGAAGCCCGTTTCGCGGTCAGGGATGATCTGAAACAATCCACCCGCGCCACCGGAACTATCGGTGTGGATCGTCGAAGCGTGAAGAAGGGATCGAGTCCGTGCAGAAGAAAAACATGATCGCGCTCACGATCATGGCTTTATTGTTGCTGGCGCTCACATCGTTGGCCATCATCTCGAATCCCGCAGCCGCTCGCCTCCGGCATCGGGAGGGGCGCGTGGAACCGTTGCCATCGGCTCTTCAAGGGAGTGTGAGAGTTTCCTACCATTACTACGGCTGGCCGGATGGACTCTCAGTGCTGGTGATCGACCATGTGAACGGAAAACAGTTGAAGCCCGGGGAGCATTCTAATGTGCGGGTTGTTTCGGGGGGGTCTAGTGTCAGAGGAGCCGGTGGGACACTCTGGTTTCGTTCTCGATATGCGCGTGAAGTAAAGCGCACCATCACGGTCAGTGTTCAGTCCTCCGTGGACAAGAGAAATATAAAGATGAGTTTAGACCATCGGTTCGAGTCATCTGATGCCTTCTTTGCCCGTATTCTGATCGGTGTTCCCGTCAAGAGCTACGCGGTT
>JAAZXB010000036.1:0-2366 GCA_014240375.1 Planctomycetota bacterium | reverse complement strand
TGATGCCTTCTTTGCCCGTATTCTGATCGGTGTTCCCGTCAAGAGCTACGCGGTTACCAGCGACACCGTTTTCTTCATCGATCATCAACTGGACGGATCCAAAGAAGTGAAACAAATCGACATCGATCTCTCCGATCTTGTGGGCGAAGCGGAGGACGGGGCTCTCCAGATGCGCGGTGTCCCGACCGGGGAAGAAATTGAAGCCTATCTTGTCAACAAACCTGCAATCCTGGAACTGTTGTTCCCTGAAAAACGGGAACAGAAGTGATGGCGGTAGCAACTCCGCTACTGACCGGCCTGGTCGCCGCGACCTTCACCCCGCTGAAGCACGCTGGCGACATCGATCTGGGCAAGGTACCCGCTGCTTGTGACTTCGTACTGGGGCAGGGTGTTGCGGGTCTGTTTCTGTGCGGGAGCACCGGAGAATCCCCGTCGTTGACCACCGAGGAGCGGATGCAAGTGGCTGCGGCATATCATCGGGCTGTTGCCGGGCGAGTGCCGGTAGTGGTTCATGTGGGTCACAACAGCCTCAGCGATGCGCGCACTCTGGCGGTTCATGCCGAACAGATGGGGGCGGATGCGATCGCTGTTGTACCGCCGTCGTATTTTCCCCTGACTTCCGTCGAGGTGTTGATCGATTGTCTCCAGCATATCGCAGAGGAAGCACCGGAAACTCCCCTCTACTACTACCATATCCCCCCCGTCACCGGAGTCGATCTGTCGATGATCGAATTGCTGGAGCGTGCGGATTCGTTGCCAACGCTGGCCGGCATCAAGTTCAGCGCGCCACAGTTTGAGGATCTCAAGGCGTGCGTCGAATACGAATCGGGGCGATACAACATCCTGTTCGGTTGTGATGAACTGTTGCTGTCTGGGCTGATGGCGGGGGTCGATGGAGCGGTTGGCAGCACCTATAACTTCATGGCCCCCCACTATCTCCGTGTCATCGATGCCTTCAAGTCGGGAAAGACCGATGAGGCGAAACAGTATCAAGCGGTGGCGACGGCACGGGTCGAGGAGATCCTCCGCCATGGCGGACACAACGCTCTCAAGGCGGCGATGGGAATCCTCGGAGTCGACTGCGGCCCGCCGCGATTGCCGTGGAAATCACTTTCTGCAACTTCCCTGGCGGCTCTGGAGAAGGGACTGGCCGATGGGGATTCGTAGGCTGTTGGTCTCGATCGTGCTGTATCTTCTGCTGCAGCTCCTGCTCGTCATCCCGGTGACGGCACAGGAGCCGGCTTCGACCGGCTTGAGTTTTTCAATGCTGCCCGATGTTCCGGCAGCGATCGGTCTCGGTGGACCGCTGGTGGGAACACACGATGGGGCACTGATCGTCGCCGGCGGTGCCAACTTCCCGACACCGCTGACCGAGGGTGGCCCCAAGGTGTGGCACGATGATGTATTCGTGCTGCTTCCCGGCGAAGAGCAATGGCTCACCGGTCAGAAATTGCCACGCCCGCTCGCCTACGCATCGTGTACCTCGACAGCGCGAGGAATCGTCGTCGTCGGTGGTTCCGATGCCGATCAGGTCTACTCGACGGCGTTCCTGATGCGCTGGGATGCAGCCTCGAAACAGGTCCTGTTCGAGTCGTTACCCGATCTTCCAGCGGCCAGTGCCTTTGGATCGGCCGAGTCGATCGGCGAGATCGTTTATCTGTGCCAGGGCAAGCATCAGAAGAGTGACCTGCAACTGACTGGCGGTTTCTGGCAACTGAACCTGGCCGAGATCGACAGCGGTTGGCAATCGCTATCGGCGCATCCGGGCGAGGTGCGCTTCAAGATGAGCACCGCAGTGCAACAGGGTCCCGGCGGCCAACCGTGCCTGTTCCTCTTCTCGGGAACGAGCACCAGCGAGACCGATCAGGGCGATCCGCGCTTCCACGCCTATACCGATGGCTACCGATATTCGCCATTGGAGCGGCTATGGAGTGAAGTGGCTTCGCTGCCACTGCTCGATGATCCGCGCCATCTGGCGGGTGAGAAGGAGTTCGCCCACGAGCGCTGGCCCATCTCTGCCTCCTGCGCCGAATCGGTCGGAACTCGCACGATCCTGACCTTCAGCGGTTCTACCGACCGCTACATTCTCGACGACAACGGCAAGGTACTGCCTGCTGCGGTGAGGCCGCAGTTCTTGCCCAGGGTGCTGTCGTACGACACCGTGACCGATCGCTGGAGCGATGTGGGCCGGATGCCTGTGGCAGTGGTGACCACCGAAGCGGTGCACTGGCAAGGGCAGATCGTCATCCCTTCGGGAGAGACGCAGCCGGGCATCCGGACGCCAAAAGTACAGGCGCTGTCGCTCGAACCCACCGCAGCGGTGGCCCACTTCGAAGCCCTCGATTATGCGGTGCTCGGTCTGTACC
>JAAZXB010000035.1 GCA_014240375.1 Planctomycetota bacterium | reverse complement strand
CGAGCACCACTGAGATGAGCGTCGAAGCGACGCAGACCTTGACCGAGATCCAGATGGACTCCTGGATGTTGTCGTGGTCGAGGAAGTCGCCATACCAGGACAGCGTGAGGCCAGTCCACTTGCCAACGATTGGACTCTTGTTGAACGAGTAGGCGGCTAGCACAACAATCGGCGCGTAGAAGAAGAGGTAGACGACTAGAGAATGCGTCCGCAACAACCACCTGCTGGCCCCCATCGGCTCAGCTGTCGACCTAGCGGCGCCCTTGCCCATCAGCAGGCCCCTTGCCGAGGTGCGGTCGTCGGGGTATTCACAGGTTCCTCCCACCTTGGCGGAAGTAGACGAGCGTGCCGATGAGCATGACGGCCAGCACGACCACTGAGAGCGACGCCCCCAGCGGGCCATTGCGGGAATCCATGAACTGGTCGACGATGTAGCTGCCCATCAGCCCCTTCTTGTTGCCGCCGAGTATGGCCGGCGTGACGAAGGCACCAAACGAGGGCACGAAGACGAGGATCGAGCCGGCGATGACGCCTGGCCTCGAAAGCGGCCAGACGACCCGCCGGAAGGACTCCCAGCCACTGGCATAGAGGTCCCGCGCACCTTCGACGAGACTCCAGTCGATTCGTTCTATGGACGCGTACAGCGGAAGCACCATGAAGGGTAGGTAGCCGTATACGAGGCCGAGAATCACGGCCTTGCTCGTGAACAGAATGCGGCCGTCACCGAGGCCCATACCCGACGCCATCTGCGTAAACAGGCCATCACTGTCCAGCAGTAACCGCCAGGCATAGGTCCGGATCAAGAAATTGGACCAGAACGGGATCATGATGCCGACGAGCATCAGATTCCGGGTGGTCGGACGACGTGTCGAGATGAAGTAGGCCAGCGGGTACGCCAGCGCCAGGCAGATAACCGTGGTGAGGATGGCGAACCAGAGGGATCGGAACGCCACGGCGCGAACGACCTCCTCGCTGAGGCGCCGATAGGCCTCCAGATTCCAGCTGTTGAGTTCCGTTCGGCCGGTCCTGGTGCGGGTGGCGAAGGAATAGGCAATGACGACCCCAAGCGGGATAACGAAGAAGACCAGTAGGTAGATGATTGACGGCAGCCCAAGCAGGAAGCCTCGGCGGGACTCCGCTCGTTCGGCCTGGCGTTCGAGGCCCGGAGTCGTCACCGCAGCCATCACCCAATCACCACCGAGGTGTGGTCGGGGTCGAACGAGACCGTTACATCGTCGCCGGGGCTTCTCCGGTCACCAGCCAGGCTCGCCGGGCACCGGATCTCGAGGTGCATCCAATCGACGGAGACCGAATAGGTGACAGCATTACCTAGGTACACAGCCGAGTCGACGACGCCGTCGAGCCGATGGCTGCCCTCCGGGGCCTGGCCTCGACCGTGCACGGTGAGGCGCTCGGGCCGCACGGTGACCGCAATGGCTGTTCCCTCAGGGTGGCTGGTCGGCACGCGGAGTCGGTCACCGTTGGTAAGCACTACCTCGTCGCCGCTAGCCACCGTGGCCTCGAGAAAGTTGGTGCGGCCGATGAAGTCCGCGACAAAGCGAGTGATGGGTCGCTCGTAGATGGCCTCCGGCGTGTCGATCTGAAGGAGTCGGCCCTCGTGCATGACCCCGATACGGTCGCTCATGGTGACCGCCTCCTCCTGGTCGTGCGTGACGTAGATGAAGGTGATACCGACCTCGCGCTGCAGGTTCTTCAGCTCGGTCTGCATCTGCTGGCGGAGTTTGAGGTCGAGGGCGCCAAGCGGTTCATCGAGGAGGAGCACCTCGGGTCGGTTGACCAGCGCTCGGGCAAGGGCCACCCGCTGTTGCTGCCCGCCGGAGAGTTGGTTGGGTTTGCGCTGTTCCATCCCGTCCATCTCGACGAGGCTGACCGCCCAGTCGATCAGGTCGGATCGTTCGTCCTTGTCGACCTTGCGCATCTCGAGGCCGAATCCGATGTTTGTCCGAACATCCATGTGTGGGAAGAGGGCGTAACTCTGAAACACGGTGTTGACGGGACGCTTGTTGGGCGGACGTAAACCCATCTCCTCGCCGTGGATGCTCAGGGAGCCCTGACTGGGCAGTTCAAGGCCGGCGATCATGCGCAGGGTGGTCGTCTTGCCACAGCCCGAGGGACCGAGGAGGGAGAAGAACTCGCCGTCCGCGACGGTTAGGTCGATGTCATCGACGGCGACGACATCGCCGAAGCGCTTAGTGACGCCCTGGAGTTCAACCGCGATGGTCGTTTCGCTCATGATGGAGAGGTCCCCTCCCTTGCTGATACCTCGCCTGCCTACTGGCTTCCGGCACCGTAGAGATTCCGTTGTCGAAGCACAAGATTTCAACGAAATCCGTCTTGTGGCACATCGCGGCCAACCAATCCTGTGGTCGCCAGACACCCCTTTGACCGGAATCCCCCCAACACATCCAGATCCGGTGCTCTCAAGGCCTTGGTGGTTAACTCAGGCACACTTCAACAAATGTTGTAGACATTGGCAGCCCAGTCGAACCGTAGCCAGAGGAGAGTAGGCGCGGGTGCTTAAGAGTCTCATTGGCGCGCTGGTTCCACTCCTGGCTGCGGTAGTCGCCTTGGCCTTTGGAGCGACCATGCTCCTAGCGCTCGGAGCCAGTCCAGTTGAGGGTTTCAGCGCGATGTTTGACGGGGCATTCGGAAGCGGCTCTCGTATCGCTGCAACGGCAGTCAAGGCCACCCCGCTGATTCTGGTGGGCGCAGGTATCACGATCGCCTTTCGGGCAAATGTGATCAACATCGGTGGAGAGAGTCAGATCATCGCCGGGGCGCTTCTCTCCACCGTCGTCGCGCTGAGCTTTCCGGATTTGCCCACCATTCTCCTTGTGCCGGCGGTTCTCTTGGCAGGCCTGGTCGGAGGCGGGATTCTGGGGGCCATCCCCGGAGCGCTCAAGGCCTACGCCTCCGTAAACGAAATCCTGAGCACGATCATGCTCAATCTTGTGATGGTCCAGTTCATGAACTACCTCCTGCGGGGCCCACTGATTGACCCCTACGAGATGGAGGCGGGAACCCGTATTCCCCAAACCCAACGGCTTTCCGACAACGCAATGCTTCCTAATCTGGTCGACGGCACGAGGCTCCACCTCGGAGTCCCCGTGGCGATCTTGGCCGCAGTAGGTGCGTACCTGCTCCTCTGGAGAACCCCGACAGGATTTCGTCTAAGAGCCGTCGGCCATTCGGCCGATGCCGCACGGGCATCCGGGATGAACGTCAAACGGAACATCACCCTCGCCCTCGCATTGTCGGGCTCGCTGGCAGGAATAGCAGGCGCCATCCTCGTCTTCGGCAGCGAGGGCCAACGAATGGTTACCGACGGATCCGCTGCCGGCTTCACCGGAAGTGCAGGTTTCAACGGGATAGTGGCTGCACTGTTCGGAGGGCTGCACCCAATCTGGACCATTCCATCCGCCATGTTGTTCGGTGCTCTCCTGACCGGCGCCACCCAACTCCAGCGCGTGCTCCAAGTGCCAGCAGCCCTCGCCGTCGCACTCAACGGAATCATCGTGATCTTCGTTGTCAGCAGCACCCCCGTACGCGGTTGGATCCAGAGGTCGCTCTCTGAAGCCGGGCTGTTCAACAGGCACAACGACACCAAGACAGAGAACCCCAGGCACTCGCGTTCGGAGCCAGGTGGACTATCAGACATGCCTGACCCATCCGAGGA
Source organism: Planctomycetota bacterium (assembly GCA_014240375.1). Lineage (GTDB taxonomy): Bacteria > Planctomycetota > UBA8108 > UBA1146 > UBA1146 > QNYK01. Next base: position 3,484 of record JAAZXB010000035.1, on the reverse strand, counting down.
GAGTGGAAATGTCTGACTTCTTCACCCTCAGCGTCCTCGTAGCCACTGCCGCCTCGGGGATCCGCTTGGCTACGCCGTATCTACTCGCTTCGCTCGGTGAAACGGTGGGCCAACGAAGCGGAGTCCTCAACCTGGGGGTGGACGGCGTGATGCTCCTAAGCGCCTTCTTCTCGTACTGGGTCGTGCTCAAGACAGGAAACCTGTGGCTGGCAGTTCTGGTGGGCGTGGCCGTTGGGCTAGTGATGGGGCTCCTCTACGGCTTCATCACCGTGGTCCTGAACGCGACACAAGGCATTAGCGGCATCGGCATCTACATCTTCGGTTTGGGACTCAGCGACCTGCTCTTCCGGCGTCAGGTCGGTACGCCAAAGCCGGTCCGGCGCCTGCCGGATGTCGACATTCCTGTGTTGTCTGACATACCCCACCTGGGACCCGCTCTGTTCCAAAGAAACCTCTTGACCTATCTGGCATTCCTGCTGATACCCACCACCATGTTCCTGCTGGGAAGGACCACGTTCGGCCTAAACATCCGGTCGGTCGGTGAGAACCCCAGTGCGGCAGACAGCCTCGGTGTTTCCGTCAGGCGAACCCGTTTCGCAGCAATACTCATCGCCAATTCGATGGCTGGACTCGCGGGTGCGGCCCTGGTGCTCCAACTGGGCATCTTTCAACCAAACCTCACCCAGGGAATGGGCTTCATCGCCGTGGCCCTCGTGTACTTCGGTGCCTGGCGCCCAATCGGCGTGATGTGTGGTGCTCTTCTCTACGGGTTGGTCAACGCCACGGTCCTTCAATGGAAGGCGCTCGGGATCATCCCCGTCAACGGTTCGGACCTGGCAGCCATGGCGCCTGCTGTATTGACCATCCTCGCCCTCGTTGTTCTGGCTCGTCGTGTAAGTGCGCCAGCCGCACTCACACGGCCGTTCTCAAGGCATTGATCGAAGGCTCTGAAAGGCAAACCGGCACCATGAGATCAGAGCAGAGACTCCTGGAGATGAACGGAATCACGAAGGCGTTTCCGGGGGTCGTAGCCAACGACAGCATCGATTTCGATGTCCGCTACGGGGAAGTCCACACGCTGCTCGGAGAAAACGGTGCCGGCAAGAGCACTCTGGTCAAGATTCTGTTCGGCCTATACCAGAGCGACGAGGGAAGTATCCGACTTCGCAACGACCCAATGGAGATCACGGCTCCCGCGGAAGCAATCTCAGCACGGATCGGCATGATCCATCAGCACTTCATGTTGGTGCCCACCTTGACGGTTGCAGAGAATGTTGCCCTCGGGACAGCCTCTACCCGTCGGCCCTTCACCGACCTAGATCTGGTGTCAGAACGCGTTGCCGATATCTCCAGACAGCACGGCCTGGCTGTCGATCCATCGGTCGAGGTACGGCGATTGGCCGTTGGTGAGCGTCAGCGGGTTGAGATCGTCAAGGCCCTCTATAGGGATGTAGAACTGCTGGTCCTTGACGAGCCAACTGCGGTCTTGACCCCCGGGGAGGTCGATGATCTCTTCGTAATCCTTCGTCGGATGGCGGACAGCGGGCACGGCCTGATCTTCATCTCGCACAAACTCCGCGAGGTGATGAGCCTCAGCGACAGGATCACCGTCCTCCGGAACGGTCGAGTTGTCCAAACCATCACTCCGGCTGAGACCAGCACGGAGGAGTTGGCGCAGATGATGGTCGGCAGATCCGTAAACCTGGCTCCCGACAAACCCAAGCGGGAACCCGGTGGAGTTCGCCTGGAGGTGCAGGGCCTGACTGTCCAAGGTGACCGTGAAGAAATCTCCGTGCGCCAAGTCGATCTTCTGGTGCGATCCGGTGAGATTCTGGGAGTCGCCGGTGTATCGGGCAACGGACAGCGCGAACTCGCGGAGGCGATAGCAGGCCTGCGCAGTGTTGAAGCCGGTGGCGTCGTCCGCTTAGACGGAATCGACGTCACAGATAGGGACGTCCGTGCTCGACGGGACCAAGGCCTTGGCTACATCTCCGAGGAACGCATGAAGGACGGTGCAATAGCCGAGTTCACCGTCGGAGAAAATCTGTTACTCGTAGAACACGGATCCAAGAAGTTCACGCGACGAGGCATGCTCGCCTTCGGTGCGATCAACAAGCACTGTGAGAAGTTGGTCGAAGACTTTGGCGTTAAGACGCCAAGCGTCGAAACTCCGACATCCAGTCTCTCGGGCGGAAATATCCAGAAGGTGATCCTGGCTCGTGAACTTTCTGCGAAGCCGAAGGTCTTGCTGGCATGCCAACCGACCCGTGGGGTCGACATCGGTGCAACCGAGTACATCCACAACCTTTTGATCGAACAACGAGACCTAGGAACAGCAACGCTCCTCATTTCCGAGGACCTCGATGAGGTTCTGGGTCTAGCTGATCGAATCGCAGTGATGTACGAGGGCAGGATCGTGGGAATCGTGCCAGTTGAGGAAGCCCGTCGGAATCAAATAGGACTCATGATGGCTGGAGTTCCAGAGCAAGAGGCTCGGAACAGCCCTTGAGGAGACTGTGGTCAAACTTGGCTCACATCTCCGTGTGGGAGAAACGGCCAGCAGGGTGACCCCGCACCCCAATAGACGGAGCCGTGGAGGGCTCCCCATGATGACGGATCCGCTCGTCGACCGGGCCCTGGCCGAAGCCCGACCGGTGGTGTTCTGGTTAGACCGGCCGGAGCATCCCGAACCGGCGCCGCCTCTGTCCGCCGATCTCGAGGCTGACCTCGTGGTTGTAGGTGGGGGCTTCACCGGGCTCTGGACGGCGGTGACGGCGGCTGAAGCCGACCCCGGCCGTTCGATCGTGGTGCTCGAGGCCGACACAGTCGCATTCGGCGCGTCAGGGCGCAACGGCGGCTTCTGTGATGCCTCACTCACCCACGGCCTCGAGAACGGAATCGCCCACTGGCCCGACGAGATTGACACTCTCATCCGCCTCGGCAACGAGAACCTGCACGGCCTGCTAGATGTCGTGGCCCGCCACAGCATCGACTGCTCACCAGAACCGACTGGTGCCCTGGACGTGGCCGTCGCCCCCTGGCAGGCCGAGTCCCTGGCAAAGAGCGCCGTTATCCATGAAGCACACGGCCGGCACGTGACCCTGCTGGACGCTGCGGCCACACGAGCCGAAGTCGACTCGCCGACCTACCTGGGCGGGCTCTGGCACCACGACGGTGTGGTGATGTTGGATCCAGCGAGGCTGGCCTGGGGGCTACTACGGGTCGCCAAAGCCCTAGGGGTCAGATTTTTCGAAAACACGCCAGCGCGGTCGATCGAAGCGGTCCAAGGGGCCGAAAGCACGACCGTCAGGATCCGGACCGACGGAGGATCGGTAGGCGCCAGAAATGCCGTCGTGGCAACCAACGCCTTCCGGCCCCAGGTTCGACGCATCCGGCGCTTCGTCGTACCGGTGTACGACCACGTCCTGGTGACCGAACCTCTTACTGGCAACCGACTGGCCACCATCGGCTGGTCCAACCGCCA
>JAAZXB010000034.1:4301-9010 GCA_014240375.1 Planctomycetota bacterium | reverse complement strand
GTGGTGAGGGTGCTCACCACCGATGCAGAGGTGGAACCGAGAACTCTGGTGCTGGAGGACCTCCATTACTGCGACGATTTTGACATCGAGTTGCTGCGTCGATTGACCCTGGCATCGCTGGATCTACCGTTGCTGGTGATCACCACTGCACGCCCGATCGCCACCCGGAATTTAAAGTCTCTGGGTCGTCTTCGTTCCGAGATCGAACTGGAGAATCGGTTCCAGCGGATCGATGTACTTCCCTTCGATGTGACAGATAGTTCCGATCTGTTGCGATCGATGTTGAATCCCAGCCTTCCCCTGTCGGAGAAAATCTCCGACGCTCTGCAAACCCAAAGCGATGGAGTCCCGCTGATCCTGGTCCAGTTGCTCGGCTCGCTCTGGAGCCGCAACGCGCTGGTCATCGAGGATGGAGAGTGGACATCCAGGGAAGACGTACTCGAGGACTTGCCGATCCCCGATGCAGCACGAAGCCACTTTCTTCAACTGCTCGATGAACTCTCCGGTCCGCAGCGCAGGGTTCTGGATGTGGCCTCAGTGATCACCGGCCCAATCGATTTTGACCTGCTGGTGGATGCTTGCGGAATCGATGAGTTCGATCTCGATGGCCACGCCCGGGTGCTGGTCAGAAGTGGCGTCCTGCAGGAAGATCCTGGCGGATTTCGCTGGGGACATGGTTGGGAGCAGGAAATCGTTCGAGCCGATCTGACCCTACCGATGCTGCGTCGCTTGAACCTTCGCATCGGCAAATTGCTGGAGCAACGATTCACCGAGGAGGACGCACCGGTGCAGGCGATCGCCGAGCACTTCTCCCTAGGGGGAGATGAGAAGAAGGCTCATGACTGGCTACTCAGAGCGGCAGATCGTGCCGAAACCGCATGGGCTCATGATCGCGCCCTCGAACTGTGCGAACGGGCTCTCCACCTGTCGCTCGAATCAGCGGATCAGCGTGTTCTGCTCAATCGTATCGGTGAGTTGCGCTTGCAAACCGGAGATCCGGATGGAGGGCGTGCCGCTTTCACCGAGGCGATGGGCCTGTGGACCGCGATCGAGGGACGCTTGCTCGACGATCCGGAGGATGTGACTGCAGATGAATTAGAGCCGTACATCCAGCTGATTCATCGCATCGGAGAAGCACAGATGCGCGCCGGAGAATACCCGGCAGCCCTCTCTAATTTTCGCAAGGTACAATCGCTGGCCGAAGCTGCTGGGTTGCCTGATCGCATCGCCCTCGCACTCTGTCGTCAGGGAGCGGTACACACCTTCGAGGACGATCTTGCCGCCGCCCGATCTTCTTATGAGTCCGCCCGCGCACTTTGCGAGGAGGAGCCGGACCTGGATCACCCCCACACCGTCGCGCTGATCGGCCTCTCCTCCCTCGCACGCAGGCAAGGTCAACTCGAGCAGGCATTACAACTTTGCGAAGTTGCTCTTCCACTGGCTCAACGAATCGACAATCCATTACAACTGGCGGGGATCTACGGGCAGCGTGGCACCCTGCTGCAGAATCTCGGTCGTATCGAGCCATCGATCGAAGCGTACGAGAAGTCTCGCTCACTGCGCGAAGAGTGTGGCGATCGTCGAGGACTTGCCATCACCTTGATGAACCTGGGACGAATCCTGGTCAGTAGCGGTTCTGCCGACCGTGGTGAGGAACAGTTGCAGAGGGCGCTGGAGCTGTTCCGAGAAACGGGTGATCTACAGGGCAGGGTGTTGACTCTGGGAAACCTCGGGAGCCTGCGCTACCACCGCGGAGACCATATCTCGGCTCGAGAAATACTGGATCAGTACCTCGAACTGGCGAGTCATCATGGTCTCAAGCGACCGGAAGCGGATGCACGGGTCAGCCTCGCCATGCTGGAACTGGAACGGCATCGCCCCGAGCAAGCGATTCAATACCTGGAACTGGGTGCGGAAGGTTTTCTCGCCGCAGGCGATCGTCAAGGCCACCTCAATGCGCAGGTTCAACAGGCACGAGCAGTCGGAAGAAGCGGAGATCCGACAGCGGCTCTGGAACTGGCTCGGTCCACCGAACAGGCCGCACGAACTTCCAAGGGAGTGCCACTGTTGATCGAATCCCTGCGCATCCAGGCCGAAGCCCACAGGGATTTGCAGCAACTCGATGAGGCGCTCGAGCGAGTCGAGCAATCTCTCGAAATTTGTAGCGATCAGCGACTCCCCTACGCCGAAGCAAGTTGCTGGAGAACCCTTGGAAAGGTTCAACGAGATCGTGGCTTCGAGTGGGCCGACCGTGCCGGAATCGCCTTCGAAAAATCACTCCAGCTGTTTGAGGAACTGGATGCACTGCACGCTCTAGCAGTGACTCGTCGAGAATTCGCATCCTTTTTGCTAGAGGTCGATGAATCTCAACTGGCTACCGATCAACTAAAAATTGCGCTGACCACGTTTACCGAATTGAAATGCCCCGAAGAGAAACAGATGACCGAGACAATCCTCGACGGCATCGTTCGATAGAAGGAAACGAAGATGGAAAAACTCGATTACAGGGTGCGAGCAGTTCTGGCACGAGTTCGCAGCACTCTCGACCGATTCAGTCTCCGCCTCGAGGTGGATTGGGATTACGATGTGCGAAAGGTGCTGGAAGAAATCCTTGCACTGGCTGTCGGCGAACTGGAGTTCGGGGACGGGGCCCCGGTCGACCGTGCCCTGCTGATCACCCAGGATCTCCACGGTGACCGCCTCGAAGCGGGAGCCGGATGGAGCGCACAGGAGGAGGACCTCACCTTCAGCCGAACCATCGTCGATCAAACGATGCAGGGCGAAAATTCAGTACTGTGCGAAGACGCACTCGACGATCCACGATTTCGGTCGTCCGATAGCCTACGTGGTCTACAGGTTCTGACTCTTCTCTCGGTACCACTACGCGCTGGAGAAGAGGTGATCGGAGCGCTCTACATCGAGAGAAGAGACGCAAGACATCTCTTCAACGAAAGGGATCAATCATTCGTCGAGGCTCTCGCTGAAACGATTGCTCCTTCGGTGCGTACTGCTCTGATCCATCAGAACCATGTCCGCGAATTGCGTAACCTTCGTTCGAAAAACGAATCGACCTCAAGGATGGGTCGCATCATCGGACAATCTACTGCCATCACTCGTACACTGGACCTTGCTCGTACCGCAGCAAAACTCGATCGAACAGTATTGATCACCGGTGAATCAGGAGTGGGGAAGGAACTGCTGGCCAGAGCGATTCACGATCAATCGAAACGGTCGAAGAAGCCATTTTCAGTGGTCGATTGCTCCGGCCTTTCAGAGACCTTGCTGGAAAGTGAATTGTTTGGACACATGAAGGGTTCCTTCACCGGTGCCAACGAAGACAAGATCGGCGCCTTCGAGGCTGCAGAGGGTGGCACTGTCTTTCTCGACGAGATCAGTGATGCCACCGGTCCGATGCAGCAACTGCTGCGCAGGGTGTTACAAGAGGGTGAGATTCGACGCGTCGGAGATCGACAGTGGCGAAAAGTCGATGTTCGGGTGCTGTGCGCGACCAATCGAGATCTCGCAGCAGAAGTGGAGAAGGGCAATTTCTTGCTCGATCTGTTCCATCGGATGCACGAGTTTCCATTGCGGCTCCCTCCGCTACGAGAGCGTAAGGAAGATATCCCACTGCTGACGCAGTACTTCGTATCACTCTTTGGAGAAAACAAGAATCCGCCGATCAGTGAGGTCACTCCGGAGGCTCTAGCGATCCTCACCCGACGAGATTGGACGGGGAACAACATCCGTGAGCTTCGCAACGTGATCCGCCTCTGTGTCGACCTGGCCCCGGGACCCGTGATCGACGCTACCGTCCTCGGGAGAGTGTTCGAGGTACGCGGTGACCCCTCCTCCGAGATTCAAATTCTCCCGGAACTTCAAGTGACCCCCGGCTCACTGCTTCAGATCGACCAGGCGGTACTCACCCAACTGATCGGTTCGACTCCAGAAGATGCCCCCAAGGAGAAGCGCCCATGGGCACTACTGCAAAGAGAGTTTGGCGGAACCCTGATCACCGAAACCCTACGGCAGACTCGGTGGAAGTTACGGCCAGCAGCCAGGATCCTCGGCATCTCACCGGTCAAATTGCGCCAGGACTTCCGCCTTTGGATTGAGCACTTACTCGATGACAGCGAGCAAGATCATCAACAAGTGGCGACCAGGCTCGGCATGCCCATCGAGATACTGATCAGAAAACTGGGAGACCTAGGCCTCGGGGCTGCTCCTTCAGGGGACCAGGATCCGTCATGAAAATAGGAATCATCCGTGTCGATATTCAGGTTCCCGGATCCCGGTCACTGAAGGAAAAACGCCATGTTCTGCGTAGCCTGAAGGATCGATTACGATCTCGATTCGACGTTTCAGTCGCTGAAGTGGATCACCAGGACATGCTTCAGAGAACCATGATCGGTGTCTCTTTCGTTGCTTCTGACGGGAAGAATGCGGAATCTCGAATGGAGCAAGTGGTCCAGTTCATCGAGGGATTTACCGGTGCGATGGTGATTTCACTCGACAAGGAGATCCTGCACGAGAATCACTAGATCCCTCGCACCCAGCGGCGCGTTCGCTATGCTGGATTCAGGAGGCCAATTGAAAATCGAAGCACTGGGACACTCTGCGTTCATCGCCACCATCTCTCGCCAGGACGGTTCCCCCTTCCGGCTACTGGCAGATCCCTGGCTCGATGATCATGTCATCGGAGATGTCGGGGG
>JAAZXB010000034.1:0-4291 GCA_014240375.1 Planctomycetota bacterium | reverse complement strand
TCCGGCTACTGGCAGATCCCTGGCTCGATGATCATGTCATCGGAGATGTCGGGGGGCGATTCCCGAGAATTCGTACCGACTGGAGTCAACAGGAGCCGATCGACGCCATATGGCTCTCGCACTCGCACACCGATCACCTGTGCCCCTACTCGCTGGTCAAGTTGCATGGTGAGCTGAAGTGTTCACCTCGGTTGTTCATCCCCATCAGTCTTGCTTACCTGGTGGAGACCCTCCACGAGTTCCTGCCGAAGTGGCCCGTCACGATCATCGAGCAGGAGACTCCCGTCGATTCTGGTGGAATTCGTCTACGAGCCTTCTTCAACGTTCGCGAGACTGCCACCAACGAGGACGACTGCATGATCCTGCTGATCGACAACGGTCGAGAGGCGATCCTATCCGAGGCCGATGCAGTGCTACCGATGGAAGATCCATCGGTCAGAGAGATGGTCGGGGAGCTTCTTCTCGACGCCGGACCCGAGCAACGAATCTTCCTCACCACCCGAAATGAACTGGAAGCAACGATGGCGAGCGTCGATGCTCCCGATCGAGAGGCCAGAAAGCAGGCGATCGCCCAACAAATCGAGGAGACTACTCTCCTCGCCGAAGCGGAAATCTCACCAAACGGTGCAGAGGTTTGCCCGTGGCAGATGGAATCAACGGTGCGAATTATCATCGGCCAGGGGATCTCCTTACCCCACGAGGTGGTGGGAAATTGGAATCAATCTCTGTTTCCGATTCGACTCGAAGACCGGGTCAGGATCGAAAAGGAAGCGGCTCTGCGCGAACAACTCCCCGTTCACATCCTGTCGCTGCAGGCAGGAGAAGTCGTCTCGGTAGAGGAGGGATCGCCCCAGATGATCACCACCATCGCAGGAATCGAGATTCTCGATGGTGAAGAGGGGCGTATTTACCAGGAGGATGCGGAGAACTTCGCAGAGTTCCCGGTAGCCCCGCTTCGAGAAGAACTCCGCGACCCACAGAGTCAGCATCCTGTGATTCTCCGTTACTTGCAGGATCGTTATCTTCCCTACCTCATCGGGCAGCGATTCCCAGCGGTCGAACACCGCATCTCCGCTGCCGAAGGGCAGTACCGCGTGAGGGTTCGATACGGGAACTCTGAGAAGTGGATTCCAAGAGATTACATGATCCACTTCGAATCGCTTCGCTTCGAGGAGCAGCCAGTGGCAGGTGATGCTCAGGAAGAGTACTGGGCCAACGATCTCGATGACTACTTCCAGGGCCTTGCCGATGATTTCTCGACCTTTTGCCGGTCCTTTTCCGGTGGATCAAACCATCAGTATTGGGATTGCCTGGGAATGCCATTCTTGAACAATGACCTGGTCCAGCGAAAGATCCGTCACCACTTTGAACAGGCGAAAGCGGGAAGGTCCGCTGCCGATCATGTCCTGCCCCTGTGGAGTTTCATGCTGTAAAAGGCACCTGCGCCACAGCACCACCTTCTGAGTAGATCTTGTACTTGAACGGTCGAACGAGCATACAGGAAGAGCAACGACCGTTTAGGCCTACCGACTTCTGCTACTGACTACCGATCATCAAGCCTCGAGCAGATGCCTGGCGATGATCAGGCGCTGGATCTGGTTGGTGCCCTCGTAGATTTGCATCACCTTGGCATCGCGCATCAACTTCTCGACCGGGTACTCCTTCGAGTAGCCGTAGCCACCAAAGACCTGCACCGCATCGGTGGCGGCCTTCATGGCAATGTCACCGGCGAAGCACTTGGCCATCGAGCATTGCTTGGTGTTTCTCTGCCCCTGGTCGATCATCCACGCCGATTGCCAGGTGAGTAGCCGGGCCGCCTCGGTGTCCTTGGCGATGTCGGCCAGGATGAACTGGATCGCTTGCTGTTTGGCGATGGGACGACCAAATGCCTTGCGCTCAAGGGAATAGCGAGTCGCCTCTTCCAGCGATCTTCGAGCGACCCCCACCGCTGCAGCAGCAACGCCGGGTCGCGTCCGATCGAAGGTTTTCATGGCGATGTGAAAACCCTTTCCCTCGGCCCCGATCCGATTCGCCACCGGAATCTCCACATCCTGAAAGTTGATGAAAACCGTGTTCGAGGCTCTTTGCCCCATCATGTCTTCCTTCTTGCCCACCTCTACCCCATCCGCATCGGCGGGAATCACGAAACAGGTGATCCCTTCGTGCCCACTTCCCGGATCGGTGGTGGCGAATAGTGTGAAGAAGTCTGCGTGAGCCCCGCCGGAAACCCAGGCCTTGCTACCGTTGATGAGGTAGCTGTCTCCCTTGCGTACTGCTGAGGTTCGCAATGAGGCGGCATCACTACCGGCATCCGGTTCCGACAAACAATAGGAAGCGGTGCGATGCTCTGATGTCAGCCGGCCAATCCACTTCTTCTTCTGCGCCTCGTCGCCTCCGATCAGGATCGGAACCGAGGCGAGATTGTTGACGGTCATGCTGATGGCCATCCCGGAGCATCCAAAAGCAAACTCCTCTGTGACCAGAGCCTCTTCGAAATGCCCCAGATCTCCGCCGCCGTATTGATCGGGAATCGTGATGTTCATCAGACCCAGCTCAAATGCCTGAGCAGCGACCGCCGTGGGATAGGTACCGGTCTGATCATGGTGCTCGGCAACCGGAATCACCTCGTTTGCGACAAAGTCGCGGGTCATGTCGACCAGCATCCGCTGTTCATCGGAGAGGGCAAAGGATACCATCAGTGGCCTTTCCTGGAGGTGGACCTCGATCGAGTTCGCCGCCTGAAAGATATGCGGCAGTTCCTCGGGTACTTTGTCTGCTGGTTGGATCTGACGCAAGCGATGGCACAAGTCGCGAAGAGTCCGCGCTCGAAAGGAGCCAGAGATGGCACGCGTTCTGGTGGCGATGAGTGGTGGAGTGGACTCCAGCGTCGCCGCCCACCTGCTGCAAAAGCAAGGCCATGAGGTGATCGGAGCCTTCTTGAGACTGGGAGATGGTGGTCAGGCGGCAGAGAAGAGCCGCGCCTGTTGCACCGTCGAGGATGCCATCGATGCCCGTCGAGTAGCGGATCTGCTGGAGATCCCCTTCTACTCCTTCAATTACGCCGATCAGTTCCGAAAAGTCATCGACTACTTCGTCGACGAGTACCGCGATGGTCGTACGCCGAACCCCTGTGCTCGCTGTAATCAGTGGATCAAGTTCGATGTGTTCCATGATCTGGCGCGAGACCTGGAAGCGGATTTTGTCGCCACCGGTCACTACACCAGGGTTCTGCAAGCCGACGATGGCCCACGACTCGCCCGTGGTGTGGATACCGATAAGGACCAGTCTTATTTCCTCGCTACGGTGCCCTACTCGGTGCTGAAGGAATGTATCTTTCCGGTCGGCAATCTGAGCAAGACAGAGGTTCGAAACCTGGCAGGAGAAGCCAACTTACCCGTCGTGCAAAAAGCCGAGAGCCAGGAGATCTGTTTCGTTCCCGCCAATGATTACCGCCGTGTCATCCGCAAGGAAGCACCCGAGAGTCTCCAACAAGGTGACATCATCGATGAGGAAGGTGACAAGATTGGTACCCATGAAGGATATGCCGCCTACACCGTAGGACAGCGGCGCGGTCTTGGTATCGCCGCAGGAGAACCTCGATATGTCGTGAAAACTGACCGCCAGACCAATCAGGTGGTCCTGGGTCCACGTGATTCACTACTGGAAGAGCAGTTTCAGATCTCGGAGATCAACTGGCTGCGCCCGACCGTACCCAGTTTCCCACTGCACTGTACCGTACAGATTCGACATGGTGGTACCCCGCAACCATGCACAGTGACCATGAACAATGGGAAAGGGTCTGACCAGGTCGAAGTTCGGTTGGATTCGCCGATCTTCGCCATCGCTGCGGGACAGGTGGCTGCACTCTACCAGGAAGATGTGGTGATTGGCGGAGGCTGGATCGAAAAGGACTGAACCTGAGTTCAGTTCAGGGTCCTGAAGAAAAGAGTGTCGGGGCCCCGAAGGGCCCCGCCGCTCTTTAATTTTATCTAGTTTGAGTTCTGTATTTCCACCGTAGCTGCCGAACATTCTGGAATCAGTGTCTGCCCGTCCACCACCACGACCGTCGAAATACTCGGGGTGCCAATGGTATCGCAGAAGTCTATCGAAGTGACCCCCGCTACATCACCCTGGTAAGTCGCGACATTGATCTCGTAGTTGAATCCAGGAAGCAACGAGAAGGCGGAAGTGAAACTGACCACGACTCCGGCCGTGAAACCACCCGAGTGAATCTGAACGATCGAGAAATCAGGTGGAGTACCGTTATTGATGGTTGCCAGACTGGATCCAT
>JAAZXB010000033.1 GCA_014240375.1 Planctomycetota bacterium | reverse complement strand
CGACGGCTCGATGGAGAAGAGGATCAGCCCGATGATTCCACAGCGATGGGACGGCGACGATGAGAGAGAAGAGGAGGTCTCCCGGTGAATGCGGAACTTCTGGCAGCACTGCTAGTACTCGGAGGAGCACTCCTCGCCGGCATCCGATCGGTGCTCGGGCCGACCTTCTACGACCGGGTACTGGCGGTTAACGTATTCGGAACCAAGGCCGTGATGTTGCTGGCCATCATCGGATTCATCGGAGACCGCAGCGGGTTCCTCGACATCGCCATCCTTTACGGATTGATCAATTTCATCGCCACCGTAGCCCTGCTGCGATTCGTTGAATCAGGGAGGTACAGTTCCTGATGGAGATGATCAGTGATGGACTGCTCCTACTCGGTGGATTCGTCGCCTTCAGCGGTGCACTCGGTGTGCTACGAATGCCAGACTTCTACTCGCGGCTCCATCCTGCAGGGACAGCGGACACGCTGGCTCAACTGCTCGTGATTGGTGGCCTGGTACTACGACATCTCGATAGCACCGGGGATAGCCTGCTGGTGGTGGGAAAACTGATCGCCATCTCGGTGCTGCTGATGGTGACCACCCCCACCGCAACACACGCCATCTCGCGGGCCGCTCACCTGAGCGGGCTGGCTCCTTGGACCCGAAGATCTACCGATCTCGAAGAACAAGAGGAGAGCCCCTGATGGACCCGGTGCTGCTCCTCGATGTTCTGTTATTGATCCTGGCGGTGCTCGCTGCGGTCGCCGCCATGCTGCAGCGCGATCTGCTCGGATCGGTGATGCTGATGGGGATATACAGCCTGTTGATGGCGGTGATCTGGGCCAACCTCTTCGCCATGGATGTTTCCTTTACCGAGGCCAGCGTCGGAGCGGGCGCAGCGACGGTGCTGCTGCTGATGGCACTGACCCGGATCGGCACCCGAGAGCGTTCCGGTGGAGATCATTCACTGCCGGCACTGGTACTGGTGGTGCTCACCGGGGTGGTATTGCTGTACGGCACCTCGGAGTTACCCCGCTTCGGCGACCCACAGGCACCCGCCCAGCTTCACATCGCTCCACACTACCTCGCCCAGGACATCGGAAAGGTGTCCGACAGCGCAACGCCGCCGAACTCGCCTCACGGGGAAGGCGACTTTGGCCACCACGTTCCCAACACCGTCACCGCAGTACTCGCCTCCTACCGTGGCTACGACACGATGTTCGAGACCGCGGTGATCTTTTCGGCGGGGATGTGTCTGTTGTTGCTGCTCCGTCCCATCCCGCGCCGTTCGCCCGAGACAGTGACCATCGATGAGTCTGGCAGTACCTCCCACCAGAAGAGTGAGAGCGTGGTGCTTCGCACCATCGGCGGAATGCTGATCCCTTACATCCTGGTCTTTGGCTTCTACGTGCAGATGCACGGCGAGATCGGACCGGGGGGTGGATTCCAGGCGGGTGTGCTGGTGGCTGCGGCCTTCATCCTGCACAGCCTCCTCTTCGGTCGCACCGCAACTGATCGCTGGCTACCGCGCTGGCTGGTCGACCTCGCGATGAGCCTCGGGGTGTTGCTCTATGCCGGCACCGGAGTGGCGTGCATGGCGATGGGAGGACACTTCCTCGATTACTCCGCCCTCGATCGGGTCCACCCTGCCGAAGCAGAAGCGCTTGGCATGACGCTGGTCGAGGCGGGTGTCGGACTCACCGTCGCCTCGGTGGTGCTGACCATCGTCCGCAAGGTTCAGGGAGGTACCCGATGACCTTGCTGGGACTCTTCAACCACTGGGCCTTCGTGATCATCATGATGGTCGGTCTCTATGCCATCATCGCTCGCAACAACATGGTCAAGAAGATACTCGGGCTAGGATTGTTCCAGACCGGCATCTTTCTGATGTACATCACCTTGGGGGTCCGTGATGGCGCGGCCGCTCCGATCCTGCAAGATGACCCTGCAGTCATCTATGCCAACCCTCTGCCCCACGTGCTGATCCTCACCGCCATCGTCGTCTCGGTCAGCACCATGGCGGTGGCTCTGGCTCTCGCCATCGGAATCCGCGAGAGTTACGGCACCGTCGAGGCGGATGAAGTGGCCGCGCTCGACCAACAGTCGCAGGAGGTCGGATGCTGAACTTCCTCCAACCCTGGGCCAACCACTTCCCGGTGCTACTGGTGCTGATCCCGCTGCTGGGTGGCGTGCTGGCGCCGATCTTTGGTCGTGGATCGAGGGGCTGGGCGTGGGCGGTACTGACCACCGGAATCGCCACCATCATCTCCATCGAGATGCTGCTGGTGGTCCGATCCGGGGGCGCGATCTCCTATCCACTGGGAGGATGGCCCGCCCCCTTCGGCATCGAACTGAAGGTCGACCTGCTCAGCGCCATCGTGGCACTGGTGGTCACCTCGGTCGGCTGGATCGTCACCATCCATTCGCGCCGTAGCGTCCAGGTGGAGATCCCGGCGGATCGACTCGGTCCCTTCTGGTCGGTGTGGTTGCTCGCCATCACTGGCCTGCTTGGCATCATCGTCACAGGCGACGCCTTCAACATGTACGTGTTGCTGGAGATCTCTGCACTGACCATCTATGGGCTGATCGCCATGGGTCGATCGCGCGATCGAAAAGCGCTCGTTTCCGCCTTCAACTACCTGATCCTGGGATCGATCGGCGCATCTTTCATCCTCATCGCCATCGGACTGCTGTACGCCCACACCGGCACCCTCAACATGAGTGATCTACACCAGCGTCTCCAGGCGAGTGACGGCGGAGCGACCGTCATGACCGCTCGCGCCTTCCTGCTGGTCGGACTCTCGCTCAAGATGGCACTCTTTCCCCTCCACTTCTGGATGCCAGCGGCCTACTCCACTGCGCCATCTGCGGTGGCGAGTCTGCTCTCTGCTACCGCCACCAAGGTCGGGATCTACATGGCGATGCGCTTGCTCTACACGGTCCTTCCGACCGAGGGAGGAGTCCTCACCGATCCCAACGTCTGGTTGCTGGGAGGGTGTGCGGGGGCGGCCATCTTCTACGGTTCGATCCAGGCGAGCCGACAGCCTTCGCTGTCGTTGCTACTGGCCTATTCGAGCGTCGCCCAGGTCGGCTACATCGTCCTGGGACTGGCAGTAGGTCACATCGATGCCATGACCGGCTCGATCCTCCACCTGATGTTCCACGCCCTGATGAAGGGTGGATTGTTTCTCTGTGCTGGAATCTTCATCTACAGACTCGGCAGCAATGACTTCACCCAGTTGGCGGGAATCGGCCGACGGATGCCATGGACCAGTGCGGCGGTGGTTCTCGGTGGACTGGGAATGATCGGCGTCCCGGGCACCGCCGGATTCATCAGCAAGTTACACCTGCTGCGGGGACTGTTGCTGGCGGACCATCCCATCCTGGCGATGCTGGTGCTGCTCGGTTCGGCAATGGCGGCGATCTACACCTGGAAGTTTGTCGAGATCGCCTATCTGAAACCGGCCGCTGAAGATGCCGAGGAAATTCGCGAGGCACCCTTCGAAATGCTGTGGCCAGTGTGGCTGCTGATCGGCTCGAGCATCTGGCTCGGCCTGAATCCCGCCCCGGTGGTGGAACTCGCCACCGACGCTGCACGAGCGTTGCTGGGAGGCGGCGGATGATCCCCCTCGAGATCCTGGCACTGACTCTTCCGCTGCTCGGGGCGGTCCTTCCGTGGCTACTGCGACGGCAGCATAACCTGCGCAACGGCTGCACCGTGCTGCTGTCACTGGCACTGCTGGCCACCGTCATCCAGTTGCTACCGGCGGCGCTCCAGGGTGAATCTTCCACCGAAGATAACTCCGTGGTGTTGGGATCGATCGCCCCGGGGCTCGATTTCATGCTGGAGGTCGATGCACTCGGGCTCATCTTTGCCCTGGTCGCTTCGAGCCTGTGGATCCTCAACAGCATCTACTCGGTAGGGTACATGTATCGACTCTACGGAGCCGACTTCGAGGGGCAAGAACGCTACTGGTCCTGCTTTGCCCTGGCCATCCTGGCAGCGATGGGTATCGCATTCAGTTGTAACTTGCTGACACTGTTTCTCTTCTACGAATTGATGACCTTCAGTACCTGGCCGCTCATCACCCACCATCGATCCGCCGCATCGAAACGCTCCGGGCGGATCTATCTGTTCATCCTGGTCGGCTCGTCGACACTTCTGCTACTGACCGCCATCGTGTGGACCTGGGTACTCACCGGCACGGTTCGATTCGAGGCCGGCGGCATCCTCGCCGACTCCGCATCCCCGACGCAGATCTCACTGCTGATCCTGCTCTTCTTCTTCGGAACCGCCAAAACTGCCATCTTCCCGTTTCACCAGTGGTTGCCCAACGCGATGGTCGCCCCGACCCCGGTCAGCGCCCTGTTGCATGCGGTGGCGGTGGTCAAGGCGGGCGTCTTCACGGTGCTGAAACTTTCGACGATGGTCATCGGCCCGGCGGCGATGCAAGCGAGTTGGGGCGCCGAAGTGGTCGCATGGTTTGCCGCCGGCACCATCCTGCTGACATCGGTGATCGCATTGTCAAAACCGGAGTTAAAGGCGCGCCTCGCCTACTCGACCATCGGCCAGTTGAACTACATCGTGCTCGGAGCTGCGGTCGCTTTCCCCGCCGCCCTCCAGGGCGGGGCACTCCACATCGCGATGCACGCCTACGGCAAGATCACCCTCTTCTTCGCCGCTGGAGCGATCTATGTCGTCAGCCAGAAGACCCGGGTCGACCAACTCGATGGCATCGGCCGGCGCATGCCGTGGACGATGACGGCGTTTTTCATCGGCACCATCAGTACCCTGGGGCTGCCCCCGATGGGCGGAACCTGGAGCAAGTGGCTGCTGTGCGTTGGCATGATCGAGGCGCACCAGTGGGCCTTCCTCGGCACCCTGCTCATCTCCACCCTGCTCGGCCTCGGCTACCTGTTACCGATCCCGATCCGCGCCTTCTTCGCCAAGGAGAATGCGGCGGCCGCTGTCAAGGGATATGAGGATCACGGCGAAGCGCCGTGGGCCTGTCGCATCCCGTTGCTCATCAGCGCCCTCGCCTGCCTGGTGCTCTTCTTCTGGCCCGGTATCTACGCCCAGCTGGCAGCGATGGTCGAAGGGAGTGCGCCGTGAGCGATCCCGCCCACTCCTCTCCCTCTCGTATTCACTGGTGGCTGGTGATCGCCTGCGCCATCGTCTTTGCCGCCGATTTCTTCTACCACCGCCACCTCGAACCGGCGGTCGAACAGATCGAAGGCATCCCCGGCTTCTACCCCATCTACGGTTTCCTCGGAATCGTACTGCTGGTGATGTTGTCTCGTGGCCTGCGGGCGGCGGTGTCGCGCAAGGAAGGGTACTACGATGATTGAGGGGCTCTATCCAGTCCTGCCCTTCATCGTGGGGGCCATCCTCTGTTCGATCGTCGGCGGGATGCCGCGCAAGCTCATCGCTCTGGCGACCCCCGTCGTCGGCTTGCTCGGATTGCTCGGCCTGCCCGACGGAGCCTCCTTCACCATCTCCTTCCTCGGCTTCGAACTGATCCTCGCCCAGGTCGACCGGCTCTCCTTCCTCTTTGCACTGCTCTTTCATATCGCCGGATTGATCGGCGTCATCTACGCCCTCCATGTCAAAAATCGGCTGGAGATCGGCTCGGCACTGCTCTATGTCGGCAGTGCCATCGGCACGGTGCTGGCCGGCGATCTGGTGACGCTGTTTGTCGGCTGGGAACTGCTGGCGCTGACCTCTGCGTTCATCGTCTGGTCCCGAAACGATGATCGCTCGCGGGCGACCGGTTCGCGGTACCTCATCTTCCAGGTGCTGTCGGGACTGTCGCTGCTGGTCGGCATCCTGATCCACCACCAGGCGGGCGGCTCGCTGACCATCGCCGAGCTGGGTGTGCTCGATCTCTCATCACCAGGGGTGCCGTGGATCTTTCTCGCCTTCGGGATCAAGGCGGGCTTCCCGCTGCTCCATAGCTGGATCATCGATACCTATCCGGCAGCGAGTGCCACCGGCACCGTGTTCCTGTCGGCGTTCACCACCAAGACGGCGGTCTACGCGCTGGCGCGCTTCTTCCCCGGCACCGAGGAGTTGATCCTCATCGGTGCGGCGATGACCATCTTTCCCATCTTCTACGCAGTGATCGAGAATGATCTGCGCAAGGTGCTCTCTTACAGCATGATCAACCAGATCGGTTTCATGGTGGTCGGCATCGGGATCGGTACCGAGTTGGCGATCAATGGTGCGATCTCTCACGCCTTCAACGACGTGCTGTTCAAGGGACTGCTGTTCATGTCGATGGGGGCGGTGCTGCATGTCACCGGCACGACCCGAGGCACCGACCTCGGCGGCCTGTGGAAGAAGATGCCGATCACCACGGTGTTGTGCCTGGTCGGCGCCGCCTCGATCTCGGCGGTGCCGCTCTTCAGCGGTTTCGTCAGCAAGTCGATGGTGATGGCTGCGGCGCTGCAGGAAGGGCACAGTTGGCTGTGGTTCCTGCTGCTGTTTGCTTCTGCTGGAGTACTCGAACACGCCGGCATCAAGATTCCCTACTTTGCCTTCTTCGCTCACGATTCGAAGCTGGAAGCCAAGGAACCACCGATCAACATGCTGCTGGCGATGACCATCGGGGCAGGCCTGTGCATCTTCATCGGCTGTCGCCCCGATCTGCTCTACAACCTGCTGCCCTACCCCGTCGACTATCTGCCCTACACCACCACTCATGTGCTGACGCAGCTGCAGTTGCTGCTGTTTGCCTCGCTGTCGGTGGTGGTACTGATGAAGAGCGGCATCTATCCGCCAGAGTTGGTGCGCGAAAACCTCGACTTCGACGTGGTCTATCGCAAGGGCGGACGCATCCTCGGTTGGATCGTCGAGAACCCGGTCGCTCGGGGCATGACCGCGCTGTCGCGAATGGTTCTCGACGAAGCCCCCGCCAAGCTACTCCACCTTGTGCAAAAGATCCCCGCCCACCCGCCGGTGCACTGGCAGATGGTCCTGCCGGGGCTGTTGCTGCTACTGGCGCTACTGGCGTTCCTATTTGCCCACCTGTTCTCCAGATAAATAGGAATATTACGGCCCATTCAACAAATTGTTGATCTCTCGGTCATCTGCTTTCACATTGCTTCAATTCGCTGAAATTCCACAATCTCATCCTAGGCGTTTCCTCGTGTTCGGATCATTTGCCTTGGAGACCTGATTCAAGTCCACATACTATTGTCCCGCGTGAGCGGGAGTCGAAGTGGAGAATTTTCTCGGAGTTGAACAATGCAACTAAATGTCCTACTCGAATGCGGCATGACAGCAAACTTACTCACCAACTCTCCAGAACCACAATCACCAAACATCTCTGGGGAGCAGAAGTCGATGTTGCGACCTTTGTTGCAATCGATAGGAAGCTTCGACGACAAAGACCTAGATGCTATTCGCGAGAACCAGCTGGAGAACACTATAGAAAACATCAAATTTTATTCACAAGTTCTTGAGATGGTCCGCATTGAAAATATGAATCGAGAATCTCCTTTACTGATCTATCTCTTTCTTTTTTTGATGTTACTTGTTTCACAGAACCCGAATTTCTTTCTTGCGATTCCCGTTCTCTTTATTGGAATAGTCACTAAACGCATCTATTCCAGGCTGTCGGCTTCAAGAGTCCGTTTGTCTGGTGGCGAGCTCCTAAAGAGGCTCGACAAATCACCGTCCTTAATTAATAGGGGCACCTATGGGGAAACCCTACTAATGAAGTGTGCAAAATCAAACAGTGCCGCAGACATGGCGTTTCACATTGCCAATTCTAGCGAAATCAATGATCAACAACACAAAGTGGAACTAGTAAAATTAGTGCTTTCCGGCCAAATCGGAGGATGTGAGTTCATTATCAACAAACTCGTGAAATCTGGTTCAATCTTGGACTCAAGAGACTTCTTCGGAAATACCGCACTAATGCTTGCCTGTAAACATACGCAAAATCTTGAAGTAATAAACTCTCTCATCAATAGTGGTGCAGACATCGAGGCCACAGACAACTCTGGAAAAACTCCCTTAATTATTTCTGCAATATCTTCGTCATCTGGCTACATAGTCGACTTTTTATTGGAATCAGGCTCAATCCCAAATATTAGGTGCAATGCGGGGAAAACTGCTCTCGATTATGCGAAAGAGAACTCAACTCTGCTCAATACTCAATCATTTTGGAATCTCCACGATAAATCGTACTAATAACGACTTTCCACTTCTAAATTGCCGATGCTTGCTTGGACATTCAGACGAGTATAAGTTCGCCGTTTATTCCGGATGCCAGCACCCCACCGGTCCAGTGGCAGATGGTGCTGCCTGGCCTGTTGCTACTGCTGGCGCTGCTGGTGTTCCTGCTGGCGAACCTGATTCAATAATCCACAATAGTCTGCATCCCCAGCGGACCGCTCGTGATCCAAGTTCGAAATCCAAGTTCGAAATCCAAGTTCGAAATCGAGATTCTTACTTCGGGTCATCGAACAGTTGGATCGTCAATACGATGGTGGCGATCAGGATCCACGGCTGAGGCAGGAAGTAGAGCGCAAAGATCCAGCGTCCATGATCAGAAAAGATGGCGTTATAGAGGATGGTGCTCAAGTTGACGTCGAATATAAAATCCAGCAGCGGATCGCTGATCCAGAAGATGGGTGCCACCGATTCGATCCCCAGCCACTTCGAAACTGTTGGCATCCAGACATCCACCCACAGATAGAGATCGCTGAGCGCACACGGGATCAGCCAGCCAAGGATATCCCGTTGACGTGGAGTCACTCCGTGTGCCGTCTTTCCAGTCTCTGCCGTTACTGCGGAACTACCCCATCGGAGGCGGCTGCGGCTATTCTTTGCAGCGCTTCGGGAGCCATATCGACGATGGCTTGCGCCCAGCGCGGGTCGGCGTTGAGGCACGGGATCACCTCGAACTGTTTTCCGCCCGCTTTCATGAAGACCTCGCGCGCTGCCATGTCGATCTCCTCGATGGTCTCGAGGCAATCGGCGACGAAGGCGGGGCAGATGATCTTGAGGTTTTCGATGCCCTGCTGGGCGAGGCGCACGGCGGTCGGCTCGGTGGCCGGCTCGAGCCACGGGTCGTTGCCGAGGCGCGACTGGAACGCCACCGACCACTTCTCTTCGGGTAGGCCGAGATCCTCGGCGAGGTAACGGGCAGTGCGGCGGCAATGGGCGCGGTAGCACATCGGGGTCGCCGGATGATCGGTGAAGCAGCAGTCTTCGGTCTTCAGACAGTAACAACCACTCGGGTCGCGCTTCTCGATGTGACGCACCGGCACACCGTGGAAGGAAATCAGCAGGTGATCCCACTGCCCCTCCAGATGTGGCGCCGTCACCTCTGCCAGGACCTTGCGGTAAAGGGGGTGATCATAGAAAGGTGGCAGGAAGTGAACCCGGAGCGGATCGGCCATCTTTGACAGTTCTTCGAGTACCTGGGCCACCACCGTCTCGTAGGAACTCATCGAGTAATGGGGATAGAGTGGCACGACGATGGCCTGATCGACCCCCGCCTGACCGATCTCATCGAGGGCACTGGCGATCGACGGGTTGCCGTAGCGCATTCCCAGCGCCACCGGCCCGCCCCACCGTTCACCGACCTCCTCGGCCAGTTTCTGTGAGGTGACGATCAGCGGAGAGCCTTCATCGGTCCACACCTTGCGATACGCCTCGGTCGAATTCTTCGGCCGGGTGTTGAGGATGATGCCCCTCACCAGCAAGTTACGCAGCAGCGGATTCACATCGATGACTCGCTCATCCATCAGGAACTGATCGAGATACCTCCGCACCGCCGGCACGGTCGGTTCATCGGGAGAACCCAGGTTGATGAGCAACAAGGCCGGGGTACTGGTGGATGACATCCTGCTCCTCGTCGAAATCTAGTAGCTGTAGCCCAGTCCGACATGGACCGATTCGCTGAAGGTGCCATAACCGGCATCGATGACCCAGCCATCGCCGATCCGGATCAACGACCCGAAGGTCAGATGCAGATCGGAAGAAGTCCCCGCATCGTTGTGATAGTAACCGGTCGGACTCAGCACCTGGTCCCCATCGAACCTCTCCTACCGGATCGGCCATCTTTGACAGTTCTTCGAGTACCTGGGCCACCACCGTCTCGTAG
>JAAZXB010000032.1 GCA_014240375.1 Planctomycetota bacterium | reverse complement strand
TGTCGATCGCCTGCGGCGAGAAAACCCGCCGCTCCCAGTTCCAGGTATTGAATCGCCTGCTCGGGGCGGTGCCGTTCCAGTTCCAGCATGGCGAGGCTGACCCGGGCATCCGCCTCCGGTCGTTTGAGCCCATGATGAGTTGCCAGATCGAGGTACTGATCCAACAGTCTTCGAGCCGAGATGTGATCTCCGCGTTGATAGCGCAGACTCCCGAGGTTGCCAAGAGTCAGCACCCTGCCCTGTAGATCGCCCGTTTCTCGGAACAACTCCAGTGCCCTCTGCAACTGTTCCTCACCACGGTCGCCGGAACCGCTACTGACCAGAATTCGTCCCAGATTCATCAAGGTGATGGCAAGTCCCCGTCGATCACCACACTCTTCGCGCAGGGACCGAGATTTCTCATATGCTGCGATGGCTTGCTCAATACGACCAAGGTTTTGAAGCAGGGTGCCACGCTGTCCGTAGATCCCCGCCAGTTGCAATGGATTGGAGATCCGTTGGGCCAGCGGAAGAGCATCTTGGCAAAGTTTTAAAGCCTGTTCGAGTTGCCCTTGTCTACGAGCGATGGAGGAGAGGCCGATCAGAGCAACGGTGTGGGGATGATCCAGCTCTGGCTTCTTCTGGCAGAGTGCGCTGGCCGCTTCGTAGGATGACCGGGCGGCGACTAGATCGTCCTCAAAGGCGTGCACCGCACCTTGACGGCAGAGAGCGAGGGCAATGCGATCCGGTAGGCCTGCAGTCTCTGCGAGTGATTGCGCCTTGCGAAAATTGGCGAGGGCGGGTTCGTATTCCCCGGCGTGCATCTGCGCTTCACCAATACGGTGAATCAACTGGATGTACGGTTGCAGTTCCTCTGCAACCACATCCTCCGATTCGGCGAGCAAGCGTCCCTCGATCGCTGTCCACAGTCCCATCGCCTGGGTGAAAGCGGCGCGTCCCCCTTCAGGATCTCCGGTTTGCAAGCGCAACTCGCCGATACGATTGAGCAGGACACGCTGCACCGAAGATTCGAGCGACAGGTGGAGAGCTCGTTCGCACAGTTCGAGGGCGCGGTCATGAGCCCATGCGGTTTCGGCACGATCTGCCGCTCTGAGCAGCCAGTCACGCGCTTTTTTCTCGTCCCCTCCGAGGGAGAAGTGCTCGGCGATCGCCTGCACCGGAGCATCCTCCTCGGTGAATCGTTGCTCCAACAAGTTGCCGATACGAAGGTTCAGGCGACGCAGCATCGGTTGGGTCAGTTCGGCTCGAACGATCTCCTGTTCCCAGCCATGTCCCCAGCGGAATCCGCCAGGATCTTCCTGCAGGACTCCACTTCTGACCAGCACCCTGGCGTGGCCATCGAGATCGAACTCATCGATTCCGCAGGCATCCACCAGCAAGTCAAAATCGATGGGCCCGGTGATCACTGAGGCCACATCCAGCACCCTGCGCTGCGGTCCGGACAATTCATCGAGAAGTTGAAGAAAGTGGCTTCGCGCGGCATCGGGAATCGGCAAGTCTTCGAGTACGTCTTCCCGGGATGTCCATTCGCCGTCTTCGATGACCAGTGCATTGCGGCTCCATAGCGAGCCGAGCAACTGGACCAGGATCAGCGGAACTCCATCGCTGTGGGTTTGCAGAGCATCGGCGAGATTCTTCGACAGGGGGAAATTGGGGTTCAACATCGATCGCAACAGGTCGGAACTATCCGTCACATCGAAGGGAAGTGCATCGATCCGCTGGAACCGATCCTCCAGTTCGATCTCGGAGCGAAGACGCTCCAGTGACTTTATATTCCGCGTGGCGATTGGGCGTGCAGTGGTGATGACCAGTAACGGTAGATCCAGTGATGCCAGGGTCAATCGACGCAGCAATTCGATGTCAAAATCGTCGCAGTAATGGAGGTCTTCCAGCACCAGAGTTCTTGGTTCCACCTCTGCATCGGTGGTGAGTACCCTCACCACCGACTCGAGCACTCGCTCCTGGATGATTTCAGGAGGAGGCGTTTCCTCCAGTGGTGGACAGCCCTCGATCCAGCCATGCCCTGTAAGCCTTGGGAAGGCACCGGAGAGGTGGCCTCCCCAGCGTCCCAGTGCATCGACCGCCCGTTGGGTCCCGCCCTTTCGCTCGATGTGTCCGAGCACCTGTTCGAGTAGCCAACGAAAGCCTCCATGCGGCTCGCGACCGTCGAAGGCTCCGCTGTAGTGCTGTAGCTGGTGCTCGACCAGGGCGCGAGATCGAAAGTCGCTTCGACTGACGAGCCAGGTCTTGCCGTGCCCTCGTTCCCCCTCGAGGTAAATCCAGCGACCTTCACCTCGACCGGCACAGTGAGCCGCATCCATCATCTGCTGGCGTGCCTCCAGGCGACCGGTGAAGGAAGGGATGGAGCGGCGCGAGATCTCGATCTCTGCAGTTTCCTCGGGGGAATCTGCGACACAATTTCGCAGCATCGCAGCGGCATGAGCGGCATCGGGTGGCCGTTGATGCGGTTCGAATTCCATCAGGGCGGCGACCGCGAGTGCGATTGCGGCAGGCAACTGGGGGAGCGGTTCTGCAGCGGTTCTCGAGAGTGCATCGCTGAGGCGATGGTACGGAAGGCGTCCGGCGAAGCCTCGATAGAGGAGGATACCCACCGACCACAGATCGCTTCGTTCGTCGACGGCAGACGGACTCTCGATCTGTTCCGGCGCCATGTACTGCGGGGTTCCCAGCGCACTCTGGGTCAGCGCTGAATCGGCATCGGTGCGGGCGACCAGCCCCAGGTCTGCCAGCAGGGCACGGGCGCTGTCGAGTGGATCCCAGTCGCTGCCGGAGGCGATCCCCTCGCTTCCGGGTCTCAGCAAGATGTTGCTCGGCTTGACATCGCGGTGCACCAATCGTTGCTGGTGCAGGTGCGATAGGGCATCGAGGACCTCCGCAGCGCGCTCGATCAGCCACGGCCATCGTGCTGCGGGTAGGCCTTCTGGATGGGCGACAAAGACATCCTCGAGTGAGATGGGCCCGACATATTCCATCACGTAGAAGAGGCTGCCCCCCTCCCAACCGATGTCGAGTAGCGGCACCACTGAGCGGTGGGTGATCTCCTGCAACACCCGCACCTCGCGTTCAAAGCGCCGCCGATCGACCTCGTCGAGTCCCTCTGGCATCAGCTTGATCGCCACCAGAGCACCGTCTCGCGCCTCATCGCGGGCACGCCAGACATCACCCATGCCGCCACGACCGATGCGTACATCGAGGCGGTATCGGTGATTGAGCAGCTGTTGCGGTGCAACTCCAGGCACATATCCTCTTTCCGGGAGACAAAGTGGCCAGGATCTATCCACATAGTACCGCTCCGAGGCACCGATGACCAGAGATGGTCAAACTCTATCCGGTCAGGAAATAGTCAGATATAGACGGCCAGCGCCTCTCCAGGCAAGATCAGGGCATGAAGATGCTGATGCTCCACGTGCGAGATTTCTGGTACCAGACCCACTGTCGTAACCTCGAGACGGAAGAGGAGAGGCAGCAGGAAGCGACCGTCGCCGAAGGTGCGGTGCTGGCGTGGATTCATGTCGAACCGCACGACCTCGACGATCGAGTCACGGCGGTGAGAAAGACCATCAAGAATCTCAAGTGGCACGCGCGCAAGGTCGAGGTCGAGCAGGTGGTGTTGCACTCCTTTGCCCATCTGGCCGAGCAGACCGCAGAGCCGGCAGCGTCGCGCAGCATCATCGAGGAGGTGGGGGAGCGACTGGTGTCGGTCGGCTTCCAGGTTCATCACACACCGTGGGGCCACTTCAACCAGTTCAAGATGCACGTCGAGGGCCCCGGCATCGCCAAGGTGTTCAAGAGTTTCTGATCATCCACTCCACAATGAAAGCAATCCCGCCTCGACCAGTCCGACGATGAAACCGAGCACTCCGCCGAGCAGTTCGATATGACGCAGTTCCTTTTTCGCCACGCGCAGCACCAATCGTTCCATCTGATCGAGTTCGAAGGCGAGGATTCGATCGCGGACCTTTTGCTTCAGATCGAGTTGTTGACCGAGGGTGCCGTGCAGATCGGTTCCCAGTTCCTCGACAAAGGAGAACACCTCCTGCTCGACGCGGCTGCGGATCTTATCGACCAGATCGTTGGGTAAGAACGCTGCGACCATCGGCCCGAAACTTTGCAGTTGTTCCTCGATCAGCACATCGATACGTCCCTTGAGTCGATCCCGAATCTGATCACTGGTGGCGAGCTTCTGGACCAACTGGGCGATGTCTTCGGCGGAGATCAGTTCTTCTTGCACGGTTTCGGCGATGCTCTCTGCGAGTGCTTGATGGCGACGGGGTACCACCCCCTGGAATCTCAAGGGGCCGATTCCGATCGGCTGGTGGGGGCGAAACAGCATCTTGACTGCCAGCCAGTTGGTGGCCCAGCCGATCAGAGCACCGACCAGCGGGAACACGATCCAGGGGAGCCATGGCTGCAACAGAGTTCTCCTATCGAATGACGGACCAGCGAGTAGGGCGTTTTCCTCGGGCAGATTTGGGAGTCATCAGGATCACCAGGCCGAGGCCGGCGAAGAAGCCGCCAATATGAGCCCACACCGCCACGTTGCCACCGGTATCGTTGAGTCCCTTGAAGATATCGAGACCGACATAGATGCCCAGCACCCAGCTGGCTCGCATCTGAAAGGTGCCGAACAGGATGTAGAACCAGTAGAAGATCGTCACCAACGAGTGGGGAAAACAGAGCCAGTAGGCACCCAGTACTCCGTATATCGCTCCACTGGCACCGATGGTCGGGATCAGCGATTCAGGATTCATCAGGGCATGAAACGCCGAGGCGGCGACTCCACAGATGATGTAGAAGAGCAGATAACGCAGGTGCCCCAGCCGCCCCTCGACATTGTCGCCAAAGATCCACAGGAACAACATGTTGCCGAAGAGGTGAAGAATCCCGCCATGGAGAAACATCGACGTGAACAGAGGAAGCAGCGCAATGGAGAAGGAGATGTCGTACTCGCGGCGGGTGCGTTGCTCGTATCCGAACTGATCGTAGGCACCCACCGGATCGGTCACCGTTTCCTCCCCTTCGATCCAACCGGCGAGGATGGCGGGACGAAGGCCGAATCCATCGACGAGAGCATCTTCGCTGGCCAGTTGAATCAGGAAGCAGAGGATGTTCAGCACCATCAGCGCGATCGTCACGTAGGGGGTGATGCCACTGGGTTCGCTGTCACGAATTGGAATCATCGGGTGACATCCTCATCTATCGATTCTCCGGATTGCAGTTCTTCGAGCAGTTCCCGATGGACTCTGATGTTACCCTCGACCATCGCTTCGGCACTGAATTGACTGGTGGCTCGTTGCTTGCCCGCTTCGGCGAGGCGCGCTGCGGTGGTGGGATCATCCAGCATCTGATCGATCGCCTCGGCGAGGAGTGCTGGATTCGCCGCCGCAACCAATCGGCCGGTGACTCCATCTTCGATCACTTCCGGGATGCCACCCACATCGCTAGCGATGACGGTGCGGCCGGCGCCCAGAGCATCGAGAATGCTGGTACCGAGTCCTTCCTCGAGACTGGGATGAATGTAGAGATCGAGCGCAGACAGCCAAGATGCGACATCTTCCTGGAAACCGACCCGATGCACCCGCTCCTCGATGCCCAGCTTTCGCGCACTGTCTCGCAGAGATTTGTCCAGTTTTCCGTCACCGATCAGTACCAGATGGGCTCGAGGGTGGCGATCCCGAAGTTGAGCCATCGCCTGCACCAGATGGATATGTCCCTTGTGTTGCTGCAGGGCACCCACTGAACCCAGCAGCGGGGTCGAAGCATCGAGTTGTAATTGATCTCTCACCTGAGCGGCCGACCGGAGTGGATCCGCAAGAGGCGAGACCCCCGAGTGCACCACGCGGATGAGATCTTGTTTGATGCCATCTTGCTCCAGTACCGCTGCGATCTTGCGCGAGATGGCGACGTAGCGCTGGACGCCATGCTGATACTTGAGATCGGTCAGTACCGGAGTCCCACTGCGATGGATGGAAAAATCGACGCGTCGCTGGACGATGACACCTGGATGAAGACCGAGTCCCAGCCTCGCCAGTAACCCGATGGTGTGAGAGTGGGCGGTGTGGAGCTGGAGGATCTGTGGGTGGAATCGCTGGATCAATTGACGCAGTTGGATCGCTGAGGAGAGATCCAGTTCACCACGGAGAGGGATCTGGTGCACAGGGATCGAGGCCTCGAGAGCGCGCCGGGCCAGTGGGCTCTCTGGTGGACAGACGATCGCTGCATCGTGACCGATTCGGCGTAGACCTTCGACCAGCAGTAGCGTCTGACGTTCACCTCCACGCCAACTGCGTGCGGTATTGAGGTGGAGGGAGCGAATCGGTTCCATCTGTGCCCGTGACCCTCCATGCAGCCCCCTCGCTGCGCAGATCAGGGTAACCGAGAAGCGAGATTCGAGGAAGGGTACCACTTCCCTTGCCGATGGAGCCGATGGCTTGGACAATGGCTGAGGAAGGGGGAACTGATGACCTGTCCTGCACAGTTGATCCGTGATCGAGGAGGGCGCATCGGCCTGTTCGTACTCGACGGACTGGGTGGATTGCCACACCCCGATCACCACCGCACCGAACTGGAGGCGGCCACAACCCCTCACCTGGATGCGTTGGCCAGTCGATCCTCGCTGGGTCGAATCCAGTTGCTCCCTCCAGGAATCACACCCGGTTCCGGACCAGGGCACCTCTCCTTGTTTGGTCACGACCCGATGCAACTGGAGTTCGGGCGAGGATTGCTCGAAGCGCTGGGCAGTGATTATCCCCTGGCTGCAGGGGAGATTGCAGCACGCGGAAATTTTTGCACCCTCGATGATGCTGGGTTGGTGACCGATCGCCGAGCAGGGAGACCGTCCGACGACGAGTGCCGGAGAATCTGCCAGATGCTGTCGCAACAGATCTCGCTCGATGGGGTCAAGGTCCAGTTACTCCCCGGCAAGGAGCACCGATTCACCTGGGTCCTCACGGGAGAAGCTCTCGGGGCAACGGTCACCGACAATGATCCCCAGGTGACAGGACTCCAGCCGTTACCGTTTGTGGCGGTCGACGAGAACTCTGAGCGAACTGCAGCGCTGGCCAGCGAGTGGATCGGCAAGGCGCGGCAACTACTGGCGCAAGAACCTGCAGCAAACGGAGTGTTGCTTCGGGGTTTTTCTACCCGTCCCGAGGTCGCTGGCTTCGAAGAGCAGTACCGACTGAGAAGCGCATCTCTTGCCATCTATCCGATGTACAGAGGTGTGGCGAAACTGGTCGGCATGGAAGCTCTTGATGCGGGATCCCATCTCACCGATCAGGCCGAGGCACTGCGCAGTGCCGTCAAAGATGACTACCAGTTCGTTTTCATCCATCACAAGGACACCGATACCGCAGGGCACTCTGGTGATTTCGATGCCAAGGTAGCGGCCATCGAGGCTTTTGATTCGGTGTTGCCACAATTCCTCGATGCCGGTCTCGATGTGATCGCCATCACCGGGGATCATTCGACCCCGACCACGATGAAGGAGCACTCCTGGCACCCGGTACCGTTGCTGGTGCACTCCGCAAGAGCTCTTCCTGTAGCAGGATTACGTTTCACCGAACGAGGTTGTCTCGATGGCGACATCGGCACCATTCGAGGACCGGAATTGATGCCATTATTGCTGGCTCACGCCGATCGTCTCGACAAGTACGGAGCATGATTCTCCACCGCAAAAGAAAGGCATCCTGGCCGAGTTCAGTCTGTACACAGTGGGCAAGGATGGGGTTCCGGGTAGAACCGATGAAGATCAGGACTGGGACTGGTGCCGTGGAGCCGTGGCGAGGGCCGCATCACCCACGCATCTCGCTGATCACCCGCAGCTGAGCGAACTGGCGGTGGCCGTCGCGGCCGGAGTGGTAGCCGTAGCCCGATTGCTTGGCGCCGACCCAGGGGGTTCCCGAGGCACCGCCGCAGCCCTTGTTGATGCCGACCATGCCGGCGGTCAACTGTCGTGCGATGTCGTGCGCGCGTTCGGAACTGCCGAAGATCGACGCGCCGAGCCCGTAGGGGGTGTTGTTGGCGCGGGTCACCGCCTCGGCGTCATCGGCCACCTGCATCAGGCATGCAATCGGTCCAAAGGTCTCCTCGCGGATGATGTCCATCTTTTCATGACAGCCATCGAGCACCGTCAGTGGGTGGTAGTTGCCGCCGAGGTCATCGCTCTGGTAGGCGATCTGGGCACCGTCTGTGACCGCAGCGGCCAGCTGTTTCTCGACGTGGGCTTTCTGGCCACCGTCGATCATCGGACCGACCTCGGTGCCGTCATCACAGCCATCGCCGACTTGCATCTGGCTCGCGGCCTCGCACAGCAGCTTCTGGAACTGATCGAGTACCGGTTCCTGCACGTAGATGCGTTCGGTGCTGACACAGACCTGTCCGGCATTGCGGAAGGAGTTGGCGGCGGCGAATTTCACTGCGGCAGCGAGATCGGCGTCGTCGAGCACGATCAACGGATCCTTGCCGCCCAGTTCGAGGATCACTCTCTTGAGACCGCCGCCGGCCCGTTCCAGGATGTGAGCTCCGGTGGCGCGCGAGCCGGTGAAGGCGATCAGATCGACATCGGCAGCGACCAGCGCCTGACCCTGGGTGCCATCGCCGTGAATCACCTGCAGCACCCCTTCGGGAAGATGTTTCATCAGCAGGTCGGCGTAGGCCTGGGCGACCAGTGGCGTCTTCTCCGATGGTTTCAAGATCACCGAGTTGCCCGCCATCAGTGCCGGGATGACGGTCCAGTGCGGCATCGACAGGGGAAAGTTCCATGGAGTGATCCCGGCACAGACACCCAGCGGATCGAACACCAGCGTCGAGCAGACATTTTCATCGTCGATCGGTTCCGGAGTCAGCGCCTCGATCATTTCATCGAGGGTCTTGTCGAGCGAGGATCCACAGTGCTTCGCCTCGCCGATCCCCTCGGCCAGCGGTTTTCCCATCTCGCGGGTGAGCAGGGTTCCCAGCTCGTCTGCGGCTTGTACCAGCGCCTTGCCGAAGGGTCGTAGCTGATCGGCGCGTTGTTCCAGCGACAGTTGGGCCCAGCCCGGTTGTGCCGCCCGGGCGGTCGCGACCACCGCGGGGATCTTCTCAGGTGCGGTGATGGGGAGCCTTCCGACCTCTTCACCGGTGGCTGGATTGAGCGAGATGAGGGTGTCGTGCTCGATGCGGTTCATCGGGTCTCTCCTGTGGCTGGGGGTGAATGTTGCACTTCTTCCCTGGGCGTCGCCTCGGAGCTGGCTGGAGGAGCAGTGTTGGCTGGAGCAGCGGTGTCGGAGGGAGGAGCAGTGTCGGAGGGAGGAGCAGTGTTGGCTGGAGGAGTAGTGTCGTGACCGGCGGCCCACCAGATGGCACCGTGTAGATGCCTGAGGAACAGCGGCTCCGAGAAGGACTGGTCGGTGTGGCCGCCGACGGTGTAGAGCGCGCGCCCCTGATCGACCTCGTGACACCAGATCGCCGGGTGCTTGCCCTTCATGGTGGAACCCTGGTAACTGTCAGTGTCGAGGTAGGCGAGCACCTCGACATGCTCGGGAAACTCCTTGAAGTTGTACCACTCGTCGCTGCGGGTCCACTTCTTTGGCAGGTGTGCGGTGGCCGGATGCTGCTGGTTCTTGACCTCGATCAGCGCCGGCTGGACCCGCGGGTGGCCGGAGAAGTAAGCCCCGACCAGCTGGCCGTAGAAGCTCCACTGGTACTCGGTATCGGCTGCGGCGTGGATGCCGACATAGCCACCGCCGCCCCGGATCCACTGCTCGAACACTCGCTCCTGCGGTGCGTCGAGTACATCCTGGGTGGTGTTGAGAAACACCACCACCTGATGTTTCTGCAGTTCGGACTCGCTGAACAGTGCGGAATCTTCGGTCACCTTGACCCGGAAACCGTGCTTCTGGCCGATGGCCGTGATCGCCTTCTGTCCCGGTTGGATGCTGCCGTGGCGAAAACCAGCAGTCTTGCTGAAGACGAGGATCGACTGGAGACGGGTGTCGCGGTGGCCCACCTCGACATCGAGTGAGCTGCGGTCCGGTTCGAAACCGGCGGCGAAACCGGTCGACAGGATGATGGTGAACAGTACTTCGATCATCGAGACTCCTTCCAGCGGATCCCGATCCGCTCGGATGCGGATCGTAAGGTTTGCAGCGGAGCGGCGCTATCGGCGGGCGAGGGCATCTCCTGCGATTCAAGTCTCTGCAATTCAAGCAGTGGTTCGACCGATCTCAGCGAGCCAGCCACGTTTCCAGGCCGAGTTCACTGCTGGCGCTGAGTAGATCGAGATCCCCATCGCCGTCCACATCGAGCAGTACCACGCTATCGTGAAAGGTGCTGCCCAGATGGAGGGGGGCGGAAAAGACTCCGTCGACATTCCACTGCACTCGCAGTCCCGTGACCGAAGCGGTGGCCAGGTCGAGGTCGCCATCGAGGTCGAGGTCGCCGAGGGCGACCGCCAGGGTTGCGGTGGATTGGCTGTCGGGGGAGGCGGCTGCGGTGAAATAACCCGATCCATCATTGATCCACAGGGCATCGGCGAAGCCACTGGGACCGGAGCCGGTCATGCCGATCAGGAGGTCTGCATCGCCGTCTCCATCGATGTCTCCCGAGGCGAGGGATCGCGCTTCCATCACTCCCAGCACCTGGCCCGAGTCGCTGAACAAACCGCAACCATCATTGATCCAGATTCGATTGTGTCGTCCGGTCGAATTGCCGCTGACCAGATCGAGATCTCCATCTCGATCGAAATCATCGAGCAGCAGCGAATAGGTCACATCGGAGGGGAACAGCTGGGGAGAAGCCAGCAGTGAGCCGGCGCCATCGCCGAGCCAGATCCGATTGATGCCGTGACACCCCTGCACCAGATCATCGATGCCGTCGCGGTTGACGTCTGCCACAGCCAGCGCGTTGGTGCTGTCGGAGGGGTGGCCACCGGGGAACTCACTGATCACGAACTCGACTTCTGTATCGTCGCTGGCAGCGACCTGGATCAACAGCAAGTCGATGGCGTCATGGACACCCAGAACCACATCCAGGTCTCCATCGCGATCGATATCGAGCAGTGCCGCCGAGCGCACATCGGCGCCACTGACCAGCGGTATGGCGCTGGAATCAGCGGATCCTGGCACCAGCCAGATGGTCGGGAGGTCGGTCGGTGGAACGCTGGTACCACCTCCGGGGCCACGCACGATTCTATCGAACTGGCCATCGCGCAGTATCTCTGCGACCGCAAGAATCGAGGTGATCGGTTCCGAGGTGCCTGGTGAGTCGAGTCGATCGAGGGTGGCCGTGCCGCGGATCACATCGAGATGATTGATCCCCTCGACGATCCCGTCACTGCCTCCCGCCACCACATCGAGATCCCCATCGCCATCGAGATCGGTGGTGCACAGCGCCAGTGGCGAGGTGATCGCGAGTAAGCGGGCGGCTGCCGAATGCACTTCCAGGCCAGGAACCGGCAACGCACCTCGTGAGGCGTGGAGACGGACCGCGTCGCTTCCGAGCAACAGTACATCAGCGCCGCCGTCCCGATCAAGATCGGCACGGGCGAGGGTGACGGTCGCGGCGGTCAGACCGCTGGTGATATCGGCAACCAGCGAGCCATCTTGCCCGGCGACGCCGTGAGCATCGATGCGGTGGAGGGTGGCGTCGGACGTGGCCCACAGCGGACTGCTCCAGTGGTCAGTACGATCGCCGTCGATGATGGTGAGAGAGGTGCAGGGGACCGTCGGCAGCGGTGCGTCGGTCCAGGGAGTGAATCCGCTGGCTCCGCCGCGATACAGTGCCGGCTGTGCGGTGGCGAAATCGGGCCACGAATCTCGATCGAGATCAAAGACCTCGATGCCGGCGCTGCCATCGACCGGCCAGCTGGCAACACTGTTGAAGTTGCCGCTGCCATCTCCGGCGAATTGCTCGACCGTTGCATCGGTTCGAGCGACCAGCAGATCATCGTCGCCATCGCGATCGAGATCCGCGATGGCGATGG
>JAAZXB010000031.1 GCA_014240375.1 Planctomycetota bacterium | reverse complement strand
TACTGCCCCTCGACCGCCGGTTGTTGCAGGTAGAGCCATACCCAGCCGTGGGTGTTGCTCTTGGTGCGGTCGAACTTGGCCATCTTGTTGGCCAGCGGCCGCCACACCTTGGATGCTTCATCGATCCGGGCCTTCGCATCATCCGGAATGCCACCGGGCTTGCCGACGAAACTGTTGCGATACTCGTACGCCTTATCGAGGATCGCCTCCGCCGCCTCGTAGGCGGGCGTCAGCGCCAGTTTTTCCGCCTCCTGCTCGGCGGTCAGTGGCGGTAGCGAGTAGTAAAGCCACTGCACATCGCCGACCAGCAGATCGGGCCGACCATCGAGGTTCCAGTCGGTGACAAATACCTTGGTGCGTGAGCCTGCACCCTCGGGACCGTCGACCTCCTGGCGCTGCTGGAACTCGCCCTTTTCGATCAGCGGCTCGCTGGCGGCGTATTTCGGCGCGTTGTTGCTGCCGAGGTTGCGGTACCAATTGACGCCGCCGTATTCGCTCCCGAGTACCAGATCGAGGATTCCATCGCCGTCCCAGTCGGCGTGGTGGGCATTGCTGCCCTTGACCTTGTCGCCCGCGACGGTCTTCAGAGGACGAGATTTCTCGCCATAGGACGGCTTGGCACGGCTGCCGACATTGTCAAAGATCTCCACTGCGCCACTGCGAGTCCCCAGCACCAGATCGAGATCGTCATCGGCATCGATGTCGATCGCCTCGACCGTCACCGAGGAGGATTTCGCCTTCAGCTCCTGACCTTGATCGTTGAGGAGATATCGTCCCTGGTCAAATCCACCCGCGGCGTTGCGCTCGAACAGGTACAGTTCACCGGTGTAGGAGCCGGACAGGATGTCGAGGTCGCCGTCTGCGTCGTAGTCCACAAACTGTGGACAGAAGCAGATGCATCAGGTGGTCGGCATCGAGGCGTCTTCTCGCCCGGCACGGAGGTACTCGAAGTCCTTGAAGAGGGGCTCCTCGTCGGAACCGTGATTGCGATAAATGCGCAACTTCCCCTGCGAGTAACTCGATTTTTTTGCCGCTTCCTGCAACCGCTTCGGCAACCGCTCGACCGGATAGTCGACATTGCCGAACTCCCCGACCAGCAGGTCACGCACCCCATCGCCGTCGAAATCGATGACGTAGGGTGCGGCATGACCAATCGTCACATCGATGGGCACCCCGTTGGCTTCCAGCCGCACCGGAGGGGCAAAATACAATTCAGCATCGGAGTCATCGAGGAGAGCAGGAGCGCCCAGAGACAGCAAGAAGATGGAGGGAAGCAGTGCAGAGATCATCATCATCCAATCCAGTGGTTGGATTCAGTATATGGTACGCCCGCCAGGACTCGAACCTGGAACCTTCGGATTAGAAATCCGATGCTCTATCCGGTTGAGCTACGGGCGCCCCGGAAGTGATAGATTGCCACAGACGCTACAGAAGTGCAAAGTGACCCGCCAACTTCAGCCTCCGGATCGATCCAGTCGAGGAGACGAAACGGTCAAGGCTGCAGTTCTGAACGGTGCCAGTCGCCGCCTTCTGGTTGATAGAGGATCCGGCGGTGAATCCGACCCGGCTGCCCTTGCCAGAACTCATACCGATCTGCCACCAGCCGGTATCCTCCCCAGTGCTCCGGACAGGCGATCGCATCTCCACCCCCCTCGAGGCCCTCTACCTGCCGCTCGAATCGAGCACGGTCCGCTAACGACTCGCTCTGATGAGAGGTGGCCGCCCCCGCCTGGGAAGCCCGCGGTCGCCGCGAGAAGTAATCTTCCGACACCTCTCGCGAGACCTTTTCCACTCGCCCCTCGATGCGCACCTGGCGCTGCCTCCTCTCCCAGTAAAAGAGCAGCGCAGCATGGGGGTTCTGATCGAGTTCGGTTCCCTTGCGCGATCGATAATCGGTGAAGAAGAGGAATCCGTTCGAACTGTATTGCTTGAGCAGGACCATTCGAAGCGATGGGATTCCCGATCGATCTGCGGTGGCCAGCGCCATTCGATTTCCGTCACCATCCGCCTCGATCGATTCCTTCTCGAACCAGATTCGAAACTGCTCGAGCGGATCCGGATGGGCCTGATCGCTGTTGATGGGTTGGTCGGGAAAGTCGTAATTGGCGCGAGGAATGTATGATTCTGTCATTCGAGATCCCTTCGCTGCGATTC
The DNA here is from genome assembly GCA_014240375.1 of Planctomycetota bacterium. Classification (GTDB taxonomy): domain Bacteria; phylum Planctomycetota; class UBA8108; order UBA1146; family UBA1146; genus QNYK01. The sequence continues at coordinate 11,952 of JAAZXB010000031.1, read as the reverse complement.
TAGGCGAAACTTCTCCTACCAGAAAAGAACAAAGAATTCCCAGGTTCACCGACAATTTCCGCTGGAGTGGCTATACTGATCGCAGTGCTCAGGGGTTTCCCCCCACGGCGATCAACAGGATACTTGCCGACAGAACGGCAAGGATTTCGCCGAACCACATTTCGTTACCTTCCACTGTTGTGAGGGTGATCCCCGGTTGTCGGCTCCTCAGAGAGTCGAGCCCAGAGGAGATCTCCCATGTCTCAAGAAGATTCCACACCCGTCACCAGTTTCCGCCAATTCGAGTTGATCGCGCCCCTCAACAAGGCGATCGAAATGGCCCAATACAGCGCTCCCCGACCGATCCAGGCGACTGCCATCGGTCCTGCGCTCGAGGGACGAGACGTTCTCGGTCTCGCCCAGACCGGAACCGGGAAAACCGCTGCATTTGCGATTCCCTGCATCGAGCACCTCTTGCGCAGAAATAAGCCAGGGCCACGGGTGCTGGTGGTCGGCCCGACACGAGAACTGGTCACCCAGATCGAGGAGGAGTTCCGAAAGTTGTCGCGAGGAACCCAGCTTCGCACCATGACCATCTACGGCGGTGTCTCGGAGAAGCCCCAGATCAAGAAGCTCGAGCGGCGACCCGATATTATCTGCGCCTGCCCCGGACGATTGCTCGATCTGCTCGGCCAGGGATATGTGGATCTTTCGCGAATCGACACCCTCATCCTGGATGAAGCGGATCACATGTTTGACATGGGATTTCTTCCCGACATCAAACGCATCCTGGGGCACCTCCAAGAACAGCGCCAAAACCTGCTGTTTGCAGCAACGATGCCTCGCGAGATTCGAAGACTTGCCGAGCAAATGCTGGTCGATCCCTTCGTCGTCGAGATCGATCACTCGGTACCTGCCAGCACCATCGAGCATGCTCTATACCCGGTCGTGGAGAAGCGCAAGACCGAGATGCTGAGGCAACTCTTGCAAGAAGACGATTTCAAATCTGCCATCGTATTCACCCGTACCAAGCGCAGGGCTCGTCAGCTTGCAGAAAAGTTGGATCGCGATGGGCATCGAGCAGTGGCGCTGCAAGGCAACATGTCGCAGAACCAGCGCGATCGGGCGATGAAGGGATTTCGACAGAACAACTTCGATATCCTGGTGGCTACCGACATCGCCGCTCGCGGCATCGATGTCGCCCAAATTTCACATGTCATCAACCTGGATATTCCGAACACGCCGGAGGCTTACACCCACAGAATTGGAAGAACCGGTCGATCGGAGCGAGAAGGGAAGGCGTTCACCTTCATCACTGAAGACGATGGCGAGATGATCCGGGCCATCGAAAAGTCCATCGGTGCATCGATCGAGATCATTACTTTGCCGGGATTCGAGGAGGCTCTTCTTCCGAGTCGCACGGGGCGAAAGAACTCATCCGGGAGCCGTAACAGGTCGAGACCCTCATCCAGATCCTCCTCAAGATCTTCCTCGAGATCTTCCTCGAGGGGCTCCAGCGGACCCGGGCAGGGTCGAAAACCCAAAAGAAGGCGCTCTTCAGCCTCCTCCGATTCACCTCGGCAAAACTCTGGTGGAGATTCCTCTCACAGCAGCGGTAATCGCAGTCCACAGCAGCGTAGAAATAGTGCCGACCGCTCCGCTTCCCCCGCTGGAGAAGGCAAGAGTCGCAGATCCTCTCGACCGGGCTCGGGATCGCAGCAACGCTCCGGTACCAGTTCTCGTCGTAAGGGCAACAGCGGTTCGCAGAACCGATGATGGGATCACTACGAAACGTCTATCCGTAGTAGCCTTGGGTCTCGGGTCTCGGGTCTAGGGGCAGGAAGCTCCGTAGAAGCTACACTCAGTCGTGTCGCTGGTCGGGTCTTCTCCACAATCCGGGTATGGTTGAGCAGGTAGAGGTCCTCCAGCGAACAGCCCCCCGAGAACAAAGATCGCATCTGCAATATCGATGTTGGAGTCATCGTTACTGTCGCAAGCATCCGGGCAAGTCACAGTTGCAGGCAGGCCAAACAAGTAGTTCAGTACGATGATGGCATCGGCAATATTGAACATTCCACTCCCGTTACAATCGCCTCTTCGGAACTGAACTTCTTCGCAGATATCCAGTACGCCGTTCTGATTCTGGTCTCCTCCAGCAGCCATCTCACAGGAATCCGGCACTCCATTGAAATCGCAATCTTCCACCAGGCCCGTGGCAATGGAGCAATCATCGGGGATCGAATCGAGATCACAATCCTCATGGAGTCCATCTGCGATCTCGCAGATATCGACCCACCCATCCTGATCGCAGTCGAGCAGCGCTCCGGAGGCCAGTTCGCAAGAATCCAGAACCCCGCTGCCATCGCAATCGAAAGCAGTTCCCTGACTCACATCACAGGCATCCGGAATTCCATTCAGATTGCAGTCCGATTCGGTACCCGCTGCGATCTCGCAGGAGTCGATGAAACCGTCGGCGTCACAATCGATGACGATCCCTTGTGCCAGAGCACAGGAATCGGGCAGCCCATCCGCATCGCAGTCGAGGGCGGTTCCGGATGCGAGTTCACAGCTGTCCAGAACTCCATCCCCATCACAGTCTGAAACCAACCCCAGAGCCAATGCACAGGAATCGGGGATTCCATCGAGATCACAGTCCTGGTCGGTCCCGGCAGCCAGCTCGCAACTGTCTAGAATTCCGTCTCCGTCACAATCAATGGCGATTCCCTGGGTGACTTCGCAAGAGTCCGGGAAGCCGTTGGAGTTACAATCGGAGTCGGTTCCCTCCAACAATTCGCAAGAATCCAGTACCCCATCAAGATCGCAATCGAGAGCCGTCTGGCAAGAGTCTGGCACTCCATCGAAATTGCAATCGAGTTCGCAGATGTCGGGGATTCCATCCTGGTTACAGTCTGGTTGACCTGGAGAGTATCCACATTCATCCGGTACGCCATCTTGGTCGCAATCATCACTGGTTCCGTTGGCAAGATCATCTCCATCGGGAGTTCCATTGAGATTGCAATCGGGCAGGATGGTAACAGATCCATCTTGCCAGGTCGGAGTGAACTCGAGCCCCCCCATCACCACCAGTATCGCTACCGGTGGAGAGTGCAGGTCGGCTGAGAACTGTAGAGGTGTGTCCCCAGCAGAAGCAGTCGGGAGGACCTGATAGGTGCAGATCAAGATTTCCTGATCGACTCCGGCAATCAGATCGACGATCGGAGGGGACAGGTCAAACAAGCAACCCACAACGAATCCAGACCCAATGAGCAGATCTGTTTCGAGCATCAGAAAATCGGGACTCACTCCCCCGGGATTCGCTCCCTCGAGGTAGAACCCACGTTGAAGGTTGCTGATGGAGAGCACCGATGGATCGTGGCTCACACCGAGGGAGAACGCTTCGCAGTCACTGGTGTGATCGAATTCGATTCTACAGACGACGGGCAGTCCTGGAATTGCGCTCGCCCCCACCACCCTGAAATTAGAGTCTTGTGCAGTGGCTACCGCGCAGAGCAACGATAATAGGATCGTGATCCATTGTTTTTTCTGCACCGCAATCCCCCTTATTACTCGATAGCTCAAACGGAACTTCCGTCTTCCAAGGATAGTTGTTTCTTGATGGAGTGCGACTTCCAATCGAGAGGGACGCCAACAGGTCTCAATTGACAGGTAAAATTAAACCTGAAAAAAACGGGAGTCGCAATTGACCCCCCACGGTGTTGAATCCAACGAAGTCAGTTTGTGAAGTGGCTTCCGGGTGTCCGAAGGTCACCAGAAAAGGCGCCTGCTCCCCGTCATCTGGATCAGTGGTGATCCAGATGACGAGGAGCAGCAGGGATGGAGCGCCTCATGGGCAGGTCACTGGAAAACTCGCGCAGCCGAGAAGATCCGCCGTAGGATCTTCTCCACAGTTGGGGAATGGAGCCAGCGGTGGAAGCCCAGCCATAAACACTGCGGCGAGAAAAAACACGGTATCTGCAATATCCACCGCTCCGCTGTCGTTCACATCGCAACTATCCACACAGGTGACCGGGTTCGACAGTCCAAAGAGATAGTAGAGTGATGAGATGGCGTCCGCGAGATCCAGTGACCCGCTACTGTTGCAGTCTCCTCGCCAGAAGGGAACATTGTCACAGGCATCCAGGACTCCATTTCCATCCTGATCTCCACCAGCGGCAAAATCACAGGAATCGGGAATCCCGTTGAGATTACAGTCGGGCACCTGGTTGGCAGCGATGGCACAACCATCGAGGACCCCATCCAAGTCACAATCGAGTTCGCAGATGTCCGGGATTCCATCCTGATTACAGTCTGGTTGACCTGGAGAGTATCCACATTCATCTGGTACGCCATCTTGGTCGCAATCCTCGCTGGTTCCGTTGGCAACATCATCTCCATCGGGAGCTCCATTGAGATTGCAGTCGGGCAGGATGGTAACAGATCCATCTTCCCAGGTAGGAGTGAACTCGAGCCCCCCCATCACCACCAACATCGCTACCGGAGGATCGAACAGCTCGGGTGAGAACTGTAGAGGTGTGTCCCCAGCAGAAGCAGTCGGGAGGACCTGATAGGTGCAGATCAAGATTTCCTGGTCAATTCCGGCGATCAGATCGACGATCGGAGGAGACAGGTCAAACAAACAACCCACCACGAATCCAGACCCACTGAGCAGATTTGTTTCGAGCATCAGGAAATCGGGACTCACTCCTCCGGGATTTGCTCCCTCGAGGTAGAACCCACGCTGTAGGTTGCTGATGGAGAGTAGCGATGGATCGTGGATCACACCGAGGGAGAAGGCTTCACAGTCACTGGTGTGATCGAATTTGATTCTACACTCCACGGGCAGCCCTGGAGTTGCACTCGCCCCCACCACCCTGAAATTTGATTCTTGTGCAGTGGCTACCGCACAGAGCATCAGTACCAGGATCGTGATCCAATGTTCTTTCCGCACCGCCACAACTCCTTTTGTTATTCCACCCAAATTCTGAACTTCCTTTGTGCCTATATTAGTAAGTAATTTATGGAGTGTGAATTTGAATCGAGATGAACGACAAACACGTCACAAGTGGCAGGTCTCATTCAATCGTAATAAACAGGAGTCGCAATTGACCATCTTGAGACCCCACGGTGTTGAATCCAACGAAGTCAGTTTGTGAAGTGGCTTCCGGGTGTCCGAAGGTCACCAGAAAAGGCGCCTGCTCCCCGTCATCTGGATCAGTGGTGATCCGGATGACGAGGAGCAGCGGGGATGGAGCGCCTCATGGGCAGGTCACTGGAAAACTCGCGCAGCCGAGAAGATCCGCCGTAGGATCTTCTCCACAGTTGGGGAATGGAGCCAGCGGTAGAGGTCCATTCGAAAACAATCCGCCGAGAAAATACACGGTATCTGCAATATCCACCGCTCCGCTGTCGTTCACATCGCAACTATCGATGCAGCTGACCAGATTTGGTAGTCCAAAGAGAAAGTAGAGAGAAGCGATGGCATCTGCCAGATCGAGTCCGCCACTACTGTTGCAGTCGCCTCGCCAGAAGGGGTCATTTTCACAGGCATCCAGGACTCCATCTCCATCCTGATCTCCTCCAGCGGCAATGTCACAGGAATCTGGGATTCCATTGAGATCGCAGTCTGGCACCTGGGAGTTCGCGATGGCGCACGAGTCTGCGATTCCATCGAGATCACAATCTGGTTCACAGATGTCAGGGGTTCCGTCCTGATCACAGTCGGCCTGGCCAGGGGCAAAGCCGCACTCATCCGGGACCCCATCCAGATCACAATCAGAACTGTTTCCAGAAGCGATGTCGGCGCTATCTTGAACGCCATTCCCGTTGCAATCGGTCAGGATGATGATCGATCCATCCTCCACGGTCGGAATGTACTCAAGCCCGTTCATCACGACCAAGATTTCCACCGCCGGCTCGTGCAGTGTGTCTGAGAATTGCAATGGAGTACTCCCTGGAGTGGCCGTCGCGGCCACCGAGTAGGTCACGATGACGATCTCCTGATTGAGCCCAGCCATCAGCGGATTGATGGGTTCGGTCAGGTCGATCAGGCAACCGACGATGAAGCCACCGCCATTGATCGGGTTGAACTCCATCATCAGGAACTCAGGACTGACCCCTCCGAGATTCGCGCCCACCAGGTAGAAGCCGTTTTGAAGGCCTGTCACGGTTAATTTCGAGGGATCATGGGACACACCGAAGGAAAAAGCTTCGCAAGCCACCGTGTGATCGAGATAGATGCGGCTGACTACCGGAAGCCCGGGGAATCCATTCGCACCGACCAAACTCAGGGATGAACTTTGAGACCAGGCCTGGGTGCCACTTGAGATGAGTAGCAAGATCAACAGGGTCAAATAGGTTTTCTTCATTTGCCCTCCCCTTCGAGGTGATCCAGGAACTTCTACATTCATCATCCCAATATAGGAGGGGACAGGACCGATTCGATCAATTGCCGACTGTTGAGGTACGTTTGACACGAATGGGACAGAAAGGGTTTTGAGTGCATCCACTGCGGGTTGTAGCAACCATCGATGCCGCAACAACCCGCAGTCAATCTGTCAGATCTTGTCGGCGATCAGTCGAGGCATTCCAGTGGATCTGCGGTGAGATCTGGACCTCGCGTCAGTTCTGTTGGGTATGGAAGAATTTCACCACCACCAAAAAGACGGCCGAGCAGGCGCACAGGATCTGCGATGTTCAACTGACCATCGTCATTCATATCGGTGGCATCCTCACAGAACGCGGGAACTCCGTCGAACAGGTACTGGAGACAATGAATCGCATCGCTGATATCAACCGATCCATCTCGGTTCGAATCTCCTCGGCGGAAGTGGGTGGCCAGAGTCGGATGATCAAAGGGGGGAAGCGCGTTGCGCACCCTCTCATCGGTCAATGCCTCGAGAAATAGCACCAGATTCGCCTGGGCTCCCGCGGGCAGGTTCAGCGGAGGAGTCCCCGGGCCCCCATCCGGGTTCTGGAAGTCACCCCCACCGTTGTAGAAGGCAACGACCTCGGCCAGGGTCTGCTTGCCGCCATTGTGAAAATAGGGGGCGCGGAGTTCGACATTTCTCAGCGGAGGCGTTCTGAATCGCCCGATGTCTCCGGGATTCCCGGTGACACCGAAGCGCCCCGGATCTTCGTTCTCTGGGCGAACTCCGATGTCGTGGAAGACTCCATCGGCAAGAAACGGTCCGCCGTGACAGGGCAAGCAGTTATTGAGAAATACGTTCATTCCATTGACCTGTTGCGGGCTCAGCGCATTCGGATTCCCCGCTATGAACTGGTCGAGTGGAGTCTGGTCCGCTAGCAGTGTTCTCTCATAGGTGGCGATGGCAAAGGCGATCCTCTCACCTGTGATCTCCGGCGATCCAAAGGCCATCTGGAACAGCGATTCGTAATCGGAGAACTGCGACAGCGTGTCGAGCATCGCCTGCGGGATGTCGTTGGCGTACTGGAGTGGCGCGGCAGCTAGCAATCGAGCCCGAACATCATCCCAGGTCCGGACCTCACAACCCATCTCGGCATCCGAGATGATCGGACCCACCGCTTGGGCTTCCAGAGCACCGGCGGCAGGATTGGTGTTGCCCGGGATACTGACGGCACCCGTCTCCGGATTCAGGAACTGCGGTCCTGCGCGTCCATCCCAGAAGAGCCTTCCATCAAACATCGCATTGATGGCAGAGGGCGACTTCCGGCGAGTGACCTGTCGCTCAAGTCCAAAAATGGGGTCATCGGAAAGGACTCCGAGGCAACTTTGATTTTGCACTCCGATCGAACCACGGATGTCATCGGGTGTTCCAAAGTTCCCGTCGGGTCCAGGATGAACCGACAACGGATCGAAGGAGCGGGAGTCGCTACCCCCATTTTCCATCGAGTGGCAACTTCCACAGGCGATCGAACTGTCGGTGGAGAGTTGCGTTTCCCAGAACAGGATCTTGCCGAGCATCGCCTTCTCGGATGTGAATGGATTCTGGGCCGTGAAAGGAACCGGTGGCAGCGCTGGCGGGGGAGGAGGACCGCCACCAGGTGGCGGCGGCGGAGGTGGTGGTGGCGGAGGTCCCTGGGCGATCAAATTTTGACCCGACAGACCGACCACTAGCCACGCCCAAAGCGGCAGCGAAACCCGATTCAACAGCATTTGCAACAACTTCAATATTCCTCCAGCCTCACAGTAGAGTTGAACACTTCCGCATCGATTGAGGGGCAACTCACAGGTAGATCACACCGGTTAATATCCATCTTACGAGCAAATCCTCTTCGAGTCACGATGCCCTCATGACTTCCCACTGATTCCTTTCAAAACCCCACCTGAACCGCTCCGTTGCAGATATTATTCCCGAATCGGACCGTCCCTCGGAAGCGATGCTGTCCTTCATTCACGATCCTGTTGCATACTAGACCCGGTCATGGAGATGATGGCCAGCGCGACAGAAAGCAGGAATGACGTTGATCCAACAACAGAACCTACAGATCCTGAGTCGAGTACTCCTCCTCAGCATCCTGTGCCTCTGCAGTTGCATCCGGCACAACTCTGGCACCGAGACCGATCCGCCGGTCCTGCTGGAGCCGGCTGATGTGGCTGGATTTCAATCGGTGGTCCAACGCTGTGGTGTGATTCCCCCGCAGGGGATCGTCGATGTCAAATCCACCGGACTTGCACTACTCGACATTCAAACCGATGGCACTCCAGAAATTCTTCTCACAGCAGGATCCACCACCGACCGATACCTTCAGCAGCAAACTGGATTTCCTCCGTCGTGGTTCCGCTGGGTCCAAGGAAAACAAACCGATGTGGAACCGATCTCCCAGGCCCAGAACCTGCCCCCGATGAAGTGGAACTGCGGCGTGGCGGCAGCCGACCTCGATGGAGATGGAGATGACGACCTGCTACTGACAGGAATCGGTGAGATTCAGTTGGTGGAAAACATCGAGGGCCGTTGGAACCCGGTGGTCGACAGCGGATTATCAGCAGAGGGCTGGTGTACCAGTGCGGCCTTCGGCGACCTCGACCTCGATGGCGATCTCGATCTCTACGTCTGTCGATACCTCGACTACGACTTCGAATCGCCTCCGCTCCACGGAGATGAGTGGTCGTGCTTGTGGGAAAATCGCCCGGTGCTGTGCGGACCAAGAGGCTTGCCGGCACTGACTGACCTGGTCTTTGAAAATCTCGGTGGGTTGAAGTTCCAGGATGTCACCCAGCAATGGGGATTCACTCCCGACTCTGCTGGGTATGGGCTGGCGGTCACCATCATCGACCTGTATGGCGATCCCCATCCCGAGATTTTCGTCGCCAATGATTCCTGTCCCAATCACCTCTGGTCTCACTCGCCAACTGGCCGCTGGAGCGAAGTTGGACTCCTCTCCGGTATCGCAGTCGATGAAGATGGGCAAGAACAGGCGGGGATGGGAATCGGAGTCGGAGATCTCGACGCCGATGGAAAACTCGATCTTGTGGTGACCAACTTCGAACGTGAAAGTCTCAATCTCTACCTCAACCAGGGCGATGGAACATTTCGTGACGAAGCCGCAATGCGAGGACTGGCAGCGTCGAGTCGACCGATGTTGAGCTGGGGTGTGGGTGTCGCAGACCTCGATCTCGATGGCCTCGTCGATCTGTTTGTCGCCAACGGTCATGTGTACCCCGAGGCGGACCAGGTTCCCTCCTCTGTCGGCTACCAGCAACAAGATCAGTACTGGCTCGCCCGACGAAGTGGCGACAAGATTCGCTTCGAGGAGCAGTTCGAGAAGGGGCTCAGTCAGTGGAAACATCTCGGCCGATGTGCAGCACTCTGTGACATCGACCGGGACGGCGATGTCGACGTCATCTCCACCAGTCTCAACGGTGCCCCCCACCTACTGATCAATCATGCCTCGGAAACCTCCTCGTCGATCCGAGTTCGGCTGCAGCAGGATGGGCTCAACCGTCAAGGGATTGGTGCTTCGGTCGGGTTGCGTCACGAAGGAAGATGGATTCCTTACCCGATCCTTCGACAGGATTCTTTCCAGACCTCCAGCGAGGCGGAGGTGATCCTCGCCACCGATTGGATCGAAGGAAGTGGACCACTTCAACTCGAGGTTCGTTGGCCCGACGGGGAAAGAGAGATATTTCCGGTGAAACGCAACGGCTTCTTCACCTTGAGAAGAGGTGAGGGTGTGCCCATCTGATGCGTGGACCAGCGAACCCACCGGCTCCGCTGGAATGAAACAATCGGGGCGAGAGGATTCGAACCTCCGACTTCCTGCTCCCAAAGCAGGCACTCTGCCAAACTGAGCTACGCCCCGTCAAATCCAACCTTCTCGACTATACCCTCGATGCTCGTGCAGGGTCGATGCACTCACCCTTTTCCCGCAGGAAAACCAGAAACGGGGAACCGGCTCAGATCGCAGAAATGAAAGACCTTGATCTTTCGAACCTTGACGCCTGCTGTCGATCAAAACAGCCTAGTTCACCTCGAATGCAAGTTGATGACCCAATAACTCGGAAGATTCAACGAAGATGGTCTGGTTCTCCTTATCTCGGAATAACCACCCCTCGACTCCGTCTTTCCTCCAACTCTCAACCGGTACGATTTCGTGTACTCGTGCGTACTGGTGCAACTGTTCCGCCATGCGTTTCCCCCAGCTGGACAAATAACTGGCGATCCGAAATCCGGCCCACCCGTCCTGGACCGAGATACTCGGGGGCGGATGGGCGAGTGTCAAGGGAGACGGTGATTCGTCGCTTCGGTCAGGATAGACTGGGGGAGTCCCCTTGGACCGCGACCCGCGGGAGGGAGCCCGGTGCCAGCGAGCGACAGCCAGAATTCTTCCCGATCGCGTCGCCGTACGCTGACGGGGCTCATCGTTCCACGCCTGGAACCACGCCTGGAACCACGCCTGGAACCACGCCTGGAACCACGCCTGGATTTACGCCTGGAACCACGCCTGCGGGTGGGGCGCGCCAGGATCTTGCGCCACTGTAGCCGCAGGGGAGCCGCTTCCGGAATCGCCATCGGCCTGCCGCTGGTCACCATCATCTGGCTCACCGACCACGACCCCGGCAGGGCGGCCTTCACCGCAATCGGCGTGGGGCTACTGCTGGCGACCGTCTTCGCCACACGACAGCGACACCGTGCGGCCACACTATGGCCGAGAATCTGGGACCGGGTCATCGGTTCTCAGTCGCTGATCGAGACGATTCTGGATCGCCAGGAGCAACCCGCAGGAGACCCGTGGCTCGATGCTCTGAGGGCACTGTGTGCTCACCTTCCCCTCCCTTCTCCCACTGCGCTACGGCGCCACCTGCCCGCTCCTGATCCCCGTCCCTCGCTGGCGCTGACCGCCACGGCGATGCTGATCGGAGCCGTGCTGGGACCGTTCGATCCGATCCCCGAGGTTCCGCTGGATCGAGACTCCGGTAGTACTCCGGTGGCACAGATCTCCAGCGAACTGCCCACCGATGAACAGCTGCGTTCTCGGCAACAGCGGATTCGGGGCCGTGAGGACGCAGCCCTCGCCCTGGCGGGTCGTCGCGCACTGGAGCCGCTGGCACGGCAGATTCGCGGGCTGTCGCCAGCGACCACCGCACCAGAATCGCTGCTGCCACGAGATCTACAGGCGGTCCAAGCGGCACTACAGCGCCTATCCGCCGAGGATCCGATCATCCAGGCGGTCGAACTGTGGAATCCGCCGCAACCTCTCGACTCCCGCAGCCCGATGGTCGCTTCCGCCGCGCTTCCCGGCGATTGAGCGTCGCTCGCCCTCTCCACCGATCCGGGGAATGAGGCGGTGACCCGCTCCACCGCACTCGCCGATGGAGGGTCAGATCGCCCCACAGATCTCTCGCCGACCCCCTTCGACCCGCAGCACAGTGCCGCCCCGATCGACTCGATTCACCTCGCTGGAACCCCTACTGGCGACTCTTCCGATCTGCGCCTCAACACCTCGGTGGTGACTCCCCCCGGCGAAGAATCTGCTGCATCCTGGGACCGGGTC
>JAAZXB010000030.1:4329-15998 GCA_014240375.1 Planctomycetota bacterium | reverse complement strand
GATCCCGCAGGCCATCGACCCCGTAGTTACGGATGACAAACCACAGTTTCAAGGCGCGAAAGCGCCGGCCGAGCGGGATGTGCCAGTCGCGGTAGTCGATCACCTGGCCCGATTCGCTCGCCTCGTTGCGCAGGTATTCGGGCAGGACGCTGAGCGCCTTGATCAGTGCCTTGCGATCACGGACCCAGAAGGCATCGCAATCGAAGCCGACAAACATCCACTTGTGCGGGTTGAAGCAGTAGGAATCGGCATCTTCGAGCCCTTCCTGCATCCAGCGCATCTCGGGAAGCAGTGCTGCGGTGCCGGAGTGTGCCGCATCGACATGGAGCCAGACGCTGTGCTTCTGGCACACCCGGGCGATGGCGGCGACCGGATCTACGGCAGTGGTGGCGGTGGTGCCGATGGTGGCGATCACCATCGTCGGGATGCAGCCGGCGGCCTTGTCGGCTTCGATGGCCCGATCGAGGGCGACCGGATCGATGCCGAGGTGTTCATCGACATCGACATGGCGAAACTGGTCGCTGCCGAGACCGGCGATGCGCACCGCCTTCTCGACCGACGAGTGCGCCTCGGCTGATGCATAGACCGTCATCTTGCCCTGCACCCCACCCTGGTCGACGGCAAAATCGCTGACCTGTTCGCGGGCGGCGATCAGCGCACAGAGCGTGGCACTGGAAGCGGTGTCCTGGATCACTCCGCCGCCGTCGCCGGTCGACAGGAAACTGTCGGGTAGCCCCAGCATCTCGACGAGCCAGTCCATCATGCGGGTTTCCACCTCGGTGCAGGCGGGGCTGGTCTGCCACAGCATCCCCTGCACCGCCAGACCCGATGAGATGATGTCTGCGACCATCGATGGTCCCGATGTATTGGAGTTGAAGAAGGCAAACCAGGATGGGTGCTGCCAGTGGGTGATGCCGGGCAGCACCACCTGGTCGAGATCGGCCATCACATCGTCGAACGATTCGCCGGTCGAAGGCGGGTGCAGCGGCAGCGATGCGGCGACATCGCCCGGCTCCACCCTCGACTGCACCGGTCGCTGTTCGATGCTGGCGAGGTAGTCGACCACCCAGTCGATGGCCTGGTGGCCGCGCCGGCGCATCTCTTCTGGATCCCAGTGCAGCTGGTCCGCCTGGTCTGTCACCGATCACCTCGATTCTTCTTCATGAACGGCGACTGCTCGACCCACCATCGATCGGAAGAACCGACCCGTAAGATGGACCTATGAGCGGTGAGGATCGCCCAAGGAGAGGATCGTGGCAACTGGCTGGCTGCAGGAGGGACTGACAACCGGGCCATCCTCCGCTAGCATGGTGCATCGCATGCCAGAGAGGATGATCCAGATGACCACCGACCGCAGTACATTCCCCGATCCGCTGGAGATCCACGCGCACCTCGATCTGCAAGTGCGGGGACAGGATCACGCCAAGCGTTACCTGTCGGTGGCGATCTACAACCACTTCATCTCCCAGCACCTCGAAACAAATTTCCGCAACAGCCCTCAGCACCTGTTGCTGCTCGGACCCGAAGGTGTCGGCAAGACGTTCCTGGTGCAGAAAGCTGCCGAATGGCTCGGAGTCCCGTGGATCCATGCCGATGCATCGTCACTGGTACAATCAGCCATCGCCGGAGAAGCGTTACAGAGAATCACCGGAGCCCTGATCCAGCGCGCCGGTGGTGACTTCGCACAGGCGCAGAAGGGGATCGTGCTGATCGATCAACTCGATCAATGTCGTCGCACCGTGGTGGGTCCCGGCGATCCTGGCATGGCGGTTCAGGATGCCATCCTGGCGCTGATGGACGGGATCGTCATGCGGCACCCCCAGGCACCCGGGCAATCGCTCGACACCGCTGGCTTGCTCTTCATCTGTTGCGGCTCCTTTCCCGAGCTGCGGGAAGTGATCGTCGATCGCATCGGGGATGATGAACGGATCGGCTTTCAGAGCGACGATGAGACCGATCCAGATGACGATACACCGCAGATCATCCTCAACGACCTGATCGCTCGCCAGGATCTGGTGTCGCTCGGTCTCGGCGAGGAACTCGCCGCCAGATTCGGTCATATTTCGCTGCTCGACTCACTGACAGAGAAAGACTTCGTCTACATTCTCGATCAGATAGAAACCAGCATCATCGGTGAGAAGAAGAAGTTCTGGGCGGCTCATGGCATCGAACTGAGTTTCAACGAGGAAGCGATGCAATCCATCGCTTCACTGGCGATGGCTTCCGGAGAAGGGGCTCGAGGGCTCCACGGTATCGTCGAACGAGTACTCGATCCGATCGATCATCGGCCAGCCGAGCTGGCCCGTGCCGGGATCCGATCGATCGAGATCGACCGCAGCTGTGTCGAGGATGGAACCGAACCCCCGATGAAAAGCGGTAAAGGTGACGATCTGGTCGACCAGATGCTGGCCGAGGTGTGGTCGAAGTTGCAACCTCAAGGCAGCGAAGGTGCAGTGCTTCCGATCGCCATCGATGCGGCGATCCTCTCGATACCTGTGGCAGGCCTGACGGAGGCGATCCGGCAGCTGGAGATGGCACTGGGCCGACTCGGCCTGACCACCGAACAGGATCGAACCTGGCGCAGTTTGATCAAGAAGTATCCGGGGGAAGGCCAACGGGTGATCTTGCAGTTGCTGGCGACCATCCAGCAAGCCGGCTCGAGCCTGCCGACCCTCTGTGATCAACTGGAAAAGAACAACGGAGACCTGGTCGAGACGATCGGTTCAATACTGAACTCGAAACGCTGATCGCGACCAGATCTCCGCAATTAAATTCTAGTTGTTACAGTCCAGTGCATCCGGTGTCGGATCGGATCCTGGTGCCGGGAAGGGCGCAGGTGGCGCGGCGCCTCCGGCAAACAGGAAATCCAGAGCCGAGATCGCATCAGCGATGTTATTGGCTCCGTCATCGTTGGTATCGATCGCATCGAGACAGTCTGCCGGTCCCCCACTGAACAGGTAAGCCAGGGTGAACACGGCATCTGCCACGTCGACCGTCAGGTCGCCATTGCCATCGCCTCTCAGGAAGAAGCTCGCACCGACCGTGATCAATCCCCCCTCGAGGAGCGGGGGTACAGCAATGCCGCCGGGAGTACTGAGCAGGTTCTCTGTCGGAGGAACTCCAACACCATCGAGCGGAGTCACCTGAAGAGTGGCCCCGACAGGGACTGTCGGTTGCACGATGTAACTGGCGGTGCAGAGGATGGTCTGGTTGGAGGGTAGTATCGTGGCCGAGCCGTTGAAGGTGAGCACCACACCCAGGGTCCACCAGCCACCGCCGGGTCCTGTGTCGTTGTTGAGAGTTGCCTGGAAGAAGTCGGCGCCGACCGCGACAGATCCAGCGTCTCCCACCGAGGAGATCAGTAACTCATCGACATCGAAGTCGATCGCCAGCGAGTAACCGGAGATGATGGTGTCGTGATCTGCACTGACGGTGATATCCGCCACTCCACCCGGAGCACCCGCTCCACTATCGTGAATGATGTACTCCTCGGTGTAGAGGAATCCAGGATCGAGCAGGTCACTTCCAGAGAGCTGGCTGGCGATCACCGAGATCGGTCCCGGCGAAGAACCTGGCGGCGTGAACGCGACCAGTTCGGTGGGGCTGATGAAGATGAGGTCGTCGACTACCGATCCTCCGATGAGGATCAGTACATCCTGGCTGAAGAACTGGCCGGAGATGGTGATGTAGGTTCCGCCGGTTGTCGGACCGCTCGGAGGATCGATGGAACCGATACTGGGCGGCTCCTGCTGTGGTGGCGGTCCCTCGGTGATGGAGACATTGTCGATGTACCAGTCGTCGTTGGTCTCGCTGGTATCGGTGAAGAAGCGTAACCGGAAACCGTTGTGCCTGGCGTTGGCCGGCAGGGTGTAGGTGTGAACCGAGAACCCAGCAGGATTGGTACCATCGGAAGCGATTCGGTCGAGTTCAGTCCAGTCGAGCCCGACTTTGAGGTACTCCACCACCAACTCCTCGCCATTCTCGACTCCGGAGTGGTTGGTGTAGAACTGTAGTGTCGGAATGGTACCGCCCAGCAAGATGACATTGCTTCGTAACTCGTCGTACTGGTACGTGCCGGTTCCCGATCGATCGAGGTTGAGCGAGAAGGGAGCACTCGGCTCACCCGCTGCGCTGGTGGTTGATAGTCCACCTTCGTTATAGGTCCAGTGGATGGAATTGACTGAACTACCTGTGAACTCATCGAGGAACGGCAGCGACAGTGCGGGCGCCTGAGTGGTGAGGCAACCCCGGGAGTTTCTGTGATTGACAATCTGCCCGATCGGCCCGGTGGTGAAGGTCAGCGGATTGAGACCGGAACAACCGCCCAGGCCAGAGCACATGATCCGGCACGGATTGGAACCGTCGCAGTGTTGTGCTGACCAGTTGTGCCCCAGTTCATGAGCAGTGAGAGCCACCCGTCGATTGTAGTTGCTGGTGAAGCGTGACTGCGAAAGACCATAACCGTTGCCGGTGCAGATCACCGATAGACTGGCGATACCGATGGTACCTCCGTCGATGTTGACTCCAGTGAACAGATGCGCAACATCTCGCTGAATCTGAGCCTCTGGAGAACTACTCCAGACATTGCCAAATGTATTGAGCAGTGTTCCCGGAGCAGAGATGGTGCCGTAGGGATCTGCGCTGGTAGTACGAACCACGATCACCGTGATCTCGTAACTGATGACGATGCTGGAGTCCTCGTAGACTCCCTCAACACCATTCATGACATTCTCGATGTCCCCTACGGTGGTCGTAACATTTGAATTGTTGAGCTGGAAATACTCGAAATCGGAATCGATACCGATCTCTGTCAGGTAATAGGTGGTTCCAAACGACTGCGTTGTCCCACCGGTTCCACTTCCCGGAGGATTTGTTCCATCCGGAGTGCCGCATTCCCTGACCAGGTCGAGTTCATCGCGACCGTCGACTATTCCATGCCAGGATCCGGTTCCAGGGTATCCAAGATCCACCGTGGAAGAGATCGACCACACCTGGTCATCGGCGAGGATCAGTGCGGTCAAGCGTCCCGATTGATAGCTGGCCCTGACTTTCGATCCAGGAATTTCCAGCACTTCCCCTTTTCTGGTTCGCACAGGGGGCGCTGCAACTTCGACCAGCTGGGTGCCATCATCGACCATCACCTTGTAGCGATCGCTTCTCAGGCTGTGTGGGAACAGGCTCAAGGTGGCGGGTCCGAATCGTGGAAGATCCACCTCGACCACCAGTTCGCCATCTCCGAACTCGGTGAACTCGAGTTCAAGCAGAGTGGCTCGTGAAGCATCCATCGAAGCCGCCACTTGCGCGGCATCGGGTGTGATCACAGCGCCGACCGTCTGCGCCACCGCTGGCACTGCAGCGATCACCAAACAAAAGGCCATCGCAGACGACTGTAATCGATGAACGAGGCTCAATTTATCTCTCAACATCAAACTGGACCCTTCCCGGATCACGCAGCATCCCTGTGGAGTCTCGCATGTGTCCTCGAGTGCCTGGCGGGCAACTCTATGGAGAACCCCCGGTACCGCAAGATGAAGCACAGAATGCGGAACTCGGATTGCCCCTCTGGAATCCAACCAGGATTCCGACTGACGGCCCATTCCTGCCTATAAGTACGCGAAATTGGCCCAACAGCGATGCTAACGATGGCCACTGGGGGGAGCAAGCACCCAGCGAAGCAAACCTCGCCCCAACCACCCGGATTGGCAGTATTGGTCGATCCCTACCGCCGGGAAGCCTCATTCCGTAGGGTCTAGAATCGCTTCCTCGAGCACCTTGGAGAGAACCTCGATGGTGTAGGGCTTCGGCAGGATACCGACGACATTCTCAGACTCCTCGACTTGAAGCGAGTTGAGCTTGTTCCCGCTGGTCATCACGACCCGAATTTCAGGGTCCATTTGAATCAACTTATCAAGGCACTCGTCCCCGGCCATCCTGGGCATTCTCTGATCGAGCAGGACAAGATCGATCGCTTCTCCCTTTTCCTCATACATCTCCAACGCCATCAAACCATCACAAGCGGTCACCACATCGAAACCGATCGCGTTCAGAAGAATCTTGCAAGTTTCCATGACAACCTCATCGTCATCGACCAACAAAATCCGGCCGGAGCCTCTAAACAACGGCTCGATTGTTTCGTGATCCTGTTTCTCAAGTTCCTCCGCCAGTGGCCATTCCGTGGTGAAGGTGGCACCTAGACCTCTGTTATTCCCGACCCTGATCGATCCTCCATGTTTTTTCATGGCATTGTGAACGACCCACAATCCCAACCCCGCCCCCTCGACCTTCGATTCCTTGGTCGTGAAGTACGGTTCAAAGATCTTCAACTTGAGCCTTGAATCGATCCCTGGTCCTTCATCTTCAATACTCACTTCGATCATATCGCTGCTGTATTGAGATCGCTTCTTCTTCACTCGAGAACGAATGGTAATGGTTCCAGGCTGATCCAATTCTGCCATCGCTTGTGACGCATTGATAATCAGGTTCATGATAACCTGATGTGCCAGACCCGAATCTCCCAGTATCGAATCGCAGCCGGCTTGAAAGTCTTGCTGAATGGTAATCTTGGGGTCCATCACAACTCCCATCAGATTCACCACTTCTGTGATCTTATCATGGAGGTGAAAGGTAGCCTTGATCTGGGACGGCTTGGATCGATCTCTGATCCGCTTGCTCAGTGCTGAACCCCTGTCCGCAGCTCCACGAATACCCTCCAGCGACCTTTTCGTCTGCCCATCAACACCTTTCCCACGGAGGAGCAACGACGCATGTCCAGAGATGGCGGTCAACAGGTTGTTGTAGTCGTGACAGATTCCTTCTGTGATGGTGTTCAGAGCATCATTCTTGTCTTGCTGCGTCGATCTATCTTCGAGGACCTTCCGTATCTCATCTTCGTCTTTGCGATGAAGAGCCGCGGCAATAATGTTCACGATCGGCATGAGAATACGGCTGGTCTTCTTGCGATGGTAATTATTCACCGACAGGCTCGAATCTGTTTTCAAAGCCACCACGGAGAATCCGATGAACTCCTGTCGGAACCACAACGGAATTGCGAAGAACTCAAACCCTTCCGAATCATGGAACAATCGCGAGAGTAGCGGTCCATTGCGGTGAGTGGAATCGAGGGTGGAAATTCCCGCCTTGAACCACTGCACAATATCCACGACATCCCTGCGTCGAGGTGTCTTATTGATCATTAAATCGAAGTTGTGAAACCCCTCCTGGAAGGCGCACTCGAACCCATTTCCAAACTCCTTGTAGATTGAGATCCCGGCCAGGTAATCATTCGGTTCCTGTCGAGTTCCTCCAGCAAGTTCATCGATCACTTCTCGAATTGCTTCCCCGATCCGCGAGTCCAACTCTTCTGCACTGGTGGTGATGAGATCGGGCAGAGTCTTCGAGATGAGATCGTGTTGATCGAGGCTGTGAATCTCGGTGAGAATCAAATCTTCATCACCCGCCAGTTCTTCGACCTTGATAAACCTGGCATTGACAACTCCCATGAAACTGCTTTTATTTTTCTTGATAAATCGAGTCTCAAACTTGGCCTTCCCCACCTTGAGAAACGCCTCGAAGTTCATCTTCCGCTCATCTGTCATCTCTAACCCATCAGGATGCAATTTGCCGATTCTCATCTTTTCCAATTCCCACCTCGAGTAACCAAACATGGTCGCAGCCTTGGAATTGACTCGTTTGATGTTCCCCGCACGATTGTGAATCAGGAAGGCCGCCGATGGGCTGTGAAAGAAGTCATCATTTCCTGATAATCGACTGACCTCATCTGGTTCATTCTTCCTGCCTTTAAAATTGATCTCAATCCGAGAAATCTCCGATTCCAGATCCATTTCAAGACGATTTCTTGCACGATTTCTTCGAGCACAGTTACAGCGCCTCGCGATTTCCTCTGCCGGAGTATCGAAGGCCAGACAATCGGTGGCTCCCAGCCTTAACCAGTGCATCGCTCTGGTCTCCGGATCTCCCATCTTGTTGTTCGACTCTTCATCGAGCAGAACGACGATTCCCATTCCCAGCTTTGTTGCGATGTTATCCAGGCGGTGCTTGTTTCCGTGAAAATCAGATTCTTCTTGGTTCAACTCTTCGAGTAGATCCTCATCGATCAGCAGCATCCCCCCGCCTTCATTCCAGATTCGAGGGTAAACTCTCGCTTCCTCAACAAATGGAACCAACTGCTGATGCGGTTGCATCCGATGTTCTAGATCCTTGACCAGATCTTGTCGTTTGGAATGCACGTAATAGACAGGGGACTGACGAGGCTCATGTTGCTTCTGCAGGCCATATTTCACGCGACTGATGATCTCTTGTTCCACCTCGGACATCAAAATCATCTGATCTGCAGCGATATCGATACAAAACTGATCAAAATCGGCTCCAAGAATCCTGGTGGCGACCACGATCGTCAGTAGTTTCTTGCCACCGTGATCTTCTCCAACACGCACCTTCATCCAGCGGTTCAATCCAGAAGCATGGATTTCCGGGAAACGGAGATGAGAAATCAGGATTTCAGGTGGATCGCCGGTGGTTCGAGCAACATCGATATGGTGTTTGATGTCGCTTATTTTTTTTGCGATCTCGACCGCAGCACCCGCTCTTTCGAGCTGATCGCGGAGTTGTTCCAGCTCCGGACCATCCTCCTCGGGATGCCAAGCAAGTAATACTCGTTTTCCCTTCAGGGAATCCGAGTCTATCTTCCTCGTTGTCATTGTAGCCCTCTCCCTCAACACTCCTCACTAGACTTCCCACGCTGCCAGATCCTGCCCCTTGCTATTGGATTCACCCCTTGGGTTACCGTGGTCTTCAGATGGATGAACGCAAGGGGTAGGCCTACAGTTCCCCAGGTTCGCCTGGATACAGTATTCGCTTAAATTCGACAGCGACATTTCCGCTCTGGAGTCATGTCTTCCCCAAATGACATCGAAATGATCCACAGTTGCGGAGACTCATCGAAGGCGATTCAACCGTGAGGACATGTCGCATTTTGAAGCACCGAGGCCGGATGGAGCGGAAACGGAATCCATCCAGCGACACCTGGAGGCGTCAAGTTTTGGCCACAGTGCCTGCGGTACGGTGCCTGCGGTACGGTGCCTGCGGTACGGTGCCTGCGGTTCTACAGCGAATCGGTCGGCTCTTATGGACTTCTCAAACCGGTCAGCAACTGGTCCACCACAACCTTCGCATCTCCAAACAACATCCGAGTGTTGTCCTTGAAGAAGAGTGGATTCTGAACTCCCGCATAGCCGGTGCCCATGCTGCGTTTCATCACCACTACCATTTCTGATTTCCACACTTCCAGTACCGGCATGCCTGCGATGGGGCTGTTTGGATCTTCCAGTGCATCTGGATTGACGATGTCGTTGGCGCCGATCACCAGCACCAGATCGGTTGCGGGGAAATCATCGTTGAGCTCGTCCATCTCGAGTACGAGGTTGTAATCAACATTTGCCTCGGCCAGCAGCACATTCATGTGTCCCGGCAAGCGACCAGCCACCGGATGGATTCCAAATCGAACCGTCTTGCCCTTTTCCTTCAGAAAATCAACCACCTGGCTCAAGGAGTGCTGTGCTTGCGCAACCGCCATCCCGTAACCCGGAACGATGATGATGTCGGTGGCATCTCGCATCGCTTCAACCGTCTCTTCGACATCGAAAGTAACCACTTCGCCCTGGTCTTCACCCTTGGTGCTGCTACCACCGCCGCCACCGTCAGTGCCGAAGCCACCAAGAATGACGCTGACAAAAGAGCGATTCATCGCTCGACACATGATGTAACTGAGGATCGCCCCGGAAGAGCCGACCAGCGCACCGGTCACGATGAGTAGATCGTTTTTGAGCATGAATCCTGCTGCAGCTGCTGCCCAGCCGGAATAACTGTTGAGCATCGAAACCACCACCGGCATATCCGCACCACCGATGGCCGCCACCATGTGGAAACCAATCACCCCTGCGATGAGAGTCATCCACAGCAGCGGTTGCACCGCCGTATGACCCTCCGCAGTGACGAACTCGATGGCCAGATAGACGCACGCTCCGACCATCAGTAGGTTCAACAGGTGTCGTCCCGGCAAGGTCAGCGGTTTTCCCGAGACACTTCCTCGCAACTTGAGGAATGCCAGCACCGATCCGGTAAAGGTGATCGCTCCGATGAAGACATCGAGATAAATCTCGATGTTGTGAACCAGCTCACCCCCATCTGGGACTGAAATCCCAGAACCCATGTAGGTCGAGATCCCCACCAACACTGCTGCCAGTCCCACAAAACTATGCAGGATCGCCACCAGTTCTGGCATCGATGTCATTCCCACTCGTGCGGCAAGTACCGCACCGATCAGTGCGCCGAGCCCGATCGCCATTGCGAGCACTGATGTTGTGGTGGAATTATTGAGCAACACTCCACTGAAGTTCTCTGCCAGACCATCCGGGAACTGCACCTTGCCCAGGATCAGCATCGTCGTGGCTGCGATTGCCAGCGCCATGCCGATGATGCCGTAGAGGTTTCCCCGCCGAGCAGTTTTCTGCGTGGAGAGTCCGCCAAGACTCAAGATGAAGAGAACTGCAGCCACGAGGTAGGAACTTACGATGGCTCCGTAAGGAATCATGATGGCCCCCTTATCTCTGGAACATCTTCAGCATGCGCTGAGTGACCAGGAATCCCCCGGCGATGTTGATGGTCGCAAAGAAAACAGCGATGACCCCCAGGATCGTCGCGGGAGAATCCAGCGGACCTCCCAGCTGGAGCAAACCGCCAACGATGATGATTCCGCTGATGGCGTTGGTGACGCTCATCAAAGGAGTGTGCAACGACGCACTGACATTCCAGATCACCTGATAACCGATGAAGCATGACAACACGAACACCGTCACCTGGTGAAGAAATCCCGTATCACCGGACCAGCCCACTGCGATCAGCGCCAGGCCGATCAGCAACAGCACCAACGGTCCTCGATCCTTCTTCTCGGTTGAAGCTGCTGCTGCAACGAGATTTTCTGGAGCGGCCTCGGGCTGCTTGGTTTCCTCGGCCAGTTTCTTGACTGGAGCAGGCCACCTCATCTCGCCACCATTGAGGACCAGTGCACCACGCACCACTTCGTCATCCTCGTCGACCTTGTAATCCTCTGCGCCGCCCATGTCATCGAGCAGATGACAGATGTTGTTTCCGTAAAGATTACTGGAGACATTGGGCATTCGGCTCGGCAGGTCGGTGTATCCGATGATCTTCACCCCATGGCTCTCGACCACCTGGTCTGCCACCGCACCGGCCGTGTTACCACCTCGCTCCGCAGCCAGGTCAACGATCACCGACCCGGCCTTCATGTTCTTGACCGCTTGTTCGGTGATCAACAAGGGGGCCGGTCTGCCAGGGATCAGTGCAGTGGTGACGATGATGTCGATATCCTGGGCCAATTCCTCGAACAGAGCGTGCTCTGCATCGATGAAGGCCTGGCTCATCTGCTTGGCATAGCCACCGGATCCGGTTCCATCCTCTTCGATCTGTACCGTCAGGAACTCGGCTCCCATCGATTGCACCTGCTCCTCGACAGCAGGGCGCGTATCGAATGCGCGAACGATGGCACCAAGCCCCTTGGCTGCGCCGATCGCTGCAAGTCCTGCAACTCCCGCTCCCACCACCAGCACCTTGGCGGGAGGAACTTTTCCTGC
>JAAZXB010000030.1:0-4319 GCA_014240375.1 Planctomycetota bacterium | reverse complement strand
GTCCTGCAACTCCCGCTCCCACCACCAGTACCTTGGCGGGAGGAACTTTTCCTGCAGCCGTCATCTGGCCAGTGAAAAAGCTGCCGAAATGATGCGCCGCTTCGAGTACCGCACGGTATCCGGCGATGTTTGCCATCGAAGAGAGTGCATCCAATTTCTGTGCCCGACTGATTCTCGGTACACAATCCATCGCCAGCACGGTGGCCTTGCGAGCTGCAAGTTTTTCTACTAGTTCTTC
Source organism: Planctomycetota bacterium (assembly GCA_014240375.1). Taxonomy (GTDB): domain Bacteria; phylum Planctomycetota; class UBA8108; order UBA1146; family UBA1146; genus QNYK01. Next base: position 4,081 of record JAAZXB010000030.1, on the reverse strand, counting down.
TTCTTGCCCTGGCCAGATGAAACTGATCAGAGTTCCACCCTCACGAAGAAGGTCGACCTCGTCGATTCCTGTTTCTGGATTCTTCATCGGGGCGCGCACCTTGATGACGATGTCGGACTGCTCCCAGAGAGCAGCCGTCCCTGCCATCACCTCGGCTCCGGCCTGCCGGTAACTCTCGTCTTCGAAACTGGCTGCGGTGCCAGCACCACTCTCGACCAGCACCGAAAAACCCAGTTTTCCCAGCCGTTTGACATTCGCTGGGGAGGCGGCCACCCGGCATTCGCCAGGCCAAACTTCCCGCGGGACTCCGATCTTCATCTGCACTCTCCCTGATCCTTGATTCTGGCAATCTGCACACACCCATCACTGGATGACACGCACCATGATGGGAGTTCTCCCCGGAGGATGAAGCGAATCTGGGCCGCCATTGGCCGATTTTCCTGGCCCTCCAAGCATGTATAATGGAACTTCTGGCCCCATCGATGTGCCGAAAACTGAGCCTCAGGAGGGATCACTGGCCATGGACAACTCAAAGTCCCGGATTCGTCTTCGGCGAACCGCCACTCTCGCCCTGCTGATCGGCGGCTGGGTACTGTTGTGCTGCCCGGTCCATTCTCAACCGCCACCGGCGATTTTCGAGGAATGTGGCGTCTTCGAGCCGGACCCGTTCGGCACCGGGTGTACCATCTTCTCCGCATATGCTTTCCCGGGAGAAACCTACGTCATCGACCTCGGCAACACACCTCCTCCTCCGAGCGGCACTGAAGCTCTTGTGACGGGAATTCAGGTCTCATGCGTCGGCATCTGTTTCCCAACCAGTTGCATTCTCAATGCCACCTATGTACTCACCTGCGGAACACCGCCACCGGTCGAACCACGCTTTATCCGCGGCGACTGCAACAATGACGCTACTTTTAACATCGCAGATGTGATCTTCCATCTCTTCTGGCTCTTCGCATCGGGTCCACCACCCCCCTGCCAGAATGCCTGTGATTTCGACAGTGGTCTGAGTTCCGATGTTGCCGATGCTGTGATGATGCTCTCGACCCTGTTCAGCGGTGGCGGACCGCCGGCTCCGCCGTGGCCGAACTGCGGAACTGACCCGCTGGATCCGGTCTCTCCCGATTGCCTCAATCCCATCTGTCCTTGATTGACCTGTACTCCCTCCTCCGGAGAGGCCGATGGAATCAACAGCAATTTTGAGCGAGATTTCGATTCGCGGAATTCGGGAGACCAGATTCCCCAGGAGGAAGTTTTCCTGACCGTCAGGAAGGCTCGAAAGTTCTTCGTCGGCTGCTTCGGTATCTTCATGGTCCTGTTCCTCATCATCTGGTACGCGATACTCGCTTTCGTCTTCGAGGAAGCCAGCAATGGCAGGGATGCAGTGAACTGGCCGACAACTTCAGGACAGGTCGTGGAAACGAAGGTCACTTCCCACACATCCACTTCGTCCAGTGGCACTGGCAGTAGCAGAACCACATCGAGTACAACCAGCTATATTCCCTGGGTGCTCTATCGCTACAGCGTCGGCGCCCTGGAACTGGAAAACCACACGGTCCAGACGATGACCACCTACGAGACCCGTGCCGAGGCAAAACTGGTGACGGAGGAGTACCCAGTAAGTTCGACGGTCACCGTCTACTACAAGCCGAGCGATCCGGATAAATCGGTACTGGTACCGGGCATCTCGGATGAGACCCAGCTGGTTCTGAATATTTTCAGCTACCTACCCGTCATCCTGTTCGCCATCCTCGTCATGTTCTGGGCCATCAAGAAGGCCAGGAGCAGCCTGTAGTTTCTCCTCTGTGCAAGAGTCCGCTCTACGGGGACCGGCAACCCCTGTCCGACTGTCCCCTCGATCCGGATAAACCGATGGGAAACCGCCGGACCTCCCCCATCCAACGAGCGCCCCGCACCGATTCTGGGAGTTCTCGGCCACCTGCAGAAAAGGGACGCACTTTGAAGAACTTCAGCCGGAAAACACTGGTCCTGCTCTCCATCGTGTTCCTGAGCAACCCGCTGGCGCTGGTACTGCTCGGACTGGTCAATCGGATGCTCTTGAGACCGGTTCGCACCTTCTTCGTCGTCTACCCGGCGGGGCGGAGATTTGTCGACCACTACGGCTTCAAGTTCCTACAGCCTCACCTGAAGAAAACCCCTGTGATCTGCGGTGTGTACTTCCAGGGAGGTACTCCCGGGCTGATCTTCGGGATCAGCGGAACCGAATCGGATTTTCAGCAGCCCGGTTTCCTCGCCGAGTTGAAGAGCAACACCGATCGCATCGGTCGCTGGCTCGGTATCTCGAAGATCAAGTACTCCGGGATCCTGCCCAGCGCCATGCATCGAAAAGGTGTGCTGGATGCGCTGGAGGTGAAGCGGAAATCACAGCGGGTGAGTCAGGTCGTTTTCCGTGCCGAGCAACAACTGCGGGAAGAACTCTCCCTCGGTGCCGAAACCGCGGTGATCTTGCTGGGAGGACGGGGTAGTGTCGGCTCGCCGCTGCAGCGTCTCCTCCAGGCGGATGGGCGAACGGTCTACAGCGTCGATTGCGATGACCCGATGCCGGAAAATCTACGAGGCTCGCGAGTGATCCTCATCGATGTCGCCAGAAAAGGTGCCCTCGAGGAGCACATGGAGCAGTTGTGGGAGGGGATCGTCATCCTCAACGAGACCTACCCCGCCCCGCGCAGAAGAACTCTTCAGCAACTGGAACAGATGGATATCCCCGTCTTCCACCTCACCGGAGTAAAGGGAATCGCACTGCCACGCTTTCCGGGCGCCTACAGCGGCGGAATCCCCTGCTGCGGCATGAACGACAGCGACGACAACCAACCCCTCATCCAGTACCTCAGCTGCGAGTCACTGAGAAAGAAACTGGCACAGCAAGCGACTGCCGGTGCCCCCAACATCGCCGCATGAATCCCCTTACGGCATCACCTGCTCCAGGATGGCGATTCGGCCGGGGTTCCAGCCGCTGGCTATGATCATCACCCTTGGAATACCGAGGTGGCCTGGTTTGCTGAGGACGCGGATGGCGGCGTTGTGGACGTGTGTCCAGCCCTCGAGACCGAGGTCTTTCTGCAGGTTCAGGGTGGCGGCGATGTTGCCGTCTTGTAGCAGGTGGATCGGTGCCGGGGTGCTGCCGCCGGCGCCCTTGAGGCAACCGACCACCGCCAGGTTTCCGGCGTAATCGACATCGCAGGGCATCGTGCCCGCCTCGAACTGGATGCCACCGATGTAACGACCCTCTCGGGTGTAACTCTCGAGGCGAGCGTTGGCGCGATCAGCGATGGTGAAAACGTCGGTACCGGGCACTGCAGTGATGCCATGGGCGGTGCCGAACTTGCCGTGGGCGGTACCACGGCCGCCGAAGGTCATCGGTGCCCACACCCCGACATCGGGCTGCTCTGTTTTCCCGGCGAAAGGATCTGCGATGAAGATGATGTTGTCGGCGTATCCGTTGGCCGCAAACATCAATCCTTCCACCACCTCGACATCACAGACACGGAAAGCACCCCCACCATCTCCATAAGGATTGGGAAAGGTCCGTATCACCTTGCCCTTGTCGTCGACGATGAAGATCTTCTGTGCTTCATCCGATGGCAGCACCAGGAACCTCTTGTTGCCCTGGCGCAGGATGCAGCTGTTGTGAACATTGGCGTTGACGATCGCATCGTCGCCACCGATCACCTTCATGGTGGTCAGTTCAGGATCGATCCGCACCAGCCCCACCCCCTTGAGGCAGAACCAGGTCGAACCATCTCCACCATCGGCGATGCGATCGACGGCAAATCCACCGTGGGCCCCTCCGATGTGCTGCTGTACCGCTTCGGGTACATGCACCACCCGATGGGCGAAGCGATAGAACTCACCTCCAGTACTCTTTCTCGGCGGAAGACCATCGAAGCCGAGCAACTCCTTCATGTCGTTGCCCATCGCCCACCCCATCAGGTAGTAGATCTTGGCACTGCCGAGATAGTGGTAAGGGCGGTCGGAGGCGATCCGGTAGAACTTGTGCTTCTCCTCCTCCTTCTTCCAGACATCATCTCGGTACATCTGATCGGCATTCCAGTCCCAGTAC
>JAAZXB010000002.1:227321-258945 GCA_014240375.1 Planctomycetota bacterium | reverse complement strand
TCTGGTGACTCGGGAACGGGCACCATGGATGTAACCTGGCTCTCCAATGATGTTCAGGCGTTCAGCTCTGATTGCAACGGTAATGGTGTTCCCGACGAGTGCGAAGCGGATTGCGACGGTGACGGCACTCCGAACGAATGCGAGATCATCGCTGGTGCTCCTGACTGCAACCTGAACGGTGTCCCGGACAACTGCGACGTGATCGGTGTGATCCTGGCTGGCCCAATCGCCGACAACGGTGGCGAGGCTCTCGCCGACGCCGTCACGATCGGCCCCGGTTCTCACGGAGTCGATACCAGTGCCTCGACCACTGACGGAGTGTCTCTCGACCCGGCCGTCTGTGATCCGGGTTCATTCGGTAGCGATCAACTCTACAACGACGTCTGGTACAGTTTCACCGCCTCAGCAAACGGAGAGGTGGAAGTTTCTACCTGTAACCAGGTCAGTTTCGATTCTCGAATCGCGATCTACCTGGGTGCCAGTGGGGATCCGGCGGATGCAGTCGCCTGTAATGACGACGGTAGCGGTTGTGCCGGATTCAGTTCTTACCTGACCTTCCAGGCTGCGGCTGGAGTGACCTACACCGTCCGCGTTGGAGGCTTCGGTTCTGGTGACTCGGGAACGGGCACCATGGATGTAGCCTGGCTCAGCAGTGATGTTCCGCCGTTTAGCTCCGATTGCGATGCCAACGGCGAGCCTGACGAGTGCCAGACCGACACCGACATGGACGGAAGCATCGACGACTGTGACGCCGACGACGACGGTGACGGAATCGACGACGTGTGCGATATCGACAGCACTGGTGGTGCCGACTGTGACAGTGACGGTCAGGACGATAGTTGTCAGACCGATACCGATAGTGACGGAATCATCGACGCCTGTGATCCCGACGACGACGGTGACGGAATCGACGACGTGTGTGATGTCGACAGCACTGGTGGCGCCGACTGTGACGGCGACGGACTCGACGACTCCTGTGAAACCGACACCGACGGTGACGGAACGCCGGACGACTGCGAGGCCGACGACTTCATCCGAGGCAATGCCAACAACGATGGCAATGTCGATCTTGGTGACGGAATCCTGATCCTGGGTTACCTGTTCTCTGGAGATGCGATCCCGTGTCTCGACGCAGCGGACTGTGACGACAATGGTCAGGTCGATATCACGGATGCCATTTACCTGTTCACCTACCAGTTCGCTGGAGGAGCGGCCCCGCTGGCGCCCTTCCCCGCCTGTGGTACGGATCCGACAGATGGGGATGCCCTCGACTGTCTGGTCACTACCTGTCCCTGATGGAACGTTTGTAGGTAGGTGCAATCAGTCACGGCCCCGCGGAATTCAAGATTCCGCGGGGCCGCTTTTATTGCCCGCTTCCCTCTTCTCGATCTGTGAGGGGGGGGGTTGCCACCGTGAGCGGGAGGGGACACCCTTCCTCTCATGAGTCACTCATCCGTCATCCTGGCCTCGGCATCTCCCAGGAGGTGTATCGCCTTGCAACGAGCTGGCTTTGCCCCGCTGGTTCACCCCGTGGACATCGATGAATCCCACAATCCAGGGGAAGGAGCGGTGGCACTGGTCGAACGGCTGGCTGAGGCCAAGGCGGCATCGATCGATCACCCCGAGCATCCGGTGCTGGCGGGGGATACGGTCGTTTCTCTCGAGCAGCAGTTGCTGGGCAAGCCCGCCGATTCCAACGACGCCAGGAGGATGCTGGAGTCCCTCTCCGGTCGAGAGCACCAGGTGACCAGTGGTTGGTGCCTGCGCCGGGGCAGCGACACTCAGGTGGGCCATGTGATCACCCTGGTGCGCTTCAAGAGCCTTTCCAGCAGCCAGATCGCTGCCTACCTCGAAACAGGTGAACCCTTCGACAAGGCGGGGGCCTACGGGATTCAGGGCGAGGGGAGGGCACTGGTCGAGGAAGTTCGTGGTTCCTGGAGTAATGTGGTCGGATTGCCACTTTGCCCGGTGGTCCGGCTGCTGAGAGAACTCATGGAGCGTTGAGAGTGCTCCCTCGGCTGAGTAGACTCATGGCGGAGTGGACTCCGTGTGAGATTCGCTCATCCCCGGCTGTGCGACTCTGGAGGTTTGAGCCGTGAGTTTTGACATCTCAGCAATTCCTGATCTGATCGGACGATTCCACCCGTTGATGCTTCACTTTCCCCTCGGGCTGTTGCTCTGGGCGGGGGTTCTCGAAGGGGTCCACCTGCTTCAGCGTCGGCCGATCCCGGCGACCGGCCCGGTCTCGCTTCCGATGGTGATTCCCGGTGCAGCGTTTGCGGTGCTGGCTTCACTCTCTGGCTGGCTGCTGGCGAATCCAGAGGATCCAGATACTGCACTGGCCTGGCACCGTTGGCTGGGGATCGGCACCACTTTTCTGGCACTGGTCACCGCGGGTGTCGGAATCGCAGTGCTTCGAGGTCGTGAGGTGGCGAGCCCGGCGTACCGCTTGTCACTCTTTCTGTGCATCCCGATCCTCGCAGCGGGAGGGCATATCGGTGGTGAGATGAAGTGGGGCGAGGGCTTCGTCGAAGAGGGCTTCGAAAAAGTCTTTTTTGCGGGCCAGGGGGATGACGATCGGGAGAGGAATTCGCTGACTCGGGTCAGCATCGATGCTCCGCAGGAGCAGCGGGGTTTGCTCCTGTACCATCAGCAGGTGAGAGGGATCCTCGATCAACATTGTGTCCCCTGTCACGGTCCGGAAAAGGTCAAAGGGGAACTCAGACTCGACAGCCCCGATGACCTCAAGGATCGACAGAGGGAGATTCCTCTGATCGTTCCGGGGGATCCGGACAATAGCCTGTTGGTTGAACTATTGCTGCTCCCTGCAGACGATGAAGATCGGATGCCGCCGCCGGATGAGCCGGCGCTGACCGAGCAGCAGCGACGCGATCTCGTCGAGTGGGTGCGGGCGGGGGCTCCTTGGCCCGCACAGGGGCCCAAGGGGTGGGTCGGGGTTGCCGGTCCCGTCGGATCACCCGGTGCCATCGGCATCTCGGGAGGCGCCCAGGATCCTGTTCCAGCGGAAGAGGAAGCGGAACAAGATGAGGCTCCGGATGAGGCTCCGGATGAGGAACCCACCGGAGAAGATGGCTCCGATCCGCAACAGGGAATACTGCACTTCCAGCAGAAGGTGATGCCATTGTTCGAGCGCCACTGCATCGAGTGCCACGGCTCGGAGAAACAGAAAGGTAAGCTGCGGCTGGATCTGCGGGCCGAGGCATTCAGCGATCGCGAGTACCCGATCATCGTTCCTGGAAATTCTCAGGAGAGCGAGTTGATCGAGCGGGTCTCGTTGCCCGACGACGATGAGGATCGGATGCCGCCCGATGGAGAGCGTCTGACCGGGGAGGAATTGGCACTGCTTCGTGACTGGATCGACCAGGGCGCTTCGTGGCCAGAAGATGAAGCGATCGATGCACCGGTGGCGCCCGTCGGTGAGGGGGGAGTGTCGCAGGTACCCTCCAGAACTCCGGGGCAACTTCCCGACATGCCTCTCATCCGGATCGAGGATGAAGAGATCCGAGCGGCAGTGGCTCGGTCGGTTTCCACTCTGCAGGCGTTTGGGGTTCGCGTCGCGCCGATCTCTCGCAAGGGTGATGCGTATGAGGCGGTCTTCCGGCTGCTGCGAAAGGGCGCCTCCGACGAGATGGTGGCGGGGCTTGCAGGACTGGAACCAGTCCTGACTCGACTCGATCTGGCTGGGACAGCGGTGACCGCCCAGTCGATTCGAGGATTGTGGAGATTTGGCAAGATTCGCGTGCTCAACCTGTCGGAAACCGTGGTGGGGGATGACGAGGTGGCGATTCTTGCGAGCCTGCCCGACCTGACGGTGTTGAATCTGTTCGGAACCGAGGTGACCGACGATTGCCTGGCACTCCTCGCGCGGATGCCCTCATTGCGAAGGGTCTATCTGTGGCGAACTGCAGTCACTCCCGCTGCCGCCCTTGAACTGGCCAGCAAGCGTCCCGAATTACTGGTCAATATCGGAGTCAACGAGGGGCCCAAGATCTTCAAGGAGAAGGTCGAGGTGAAAACCAGTGGAATCTGGCCCGGTCGAGAAGAGGAGTTGGCTCGGGAGCATGTTCATGACGGTTCCGTGACGACCATCTGGGCCGGTCCAGAGGAGGAGAGAAGTGGCTGGGTCCAGTTGACCCTGGAAGAGCCACAGGTGGTGGTCGGTGTACGTCTCGATGAGGGCCAATTTCCGCGGATCCAGAAGTTCACGGTCGAGGCCCAGGACGATTCAGGCTGGGTGGAACTGGCCAGAGGTACCACCATCGGTTCGATGAAGAGGGTGATGTTCGACCCCCATCCGGCGACGGCGATTCGTATCAAGATTCTGGAAGCGATCGAGACACCGGTGATCGCCGAGTTCGACCTGCTGGTCGACTAGAGCGAGCCGTCCCTGACATTTTTTTCCGCTTCCTCGAAGATGTTCTCCCAGGAGTCGTCGAGTGCTTCCAGCAAGGATGAAGTGCTGGAGACTCCAGTGGTCTGCGAACTTCTCTCCGGGGCGCATCCTCCCCGTCGGCGGGTTCGGACCCGTTGATCGATGGCGATCTTCTGCTCATCCGAGAACCCCAGACTGCGGGTGAGCTCCAGCTGGATCTCGTCCAGGTAAGAGATGGTGAAGAAGGGCTCGGCATGGAGCCGTTCTCGAAGAGTGGCGATGGCGGGTGCTGGCGGAACTTCTGCTGTTGCAATGATCACCGCAGCACCGATGCGAGACAGCGGTAGGAGACCGTGCTCCCAGACAAAGTCTGCTTCGAGTGCCTGCAGCAGATCTTCATCGATCTGGTAAAGGGAGAGTGGAATCATCGGCAATTGATGCTGGGCACTGAGGCATCTGGCCAGATCCGCCTCACTGAGAGGGGTCTCTCTCAGAAGCGACTCGATGGTGCTCTCGCCGGTCTCCGCACTCTGGGTGCGGGCTGCCTCGATGTCTGCAGGAACCAGTAGGCCCTCAGAAACCAGGATCTCGCAGGTGTCCTTGTATCGAACGGTTCGCATCTTGACCGATCTCCTTCCACTCAAGGATAAGACGCTCTCTCGCATATCGTCAAATCGGCCGATTGGACGAAATCGAGAAAAGGGGCGATGCTGGAATATCCGCTCGCCCGCGGAAGGAGACCTACCCTGTCCGGAATGACCTCTGGTGGCCTTGAACTGGCTGCCACGGGAGCGATGGTGATCGCGCGAATTCGCCCGATTGCCGGAGATCCCCCCAGAATGATCGTCAAGGCCCTTGGTGCTCTCTCTCGTAAGGTGCACCAGCATCCAGGGACCTTGCTGGCACTAATCGTACCTGAAGAAGCCCATCCTCCGGCGCTGCTGAGAAGGATGGCGCAACTGGCGGAGGTGGTGAATGGAGGTGGGGGATTCATGGTGATCGTGGGATCACGTCAGTCCCTCGATCTCGACTCCCAGCCAAATCTAGTCGTGCCGGTGGTCTCCACCCTGGAGGAAGCCGAGGTGATCCTGCTGCGTCAGTGAGCCGCTCCCCCGGTGGCGGGTGGCTGAGGATCCGCTTCATCGAGGGAGGGATCCAGCACTTCATCCTCGATGTCTGATTCTTCTGGTGAGTGGAGGAATGCATGGAGCGAGGTGGCGAGAGTGGTGGTCATCCCATCGACTTGTGCCAGCGACTCGACGGAGGCATCGCGGATCGATTTGATCGATCCAAATTGCTGTAACAGAGCCCGGCGTCGGCGTGGACCGATGCCGGGTATTTCCTCGAGCCCGCTGACCAACTGACTACGTCTCCGCAATTCCCGGTGGTATGAGTTGGCAAATCGATGCGCTTCATCACGGATTCGCTGCAAGAGGCGCGATGCGGGGTCTTCTTCTGGCAGGTCGATCGGGTCGGATCTTTCTGGCAGATAGACCCGTTCGGTAGTTCGCTGACCCGAGCGCAAACGATCCTTGGCGAGCCCACAGATGGTGACCCCGGGGGCGTGCTTGCGGAGCACGGACACGGCACTGGAAATCTGTCCCTTACCCCCATCGACCACGACCAGATCTGGTACAGCATCCCGTTCCGGGTGCTCTCTGAAGCGCCGCTCGAGAACCTCTGCCATGCTGGCAAAGTCATCGCTTCCGCGAACCGTACGGATTCGATAACGACGGTACAGAGCGGTGTCGGGCTCGCCGTCCTCGAAATAGACCCGGCTCGCTACTGACAGGGTGCCCTGGATATTCGAGATGTCGTAGCACTCGATGGTACGGATCGGTTGTGGTGCCTCGAGGACTTCACCGAGGCGCACTGCGATCTGCTCCTGCAGTTCCAACTGTCGGCCATCCGAGTCTGAGCGTACCTCTGCGTTGCGTCGCGCCAGTTCGAGCAGGCGCACCTTGCTACCCCGTTGGGGCACCTTGACGGTGGTTTTTCGCCCTGCTTTGGTCGAGAGCCATTTCTCGATGATCTCCAGCCCCTCGGGAACGGTTGGAACCAGGATCTCGGCAGGAACGAATTTGTCCCCGTGGTAGTACTGGCCGAGAAACGCCTGGAGCAGTTCCGAATCTTCTTCCCGGGTATCACGGCAAGTGTGGGTCGCCGAGGAAATCACTCTTCCATCTCGAACCAGCAGCAGGTGGATCGAGGAGAGATCGCCGACCCGATGCAAGCCCAGCACGTCGCAATCTCCCTGGGCATGTTCCTCGACATGTTGTTGCTCCATGATCTTTTCGACCGCCGAGATCTGGTCCCGAACTCGCGCTGCTCCTTCGTAGTCACGAACTTCGCTGGCGGCCGCCATCTTCTGGCGAAGGCGCTTGAGCAGCGATCGATCTCGACCCCGCAGTAACAGCAGCACCTCCTCGACCAGCTGAGCATAGGACTCTTCCTCGTCGAGACCGACACACGGTGCAGTACAGCGACCAATTTCGTACTCGATACAGGGTCGCTGGCGGCTGTCAAAGAAGGCGTTGGAGCAACTGCGGAGCGGGATGTACTTCTTGATCAATCGCAGTAGCGAGTACACCGCGCGAGAAGATGAGTAGGGGCCGAAGTACAGGTGACCGTCATCCTTCCAGCGGCGAATCGGATGAACTCTGGGCCAGGCCTCACCTGTGGTGACTCGAAGCGACAGGTAGGTCTTGTCATCTCGTAATCGAAGGTTGTAGAGGGGGCGGTGCTTCTTGATCAGGTTGTTCTCGAGAAGGAGAGCTTCCAGTGGATTGCTACAGACGATGTAGTCGATCGTCTCTGTATTCTCGACGATCCGGGAGAAGAGGAAGCGTCCATCATTGGCCCCCGGTTGAAAGTAGGATCGAACCCGCGAGCGGAGGTTTGTCGCCTTCCCGACATAGACCGTCTGTGAGCGTCCGTCGGTGAAGATGTAGACCCCTGGATCGGAGGGCAGTCCTGCTAACTGGTTGCGAAGTGTGTCGGGCAGTTCAGGAGACGGCGACATCTTCGGTTTTCTGCAGGTAGAAGTGGTGAATGGGTTGGCCCTTCGATAGGAATCGCTTCTCGAACAGGGTCTCGACATGATTTCCGAGATCGAGTGGTTGATAGAGCCATGGCTCCTCTCCCGTGCGTGAGAGCAGTGATTCGATCTCTTCGAGGGAGGCGAGTGCCTGGTGGGCATAGGAAGGGTCGTCGGTGCGGATCTCGAGGGGCGCGCCGGGCCGCAATTTCCTGGCGATCAGCGTCAAGAAAGACGATTGCAGCAGCCTTCTTCGCGCATGCCTTGTCTTGGGCCATGGATCGGGGAACAGGATGAAGGCGCCTGCGAGGCTGTTGTCTGCAAAGAGTGGATCTATGGCATCGAACGCATCGGCGTGAAGGAATTTGAGATTGGGCCCGCAGTGGAGCGTTTCCGCCTTGCGCAGGGTCATCTCGAATTTCTTGCGACACTGCTCGATTCCGACATGAAGGTCACCATCGAATCGTGAGGCCCGATCGATGATGTGAGTGTCCTTGCCGGTGCCGATCTCCAGCCACAGATCTCCCGAGAGGCCGAACAGTTGCGACCAGTCACCATGGTCGAGCAACTGCTGTACCTTGAACTCACGAGATTGCTCGCCTTCGGAGAGTCGTTGGTGTCGTCGCAGACGGGTCAAGATTACCTCCCCAGAATCGTCGATTCCTCTGCTCAAGGGTAGCCGGAGACGGGGCGGATTCCAGCGACAGGTCCTCCAGAAGGGGCGTCGATCAGAGTTTTTCTGGGTTCAAAATATCAGTCGAGGTATCAGCAGCGCAGAGTGCGCCTCGGAGGTAGCATGAGGCCGGGGAACCCTCCGGAATGGAGGGAGGGGAGAAAAAGATGAAGCCATGCAGCGAGACCGTTTTGTCGATTCCAGGCCGGCTTCAGCCGGTGTATCTGCTATGCCTCTGCTTGTTGCTGCCCGGTTGCGGGCTGTGGGGTTACTTCTCTTCCGATCCCCAGCCGACCTCGGTGAGCCGATCCGATTCGACCTCCCACTCGACAACCGTCACCCGGGATGGAATCGGCGACTCCTCTGATCTTGCAGAACTGGAGATGTTCCTGCTGCAGCAGAGTCCAGCCCTCGAGCCCTTCAAGGAGACGCTGGGATCGAGAGAAGCCGGTCAGGTGGAATCCTGGCTGCCTGGGGCACGAGTCCTCGATAGCGCCGCCAGCGGGGGAGATCGTGGAGCTCTTCTTCCTGGAGATCGATCGGTGGCCGTCGACTGGCGCCCTTCTTCGTTGTTCGATGGGGAGGCACAGCAACGACAGCGAGACGCACGCCAGTCCATCGCGCAGGCTCGTCTCCGGCAAGCTCAGGGGAAGTTGCTTCGACTACTGAGAGAAGAGTGGGCCGAACTGTGGTACCAGCAACAGGCGAGTCAACTGACGATGGCGGCCTTGAAGGATCTGAACGCGGATCTGAACGCGGATCTGAACGCGGATCTGAACGCGGATCTGAATCAGAAGCTCAGCGACTCTTCTGAAGAGGCGTCCGCGGAAGGGTCGATCCAGCGGGTCGCCCTGAGATCGCGCTGGAACGATCGCCTCGAGGGTTTCGCGGAGGAGGTGGTCAGAACCCAGATCCGAATCAATGCCCTGCTGGGTCGATCTGCCAGGTCGATCTTGCCGCAACCTCTGGATTCCGGTGATCTTCGATTTGGCGAGGTGGATGGGCTGTCCGATCGGCGCCTCCATCCTCGGTTGATTCTGGCCGAGCAAGAAGTGGTTCTGGCAAGCGCCCAACTGGAGCAGGAGCAGAGCAGTGATTGGCCAGAGTGGGTCATCGGCGCCAGATCGAGTTATGACGTCGATGCTTCGGTGGCCGGTTCGGCGGGTCGGGGAGATGCATGGATGGTGACGCTGGGTGTGGAGTTTCCTCTCGGTCTTCAGCCGGGCGAGCAGAGGCTCAACGCTGCACAGAATCAGCTCGGATCTGCTCGGGCACGCCAGATCCTGTCGCGCCGTTCGATCGATGATGAGATTGCTGCAGCCAGGGCCCAACTACTGGCGAGTCACGAGGCGATCGATACGCTGGAAAACCAGGTGATTACCCCCTTCGAGGAGGTGCGGGCCAAGTGGAGTGCTGTGGCGGCTACTGATCAGGGGGAGTCGCGATTGAGGATCGTCGAAAAGCTGCTCGACGCCCGTATCGGCTGGCTGCGTGCCGTGTCCGATCGGGCTCGTGCCCGGGTGTCTCTGGTCGATCTTCTCGGGCTCGAGAGACATGGCTTCAGGGGTGTGCTCAGCCACTTGAGATGACCGGTGCTCCGCTGTTTGTTCTTGCTCTGGCCGGCCGATTCCGGTGGGATGTTGAGTAGATTCCAGGAGTCAGTTAGGCGGGCGACCCGAATGCCGAAAATCCCATCTCAGTGCTCTCGTTCCTTCACTTCAATTGTGGTGCTTCTCATCACTATTGGAATCTCGGTGCCACTTCTGGCAGATTCACCGAAGAGGTCCAGTTCAAATGCGCCGGTCGATGCCCCTGATTCTGCCAGGAGTTTACGGGATGCGGTCGTCAAGTTGGAGGCTGCTTCCAGGGCCAAGGGCTACCAGATGCACTGCAACGTCTGGGGAGGGCTCTCCAACAAGGCGGATCACAAGGTCTGGATGCATCAGGTCTATGAGGAGCATGAAGGCCAGGTTCTCGGGGCGCTGATGTACTTGCCGGAATTGTCGATCTATCGTAATCGAGAGCGCGGTGCGATGTTCATCGATGAGCAATGGAAGCCGATGATCTCCGATCCTGCCGGCCACCGAGTGCAGAGGATTATCGCCTTTCCCGGGCAGGTGCTGTTCGACGCCCTCTCGAGCAAGAAAAAGGTCGAGTGGATCGAACCTTCAAAACTGATCGACATCGACGATCCCGATTACATCGAACCGATGGATGCGCCCCTGGAGCCGGGCGAAGCGGGGGATACCGCTGTCGTCGAGAAGAAACAGCCGAGCTACCGCAGGGTCAAGGTGGAGGTGAGCGAGAAGGTTGCTGTTCGATATTTCAACCAGATCCAGAACTCAGGATTGCTCGGTGGTTTCAGCTGAAGCATCACCAAGTTCCTGTCCAGTGTGGACAGGACCCGTACTCGCTGCAGCGTCGAGGTGGGGATCGACCCCCAGACCGGGCTCCCCGATCAACTGTTGATGACGATCCTCATCGGCAGGAAGAACCTCAAGGGGACCACCATCTCGGCGGACCGGGCATTTTCTGACGGAGTCGAACACATCGTCTTCAATTATTCCTACCAGCTCGATTCTTCCGAGCCAGTGGAGGCGTTTCAGATTCCACCTCAGGCAAAAAAACTGCTGAGGTGAGCGGCATCACCGTCTGGTCGTGCAGGAATCCCCGCAGCACTGGATGAGCGCCGATCCTGCTCGATAAAGAAGAACCTCATTCCACGCGTGAGATGGGTCTGAGGACTATTCTCGGTCATTTGAGTGATCATCGGTCCGATCGATCGAGGCAGCCGGATCGAAGGGTATAGCCTCACCCGTTGAAAGGAGGAGCCAGATGACGAACTCACACAATTCGACGACACACAATTCGACGACACAGAACTCGACGACACAGAACTCGACGAATCGGTACGAACCCCACTGGTCGACCACTGGGCGCTGGACAGCGTTGGTAGTCGGAATCCTCTTCATCTCGCCTGCTGTCATGGCGGCCGAGGAGTCTCCACGGAAAGCGCTGGTCGAGGTGACCAGAAACCTGGCGCAGATGGCCAGTGAAAGTGGATACCGAACCGATGTTGCCATCATTGGTGGGATCAGTTCCTCTTCCGATCACAGCATCGAGATCCCCAAGTACCTGCGAAGGACTCAGGCCAGTGTTCGGGGAAAGGTGATGCACCTGCCCGAGCACAGCGCCTACCTGTACCGCGGCAAGGTCGCCATCGAGGAGGAAGGGGTCTGGATGAAACCGGGCACCAGTCGTCTCGGGCGAGAGATCGCAGGGATGATTGAAGTCCCCACCGACCTGTTGATGAACACCCTCCAGAGAGGGAGCCGGATCGAGTGGGTGGCGAATCGAATCGAGACCCGCAAGGCGATCAAGGTGGTTCTGCCAGCGCGTCAGTCGAGGGCTCGCTTCAGCGGAATCGACAGGTCTGGTTGTGTTGCCGCCGAGGGGAAGAGACTTTCCTACTTCCAGTCCAGGTTGGAGCGTTCCAACACCCAGACCACCATCATCATCGATCTCGATCCCGCAGGGGTACTGCCGCAAAAGATCCAGATCGAGGTCTTGGGAGCGTACCGGGATGACCATGGCCGCTCTCGCAAGGGCCAGCTGGCGTTCGAGGAAGGAACCAACCATGCGGCGTTCCATTTCATCTACTGGCTCGATACCAGCGCAGCGGTCGGGCAGTTCAAGGTGCCACGGAAGGCGCAGAGATTGCTCAAGTGAGTATCATGTCAACCAAGAAGGTGCTCTCGGAAGTTCTACTTCCGGGGGCATTTTCGTAGAATTCAAGACTCTCGGCGGATACCATCATCGGGACAATACCCGCTGGGTACCTTCAGCCATCTCCACTTGTATCTCCTCTTGGGGATGGTGAGTTAGACCCGCGAAAGGACAGAGGCGTGAACAAGTTCATTTTCGTGCTGTTTTCAGGATTGTGGCTTTCAGCAGTGATGCTGGCAGGGGTTGGACTCCAGGCGTCAGATTCACGGGAGGAAAAGGCTCCCGATCCTGCCAAGGCCCTCAGGAAAGTCAGCAAGGATTTCTTGAGGCATTCGAGTCAGAGCGGCTATTCCGCTCACCTCGTCATCGCAGGAGGCATGGCGAACTCGAGTGACCACAAGATCATCGATCAGGCGGTCAGCGAGGATTACTTCGGTCTGGTCCGAGGCCCCCTGATGCACATGCCGGAGCAACAGATCTTCCGCACCCTCGACAAGGGCGCCCAGTTCGATGGCGATATCTGGCGGGTGCTCCAGTCGACCGCAGATGGCAAGAAACTGGATCGGCTCTTCACCTTTCCCGAGAGACTGCTGGCCGATGCCAGCAGCCGGGGCAGCAAGGTCCAATGGCTCGAATCCACGGTCAAGCCGCGCAAGGTCAAAAGAGAAGTACCACTCGGTGGAACTGCGGTTGGATCCTCTGAACAGGAGGAAATGGTCTACCATCGCCTCCGGGTGACACTGCCCGCCAAGATGGCATTGCAGTACTTCATCGAGGTCCAGAATTCAGGTTGTCTGTCTGGCGGCTGATGTATTTCTGAATACCTGTCCCGTGCGGACAGGACCCAGACTCGCAGTGTGCTCGATATCGACCTGGATCCACAAACGAAGACTCCTCGTAAGATGGAACTGCTGGTACTCACGGGGATGCGAAATGCCGATGGTAAGACCGCCAAGGGGGATGCTGCATTCTCCAAGGGAGTCGAGCATGTCGTGTTCCGCTACGAGTACGAGATCAACTCCGAGGAGCAGGTCGACCCCTTCAAGATTCCGGGTGCTGCCCGCAAGTTGATGCGATAAGCGACTGCCGGATCTTCAGTGAAAAAAGGCGCCACCAGCATGTTTGCTGGTGGCGCCTTTTTTGTTGCTGTGAACTCGGCTGAGCCTGCTGGCGAGAGCTTTATTCGACAGCTGTTCGGCGGAAGCCTATTCGTCGGTAGCTTCGAGTGCCTCGATATTGCTCCGGATCGTCTCCAGTTGCTGCTCCAGATCGATCGCAAGGGCCTTTTCTCTCTCGACCACTTCGGCAGCCGCACGACTGACGAAGTTTTCGTTGGCCAGTTTCTTCCGTGACCCGTCGAGCCTTCCCTGGGTTTTAGCGGACTGTTCCTGCAGGCGGGTGCGCTCCTTCTCGAGGTCGAGCACTCCCGGGATGAAGACTTCCAGGTCGCCGTCGATGGCCACCGCACTGTCGATGGTTCGCTCCACCGTCGCTCCGATGGTCAACGAAGAGAAGCTGCCGAGGTGCAAGATCAGTCCCTCCAGCGACTGGAGTTCGGACTCCGCCGGGCCAGAGGTTCGGACTCGTACTTCGAGCGGCTGGCGCGGCGGGATGTTGTAACGAGATCGTAGATCTCGGATGATCCGGATCAGGTCGCGGCAACGATCGAATGCGCCTTCGAGCACCGGGTCGCGCCACTTCGATGGCACCTCTGGCCAGCTCGCCAGGCACAGTAGTTGCTGATCGGGAAGAGGCTTCTCGACGCCTCGCACCGGCGCGATTTCTCTCAGGCTGCCCCACAGTTCCTCGGTGATGAAGGGAACGAACGGATGCAACAATCGAAGCACCTGGTCGAGGCAGGTGGCCAGTACCTGTTGCGCGGTTGAGGCATCTGGAGTTGGAGATTCTCCTTCCTCATGTCGAAGCCGTGGCTTGATCGCTTCCAGATACCAGTCGCAAAGTTCACTCCAGAAGAAGTCCCGCGCCAGTCCGATGGCAGCGGAGGGATTGTAGGAATTCAGTTGCTGTTGAACCTCGGTGCATGCGGCCTGCAATCGAGAAAGGATCCACCGATCTTCGGTAGCGAGACGTTCGCTGCAGGCTGGATCGAACTGGTATCCTTCCAGGTTCATCAGGGCAAAACGTGCCGCATTCCACAACTTGTTGCAGAAGTTGCGGCCGACATCGAAGCGCTCGCTGATCAATTTGGCGGCGGGAACACCTTCCATCGTGCCCAGCACATCAAACTCCTTGCCACTTTCCGGGCAGAGGTAGGTGAAGTTGTTTTGACCATGTTTTGCTGTGGCAAGGTCGATACCGTTGCCGGTGAATGGGCTGATCGCCTGCACCGGAAGTCGAATGTCCTGGGTTCCCGTTTGCATCTCGCAGAGGACGTATCGCATCGCATCGGTGCCATATCGTTCGATGATATCGACCGGGTCGATTCCGTTCCCCTTCGACTTGCTCATCCGCTCACCCTTGCCATCGAGAATGTTTGCGTGAAGAAACACGTCGGTGAAAGGTAAGTCACCCAGGTTGTAGAGCCCCATGATGACCATTCGTGCGACCCACAGGGAGATGATATCCCGGCCGGTGACGAGGCAGGATCCAGGGTAGTAATAATCGAGGCAGTTTTCTTGCTGGTCGGTGGCTGCGAGCGAGCGTTGCCCGTCTGGGACCTGAGCGGTGGCTGGATCGGGCCACCCGAGGGTGGAGTGGGGCCACAGGGCGCTCGAGAACCAGGTGTCGAGAACATCGGGATCTCGCACCAGCCCGGCCGCCTCCAACTGATCACTGATGTGGGTCTGAGATGGGGGCTCCTTCAGGCACACCTGCAGGTGACCGCCTTGCGCGGGAATCGCCCGGTGACCATCGAGATGAACACTGGACCCATCGCGGTGGACCAGCCTCAGGCAAACATCGTCTTGGCCCTCAACGAGGATCGATTGCTGCAGGGAGTCGATTGAATCGGCGTCGAGATCGCCAGACCATATGGGAATCTGATGTCCCCACCAGAGTTGACGAGAGATGCACCAGTCTCGCTTTTCCGCCAGCCAACTGACGTAAGTATTTCGGTAACGATCTGGATCCGGATGGAAGGAGACGGTTCTTCCGGTGTGCGAACTCCAGCCCGAAACCGCATCGATGGCTGCCTGGGCCAATCCATCGACTCTGAATTCGTGCTCCAGACCCTCGGCGCAGCGGACGCCCCCCTCGATATCTCCCATCCGGACAAACCATTGCAGCGACAGATAAGGTTCGACGGGGGTCTTCGAACGATCGGAGTGGCCCACCTCGACCACTCGGTCCTCGACCTGTTCGAGCAGTCCTAGCTGCTCAAAGCGCCGAACCACTGCCTTCCTCGCCTCGAATCGGTCCTCGCCGGCATGGGGTCCAGCGGCTTCGTTGAGGGTGCCATCGGGGTTCAGGATGTTGATCGCTTCGATGCGATCTTGGTGTCGTTGCCACACCTCGTGGTCATTGGGGTCGTGGGCCGGGGTGATCTTGACGCAGCCCGATCCCAGTTCAGGCTTGGCCCACTCATCGGCGATCAGCGGGATCTTCCGATCGACGATGGGCAACTGGATCATCCGACCCGCTGCCGCCATCTCGGCCAGTTGAATCAGTGAGGGGAGTAACTGCTCGACCCTCGATTCGAGGCGCTGGACCTCGGAGGTGAGCTCCTCGACCTGTTTCGCTGGAGCGGCAGCGAGCCGCTCCCGTGCCTGCTGGAGACGCTCCTCCAGTACAGCGGCGGGATCGGGATGAACCGCAACCGCTGTGTCTCCCAGCATCGTTTCTGGACGAGTGGTGGCGACGATCACCTCGCCGGGCTCGCCAGGCTCGGGGTCGATCACCGGATAGCGCAGGTGCCAGAAGTGGCCGTCGGTGCTCTTGTGTTCGATCTCGTCATCGGCCACGGCGGTTTGCAGGTGGCAATCCCAGTTGACCATTCGATCACCCTGGACGATCAACCCATCCCTGAACATTCGATAAAAGGTCCAGGTCACTGCCCGTGCGCAGATCGGGTCCATGGTAAATCGCTGGCGATCCCAGTCGCAGGAACAACCCATCGCTTTTTGCTGTGAGACGATTCGCTTCTGATACTGATCCTTCCACTGCCAGATGCGTTCGACCAGGCGTTCGCGGCCGAGGTCGTGGCGGTTCTTACCCTCCAGTTCCAGCAGTCGCTTCTCGACCACTGCCTGGGTGGCGATCCCGGCATGATCGGTACCTGCCATCCAGAGAGTGTTGTCGCCCTGCATCCGGTGCCAGCGAGTGAGCAGATCCTGCATGACATTATCCATGGCATGTCCCATGTGAAGAGCACCGGTCACATTGGGAAGGGGCATCATGATGACGTATCGATCGTCACGCTCATCGGGAATCGAGCGGAATGCGTCCTTTTCATTCCAGCGATTCGTGATCGAATCCTCGATGAGATTCGGGTCGTAATTTTTGGTGAGTTCCTCGGCCATGGTGCCTCTACTTTCCGTGAACCAGGAGGATCTAGGGCGGTCGAAGACAAGTCAAGGGAGACAGCGAGATCAGGGGGGTGTGCTGGAAACTGATGACCTGGCACGATACCGTGAGGTACATTCGCATCTGGTCCGATCATCGGGTCGGCATGAAGGGAGCCTTGAATGCGAGGGTGGAGGAGGATTCGGGACCTGATTTCAGATGGGCTGCGAGTTCCCCGACGGTGGTTGGGCCACCCCGATCTCCGAGCGCTGAATCGAAGGGCCGATCGATCGAGGCGAGACGTGGAGAAACTACTGCAGCGGCTTCATCCAGGAGTGGGTTGCGAGGTCGTCTCGGGCCCTGGCACCAGCCACCTCGAGGCGGGTTGTTACTCTCAAAATGGTGAGGATGGGGTCTTGCTTCACATCCTCTCGACTGCCGGGGTCGACCAGCGAAGTATCGTCGAGATCGGTTGTGGTGCCGCTGTCGAATGCAATTCATCTGCATTGCTGTGCGGTTTTGGTTGGAGCGGTGTCCTGTTCGATCGAGAGCCTCAGCAGGTGAAGAGCGCTCGGAGTTTTTTTGAGGAGCGCGGAGTATCCAACCGGGTAGAGGTGCTGGAGGTAGAGGTTCAGCCTGACACGATCGATGCTCTGCTGGCAGAGCGATCGGAGCCCGATGTTCTTTCCATCGATGTCGACGGTTATGACTTCTGGATCTGGAAACATCTTACTGCGTTCCGGCCACGGGTCGTGGTGATCGAGGTCAATGCTTCCTTCGGGCCATCGACATCTTGCACGATTCCTTGGTCTGCTGGGAGTTCTCATCATGATGCTTATCGTCATCATGTCCGTGGCTGGCATCACGGTGCCAGCTTGGTGGCGATGGAGGCACTGGGGAGAAGCAAGGGCTATCGGTTGGTTGCGGTCGAGTCGACAGGCACCAATGCTTTCTTCTTGCGGGAAGATCTGGCGGTCAGTGACCTTCCGCCACTCGATCCCGGAGGGGCCTGGAGGCCTCATCGGGTCAGGAGTCGGCGGCACTCTCCAGATCGTCAAGCGATGCAACTGCAATCGCTTCCATCTGTGCTCGTGGAGTCGGATGGATCCGCTGCGAGTTGATCGCTGAATCCACTGGCGGATGATCGAACTGGAGTCGATGATATCGGTCAATTCTGCGACCAGGGAGGTGTGAAGTGGATGGGTTTCAGTCGAAGTTGGTGCACGGGGGGGAGCCGGAGGAGAGGGTCGGGGGAGCCATCGTTCCACCGATCTATCAGAGTGCGACCTTCGAGCAGGTGCCAGGTTCGGGATACCATGACGGGCGATACATCCGCCTCTCCAATACTCCGTCTCATGACCTCCTCCACGACAAATTGTCACTGATCTGCGGAACCGAGGCGGCGCTGGTGGCATCCAGTGGAATGGCCGCGATCACCTCGACACTGCTGGCATTGTTGGGTTCCGGAGACACGGTGGTGGCGCAGGATCTACTCTACGGTGGAACCGAGAGTTTCCTCGCGAGCGAGGTGCCGAGGTGGGGGATCGAGGTGCAACGTATCGATGCCTGTGATGTGTCCAGCTGGGGAACACCACCTCCTTCCGCTCGTGTGCTTTATTGCGAGGCGATCACCAATCCGACCTGTCGGATCGGGGATCTCCGTGCGCTGGCCCGCTGGGCTCGTGACCACGGAATGATCTCGGTGATCGATGCGACCTTTGCCACTCCAGCTCTGATGCGACCGGTGGATCTGGGTTTCGATCTTGAGGTCCACTCTGCAACCAAGGCGATGAACGGGCATGGTGACATCGCCGCAGGAGTGATCGCCGGTCGAGAATCGCTGGTCCAGCAGGTCAAGCACTGTCTTGACCATCTGGGAGGGCACCTCGATGCCAACGCCTGCTTCCTGTTGCACCGGGGAATCCGCACTCTCGGACTGAGAGTCGAGCGCCAGTGTCAGAACGCCTTCGCGGTGGCGAGTTTTCTGGAGGGGCATCCGGCGGTCTCGGTGACGCACTATCCGGCACTAGAAAGTCATCCGGATCATGCCCGCTGCCAGGAGTGGTTTGGTGGCAAGGGAGGTGGGGTGCTCTCCTTCGATGTTCGGGCAGGGGTCGAAGAGGCCGAGAGGATCGCCACCTCGATGAAACTGATGGCGACCGCTCCCAGTCTTGGTGGTGTCGAGACTCTCATCATACGACCGGCCAGTTCCTCTCATGCAGCGGTCGATCCTGCCGTGAGACTACAGATGGGGGTGCCCGACTCGCTGGTCCGGATCGCCTGCGGAGTCGAGGATCCCGATGATCTCGTGGCCGATCTTGCTCGGGTGATGGGAAACCGCGGATGATGAAGATCGGGTTGGTGACTTGCCTCGAGATTCCAGAGGCCGATCCAGATGAAGAGATCCAACTGGAGGCGATTCGCCAGGCCGGGGGAGAAGCGAGTCTGGTTCCATGGGACGATTCTCAGATCGATCTCTCCCGCTTTGATCGACTGATCCTCCGTTCCTGTTGGGATTATCCGTGGAGGGAGTCCGAGTTCAGGGAGTGGTTGGCGGCTGCCGACGGTCAGACTCAATTGCTCAATCCTCTGGCGGTGGTGAAGTGGAACCTGCACAAGGGCTACCTGCTCGATCTGGCGAGAGCCGGGGTTCCGGTGGTTCCCACCCGCATCCTGGCTGCGGGGCGAGGATCCGCCGCTCTGGATCCGATCCTGGCCGAGGAACAGTGGTGCTCCGAACAGTGGTGCTCCGAACAGTCGCCGCAGATCGTCATCAAGCCGGCGGTTTCTGCAGGGAGCTGGCTCACCGCTCGCTTTGGCCCGGATCAACTGGCCGCGGCCAGGAGTTTCATCGATCAGCATGGGCTCGACCGCGACCTGCTGGTGCAGCCCTACATCCGATCGGTAGAAAGTGGTGGAGAGCGGGCCAATGTCTATATTGCCGGGCAATGGAGCCATTGCGTCGTGAAGTCGCCGCGCTTCAGTGGCACCCAGGAGCAGGTCGGAATCGCCCAGCCGGTGCTGGCCGAAGATCTCGAACTGGGGGAGATGGCGATCGCCTGTAGCCCGGGGAAGATCCTCTACGGAAGGGTCGATACCGTTCGCAATCACCAGGGAAAGCCGATGGTCGCAGAACTGGAACTGATCGAGCCGACCTTGTTTCTGAAGGAGAATCTCGCTGCGCGAGCACTCTTTGGTGCCGCCTGCGTCGACCGCTCTTGAGCGGCAAGTTGTCCACGACGTGTCGGCTAGTTTTCCACAGACCCTTGCATTTTTTACCTCAAACCCGGTAGGGTGCCGTCACGGCGCTCACGGGAGCATGGGATCACCAGGCTGGGTGTCGTGGGGAATAACCAGGGGGAACGTCTATGAGGAAATCTAACTTGAGGATGGCTTCGATCATTTGCGCCTTGTTACTGGTGTGTGGGATCGTCTCTGCTCAGCCAGGGAGTATTGTCACCCAGACCAAGAGCAATGCCCTGATCGATGCATCCAAGATCGCTGAGGTCGGTGTGGTGAACAAGACTTCGGCCAATCAGGTGCTCAACAATCTGGTGGGAACCTGGAAGTTCGAGTACTCGCTGAGTGAGGATCTGGGCGGATATGCCGCAGGAACTCCGGTGATTGCGACCGTCACTTATCGCAGAGATTTCTCAACCGGTGGACTGTATGGGTTCGCCGAGACGTTGACCCTCAGCGGTGCGTCGGTCAGTAATGGGACCTATTTCATCAACTGGAATGACACCACCAGCATGCTCGAATCGCACGGGCGATTTGTCGCAGGTGAAGTCGTGGCGATCTTCGATGAGTACCTCGACTCGATCAAAGGGGATACCTACTGCTGGATCGGTCAGCGCACTCAGGATGGAGTGGCCTCGCCGAATGTGCTGATCGAGCGAAGCATTCGCAATAACTCCTTCAATGTGGTGGTCAATGAACTCTCCGCATCCGGCAATCCGCTGGCTCAGGTCTGGAATGTCTCAGGCGAGCGAGTCAACATGCTGAAGGAATGTCTCGGACCGTTCGTTACCCTTGCGAGTGAATGGCAATCCGAGAGTTACACCGATGTCGGCGACAGAATTCGGATCGAGCACAACGGTTACTGGGCTGCGGATGAAGCTTGTCTCGTGGTCGAGGTCAAGAAGTACACCAACGATGCGATCTCCGATAACACCATCCAGACCTTCTACTACGATACCGAGATGAACCGCATTGCTTTCACCGAAGTGGGAGCCAATGGATTGGTCTGTACCGGTTACATCTCGCCGACCACCGAGCGCAATGGGACTCCTTGCCAGTTGAGAGTGCTGGATTCAGCCTTTGGCAATGGCGCCAAGGTCAGCACCATCAACAAGATGTTCCTCGTCGATTCGAAGACGATCAAGATCGACTTCGAGTGGGCCTGGTGGGAGGGAAGCGACATCACCTCCGAAAACGAAGTAGTTGATTTCGAGCAGAGGTTCGTGCTCAAGCGAGTACCCGCCTCGAATCGGGCCATCCCTCGGCCGGCTTCCTTCTAGGAGTCGACCGTTACCCAACTGCGGCGGGGAAGTCTCTTCCCCGCCGCAGTTGCTCTATATTGATCTTCCTGGTCCCCGAGTGGGGTCATTTCGAGCGGTCGCGGATGGAGTTCATCCATTCGACCAGATCACCACCACACCCGGATGCTCTTCCGCTAGATCCTGTTGTTGTGCCGGGTCAGTGGCCGGGTCAGTGGTCAGGTCGTGAAGTCTGATCGGTGCATTCCTACGGGCGTGCATCCGTTCCCTCTGGCCATCGCAGGGAGCCTGGACGCCTCAGGTCAGCCGCAAGAGCAGCAGAAGCCTGCAACTCATCCTTACTTGTCGCCAGCGGGGAGTCGCCCCGGCCCCCGAACCTCGTCGCCCTTGATGCTGGAGAGCCGATCACCCAGTCGCTGGCGCATTCCATTCGCTCGCGCTGACATCTCGACCACCACTCCAGGGTGATGGGCTTTGACATCGACCTGCTCGTTGGGATCGATCTCCAGGTCGTACAGTGCGAGGCCGGTTTTGATCTGGTAGTTGTACTTGGCAGGGATGCCATTATTCCCCGGTGGGCGCCCCTCGAGACTGCGATACTTGTGGGGGAAGTGTAGTTTCCACCTTCCCATCCGCATCGCCTCCATGTCGCCTCTGTGGTACCAGAAGTACAACTCTTCGTGAGGCGGCACGGCGTCCAGATCTCCCTGTAGTTGGGGAACGATGCTGACTCCGTCGATGGGTAGTAGAGGAGCGGTTCCGCCGGTCAATTCGACGATGGTGGGCAAGATGTCGATGGTCATGCAAGGAGTCGAGCATGTGGTACCGGGAGAGATCACCGGGGGATATCTCATCACACAGGGAACCCTAACCCCACCCTCCCAGGTGGTGCCTTTTCCCTCGCGCAAGCCGCCGGTGGTGCCGGCGTGGTCGCCGTAGGAGAGCCAGGGACCATTGTCCGATGCGAACATGAATAAGGTGTTGTCGAGGATCCCGTGCCTCTCCAGCGCCTTGCGGATCTGTCCCACCGAGTCATCGATTTCGCGGATCACATCTCCGTAGGCACCAAAGCGGGTGGTCTGTCGGAAGCGAGGTGAGACACCCAGGGGCACGTGCGGCATCGAGTGGGGCAAGTAGAGCAAAAACGGGCCATCGGCGTTCTTGTCGATGAATTGCACCGCACGACGAGTCAACTCGGATGTGATCTGTTCCTGGTCATCGAGGTTTTCAATGATGCGCTCGACCTGGTCCTGCTGATACCACGGTAGCGGTGGCCACGCCTTTGGAGATTCGGGATGACCGGGCCACATGTCATTGCTGTAGGGGATTCCACAGTACTCATCGAAACCCTGTGCAGTGGGGAGGAAGTTGGGATGGTGGCCGAGGTGCCATTTCCCGTAACAGGCGGTGGCATATCCGAGCGGTTTGACCACCTCTGCAATCGTCAACTCGCGGGGATCGAGGCCGATCTTCGAGGATGGAACCAGCGCTCCACTGATCCCGACTCGGTTGGCATAGCAGCCAGAGAGAAGGGACGAGCGAGACGCGGAACAGACCGGCTGGCTGACATAGAAGTCGGTGAACTTGATCCCCTCGGCGGCGAGCTGGTCGATGTGAGGTGTCGGGATCTCCGTTGAACCGTAACAGGAGAGATCACCCCAACCCTGATCGTCGGTGAAGACGATGACGATGTTGGGAGGGGAAGAGGTCTCATCCGCTTGGCTGAATCCGTTCTCGGATGCACACAGAAGGAGCAGCAGGAACGAAAGTGTTGTGGTGTATTTCATGCGAGGAGGATAACCCCCTCTTCGGTTCCGGTCAGCCCAGGATCCCGTAACCGTAGGTCACCTCGATGGCTGCATCGTGGAGGAAACGATCGGGGGAGAAGAAGGAGGGCTCAAAGCGACTCCCCTCGCCATTGCCGATCTCTGCGGCAACTCCCCGGGCCACGGAGGGGGAGAGTTTGAATCCGTGACCACTGAATCCGCTGACCACCCATATCCCCTGCAATCCCGGAACCGGGCCGATGAGCGGGTGAGAATCGGGGGTCATCGTGTACAGGGCACCCATTCCACCCCACGAGACTGCATGTTCGTAGTGAGGGAGTCGCTTCGCCAGTCGGCCCCGGCAATCGTGGATGAACTCCTCGCTCACTCCTTCGTCGTAGTGATCAGGATTCTCCACGAGTGCATCGGCTTTCAGCTCGAGGCAGCCGACCCGCGTCCATCCGGCCAGTTCAGGTTTCCAGTAGAGCCCATTGCTGAGATCACCGTAGATCAGTCGTGATTCCCGAGCTCCCCCGGGTGGATCAAAGAACGCCTGTTCCGGACGCATGGCGCAGAGGGGTAGGGAGACTCCCGCTTCCTCGAGAAGTTGACTTGCCCACGGTCCCGCTGCGACGATCACCTGACCGGCGCTGAGAGACGATCCGTCGGAGAGTTGAACTCCCTGGATGACATCTCCTGTTCGCTGGAAACCGGTCACGCGGGCACCGATTCTGACTTCTGCTCCGGCACGTCGTGCAGCCTCGAGAACTGCATGAACCGTGGTGACCGGCTGCACATTGCCGGCCTCTGCTTCCCAGGCGGCGTATTCATTCCCGGCGAAGTTTCCACCCGGTTCCAGCTCCTTGAGTTGAGTGGAATCGAGGATCGTCGTCTCGACACCGAGGGATCTTTGCAACTCGACATTTCGCTGCAGATTGCCGAGATCCTGTTCGGGGCAGATGAAGGCCATACCCGGACGATGGAAGGAGATGTCGATCCCGTACCGTTCCTCGAATTCGGAGTACCACTGCAGACTCTCCCGTGCCATTCCGATGGTCACCTCGTGGGAGTAGTGCTGGCGAAGGATCGCTCCCGACTTGCCGGTGGAGCCGGCCCCGGGGAACGACTTCTCCAGCAAGAGGACACTGCCGGAGTTGGATTCAGCCAGTTCCAGCGCCATCATCGCACCCATGATTCCGCCGCCGACGATGATGTAGTCGCTGTGAGTCATCCGGTACTCCTGCGGCCGTGTCGATGGGAACTCTTGGCGTCTTCCTTGGCCAGTTCTCGCGCCAGATAGCCGGTCACCTTGAGGAAACCGTTGACCGAGGTGGTCTTCTGGATGTCTTCCCGGTAGACGCTGGTGGCATTGATGTCGATGAAGCAGCGACGACCGCTGGCGGTGTCGATCCATTCCACTCCACCGATGTCGAGATTGGAGACCCTGAGGATCTCTCTCGCCTGAGCGACCGCTTCGGCGGGAACATCGGTCCACGCCTCGAAGGTGGCATCCGGTTTGATCCCGGGCTCGATGGGATTTCTCGGACACCCTTCGGCGGGGCACAGATTGTAGGTGTTGTGTGCCGTGACTCGCATCGCAAAGAGGCATTCTCCATCGACGAACTCGACCCTGGCGATGGATCCATCTGCAGGAACGATCAGTTCTTGCAACAGCATCAGATGTCCGGGAGCGAACACTTCGTCATCATCGATGAGTGCCAGCAGGTGTTCTTTGTTCTCGATCCTTCGTACGAAGGCGCCACTACCTCCAGTGTCCGGCTTGAGGATCAGTGGGAATCTCAACTGGTCGATGACCTTGTGAACTGCACTGCGACTGCTGACCACCTCGGTGCGCGGAACATCCACGCCGAGTTGGCTCATCAGAATCTGCTGAGCGACCTTGCTCGTCTCGAGATGGAAGGAGCGAGATCCGTTGATCACTTTTGTTCCGGATGACTCCAGTGCGGCGAGCAAGGCATGGGCATGGGAGATGGCGCCATCATTCCCCCTCAGGTACGAGGAGGGAGAAACACGGTTGAGGTACAAGGTGTGCTTCCGGGCGCTGAGAAGGTCGAAGGAATGATCTCGAACATCGATCGGCTCATAGGGAATCCCCGCCTCGGAGAGGGAATCAAAGAGCGGTGTCAGCCACGCATCATTCTCGAATACCACGCCGATACTGGGAAGTTGAGTGTCTTCTGGCGAGAATGAGGAATCGACATCGGCTGAGGTGCCTGAATCGACGTCGGCCGATAGTGGTGTCGAGGATTCAAGTCCCATGGCAACCTCCCGGATGAGATTTAGAGGGCGCCTCCCACGGTGCGTCCCCTCTCTAGAACTGTACCCCGAAATTGGCTCAATTGTCGAAGCGAGAAGGGGCCAAGATGGGGTAAATGGGCTCAGATCCCGTGGGGAAGCCAGATATTCTTCACCTGGGTGCCGCGGTCGAGCATCCGTCTCGACCGATCCGACAGTTCTCCCGGGCGCCAGCACACCTTCATGTTGCCGGAGGATGCCGCTTCCAGTTCCCGGGCGAGAGGATCATCGGAGACATGCCACAGCAGGTCGACATCGTCATGGCTAGCGAGCACCGGGCCGATCTCCGCGGCATCTCCTGTGAGCAGGTTGATGGCTCCAGCAGGGAGATCCGAATGTTCGATGATGCGACACATCTCGACGGCAGCGAGAGCCGCGGTCGAGGGGATGGCGATGACGCTATTGCCGGTGGCCAGTAGTGGAGCGCAGAGGGCCACCAGACCCAGCAGCGGATTCTGTTGCGGGCAGATCACTGCGGCGGTTCCAAACGGTTCGTGCAGTGCGAGAACCAATCCACGCCAGGGAGTATCGTGCACCGCTCCATCGTGCTTGTCGGCCCATGAGGCCCACCAGGTCCAACTCGCGACCGCCTGTTGCACCTCTTCGCGAGCGGTTGCGGCACCGCACCCGGTCATCTGGTCGATCAGCTGGGCCAGATCATCGGAGCGTGGCTCGAGGTTCTCGGCGATGAACCACAGCACCTGTGCTCTTGCATGGCCGGTCATCGATCTCCACTTGCTGCGGTGTGAAGCTTCCACAGCATTGCGGACATCTTTGCGATTCGATCGAGCCGCCAGTCCGAGCAATTCTCCGGAGCGAGATTGAACCTCGAAACAGTAGCCCCCATCGGGGCGAACCTGTTTTCCTCCGATGTACAGTTTTGCAGTGCGGTCGAGGGCAGGATCGGTAGCGGTGGAATTGACGATGCCGCCGGTAGCGGATGTGTCGCCGTCGGTCGGGGTCATCGGTTTGACATCGCGAAGGTAGGCGCGCAGACCTTCACGACCGCCTTCTCTGCCGAAGCCGGATTCCTTCATGCCGCCGAATCCGCTCGATGCATCGAACATGTTGGTGCCGTTGACCCAGACGGTTCCCGCCTCGACCTTGCGGGCGACATCGAGGGCAGTATCGATATCCTGGCTCCAGATGCTCGCCGCGAGACCGTAACGGCTGTGGTTGGCGATTTTGACCGCCTCCTGGGGGGTACGAAAGGTGGTCGAGACCAGCACCGGGCCGAACACTTCCTGACTGGCGATCTCCGATGACAGCGGCGCATCACGGAAGAGCGTCGGCGGAAACCAGTAACCCTGCTCGGGCAAATCGATATCGGGCTGGATGCAGGTGATCCCCTCGCCCTTGGCACGTTCGCACATCGCGGCCACCTGGTCGCGGTGTTTCTCCTCCACCATCGCACCGATGTCGATCGCCTTGTCGAGCGGGTTGCCGACTCGAAGTCTCGACATTCGTTCCTCGACCTTGCGGTGAACTTCATCGGAGATCGATTCCTGAACCAGCATGCGACTCCCGGCACAGCACACCTGTCCCTGGTTGAACCAGATGGCATCGACCAGACCTTCGACTGCGCTATCGATGTCGGAATCCTCAAAGATGATGTAGGGGCTCTTGCCACCCAGTTCCAGGGTCAGACCCTTGCCGCTCCCGGCGGTCGCTTCCCGGATGATTCGACCCACTTCGGTCGAGCCGGTGAAGGCCACCTTGTCGATGTCAGGATGCGCGACGATGGCGGCTCCGGTTTCCCCATCGCCGGTGACGATGTTGATGACTCCATCGGGCAGTCCCGCTTTCTGACAGGTCTCGGCAAAGAGCAGCGCGCTGAGCGATGTCCATTCGGCGGGTTTCAGCACCACGGTGTTGCCACAAGCCAGTGCCGGGGCGATCTTCCATGCCAGCATCAGCAGTGGGAAGTTCCACGGGATGATCTGGCCGCAGACTCCCCACGGTTCGGCGCCTGGATCGGTTTCGTCGAGCAACTGTGCCGCGCCGGCGTGGTGGTAGAAGTGTCTCACCACCAGTGGAATGTCGAGATCTCTGGTCTCGCGAATCGGCTTGCCGTTGTCGAGAGATTCGACCACGGCAAAGAGGCGGCTCTCCTTCTGGATGTTACGGGCGATGGCATAGAGGCAGCGAGCTCGCCCGTCGGGGCCCATCGCTTGCCAGGTGGGCAAGGCGGTCCGCGCCGCCTGTACTGCACGATCGACATCCTCTGAACTCCCCTGGAGCACATCGCGCAGCGCTTGACCGGTTGCAGGACAACGGGAAGAGAAGCGCTTCGCTGCGGCTGGAGCCGACCATTCTCCTCCGATGAAATGGGCTGGCTGGGTACCGCTCTGCTCGATCCAGTTGCGAGCTTCCTCGGCGGATTCGACGGCGGGGCCCCAGCCGAGGGTTTCGAGCGACTCGCCAGGATTGTGTTCATCGGGTGACATAATTTTTATCCCATCGGATGCCGGTGGGCGGCGGAATACCGTCCGGTGGCATGAAACTCCAGTTGTCTCTCCAGGTCCGAAAGGAGCGAAGAGGCTCCGATGCGATAGCGGTTGGCGGCCATCGATTCGGTTCCCAGTTCCTCGCGGATCAACATCAGGAAGGCGATCGCTTCCTTGGCGGTGCGGATTCCTCCGGCGGGTTTGAACCCTGCGAGGATTCCGGTCCGTTCGCGATACTCTCGGATGGCTCTGAGCATCACCAGCGCCACCGGTAGGGTGGCATTGACCGGTTCTTTCCCGGTCGAGGTCTTGATGAAATCGGCACCCGCTCCGAGGCACACTCGCGAGGCGCGTGCGATGCGTCGAAGATCGCCCAGTTCTCCGGTGGCGAGAATCGTCTTGAGGCAGGTGTTCTCTCCACAAGCCTGGCGATAAGCGCGGATCTCTTCATCCAGTTGCTGCCAGCGCCCCTCCAGTACCAGGCTTCTAGAGATGACGATGTCGATCTCGTCGGCTCCTGCGGCGATCGATGAGTGGATCTGTTCCACCTTCATCGAGTGGGGGATCTGTCCTGCGGGGAAACCGGTAGAGACGGCGCAGACCTTGACCGGAGATCCTTCCGTCGCTTCGCGGGCGGAATCGATCAGGTTGTGATAGACACACACCGAGGCGCAATGAAGGTCGAGAGGGAGGCCGTGCGCTTCGAGGATGTCGTGGCGTACTGGCCTTCTCGCCTTGGACGCGAGTCGGCGCACGGTACCGGGAGTGTCATCGCCGGCGAGGGTGGTCAGGTCGATGCAGGTGATGGCGTGGGCGAGCCAGCCGATCTGCCACGACTTCTTGACGGTTCTGCGGCCGGTCAGGGTGCTGGTTCGCCGTTCGACCGCCGAGCGGTTGACGCGGGTCGACAGCACCCAGTCCAGATCGAGATCACTGCCGGGGTTGATCAAGGTGTCCTCCTGGCGTCTAGCATCGGTTGCCGGGGCCCAGAGGTCAACAAACTCCGCAACAGCGCCATCGATTCAGCGTTGGTTTTCCTCGGGAGAGGATTCATTACAGAGGGTGGTGAGCCATTGCTGGGCACCAGTGCACCAATCCAGCCACATTTTTTTGCTCTCTGAATCCTTGGCCTGGTCTGCCGCCGCAATCCTCAGAGTACGCTCCTCATCGATGGCCCGCTGGTACCGCTGCAGATCATCTGGCCGTGGAGAGGCGACCGCCAGCGCCGATGCCATCAGTGCCACGCTCATGCGCCGCACCATCCTCGGATCGACATGGGAGAGGCGATCGAGGCTGGTGTGGTAGGCGAAGTCGGTGAAGTGCCACATCAAGATGGCGGGCACATCGCGCCCGAGGAACACATCATGATCGCTGCCCCCCTCCCAGGGGTGTTCACCGATGACCCAGCCGTTGGAGGCTGCCGCCACATCTTGCATCGCCAACCGTGCGATGATGGAGACCCCGCTCGGCTTTAGATCAGACTCTCCAACCCGGCCCGCCCCCCAGGGGGTGTGTGAATCGGGAGGCAACACCCGCATCGCACCGGGATCGGGGGAACGCTCCAGCAGCGCGATGGCTCCCGTCATCCCTTGTGAGGCTCCGATCATGTCGGCGGAGAAGGCTGCGATGGTTTTTCTCTTGGTGTGATCGAGGAAGATGCGGCTCATCGCCATCTCGTCCCCCCAGATGAACGAGATGCTGCGAGCGGGCCATTCGATCTCTTTCTTCCCCAGTGCCATCACGAGGGAACGAACCCCTTCCATCTGGCCGCCGACTCCGCTGGCGTTGTCCACTGCACCCGGTTCCTGCACATGAGCCGCGAGCGCCACCACCTCGTCAGGAATCTTGCGGCCAACAATCGTTGCGACCACGGTACGCAATGGACGCTCATCGAGCTGGACGACGGCTCGCAGGGCCACGCGTGCCGCTGGATGCTCGCGCAGTGTCTGGTGTACTCTCGGAGAGATCATCGCAACCGGAAAGTCGCCACTTCGGACACTGGTGTAGTGGATGGCATCGAGATGACGATCGCCACCGCTGGGATCGACGGTGAAATCAGCGAGTTGTGACGAAAGCACCGCAGCGGCGCCCTTGCTGCGGGCATCGCGCAGCGCTCTACCGATCGATCGGTCGGTGACGAAGACATCACCCTTCTTCAACTGGTCGAGGTCAAAGCAAAGAGGACCCTCCACATCACAGGATGGAGCGTGGACCGGTAGCATCGTTCGATGCGGGGCGCGACTGTTGTGAAAGCGCAGCAGGGTTTGATCCGGCTGATCCGTCTGCTTCATCACCAGGCTGGCCGATTTCGGTGTCCACGCCGGAGAGCGCATCGGCGTCTCGATCACTTCCAGTTGCAGCCGCTCATCGGTGCCGAAGCCGCTCTTCTTCAACCGTTCGAGCAGGTGATCCAGCGTCGCCTCGAACCCCTCGTTGCCCGGTTCCCGGTACCATCCATCGGCGAACTCGATCGTCTCGAAGGCGCGGGCCGGATCGTAGCCGGCAAACAACGGGTTCGCCCAGCGAGCGGTCGCCGTGGTTCCGCGGGTGGCGACCGGTCCAGGATGTTCTTCACTCCCCTTCATCTCTCCATCCTCGATCAGGCGAACCATCTCCTCGCCGAGTACATCGCCGATACCGAAGTAACTCTCGGCGTTTCCGAACCAGTGATGGCCGTGACCCTTGTTGGGAGAATCCACCGGTCTGCGCATGAACTGGGCGGTCGAGACGAAGGAGACGGTGCCGCGGTACTCGGGACGTTCCGCCACCGCAGCCTGAGCGTGACGAAGCGGCAGGCTACCGGCATTTCCCGTCTCGCCGATCACCACCGGCAACTGCGGCGCCTCGAACTCCTGGCGCAGGTCGTCGATCAGGTGCGCCAGATTCTGTTCGTACGCTTCCACGGCCCCGTCGGTATAGATGTCATTCCAGCCCTGAAACCAGAAGAAGCCGCGCAGTTCGGTGGCGCGTCCGGCCAGATCGGGAAACTCGGTCTCGATCGCCGCCAGCGCCTCGCGGTACTCCTTCACCATCTGGGTGTAATAGGGGCCCGTCTCACCGCCGGCACTCGGTGGCCTGAAATCGACGTGCAGGCTCTTGCCACCCCAGCAGGTTTTGATCAGCAGCACTGGCGCCTGGTGGGCATCGCCGAGGCGGTGGCCGATCTGCAATTCAGGGCCGAAGTGATGCAGGTCGTCATAGACGGCGTAGCCGATGGAGAGGGGACCGCTCTTGAGCACGTTGTTGCCGGTGCGGTATCGCACCTGTACATCGTCACGAGTGGTCCAACTGCCATCTTCGTCTCGCAGATGCCCCAGCCGCTTCGCCATCGCCGGATCATCGAGCAGCCGGATCAGTGATCCGCGGCCGCCGTTGTAGTGCTGCTCGTGGACCAGATCGACCACCGCCTGCCCCTCCATGTTCGACTGCCCGGCGAGCAGAAAGACCTGGATCGGTGCCTCGTCGGCCGCCGTCAGCGGTTGTGTCGCCAGCGGTTGTGTCGCCAGCGGTTGTGTCGCCAGCGTCAGTAGCAGCAGTGGTGAGAGGAACATCGGTATCCTTCCGCAGTGGTGATTCTTGACGATTTCAGAGTACTGTAAATCCGCAAGCGATGCGGCAGGGGATCACTTCTTCTCGGCGATCCGCTGGAACAGGATGCCGCTCATGCCGCCGGAATCGATGGTGAACCCGGTCACTGCACCTTCCTCATCTCGAAGCAGGTGCATCTTCAGCCACCAATCCACCGCCAGCAGGTCGTCGCCGGTCACGGCGATCGCCAGTGGTTCCCCCTCGAATCCGACCAGCGCCACAGCGGTACCGCCGCTGTCGATGATCGACCACTCACGTTCGAGTTCGCTCGAGTGGTAGCGGCCCAGCACCTGGCGGTGGTCCCACGGCTTTGCATCTTCTGCCGGTGGTGCGCTGCTTTCAGCTCGATCGCCTCGATCGCGGGCCCTGTCTGGCCGTCGAGGGAGAGGGGGATCAAGATCCTCGACCACCAGCGCGGCGATCTGGCGGCTGATCCGGCCCGGGTTGAAGGCGCTGCAGTTGCCGAGGCAGATGATGACGATCCCCTGCTCGGGGAACGCCGCCAGCGAGGTGCGAAAGCCGACCCAGCCGCCGCCATGTTGCAGCATCCGCTGGTCACGGAAACGGGTATCGACGACGCCGAGGCAGTAATCGAGCACCTCTCCATCGTTGAGCGTGAACTTCTGTTGCAAGCGCTGCAGCAGGTTTGCGCCGAGGCGCCCCTCACCGAGTGCCGTGGTCCAGGTCGCCAGATCCTCGACGGTGGTGAAGACCCCGC
>JAAZXB010000002.1:0-227312 GCA_014240375.1 Planctomycetota bacterium | reverse complement strand
GTCACCGAGTGCCGTGGTCCAGGTCGCCAGATCCTCGACGGTGGTGAAGACCCCGCCGTCGCCGACATGGTCGAGCACCGTCTCATGAATCCGGTACTTCCCCTCGCCGATCGGTGCGTAGCCGGTGGCGCGCTTCGGTGTCACCTCGAGGTGATTGTCGTGGTAGTGGCTGCTGGTCATTTCCAGCGGTGAGAAGATCTTCTCGTCTGCGTACTGGCGCAGCGTTTTCCCCGATACCCGCTCGCAGATGACGCTGAGCAGGAAGTAGCCGCTGTTGCAGTAGGAATGTTTCTCGCCGGGCGAGAAGTTGAGTCCCTTCTGGCGGGCGATCAGGTCGATGGTCTGTTGCCCGGTGAACAGATCTTCATCGCCGATCTCCAGCAGCGGCATCAAGGATGTGTAGTCGCGTAGGCCGCTGGTGTGATGCAGCAGGTGTCGGATGGTGATGGTCTCGTCGTATTCGGGGATCTCTGGCAGCCACCTTCGAATGTCGGAATCGAGGGTGAGCACCCCTTCATCCTCCAGCAGCAGCATGCAGGATGCGGTGATGTGCTTCGACACCGAGGCGATGCGAAACACGGTGTCGGCACCGTTGGGGATCGAGTGATCGAGGTTGGCCATGCCAAAGCCACCGCTGTAGATGATGGTGCCATCCTTGACCACGGCGATGGAGCAGCCGGGGGTGTCGGGTTGGTCCCAGTCCTTCAGCAAGGTGGCGATGCGGGGTGCCAATTCATCGACGGGTGGCTCATCCAGGGCCGTGATCGAGGGGCAGTAAGCCAGCAGCATCAGCAGCCAGGTCAGGGTCGTTGCACGGCGAATCATGAGGGTTCTCCATTCTGTTCATCTTCGAGTCGTCTCTTGACCACAAGATCCGGTTTCATCAGCAGCAGCAAGACGATGGGAATCAGTGCGCTGGTGCCGCCCAGTACGAACAGGCTCCATCGCTCCCAATCGAGCCGATTGAGCTGGCTTCCCAGGAACACACCGAAGTTACTGACCGCCATGTACAGCGTGAACTGCGTCGCCTTTGCAGTGGTCCAGGAGATCTTCATGTAGAGGGAAAAGAGCGACACCGTCTGGAAGGCGATGGCGCCCTTGAAGAGCGGGATGATCCACAGCCCCGAGAAGGAGTCGCTGACCCAGAACGGATGCAGCAGGCCAAAGGTGATGAGACCGCCCGAGGCGAACAGTCCGCCGATGAGGGCCATCTTGCGGCGGCCGAAGCGATCGCAGAAGAAGCCTCCTGAGATCGCCCCGACCACCTCGGCGGCGACCCCGTAACTGCCCTGCACCTTGCTGTAGTCGATGGCACTCCAGTGGAAGACATTGACGAAGGTGTCGTTGGCGAGATTGATGAAGACCCCCTGGCACACCGAGGTGAAGATGGCGACCAGCACACCGATGGCGGTGGTCCACAGAGCCAGTGCCCGGAACAGTTCCTGCAGCACGACGATCGGTGAGCGCAGTGCTGCGATCTGCTTCGATGCGGCCGCTCCCCGCGACCAGGGGAATAACTTCTCGCCCGATCGCTCTCTGACCATCAGCACTGCCGCGAGGATCACCAGCACCATCACCGCCTGGGCCTGGATGGCCGAGTTCATGCCGTAGGACTCGATCATCACGGCGCCACCGTAGGTGCCCACCGCAACGCCCAACGTCTTCGATCCCCACATGAAGCCGTTGACGCGCCCTCGTTCACCCTCTTCGAGGATATCGACCGCCAGTGCATCGGTGGCGACATCCTGGAGCGAGGCAAAACAGTTGTGGAGGAAGAAGACACCTCCGATGAAAACGAGCACCGAAACCGAGGTGTCTGTGGCGCTGATCTCGCTGCCGGGAAGCCACGCCAAGCCGTCGATCGCCCAGCGTGGCAGATCGATGGTCGATCCCTTCTGCAGCGCATCGATGGAGCCGACGCGATTGGCCGCCAGCAGCGTTGCGGCCATCCCCAGCTGGGCGAAGGCGATCCAGGGACGACGAAGTCCCAGCGCCGGCCAGCGGATCGAGTCGATCATCGGCGCCCACAGGAACTTGAAACTCCACGGCAGCACCGCAGTGGCCGAGATCAGCACCGTTTCCGCCCGGGAGTAGCCGCCCTCGATGAAGAAACTGATCAGCGCATAGACCACGAATCCCCAGGGGAAGCCCTGGGCGAAGTAGAGCAGGCACAGCGTTGCGGTGCGAACGAGGCGATGATCCTTCATGTTCATGGCGGGTCGATTCCATTCAGATCGGGCTGCAGTTGCCGGGAGTGACCAGTCCTGAGACCTCGAGACCTTGTCCCTGTCCGTGGAAGGGTCGGAATTTGCCGACATCTCCCCTGAAATTTCCGGGATCTGACGGTCCGATCATCACCAGGAACTGGATGGAAGGGTAGGGCGTTGTCGACTCACTTGAAAGGAGCAGATGATGAACAGAAAATTACTGTGGATCCTCTCCTTCGCTGCACTGATCCCACTCGTCTCGGTCGGCTGCTCTGCACAGTACACCTACACGCGAGCGGTCGGATCCTGGAAGAGCGAGACTTCGATCGCTCCCGTCGAGGCAGCGACCAGTTGGATCGACCGGATCCGCTGCCAGTTTGAACACAGCATCCTCGCCGACATCGAGTTGAAGATCCTCCCCTCGGGAGAGTACACCGTGAAACTGCACGGCCGTGAGTTCACCGGCCAGGCACGGATCACCTCGTTGCTTGGAGAAGGCCTCGGAGTG
This sequence comes from Planctomycetota bacterium, assembly GCA_014240375.1. Lineage (GTDB taxonomy): Bacteria > Planctomycetota > UBA8108 > UBA1146 > UBA1146 > QNYK01. The sequence goes on along the minus strand of JAAZXB010000002.1, from coordinate 224,597 downwards.
GCGACCGAGATCGGCAGCCTCGAGGCCGAGGGCCGCATCCGCATCGTCGACGAGAACCACATGGTCCTCGAAGGAAACGGCACCGAGATCTCGCTGATCCGCTGCCGCTGATGGAACCCGGTTTGGAAGAGAGAGGGAGATCGATGGACAGGAAACAGTTGAATATCACTGCCAGTATCTGCGCGGTGATCTGTGTCGTGAGCATCTTCGTGGCGGTGGAACGCTACAATACCAATGTGGCCAATGTCGAGGCGATGAATCAGATGCAAGGTTCATCCCCTTTCGCTGCAATGCTCGGGGGAGCAGAGATGGAGCCAGCAGTGCCTGCGGCTTCCAGGTATGCGATACTCTTCGCAGCACTCTCCGGCATTGGAGGAGTGCTCTCGCTGGTGAAGTCTCGTGCTCTGGTTTCCACAGCCTAGCCGATCACCGCTAGTCGATCACGTCTAGTCGATCACAATATGGTTTTCTGAGTGGCCTTCTGTGTGGATCACAGTTGGACGTCTGTGACGAGACCAGTGGATCACCATCCAGGGGCTGATCCGCGTGACGGAACCTCGTGAACTTGCCACTCTTCATCGACCCACAGGCCGACAACTTCCATCCCCGCCAGCTCTCTGGTGAGGAACTCGGTCGCTTTCTGGATATGCAGTAGCTGTTCCTCGGGGGTGGAGGGGTTGCCGGCACAGCCGTGGTGTCCGGCGACAGCAACAGCGACCGATGCGTGATGCTCGATGGAGATCCGCACTCGCGAGAGGATCGATTGAACGGTCGTTTCATTTTCTTGCTCACAGAGAATCAAGTTCGGCCCCGCCTCCGTCACCAGATCGACATGCTCGACACCGAAGCGCTGCTGGAGATGGTGGATGACCGGCAATTGTGTGCGTCCATCGATGCAGTTGATGACGGTGCAGAATCCCAAATCAGCTCCTACTCTTCGCTGTCCTGCTGCTCTATTCCGGCAGCGGCCTCGCCGTGAGATCGTTTCGGGATTCTACACAGCCAATTGAACAGCGCCAGCGTGACTTCTCTCCTCCCTTTGATCTCAGGAGCTCGGTCCGGAAGGCCTTGGGTTCCGGATGAAAGAAGCGTTGCGAGGCGTGTGCCCCGCACGGTTTCACAACCGCCCCGCCGAAAGGATGCGCCATGACAGACGAGAAGAAGAAGGACGACAAGGACGCCAAGAGGATCGACGACGAGCAACTGAAAGACGTCGCTGGGGGGGGGACAGGCAAGCCTCGGCGACCCTCGACGGATTTTATGCTCAATCCTACTAGGTGGGTTCAGGACATCGTGGCACCGTGTACTTGATAGGGTTTTTATCCCACACCTCTCGCCGAAGTGAATCGTTTCGTCCCTCCATCGGCTGCTGACGGTGCCGCCGGTCATCGGCCGACGGCAGCGTCAGCGTCTCGGCACCGAGGTGCCGTCGATGTCGAGACCCACGAGGATGGTAATCCAGTATCTCTGCCTGCCTCCTTGTACGGCTGACGATGGACCCCAGGCCGCCCCACAGCCAATCCCCGACCCATCGACACAGCCCTCGGCCTACTGCCTCATCCGGCCAGGTGACCTCTCTCCCTCTCTCCGGTACCCTACCGTTTGCAAGACGATTCCCCTGGCCCTTTACAGATACGATGAGGAGTGCCCCCGATGAACAGAAGCAGAGCCTCGATGTGGATGCTGGTCGCGATGCTGATGTCACTCGGCCCGCTGACTTCCCAGGGTCTCGCGCAAGAGGATGAGAAGCCGCAGTTCAAGGGCCGCACCATCGCCCAGACGATGCACTGGAAGGGTGCCGAGTGGCTGCTCAGGGAAACGCGCGAGAAGGAGGAGCGGGTCTCGGTTCTGATGGAGGCTCTCGGAGTCGAGGCGGGGCAAACGGTCTGTGATCTCGGCTGCGGCAACGGTTATCACGCGCTCAGGCTGGCCAAACGAGTCGGAGCCTCCGGCAAGATCCTGGCCGTCGATATCCAGCAACCGATGCTCGACATGCTCGAGAAGCGCGGTGGCGAGGCGGGTCTCGACAACATCGAATTGATTCTCGGAGAACCCGCCGATCCGAAGATCCCCGATGGCTCCTGCGATCTGATCCTGCTGGTCGATGTCTACCACGAGTTCAGCGACCCCGAGACGATGCTGGCGAAGATGCGCAAGGCACTGAAACCCGATGGCCGCATCGCCCTGGTCGAGTTCCGCAGTGAGGATCCCGAGGTGCCGATCAAGAAGCTGCACAAGATGAGCAAGGCGCAGATCCTCAAGGAGTACCTACCGGCAGGGTATAGTCTCGTTGAACAGTTCGATGAGCTGCCGTGGCAGCATCTGATGTTCTTCACCCGAGACGATGCCCCGTCGAAGGCAAGCGGCGACTGGATCTCCCTCTTCAACGGCAAGGATCTGAAGGATTGGAAGATCAAGTTCGCCGGACACGATCTGGGGGATAACTATCTCGACACATTTCATGTCGAAGATGGAGTGCTGAAGGTCGACTACAGCAAATACGACAGCTTCGACGCCAAGTTCGGCCACATCTTCCACAAGGATTCCTTCTCCCACTACCGGCTGCGGGTCGAGTACCGCTTCGTCGGTGAGCAGGTTCCCGGTGGTCCCGGCTGGGCGTTTCGTAACAACGGCCTGATGCTGCACTGCCAGTCACCGGAGAGCATCGAGAAGGGGCAGGACTTCCCCGCTTCCATCGAGGTGCAACTGCTCGGCGGCCCCGGCGGCGAAAGTAAACGCTCCACCGCCAATCTGTGCACCCCCAGTACCAATGTTGTGATGGACGGAAAACTGCTCACGCGTCATTGTCTCGATTCAAAGTCGGAGACCTACCACGGCGATCAGTGGGTCACCGTCGAGATCGAGGTACGAGGCAACGAGATCATCCGCCACATCATCGACGGCAAGACGGTGCTCGAATACACCGAGCCGCAACTCGATGAACGCGACTCCTACGCCAAGAAACTGATGGCCGCCGGAGCCCAGAAGATGCTCAGCGAGGGCTACATATCCCTCCAGGCAGAGAGCCACCCGACCGAGTTCCGCAAGATCGAGCTACAGAAGCTGGATCCTCGGTAGAACCGACAATTCTCAGTGAAAGTAGAGAGGAAAGAGTCAATGAAACGCCCAGAATATCTAGTCTCAGGTGAGTTGACACGTTTGATTCCCGTAGCGACGAATCAGGAACTGCGCAACACGGGTGCGGTCGGGGCGATGCTGAAGGGGGTTCGGGAATTTGCTGAGGCGCTCTTAGGCCCATTAGGTGCTCCGATTGGAAAGCGCGCGAAGATCCAAGTTTGGACCGAGCCAGTTTTTAAGATTACTAAGGGCCAATCTAAAGATAGACCAGATGCATTAATTGTTGTAGATAACGGACGTAGGCACTGGCGAGCACTCGTTGAGTCGAAAGCAAAGCGTGCAACTCTTGATTCTACACAAGTTGAGCGATACTTGGACTTGTCGAGAGATCAGGGGATTGATGCTTTGATCACGGTGTCAAATCAGTTCGTAGTGACGCCGATTTTGTCTCCTTGTGTGGTTAAAAAGACGAAGACCCGAAAGGTCGCATTGTTCCACTGGTCGTGGTTGTTTCTGAAAACCGAGGCGAAAATCCAACTGGCAGAATGCGCAGTTTCTGACCCTGATCAGGCTTATATGCTTGAAGAATTCGTTCGTTATTTAGAGCATGAATCAGTTGGAGTGAGTGAATTCGAACGAATGGGAAAAGATTGGGTAGAGGCTTGTAGGATTTATTTTGCAAAGTCAAAGTTGCCGAGAACTTCTCCCGTATGCACGGCGGTACTTCGCGACTGGGATGAGTTGATGCGCTCCACGGCATTGCTGATGAGCCGTCAACTCGAAACGAATGTAACAACAGTAATAAGCCAAAAGGAGCGCAAGGATCCTAGTCAACGATTCGAAAAAATGTTGGTTTCATTTTCAAACTCAGGTGAACTCAATTGTCGACTTGAGATACCGGGAGCGGCTTCGCCGATTGCGATAGAAGCAGACCTGGCGAGGAGATGTGTGACGATTTCAATGTCCGTCCTCGCACCAAGAGACAGGAAGCGTCCGCGAACATCGGTGAACTGGCTCTTGCGCCAGTTGGTGAAAACAAAAGATGATCGGATCATGGTCGTGGCGAACTGGCCTGGGCGAAGTAAGTCATCTTGCCTAGATCTCTCCAGAGTTAGGGAAGACCCAGACGAGTTAGTCGTTGGCCGGACGGGTCAACTTCCCTGGGGCTTCGAACTCAGATCGGTTTCAGATTTGGGTGGGAAGTTTACTCAGCGCCAAAAGTTTGTGTCTGAGTTGGCTTCATGTGTTTCTAAGTTTTACGAATCTGTTGGCCAGTATGTTGTGCCTTGGCAGGCTCCGCCTCCAAAACCAATAAGCTCGACTCGAGGTGAAGATGCAAAGCCTGGGGGCATTGACGAGAAATGTGATAGCGAGTCGGAATCCAAGTGATGAGAGAGAGGCGTTGGCCGAGTTTCGTAAGATCGAGATTCAGAAGTTAGATCCCAGATCAGAGTTGTCTCTCGTGCCTGGTCTTCAACGGTTTGTGGAACGAGTAGATTTTATCTCGGTCACTTTTCCTGCTATCAAACACCATTTTCTCAAGTTTCTTTGAAGCCGTGATTTCTTGCCGGAGGATGTTGGTTAACTGCTTCCATTCTTCAGCATCGGAGCGAAAGAGTTTCCAGCAAAGCATGAAATCAAAATGTGCACCGTGACGGAACAGTCGACCAGGCAATGCTTTGTTCCCGCGATTGCCCAGGAAGATCCCGTATCTCAAGTAGGGGTGAACTTGTTTGTGTGTTGCTGATTTCTGGCTGTATGTGATGGAGTCATGGGTGCTGACGCTATTGATCTTGGTTTCGATCACTACTCGTGGAATCCAGCCGCCCGACTTCGTGTCTTGATATAGGAGAATGTCGGTTTCATATTGCATGTCCTTGTAGTGCGGTTGGAGTTCCCCGTATTCGCGGATTTCGTTAGCGTAGATCAGCCGTTTCCCCGCCTCCACGCGGAGTCTAGGGAAGTGCTTGTCGAGACGGCGTGCGATCTGGCTGGCCCATTCAGTTTCCTTCATTCGGGACCTTTCTGACTAGTGCGGTTCGACCACCACATTCTGCAGCGGCACCCGGTGGTTGGCGATGTCGTCGCTGGTGAGGTCGGGGGCTTCGCCTCTTTGGTGGCTCCACAGCGCTTGCAGTGCGGCACCGAAGGCGCCCGATTCCGGTTCTTCCGGTAGCGTCACCGGCACCTGCAGAGCATCCGCGATCATCTGGCGCCACAGCGGGTTCTTCGAACCGCCGCCGACCAGTCTCAGTCCGTCGACGGTGACTCCCAGTTGCTTCATCCGTTCGACACCGGCAGCGAGGTTGGCGGTGATGCCCTCCAGTGCAGCACGGAAGATGACCCCGGGTGCAAAACTGCCGGGACGCAGCCCGGTGATGGTGCCGGTGGCATCGGGAAGGTCGGGGACTCGCTCGCCGTGCAGAAACGGTACGAAGGAGACGCCGCCGCAGCCTGGTTCCACTGCCGCCGCCAGGTCGGTGAGGCGCTCGAGCGCGTCCGGATCGTCGGGGAAATAACCGTTTCTGACCTCTTCCGTGACGTTGGTGCAGTTCATCACACACAACAGCGGCAACCACGCTCCATCACTGGAACAAAACGGTGCGATCAACCCTTGAGGATCGATCACCGGCGAGTCTGTGCGGGTGAAGACGGTGCCGGAGGTGCCGAGACTCATGACGACGGTGCCGGCGCGGGTCGCACCCGAGCCGATGGCGCTCATCATGTTGTCGCCGCCGCCGGGGGCGACGAGGATTCCCTCGGGGATGCCCAGCTGTTGCGCTGCGGCAGGGGAGACGGTTCCGGCGGCCTCGCCTGTCTCGAGCAGTCGCGGCAGTTTGCCCGCTAGCTGCGGATCGATCGCCGCCACCGCGGCGTCATCGAAGCAACGCTGACGGACATCGAACCAGCCGCTGCCGGAGGCATCGCCCGCTTCCATGGTGCGTTCGCCAGTCAGTCGCAGGTTGATGAAGTCATGGGGCAGCAGCACGCCGTCGGTGCGCTGCCAGTGGTCCGGCTCATTTCGTGCCAGCCACATCACCTTGCTGGCGGTGAAACCGACCGGCACCGCGCGACCGATCGTCTCGGTCAGTTCACGGGCCTCTGCTGCGGTGCTGGTGTCACACCACAACTTGGCGGCACGTACCACCCGGTCATCCTCGTCGACGAAGACGGAGCCGTGCTGCTGACCGCTGACGCCGAGGCCGGCGATGGAGGAGGGATCGACCGCTTTGTCGGCGAGCAGTTGATGGACCACCTCGACGACGGCATTCCACCAGTCGTCCGGGTGTTGTTCGGCGGCGCCAGCGGGCAGACCCGGGAGCAGGTCGAGAGGCTGGCTGGCCCGGGCGATGACGCAGGGCCGGGCAGCCGGGTCGATCACCACGCCCTTGACCCCCTGGGTGCCGACATCGAGTCCCAGATACAGTTCGTCGCTCATTCCGGCCTCCTTCTGGGCACCCTATCGCGGCCCCAAGGGGCTCTCAACGGTCAAAAGGGGCCAACCGGGTCAATTCCACCAAAAATACCGGGTCTACAGGTCCGATTCTCCGAGCGGTCCGGATTCCATCCATTAGGAACGAGGAAGGGCAAACTTGCGGTTCCGGGCGTGGTGGTAGAGAGGTTTATCAAATGACAGCGATCCAACAATTTCGATCCAGGATGCAATTTGGACCGGGGAGGAGATCCCCCGACCAGAGTTATCGCATCGGCCTGGTGGTTCCCAGTTCCAACACGACGATGGAAACGGAACTGCCCGAGATGCTGCGGAAACAGCGTGATCAGGATGCTCCTCGATTCACCTTTCACTCCTCGAGGATGCGGATGAAGAAGGTCAGTGCTGAGGAACTGTCGGCGATGAATGCTCAGGCCGATCGCTGCACCACAGAAGTCTCCGATGCTGGGGTCGACGCGGCGGCGTACGCTTGCCTCGTGGCGGTGATGAGCCAGGGACCCAGCCACGAGAAGAAACTGAGAAAGCATCTTACCGAGGTGATCCAGCAAGGCAGTCCAGCCGCAGAGATGGTGACCAGCGCGGGAGCACTGATCGATGGAATCAAGAAACTGGGCGCACGTCGCGTCGCATTGATCACACCCTACATGAAGCCATTGACGCAGATGGTCATCGACTGCCTCAACCAAGCGGGGATCGAGGTGGTCGATTCGATTTCGCTGGAGATCTCAGACAATCGTGAAGTGGGACGCAGGGATCCTCATGATCTGGTCGAGATCGCCCGTAGGCTCGACCTTCGTGAAGCCGATGCTGTGGTCCTCTCGGCCTGCGTCCAGATGCCTTCCTTGCCGGCGATCCCGCTGGTGGAAGCAGAACACGGCCTGCCGGTCCTGTCCGCTGCGACCGCCACGATGCGGGCGATCCTCGACCAGCTCGGTATCAAACCCAACTTCATCGGATGTGGCGCCCTGCTGCAGCCCAGTACAGTCGCCAGAACTGAAGGAGGTCGCAGATGAACAGCATCGATATCGCTGAGCCAGGAGCCTTGCAGACGATTCTTGATCATGTTCGGGAAGAAGCCGTGTTGCTGCAACTTCCGACCGTCTACACGCTGGTTGCGGCGCCGACTCGTCAGGGAGTGGAACAACTGAATCGCCTCAAGGATCGTTTGTCGGGCAAGAACTACGGTACCGTCATGGGTCGTTGTAATAGCTTTCTCGACCAGACCCTCGAGGGCGCTCTGCCGCACTACTTCCGCAGCGCCAGTCGCCTCGAAAGGATGCAGGGTGCGTTTGTCCGCGCTGCGTTCACCTCGGCAGAATTCAACTCACCGGTGATCCGGGGGGGGACTCACCAGAGTTTGATCCTGGACGGGATCCATCGGAAGGTGTTCCGCCAGGTGGAAGATGCTCTCGCCGATTCGATGGATCTGGACCTGTGGGGCGGCCGTGAAGTCAGTTCGCTGCTCTGCACCAGTGCCAACATCAGTGGCGACCCTTCAGGCTCGATCACCGATCATGATCGAGCGGTAGAATTTGCTCGGCAGCGAGGGATCCGGTTGATGGTCACCTGTGAGCCCGCCCGATCGGGTCAGGGCTCCTACCCCATCCTGGAGATGGCAGCCAACTCGATCACGGTGCAGCGGGAAGGACCCGGGCTCAAACGTCTGCTCCACGAGATCCCGTCGCGACTCCAGCCGCAGATTGCTGCCTGAATGGACCCGGCTGTCGCTCGATTCGACTTGCCAGGGGGGCTCTCTTGATTCACCATTCAGATCGCTTCTGATCCCTTCTGATCGAGATTGATCAGCGAATTGTGGATCGGTGCTTCATTGATCTCGATGGGAGTCCAACATGCATCGCTCACTGGTTTTTTCTCTGCTGCTGATCGTGCCGCTGTTGCTGTCAATCTCAGCCTGCAATTCCATCTCCGCACGGGTGGAGACCTTTGGCAGCCCAGTGATCGGGGAGTCCCTCGAGCAGGTGGAACTGGCCAGCGTCCTGCGAACTCCCGAGCAATTTTCTGGGAGAACCATCGAGATTCGTGGCGAGGTCGTCGATGTGTGCCAGAAGAAGGGGTGCTGGCTGCGAATGGCCCCCACCGGAAGCGGTGAAAAGGACGGAGTCTTCGTCAAGTTCACCTGCCCCATCGATGGCGAACGGCTGATTCCGATGAATGCCATGGGACAACCGGTTCGAGTCGAGGGAACTCTCGTGGTCGAGACGATCAGCGAAGCGGAACGTCGCCACTATGCCAGCGATGCCGGCAAGAGCGCTGCCGAGATCGACCAGATCGTCGGTTCTGCCACCCAGGTACGGATCGCATCGGGTGCCGCTCATGTCGAGGGTATCGAGGTCACTCCAGAATCCTGAGCTGAGTCGCCAAATCGATCAGTTGCTGTCGCTCTATTTGGTTGGAAACACCACATCAGAGTTGGGGGCGAGCGCATCGGAGGGCCACGGTCGCTTCTCATCGAAGACGCGCATCCGCTGCCATGTTTCCTGCGTCACGAAACTCTCATCGAAGGTTCCGTCGGGTCGCAAGTGGCCATCGGTGTCGAGCCCGAAGTGCTTGGCCAGGAAGCGGTAGGCACCCTGACGTTTGGATACACCGTAGTCGTGCTTCTCCCCGGCCAGATGCAGGTTCTCGACCTTCTCCTCGACTCCGAGTAGCCGATAGACCCGCTGCGCATAGGGGAACTCGACCTGATCGGTGTTCTGGGTCCAGTCGTCGCCACAGGAGATCAGCATCAGCGGCCGCGGTGCGGCGAGCGCTGCGATCTCGGCGTTGTTGGTGTCGTGAAGGGCGCTGACATGGATCGGATGGCCACTCTCGCAAGCACAGCCGCCAAAAAAGTGCGCCGACACCATCACTACCGGCACCGAAACTGCGATCCGATCATCGATGGCGGTCAGCAAGAAACTCTGGGTGCCACCCCCCGATGACCCGGTGATGCCGATCCGTTGTGCGTCGACATCCTCACGCGAAACCAGGTAATCGAGGATGCGGACGCTGTTGAAGGTCTGCAGCGGCAGCAGTTTCGGATGTTGGTGCTTCCAGCCGGCCAGCAGCGAATCGCCGAAGCCGACCATGTCGTAACCGACCACCACTGCACCCATGCGAGCGAGAACCGCACTGCGGATCTGGTTCTGATCTCGTTTTCTGCCTCCTGCTTCGCCGCGGCTGTGACCGTGCGGTGACAGGATTCCGGGGAAGGGGCCATCTCCTTCTGTCGGGCGGTAGATGGAGCCGGTCAGGTAGAAGCCGGGCACCGTCTCGATGGCGATCGACTCGACGCTGTAGCCGTCGTAGATGCGGCGGTCGTGGATGATCGCTTCGATGGGGGGGCGAGCGGGCATCGGATCGAGTCCGGCGCCACGGAGGATCTGCTGGCGGATGATGGCGGCACGCTGTTGCCACTGCGAGGCGCTGTCGAAGGTCGACGCGTACTCTTCCAGCTGCTTTCGCCCCGCCTCTTCGCTCTGATGAGACCCTTGGCGCAATCGTGGTGCGGGATCGTCATCGCGGGCGGCTGGTGCCGCACAGGTCACGGCCAGGATCAGCAACACACTACAGATTTGCAGCATCCAATGCCTCGTTTCCATCAATCGTCATCATCGTCGCCGGTGAGGATCAGTTCCAATCCCTCCAGCCCCTTGCCGTGGGCGCCGGCGAAGGCATCGGGGTAAGGGGTGTCGACCCCCATCTGGGCGTGCCACAGGATGCGGTTGAGGGTGTCCTCATCCGCCATGTCGAACATGTGGAACGGTTCCGCTTCGCTGGCGAGCGCCCAGTGTAATTGCTTCTCGCCGAGGGCACTCTTGGCCGGGTTCGCTTCATCGAGAGCGATGGTGGCGGGCCGGGCCCGGTAGGGGGCGAGGTCGGGCTTGCTGGTGAAGCAGTTGTCCATCACCGGCATCATCGCCGACAACTGGGTCAATGGCGCAACTCCGAGGATTCTCGTCATGGTGTGGAGCACCGAGGTCTGGTTGTAGAAGTCGTGGATCACCTCGCCGCCTCGTCGCGAATAGGGACTGACCACCAGACACAGTGAGCGATGCCCGTCGACGTGATCGAATCCATTCTGCGGATCATCCTCGATGATGAAGATGCAGGTTTTCTCCCAGAAGGGGCTATTGCTGATCCCCTCGACGATGCGACCGATCGCCAGGTCGTTGTCGGCCATGTGGGCGCGTGGAGTGGGGGCGCCGGCAGTCGTCCCGGTGGTGTGGTCCTGGGGTAAGTAGACGACGCTGAAGTTGGGGAAGCCGCCATCCTTGGAGAAGCCTTTCAACTCCTCCAGGAAGACATCCGCACGCAGTACATCGGGAATGCGCATGTTCCATCCCGGATACGCACGGCAACTGTACTCCTTCATCCGTGCGACGCCGATCTTCTGCGAGAACTGGACCTTTTTCTCGCCGCGGATGAAGTCGTCGTAGATGGCCTGGAAACTCAAACCTGAGGGGATCGGTTCGGCGTAGTCGAACTCGCCGTAGTTGCGGAAGGAGAGCCCCGCCATCAGTACCCGGTCCCAGATGAAGCCCGCCGAGGAGTAGGTCAGTGGATCGTCTCCGAAGGTGTAACTACGGGTGAATCCGCCGAAGCTCTTCTCCAGGTGATCGGTGACGATCCCCTCGGTGGTCCAGGAGTGGCCGTCGGAGGAGTTGACGCCGTTGCAGTAGTAGTTGTCGAGCAGCACGAATTCGTCGGCGAGCGCATGGTGGTTGGGAGTGATCTCTTCACCGAAGATACAAAGCGAAGGGTCTCCGTTGCCGCGCTCGATGTCTCCGAAGACCTGGTCGTAAGTACGATTCTCCTTGATGATGTAGACGACATGATCGAACACCGATGGTTCGCCCAACTTCCTTGGTACGGGACGTGGAGTGCCACCGCTTCCGCGCATCGTGTTGGAGCGGAAGGCGTGTTGGGTGCGGTTATCCAGCAGCACCTGAGCAGTCATCGTCTTCAGTTCTTTTCGGTCTGGAGTGCTGACCTGATTCACGGTGCCGCGGTACCAGTAGACGCTCCAGCCTTTCGGTTCCGGATCACCACTGCGGCTACCGACACCCTTGACGCTGGCAATGGAGAGCTGTCCATCTGCAATCGCCAGCGCCCCGGGAAACCAGCCCGCAGGTATGAATCCCAGGATCTTGTTTTGCGCCGAGAGATCGATCACTGCCACGGCGTTGTTGCCCCCGTTGGCGACATAGAGCCGTTGCTCGGCTTCATCCAGCGCCAGCGCATTGGGCAGACTACCAAAAGGGAGATGTTTCATCGGACGAGTGGCGATGCTCCCAGAGATGGTTGCAGTGGCGGTATCGATGATATCGACCCGGTCTGAGTTGACGCAGGCGACGTACAATGTCGAGCCATCGGCGGTCAGCACCATGTCAGAAGGGTGCAGCCCTGTGTCGACGATCTGTTGCCGAGAGTCCTGGTGGTCGGTCAGATCGATGATCGACACGCAACCGCTGGCGGCCACTCCCCGCTCATCGACGATCACCTTGGTGCCGGAGGAGTCCGCAGTCAGATCATCTGCATCGGCTCTTCGTCCACCCCAATTGGAGACAAAGACTCGCTGTTCATCGGCGGAAAGGATTACGTCGTAAGGGGCGACTCCCACGGCGATCTCACCGATTCTTTTGCCCTCGATCAGATCGACCACTGCCAGGGAGTTGTTGCGAGATTGGCAGACATAGGCGATGGATCCATCCGCTTTGACAGCGATTCCCGTGGAGTGAGAATGCCCTTCGCCTCCGGGACCGGGGAGTGCCACCTTTCGTGTCCAGGCAATCGAGCCATCTTTGGCTATGGAAGCTTCGTGCATGTTGGACTGGGCATTGGTCGCCCACAGGCGAGTTCCAGAAGAGTCGATGGCCATACCGTGCATCGACCCACCCCCGTCGGGGAAGCGGAGCTCCTGGCGAATTGAGTTCATCTCTCCATCGAGCACCACGATGCCTCGGTGGTCCTTGACGTAGATCGAAGATCCATCCCTGGAGATGACCATGTCCACCGGTCGACCATCGATCTCGATCACCTCACCAGCGGGGCGTATCAATTGCCGAGTCGGAACCCAGTGACCGTCTTCAGCGGGGCCTACCAGAGCAGGTGGGGGAGCCTGGCAACTGGAAATCAACAGCAAGAAAAGTGTTGAAGTTGCGATGGTTTGGAGTCGAGTTCTGTGACCAAGCATGGATCAACTCTTTCGTTCGGATTGAATTAGAAAAGAGCTGTGGAAAACTAATCATCACTGAAGTTTGTAGTTCCACTGCTGCTCTCGCCCAGGATGGATCACCGCGCCAGGGAAGGCCATACTAATCGGCAGCCGCGTCACGTTTTACCATAGGGCTATGCAATTCTTGGGTCTTCACCTGGATCCCTTGTGCATCAAGAAGCATGCGATGGCGTTTGATCGCAGCCAGAGTATCCACGTGGTCTGGGCCCATTGTTCTCAGTTGTGCCTCAGCAGCCTCCTTGAAGCATGATTCTGCTTCCGGAAGTTTCCCGAGGGATTGGAGTACTTTTCCCAGCTCGCTGATGGACTTGAGTGTCAAGGGATGGTCTTTCCTCAAGACCTTTTTACGACCCGCCATCGCCTCTCTGAAGAACGGCTCTGCTTCCACCATCTGTCCTCGACTCACAAGAAGAGTTCCAAGGTTGAAGATGATTGTCAGGGTGCTGGGACTCTCAGAGCCCTGAACCCTGCGGTATCCTTCCAGTGCTTGTCGGAACTGAACTTCAGCTTCTTCCAGTTTGCCTTGGTTCAGCATGAACAGTCCCATGTTGCTGATCACGGCGAGGGTGTCCGGGTGGGCATCCCCCTTGGCCTTTCGGAAACTGGTCAGGGCCAGCTGAAGGAAACTCTCTGCTTCTTCCATCTTCCCCTGTTGCTGCAATACAGGACCCATCGAACTGATCGCAGTGAGTGTGCAATTGTGGTCATCTCCCAGATGTTTGCGAGAGATCTCAAGCCCCCGTCGGAAATAAACTTCAGCTTCTTCCAGTCTCCCTTTGTCCTGGAGCAGGCATCCCATGTTGTTGATGCAAGTGAGAGTACCGGGGTGCTGATCCCCAAACATGTGGAAGAATCCATCTAGTGCTCGTTTGAATAGCGGCTCGGCTTCGTCAAACTTCCACTGATCCTGGAGTAGGTATCCCATGTTGTTGATGGAGATGAGGCTGCTCGGGTGATCTTCTCCCAGAATCCTGCACTTTCCTTCCATCGCTGATCGGTAGAAAGGTTCTGCTTCCGCTAACTTGCCTTGAGAGCGCAGTAGTGCCCCCAGGTTACCGATGGATTGCAGTGTGCCAGGGTCATCCTCACCATGGAGTGTCTGGTACAGTTCAAGCGCCTCCCTGTAATAGAGTTCTGCCTCCAGATACTTGCCCTGAGCCTTGAGTATATATCCCATGTGGTTGATGGAGATGAGTGTGACAGGGTGATCTGATTCGAGGGCGCGACTTGTGCCATCTCTGGCCTCTCTCAAGAGCAGTTCAGCGCCACGCAGATCCCCTTCTTCATGTAGCAAGATTCCCATGCTGCCGATGGAAGAAAGGGTGCCAGGGTCATCATCGCCGAAGTTTCTTCGGTATCCCTCGAGAGCCGTGGTCAGAAGAGGTCGTGCATCGACAAGATTCCCCTGTTTCACCAGCAAGGAACCCATTGCCTTGAGGGAGGCGAGGGTGAGAGCGTGGTCAGCCCCGAGCCACTTCTTGTGGATCTCTAGTGATCGGGACTGTGAGTCGTGAGCCGCGTTATACAAGCCGATCGCCACGAGAGTCTCGGCAACGGAGTCCAGCAGTTGAGCCTGAACCAGAGGCTTGTCTTCAAATTGGTCGATGGCCAGGAGTGTCGGGGCAAAATAATGATCTTCAAGAGTTTTCAATGCCATCCCGGTGAAATCGAAGTGATTGAGGGAACTCCGAAAGAGATCGAGCGACTTGGCTTGCTCTTCAACGTTGAGTTGAACTTGCTGAGGAGAGACCGCGAATTCCTCTAGCATAAGTTTCTGAATTCCGAATCCCATCGAATGGACATTTATCGAAGACAGTTGATCCGATTGGAAGTGCAAGGCCCGTTGCAGCTCCTCTGCTTTCTGTTGGGCTGCGGATTCCGCTGAATTGGCATGAGATCGTTCAAGGAGGGCCCACCCGGTTCCCGCTAGCATCGAAATGAAAATCGAAGCGACAGTTGCGAAGACTAGCTTGTATTTCTGGAAGAACTTCCTCGCCATGTATGAAAGTTCAGGAGGGTGAGCCAGAACCGGCTCAGTCTGATGTTGGAATCTTTCGATGTCCTCGGAGAACTGGAGCACACTCAAGTATCGACGATCTGGATCTTTCTCTAACGCCTTGAGGACGATCCAGTCCAGTTCCGATTGAATTTCGAGGCCCTGTTCTCGAGTGGAATGAGTATCCCGCTGCTGATATTTCCTGCTGGGGCGAACCGTCGTGTAGCGTCGATCCGGTTCCACCTCCAGTGCTTTCAGGATGATCCAGTCCAGTTCTGTTCGCAGAGCGGGAGAAGCCTCGGAGTTGTAGCGGTCTGACGACTCACGAAGTCTTCGGCTCGGACGGTCTGGAGTCTCTTCTTTGAGGATCCGCAGGATTTCAGTCTCGTGATGGTCTCGAAGTCCTTCATGGGGAGCCAGTCCAGTCAGTAATCGATACAGGATGCCTCCGAGGGAGTACACATCGCTTCGCGTATCGACATCGGATCCATGACTCCACGCCTGTTCCGGGCTGATGTAATCCCAGGTGCCGAGCACGTATCGATCGCCGGTCATCAGCGTCTTGTCGGTGAGTGGATCGGAGAGTGCCTTGGCGAGTCCGAAGTCGATCACCTTGGCCCGTGGCATTCCCTCGTGCTCGGCGATGATGATGTTTCCTGGTTTCAGGTCCCGGTGGATGATTCCCTTGCTGTGTGCGTGCTGAACTCCCGAACAGATCTGCTGCATCACTTCCAGGCGCACCGCCAGCGAGGGGGATTGCTGGTCGACCCAGTCGGCAAGGGTGGGGCCATCGATGAAATCCATGATGAAGTAGGGGCGACCCTGTTCGGTGGAGCCGCTGCCGATGACCCGGGCGACATTTTCATGGTTCATCTTGGCCAGGGCGTGCATCTCTGCATCGAATCGGGCGAGGATTTCACGGGTTCCCATGCCGAGGCGAATCACCTTGATGGCGACCTCTCGACCGAGGCCTTCCAGCTCCTTGCAGCGGTAGACCTCGCCAAATCCGCCCTCACCCAGCAGTGACACGACCTCGAATCCGGGGAAATCAGGGAATCCTTCGGATGGATCGGCTTCGGGGTTCTTGTTCAAGAGGTGGCATCTCCATTGAATTTTGATTCGGTCCGGGCGTCGGGTGGAATGATAGACCACCGCTCAGCCTTCACAATGGTGCGGTCTCGGCATGCCTGGAAAGGGTCAGTCGGAAAGCCCTCTGGCAGGGCGGACGCCGAGGACGCGGTGCAAGAAAGTCGGGTCAGCGGATGGTCGATTCGAGACCCTGGAGTCCACTGCCTTGGA
The DNA here is from genome assembly GCA_014240375.1 of Planctomycetota bacterium. Lineage (GTDB taxonomy): Bacteria > Planctomycetota > UBA8108 > UBA1146 > UBA1146 > QNYK01. Next base: position 208,532 of record JAAZXB010000002.1, on the reverse strand, counting down.
GACGAAGCAGCCTCCTCGGAACGACCGCAGTGTGGTGTTCTCCCCTGGCAAGGTGCCTAGCGGTGCTTCGACCAGTGGATCTCGACACCACTCCCTGACGTTGCCGATCATGTCGTGAAAACCAAAAGGATTGGCGGGTCGAATTCCGACCGGAGTATGGAACGGATACTTGCTGCTCGATTCGTTGCTACTGGAGGTGGGGTATGCGATGTGATAACGCCCTACCGGGAGATCCTCCAGTGACCCGACGGGGAAGGGGGTGTCGGTTCCGCCCCGGCAGGCAAGTTCCCACTGAACCTCGCTGGGTAATCGCAGGTTCAATCGGGGCAGCCAACTCTGGCAATCGTTCCAGGAGATCTGTTCGACGGGGTGAAGGCCGCTCCAGCGATACTGGATGCCATTCAACGGCGTTGCGAGCCTGGAAGGACCGTAGCCACTGGGATTCGAACCGCTCAGTCTATGCCACTGAGCCTGAGTCATTTCAAACTTGGACAGGAAGTAGGCCGCTTCGGTGACCTGGATGGGAGGGCCTTCCCAGCTTTCGGTGGCCGGGTCGAAGTAAGGTAGATCCTTCGACCGAGCCTGCGATCCGACCCACGAGGTGGTACCTGGAACCAGTACCAGAACGACGCCGATATCGGGGGTGCGGATCAACTCTCCTGAACGATCCCTGGTGGCGATCGACCCGGTGGCCAGGTGAGAAAATTCCCACAGCCCTGAATCGGGATCTGCTCCGATGGGGAACAGGTCCTCCTGCGCAGAGATGCTGAGGTCTTTCGAGTAGCGACTGGATGCCGAGATCTCCTTCAGCGCCACTTGCCACGATTGGTGCCAGCGATCGTGGTTGGCCTGTTGTTGCTGAACATGGTGAAGACGTCTGCGAACTCCCCAGCCGTGGATCGGATGGATGCCATCTCCGGCGAGCCCATTTTCGGGATGGTGAAATTGCTCGATTCGTTCAACCAGTTCAGACAACTCCCTGTACCACCAGCCATCTTCGGAGTCGTAAAAGACCGGTGGATCGGAAACTGGCGAGATGGCGCGAGATCGAATTTGATCGAGAACTAGTTTCTGTTGCACCAGGCTCGGTGCCGACCGGATCTCACCACTCGAATCGGTCAGGGTAGAACCGGTGATCAACTGATTCGCCCGATGGAGCCACTGCTGGTAGGCGAGGGTCTGGTCGCGGTGGGGTGGCCACAACTCCTCCGCTTCGGCGATCAACTGATCGATGTCCTGATCCATCGACAGCGACATCACTTCGGAGAGGCGGTCGCTTGCGATGGTCTTCTGCTCGTAGGCGATCCAGCCGAGGGCCCCCATCGCCGACAGGAAGATGACGGAGATGACCGCCAGCACGGTGAAGAAGGGATGCCTGCGACACCACTTGTTGAGCAGGTAGAGCCGCGAAGGGGGGCGGGCCATGATCGGTTCGGTGCCGACGAGGTGTCGGTCGATGTCATCGGAGAGCGCCTGGACCGTTGCATATCTGCGCTGGGGATCGGACTCGAGTGCCTTCAGGACGATCCAGTCCAGTTCGTTGCGCAGTGCATTGCGGTCGACATCGGCGTTCAGTTTCTGAACTCTGTTGCTGGGACGGATGGGGGCATCATCCCTGAGAATTCGCAGGATCTCCGTCTCGTGATGCTCCCTCAAATTGTCGAACGGAGGCTCACCGGAGATCAACCGGTAGAGGATGCCTCCGAGGGAATAGACATCGCTTCGAATATCCACATCGGCACCGTGACTCCACGCTTGCTCGGGGCTGATGTAATCCCAGGTACCGAGTACGTAACGGTCTCCGGTCATCAATGTCTTGTCGGTAAGAGGATCGGAGAGCGCCTTGGCGAGACCGAAATCGATGACCTTTGCGGTCGTCTGTCCCTCCTGCTCGGTGATGATGATATTGCCAGGTTTCAGATCGCGATGAATGATTCCCCTGGAGTGGGCGTGTTGCACACCGCAGCAGATTTGCCGGAAGACTTCGAGCCGCTCAGCAAGGGGTGGAGAACTGGTATCGATCCATTGATGGAGGGTCAGGCCATCGATGTAATCCATGATGAAATAGGGGCGACCACCTTCGGTAGAGCCACTTCCGATGACCCGTGCAACGTTTGCATGGTTCATCTTGGCCAGAGCATGCATCTCTGCATCGAAGCGAGCGAGGATTTCGCGAGTTGCCATGCCGAGGCGGATCACCTTGATGGCGACCTCTCTCTTCAACTCATCGATTTCCCTGCAGCGGTAGACCTCTCCGAATCCGCCCTCTCCGATGAGGGCGATCGTTTCATGGCCAGGAAACTGGAGCAGTGGGGCAGGTGGATTGAGACTGGAATCGCTCATCAGTGAGGGATACCCCCAGGGTGTTTCTTCGACCCATCCGAGAGGTTCGAGGAGGCAAACTCCAGCGGGAGATGAGGTCGGTAGATCAAGACTGAACCGGGATCGTGAGTCGCACCAGGATTTGGGCTAATCGTTCGGCGTGATCGTTGGTGAGCGGTTTGAGAGGAAGTCTCGGGTCTCCGACATCGTATCCGAGAGATCTGAGCCCCGACTTGATGGTGGCAGGTAGGCTCTTCTGCATGATGCACTCGAGCAGCGGTAGTTGCTTTTGGAACGCCAGTTGAGCTTTCTCCTGGTTCTTCTTCTGGTGATATCGATACAAATCCAGGTTCAGTTCCGGGATCAGGTTCGCTGCGGCCGTGCACCACCCACTGGCTCCCACCGAGAATGCGTCGTGTGCGAGTGGGTTGCAGCCGTTGTAAAAAGGCAACTGCCCGCAGGAGAGTTCAGTGATCCTCTTCATGCGGTTCAGGTCGCCACTGCTCTCCTTGATCATCTCGACGTTATCAATCTCCCGAAAAAGTTTGCAGATCAATTCCGGCGACATGTCGGTGCCACTGGTAGCAGGATTGTTGTAGGCCATGATGGGTAGAGTGGTGGCTTCTGCAATCGCAGCGAAATGCCCGAAGATCTCGGTGTCGTCGATGTTCCAGTAGGAAACCGGAAGTACCATGATGGCACTGGCTCCCACCTGTTCGGAGATCTTCGCCTTCTCCACCGCTGCGGCGGTGGAGACCTCTGCGATCCCGATGACCGTTGGAAGTTTCCCGTCGACTCGCTGACAAGTTTCTGCTGCTACCAGTGACCACTCGTCGTCAGTGAGGTAAGCCGCTTCACCGGTACTGCCGAGAGGGGCAATGGCATGTACATTAGACGCCAGCAATCGATCGATGAGATTCCTGAGCATCGGGATATCGACGGAATGATCGGTGAAAGGGGTGACGAGGTAGCCGATGATCCCGTGTATCGATGGTTGCCCCATGTGAATCTCCGTCAAATTCCAGTTACAGGTGTCGATCGATCTTGCTCAGGAGACCGTGCTACCGTGGTAGACATCTACGATGTTGAATCCATGGAAATAGACCAGTAGTATGCACCAATAGCCTGAATTCATGATAACAAAACTGGGTATTGATACCACCCCGTCACGTAACGAGGAGGCCGTGTGTCAACAACTAATGTGAAGCCGGTTGGAGTGGCCATTCTCGAGAAGAATGGTCTCGATGTGGATGCGTTGATCGCTCAACTGACCAAGAATGCCTCTGTTGAGTTCACCGCGTATTATTACTTCACAAATCTTCGAATGCACTGCGTCGGTGTTGAAGGAGAAGGCATCAAGGGTGTGATTGAAGATGCCCGGATGGAAGACCTGAGCCATTTCGAGTCGTGTATCGAGCGGATCTATCAGCTGGGGGGGAAGTTACCGAACCATGCTCATGAATTCGTCAACATGTCCGGTTGTGAATTTTTGGAGATTCCCGAGCCTGCCACCGATCTTCAGGCCATCCTCGAGAAATGTCTCAAGGCGGAGCAGGGTGCCATCGCAAACTGGAACCAGGTGTGCAACATGACCTTTGGCAAGGACCCTGTGACCTACGATCTTGCCAAGGACTTGCTGGCAGAAGAAATCGAACATGAAGCCTGGTTCCTGGAACTGCTTCATGGCAGACCGTCGGGGCACATGAGGCGTCGTTATCCAGGAGAGAGCCCACACACCAGGAAGCACAGCAGAGCACTCGATCGGTAGTTCGGTTTCTGTTTGTGCGGTCTGGTCTAACAAACTCCTAGCAAGTACTCGATCAAGAGTTGGTCGAGTCGTTCCCACTTCATTCCTGTGGCTCCGATGGCATCGGGGTCGATGGAGAGGGAGCGCAATGCCGAGACCTTCGCCTGGGAATAGTCCTTCAGTAGCGGATCGATGGTGGTATCGGTCATCTCTGCGATCAACTCCATCACTTCCGGGTCAGCATCGAAGGCGTGAGCACGTTCCTTCAAGATGTTGTAGGTCCTCATGCAACCCCTGGCAAAGTCCCATACGCCGTCGATGTCTTCGGTGCGATAGGCGTGGGCGTCGAAGTGCCGTGAGCCTTCCCATCGGTCACCACCGGCGGTGCCTTCCAGCAATCGAATCAGCAGTAGTGCTTGTTTCGGATCTTCAGCGCCGAAGCGGAAGTCCTGGTCGTAGCGGCCGATCTTCTGGCTGTTGAGGTCGATGTGGAACAGTTTGTCCACTTCCATCGCCTGGCCGACGGCGTGGACGAAGGAGAGTCCCGCCATCGTTTCGTGGGCGACCTCGGGATTGACTCCGACCATCTTGGAATGCTCGAGGGTCTCGATGAAGTGCAGCATATGACCGGTGGTGGGGAAGTAGATGTCGCCGCGCGGCTCATTTGGCTTTGCCTCGAGTGCAAAACGAAGACTGTATCCCTGGTCTTTGACGTATTCACAGAGAAAGTTCATGCCATCACGGATGCGTTTGATCGCAGTGCGTGGGTCTCTGCATGCATCCACTTCTGTACCTTCGCGGCCGCCCCAGAAGACGAAGTTCTGGGCACCCAGTTCGACTCCCAGGTCGATGGCGTCCATCGTCTTGCGCAGTGCAAAGGCCCGGACCTTCGGATCATTGGCGGTGAAGGCGCCGTCCTTGAAGATCGGATGACTGAACAGGTTGGTGGTGGCCATCGGTACGACGATGCCGCTCTCCTCGCAGGCGGCCTTGAAGTTGCCGACGAGGGTGTCGCGCTCGGAGGCACTGGCGTCGAAGGGGATCAGATCGTTGTCGTGGAGGTTGACTCCCCAGGCACCGATCTCGCCGAGCATCCGGACCAGATCACAGGGGTCCTGGGTTGCCCGCACCGCCGGACCGAACGGGTCACTGCCGGGGTTTCCGACGGTCCACAGACCAAAGGTGAACCGGTCCTCCGGCCTGGGAGCATATGCATCGGTCATCTACCGTCTCCTAATCAGGGATATCTACCCAGCGATTTTCTTCGCTGGAGAGGAGGGCTGCACCGATGAACTGGATGCCGCGGACTCCATCTTCGATGGTGGGAAAGGGATCCGCCAGCGGTTGATCTTGACCGCGGACCGCACGGGCGAAGGCCCGGTAGATGTTGGCGAAGGCTTCCAGGTATCCCTCTGGATGTCCCGCAGGAGTTCGTGTGAGGGAAGCCGATTCCTCTCCCGCTGCTGCGGTTGCCGTACGAATCGTCGTCATCGACTGGTCCGTGCCCGTGACCTTGAGGTCATTGGGGTGCTCCTGCTCCCATTCGATGGCCCCCTCGGTGCCGAAGATCCGTAGTTTCAGACCGTTCTCCTTGCCGAAGCAGACCTGGCTGGAGCACAGGGTGCCGGTGGCGCCGTTGGCCATCTTCAGCAGGATCATGTCGTCGTCATCGAGGGCACGACCTTCGACAAAGGTATCGAGGATGGCGTAGATCGATGTGACTCTCTCGCCGGTGACGAATTCGAGCAGTTGGTGGGCGTGAGTGCCGATGTCTCCGAGGGCACCGACCGGTCCCGAGCGAGTCGGATCGGTTCGCCAGTCCGCTTGCTTCTGCCCCGATTCCTCGAGCTTGTCGGAGAGCCACCCTTGCAGGTACTCGACATAGACCTTGCGGATCGTTCCCAGTTCACCGCGGGCGATCCTCTCCCGTGCTTCCCGCACCATCGGAGATGCACTGTAGTTGTGGGTCAGGGCGAAGACCATGCCGCTCTTCTCGACGGTACTGGCCAGGTCATCGGCTTGCTCCTGCGAGATGCAGAGCGGCTTGTCGCAGATGACGTGAAACCCCGCCTCCATCGCCGCCTTTGCCGGGGCGTGATGAACATGATTGGGCGTCACGATGCTGATCGCCTCGATGCGCTGATCTGCCGGCAGTCGCGACTCTCCTTCGATCAGCGCCTCCCAGGTGGGGTAACAGCGGGCGGGGTCGAGCCCCAGCTCTTCCCCGGTGGCGATGGTGTTCTTCGGATCTCTTCCGAAGCAGCCCGCGACCAGTTCAAAGGCATCATCCATCCGAAGTGCGATGCGGTGCACTCCACCGATGAATGCTCCCTGGCCACCGCCGATCATGCCGATGCGAACTCGTTGACTCATGGCGCTTCTCCTCAGTCCAGTCCCAGGATCTTGCGATTTTCTGCCGGGTCGCTGCCGCCGGCAAAGTCGTCGAAGGAACTCTCGGTCACCTGGATGATGTGTGCATTGACGAACTCTGCGCCCTTGGCTGCTCCGACCGAGGAGTGCTCGTAGGGGCATTCCCATTCGACCACTGCCCAGCCGTCGAAACCGTGGCGAGTCAGGGCCGTGAAGATCGCAGAAAAATCGATGGCGCCTTCACCGGGGGTGCGGAAGCGGCCGGAGCGGTCCTTCCAGTCGAGGTATCCACCGTAGACTCCGGTTCTTCCCGAGCGCACCAGTTCTGCATCCTTGACGTGGAAACTCTTGATTCGGTCGTGGTAGATGTCGATGAAGTCGACATAGTCGAGAGCCATCAACTCGAAGTGGCTCGGGTCGTAGTTGATGCAGGCGCGCGGATGATCGCCGACAGCCTCGACGAAGCGTTCGAAGGAGGCCCCGTCATGGAGGTCTTCGCCGGGGTGGATCTCGTAGGAGCAATCGACCCCACACTCGTCGGCATAATCGAGGATCGGTTTCCACCTCCGGGCCAGTTCCGCGAACGCCTCCTCGACCAGCCCTGCGGGGCGCTGTGGCCACGGATAGACATAGGGCCATGCGAGCGCTCCGCTGAAGGTGACCATCGATGTCAGTCCGAGTCGCTGGCTCGCCTTCAGGCACTGCTTGACCTGTTCGATGGCCCATTCGGTTCGAGCGGCAGGATTACCCTTCACTGCGTCTGCAGCGAATCCATCGAACATCGAGTCATAAGCGGGATGGACAGCCACCAGTTGTCCTTGAAGGTGAGTCGATAGTTCGGTGACGGCCATCTCCTTCTGCTCGAGACGACCTTTCCAGTCGTCGCAATATCCTTGAGATTCAGCGGCCTGGGCGAGATCGATACACCGGGGGTCCCAGGTTGGAATCTGCACGCCGGTGTATTCGAGATCCTTGCACCAGTCGACGATGGTATCGAGGTTGTCGAAGGGGGCCTCATCGGCCATGTATTGGGCCAGAAACAGCGCTGGGCCCTGAATGGACGCCACGGTATACCTCCTCGGGAATGAGCGGTCAGAATTTCTCGCCGGAGGTGCTCCTCCGCGATGGTATGAGAGTCCTCTGGTGAGCGCTGGGTGTCAAGGATCAGAGATGCAGTGACTTGCCCGGGAGCCGCTGCGAGGTGATCTTCTCGGTGTGGCGAAGAGTGTCGAAGAGTCTCTCCAGGCCGATTTTATCGGGGGAGGCGGAGGGAGGAGGCCAGAGCTTGCGCATCTTGCTGTTTATTCCGTGCCTTGCGGACCAGTTTGCCCCTCGAGCGGCGGAGGCGACCGCCTTGTTGCTGGAGCATCTGGGCTGTGAGGTGGTCTTCCCCGAAGGGCAAACTTGTTGTGGCCAGGCGCATCGCAACTCCGGCGACGAAGATGCCGCAAGGGCCATGGTCTTGCGGATGGCCCGGATCTTCGAGGGGGATGAGTGGATCGTGACACCCTCTGGATCGTGCGCAGCGATGATCACCCGCCATGCCTTGGAATTGTTCGGGTCGGAGAGCGAGGTTCCGGCCGATGTGCAGTCGTTGGTGCGTCGCACCCGCGAACTGGTGCAGTTCATCGAAGAGCAACTGGGGCTGGCTCCCGATGAGATCGTCGGGGATCCGGGAAATGCCGCTTCGGTGGTCGCTTGGCACCCTTCATGTCACTTACGGGAGTTGAACCGGTTTGAAGCATCCGGTCGGTTTATCGAGTCGATTCCGGGGCTGGAAGTGAAGCGATTGCGCCAGGAGGAGCAGTGTTGCGGATTTGGCGGCACCTTCGCCAGCAAGTTCGGAGCGATTTCGGGAGCACTGGCAGAGGATCGCTGTGCTGCGCTGGAGGAGACGGATGCACCTGTTTTGCTGTGCAATGACACCGGCTGCACCATGAACATCGAGGGTCGGCTCTCGCGTCGCGGAACTCCAGTCGAGATCCAGCACGTGGCGGAGTGGTTCTGTCAGGCACTGGGACTTCAGTCGAGGGAGCAGGAAAGCCGTTGAAGGATCCCGCAGCCCCTCCCACCAGTGTCGATGGTGAGCCGATCCTGTTTCCGCGAGGGGTCCATGACATCCGTCCGCGAGCCCAGCAGTTCCTCGAGGATGAGTCTCTCCAATCTGCCGTGAGAGAAGCCACAACCCTCAAGGATCAGGCACGCAGGGATGTACTCAAGGAAGCATTTGGCGCCGATGTCGATCAAATCCGATCGATCGCAGGCGAGATCAAGCGTCATACCATCGATCATCTGGATCACTACATCGAAACCTGGATTGAACGGGCAGAAGCGGCCGGGACACGAGTCCATCTCGCCAGCGATCATCAGGAGGCGAATCGAATCGTGGTGGAAATTGCGCGCGAGAAGAATGCCAAATTATGTGTGAAGTCGAAGAGCATGGTGACCGAAGAGACCGAACTGGTTCCTCAGTTGGAGGCCGCTGGAGTCGAGACGGTGGAAACCGATCTCGGTGAGTTCATCATCCAGATCGACGATGATGCTCCCAGTCACATCGTGATGCCGATGATCCACAAGGATCGAAAGTCGGTGGCCCGGGCCTTTGTCAGAGAACTCGGTGCCGAGTACACCGAGGAGCCGGAGCAGCTGACTCGCATCGCTCGTGAACATCTGAGGGAGAAGTATCGCCGAGCGGATCTGGGGATCTCTGGCGGCAACTTTCTGGTGGCGGAGAGTGGGTCGCTGGTGCTGTGCACCAACGAGGGCAATGGACGATTCTGTACATCCGCACCCCCTACGCACATCGCGGTGGTGGGCATCGAGAAACTGGTCCCAGCCTTCAAGGATCTATGGTTTTTACTGCACCTGCTGGCACGATCGGCGACCGGCCAGCCGTTGACCTGTTACACCCAGGTCTTGACCGGACCGCGTCGTCCGGACGATCTCGATGGCCCGGAGGAGATGCACGTGGTTCTGGTCGATGCCGGGAGGACTCGAATCCTGGCAGATCCGCAATTCCGGGAGTCTCTGGGGTGCATCCGCTGTGGTGCATGCCTGAATGCTTGTCCGGTCTATCGCAAGGCCACCGGACACGCCTACGGGTCGGTCTACAGCGGTCCGATCGGAGCGGTGATCACTCCACTGCTGCAAGGTCTCGACCGAAATCCCACTCTACCGGAGGCATCTAGCCTCTGCGGTGCATGTTACGAGGCGTGCCCCGTCAACATCGATCTGCCGCGGATGCTCGTGGCACTGCGTCGGAAAACTCGCAAGCGCCGTGGAACCATCGGAGAGAGGATGGCACTGTGGGGAATGGGAATGGCCTTCTCTTCTGATCGCTACTATCGAATCGCCGCATCGATCCACCGGTACTTGTTGCGTTGCTTCTCCGGAGGAGCGGATCGCCTCAGAGCTGCGCCAGGTCCCTTGTCTGGATGGACCAGAGATCGGGACCTGATCCTTCCTGCAAGTCGAAGTTTCCGAAAACGATGGCGAGATCGAGGAGGGGCGGTTCGATGAAGGGCACCGCAAGGAATATTTTTCTAGATCGAATTCGAGCGGCTCTGGGTCGATCCCCTGGACAATCGGTGGAGCCGCTGGTGGTCGATCACGACATGGTTCGCCCTTCATTGCCAGGCTCAGGGGATGAAAGAGAAAATCTGCGGGCTCTGTTCGTCGATCGAGCTCGTGCAGTGGGGATGGATGTCTTGATCTGTCCGCGATCGGAAGTGGCCAAGGTGGCTGCGAACTTCCTCACCGAAGCGGCGATTACATCGGTCCAGATTTCCAGTGATCCCATCATCGAACAGGAACTCGTCGAGAAGATGAATGAATCATCGATCCGGGTGGTAGGAGAGGATGTCGAACTGGGTGTTTTGTATCAGGAGATCGAGTGCGGGATCACCATGGCGAAGGCAGCCGTGGCCAGTACCGGGTCGGTGGTGGTCACCGGATCCGCTCAGGAGTCGCGGTTGACATCGCTGGTCCCGCCCAATCACCTGGTATTGCTTGCCGATTCTCGAATCGTAGAAGACCTTCTCGACCTCTCCCACTCGCCGGAGGATCTCCCTTCCTGCATGACCTTGGTCACGGGCCCTTCGAAAACAGCCGATATTGAAGGGGTGCTGATCACCGGGGTTCATGGGCCAGGAAGGGTCCAGATCGTCCTGTTCCATGGCTAGAGTGTTACTTCGAGTGGGATTCGTAGGCCAAAACTGAGCCGCCAGGATCCATTCGGGACTGATTGGCGTTCACCATTGGATTGAACCAGAATATCAGGACGTCATCGGCTGGATTGTTTCTGATCCGACCGTCCGTGGAATTGAACAGACTCAGGCGATGAAGGGCAGAAGTAGCAGGAGGCCTGGAGTGTCAGATTCGCCAAGAAAGGCGCTCCCGAGGAGCGGATTCCACAAGGATGATCAGCATCCGGTCGGGCTTCTTCAAGGTGCCATCGAGGATGCGGATCGATTCGAGCAGCAGCGGATAGATTTTTTACCCATCGGCGATCGCTCGGATGTAACCATCGAGCCATTCGTAAAGGATGGAGATCCCGATCTAGTGGTTCCGGGTAAGCGATGGTTCCAGGCATTTTCCAGTATCGAGTTCTCGAGTCGAGGGGCTGAGGAGAAAGTGCAACGCGATGGCATTGCCGAGGCGGAGGCTTCCATCCGCGTGGATCCAACGTGGATCCAACGTGGATTCAGCGTGGATTCAGCGGGGATTCAGCGGGGAGATCCGCCAGAGGTATCGGTGACATGGTGCCGATTTCCAATTATGCGACCTGCGGAATGAATGCCTTCGAGCAGAAGTAAGGATGTGAATGCGTTTTTCCTTTTACGAAGATGTGTGGAATTCTCAGCAGTTTCTGGAACCCAAGGGAGTATTAGCGTGACCGATTTGGATCCGGAGAAAGAACTGGAGTCTCACATCCAGGTCGAAGCCAAGATTTTTGAGCAACTAAAGGCTTCAGAAAGTCGCACTCGCCAACTTCTCGAGGCGATGCCAAACATCGTTGTTCTCTATGACGGTGATGGATGCATTTCATACGCAAATCAGGCATGGAAACGATTGCTCGGCAATGAGTTGAATGATGTGATCGGGAAGAGACTGGTCGATTTCTGTCATCCGGAAGATCGAGATCTGATCGACCCAGTCGAGGAAATCAAGACCTCCATCGAAGTCCGGTTCAGCAAGGTGTTGGCCGGGCATTGTTGCATGAAGATGCAGGCAGAAAAGCGGCCCGACGGGCAGTATCAGGGATTCCTGATCGATGTGTCCGAGATCCGAATACTCGAGCAGGTCCTTCGAAAATCGCAAAATTTGGATTCCATCGGTCGAGTCTCTGGTTGGATTGCGCATGAGTTCAATAATCTTCTAACGGTCATCTTGGGTGGCTCTGATCGCATTCTGAGCGATCAGACCCGAGACTTGCCCGCTGCAAGGCTCGAGGCGAATCGGATCCAGAAAGCGGCAAATCAAGCGGCAGAGTTGACCAAGCAATTGATGACAGTCAGCAGTCAGCAAGTGATGCGCAACACAGTCGTGGATGTCGCCGCCAAAATGCAGGAGTTCTACTCGGCTCTGGAAGAGTTGGTGGCCAGTAAGGCGATCAAACTCCACCCGCGGGGCTTTGATATTCCAGGTCTCGTGGTCAAGGTCGACCCCACTCAACTGGCGATTGCCGTGACCAATCTGGTGCTCAATGCTCGAGAAGCGATGGAGCCGCAGGGGGATTTGTGGATCGAACTCAACTCTCGCACACTCACCAATGATGAGGACCATGGTCAAGATCTTCCCCCAGGAGATTACGTCGTTCTGGCGGTGGAAGACGATGGGTGTGGAATCGAAGAATCGATACTGGAACAGATTTTTGAACCGTTTTTCACCACCAAGGATCCCGTGCGGGGAACGGGATTCGGGCTGGCGATCGCTCACGGAATCATGAAGCAGTCGAAGGGTTCAATTGGCGTGCAGAGTACCGTTGGAGTCGGAACTCGATTTGAACTTTTCTTTCCGCTGACGACCTTGGAGCTGACCTTGGATGCCGAGGCCGAAGGATCGATTCCGGAGCAAGAGTCCTACAGGGTTCTACTGGTCGATGATGAGCCGCTGATCCTCGAATTGACCGCAGGAGTTCTTCGAGGTGAGAACTTCGTGGTGGACACCTCCAGCTCAGGAGCTGAGGCGATAGAGATGATCAAGAAATCTGATCCCCCATACGATCTGGTCGTGACCGATGTGGTCATGCCTTTGGATGGGGGCAAGTTGTTGCTGCGCTACCTCTCGGACCACGCTGGTGATACGAAAGTGCTGGCGGTCAGTGGCTATGATCAATCGGTCCTTCACGAGATTGCCCCAACCGTGAACTTCCTGCAGAAACCCTTCAGGATTCCCGACTTCATCCAACGGGTCTCGGACTTGCTCGCTGTCGACTGAGGTTTAATCGGCGGTCTGTCCCTGCTCGCCCGGTTGCGAACGGGAGTCTCCTTTGTCACACTCCCGAGTCGGATGGCCTCGCCTTCCGGAGGTCGGGGAAGCCGCATTGGTTTCCTCAAGATATTCTGCTGAATCTGTGAGGTGTTGATACATGTCGTCGAGTCATCTCTCCACGCCCCCCCTGACCACCGAAATTCCCAAGGGGATCCCGTACATCATCGGCAATGAAGCGGCTGAAAGATTCAGTTTTTACGGCATGAAGGGGATCCTGGTCGTCTTCATGACCCAGTTCCTTTTCTTGATGCCAGGGGCTAGCGGCGGCGATCCGATGGCGAGAGCCACAGCGGTCGAGAATTACCACCTGTTTACCACTGCGGTCTACTTCACCCCCATCTTCGGGGCGCTGATCGCAGACATCTTCCTCGGCAAGTACCTGACCATCATGGCGCTGAGTATGGTTTATTGTGCAGGGCATGGGGTGCTCGCTCTGATGGGCATTCATGCTTCTCTCGACCCTTTCCAGACGCTGTGGATCGGGCTGCTGCTGATCTCCCTCGGCTCCGGTGGAATCAAGCCCTGTGTTTCTGCCCACGTCGGAGATCAATTTGGAATCAAGAATTCCTACCTCCTGACCAAAGCATTTGGTTGGTTCTACTTCTCCATCAATACCGGCGCCTTTTTGTCGACCTTGTTGACCCCCTGGCTGCTGGAGTGGTACGGCCCACATCTGGCCTTCGGGATTCCCGGAATCTTGATGGCGATCGCCACCTTCGCCTTCTGGATGGGCCGAAATGTCTTCGTCCACATCCCTCCAGGGGGAGCAGCCTGGTTCCGTGAAACCTTCAGTGCCGTCGGCATCCAGTCGATGCTCAAGGTCAGTGTCATCTTCATCTTCATCGCGGTGTTCTGGGCGCTGTTCGATCAGACCGGCTCCTCCTGGGTGCTCCAGGCCCAGGATATGGATCGCAACTGGCTCGGGGTGACGTGGCTGGCCTCGCAGATCCAGGCGGTCAACCCGGTGATGATCCTGCTCTTGATCCCGACCTTTCAGTTCCTGGTCTACCCCGCCATCGACCGGGTGTGGAAACTGACACCGGTGAGAAAGATCTCTCTCGGGTTATTCGTGATGGTCGGAGGCTTTGCCATGGTGGCGATCGCCCAGGGGCTCATCGATGACGGAGAACGCCCCTCCATCGGCTGGCAAATTCTCGCCTACTCGATCCTCACTGCGGCCGAGGTGATGGTCTCCATCACAGGACTGGAGTTTGCTTATACCCAGGCGCCGAAGAGGATGAAGTCGGTGATCATGGCGCTCTTCCTGATGAGCGTTTCTCTTGGTAACTACTTCACAGCGGCGGTCAATCACAACATCGTGGTGCCTGATACGATCGCAGTAGCCGTCGAAGTGGCGGCTGAGGTCAAGGATTTGAAAACAGAATCCGAGCGAATGAAACTCGCCAATAAAGCCCAGATGACCTACTCCCAGGGAGAGGGTGATGACTTCAACTTGCTTCTTCCGGGATTCTCGGTCGAGGACCCTGCCGATGACATCCGGGTGCAGTTCAACAACAGTGGTAAAAAGAGTGGCCTGGTGCTGGCAGAGACGGCGATTCTGGAACAGGGGCTGGGTCTCATCGATCAGTACTGGCAACAGGAGGACCGTTTGCCTCTGACTTCTGATGGCGGGGGAATCGTTGGAGCCTTGAAGGACCCCTGGGGTAATCCACTGCGCTACCAGTTGATCAATCGACAGAACTTCGTCATCTCCAGCGATGGTCCTGATGGTATCCAGCACACTCCTTTCGATGCATGGATCGGGGTCGAGGTCACCAGCCTGTCGGTGGCATCGCAGGAGGAAGCGGCCCGTCGCCAGAGTGCCACAGATGCAGATGCCACCCCGAGGTACTCCTGGATCGAGCGGCGTAAGGCCCAGATCGAACTGGAGAATGCGAGTGGCACCGAGGGAGCAGGCACGCTTTCGGTCGAGGACTTTCTGCCCGTTCGCACCTCGATCGTGGCCGCCAATATTGCTGTCCAGCCCTTCAAGGGGGATGCGCTGGCTCACGTCGGGGGAGCGACCACTCTCCAGGGGGCGCCCTACTTCTGGTTCTTTACCCGATTGATGCTGGGCACGGCAATCGTCTTCATGGCGGTGGCCTACTTCTACAAGCCGAAGGACTACATCCAGGGTGAAGATGATCCACCGGGGAAACAAACCCCGGATGAACAGATCCCGGAGTGAACAGTGTGACGACTCCCTCCGCCCGATCGATCGCTTGTGGGGTTCTCTTCTGGCTGCTGCTCGGGAGTGCGTCACCGATTGTTGCGGAGGAGCTGAACATCGAACTGGTCGAGGAAGGGTGGGGGGATGCCACCCTGGTCGATGTGCATGCGGTGCTGCTTTCGGCCGCTGAACCGCTGTGGCGGGCGGCAGGATCGCCACAACTTCCGCGGATACGAGTCGAGCCTGGCGGTGGACCGATCGTTCTACATCGGAGAGGGCCTGACGGTGCCATCCGCGTTCGGCTGGCGGTCCAAGGTCGGCGCTGGGCCCAGATGGCCTATCAGTTCGGGCACGAGATGGGGCATATTCTGTGTCGCTTCGATGAAGACCCCGATCCGAATCATTGGCTCGAGGAAGCCGTGTGCGAAGCGGCGAGCATCTTCACACTGCGACAGATGGCGAAGCGCTGGAAGGACCATCCCCCTTATCCCAACTGGAGCTCCTATGCTGCCCATCTACAGCAATATGCCGACGATTTGATCGAGAAGGGCACTCTGGCAAAGGGCATCCGTTTCAAGAAGTGGTGGCAGGAGCATCGGAGTCAACTTCAGAAGAATCCGCGGGATCGAGATCTTCTTCGAGTGGTCGCCGTGCAGTGGCTGCCCTTGCTGGAGAAGGATCCAGCAGGTTTTCGCGCCTTGAGGTTTTTGAATCATGGGGTGCCCGAGCCGGAGGAGAAACTGAGTAAAGCTCTTCAACGCTGGGAACGGAGTTGCCCCGAGGAGGATCGAATTCAGGTGAGGCGTGTTCGGGAAATGCTGGGAGTTCAGTGATTCGATCATCGTCGAGGTCTCTTCAACGACCATCGCTCACATCGGGCAGTGTCAAAGAAGGGAGTGTTCCCGGGTCAATCCGACCTCCTGCAACAGTTCATCGGAGATGGAGACCTCGCCGACCAGGAACAGGTGCTCGATATTTTTGACATGAGAGACCTTTCCCACCTTGCGCCCGGAAGGGTCGTGAATGCCGATCTTCGCTCCGACGTAGCGAGGGTGGGGCCGTGAAAGAGTCTGAACTGGACCACGGCTGGAGAGAATCTGCTCCATCTCCGCTCGATCGATGTATCCCTCGTTGTTGAAGGAAACCAGCAAGTAGCGAGCGGACAGCTGCTGGACCATCTGTTCCATCGCTGCGCGAATGCCTGGCCGAGAGTTGAAATCACTCCTGCGCGATTTGCACTCGATCCGCTTGCATGCCACGCCGTAGACTTCTGGTTGATCCCACAGCACCAGGGTTTCCCAGATGTGATAGTTGCCCAGATACTTGTGCTGGTTGTAAGGAGGGTCGAGGTAAGCCACATCGGCTTCCAGTGTGGCAGCAGCCTCACGTGCCTCGAGCCGGTGCGCCTCCGACTTGCCGTGAGGACTCCTCGGGAGCGGCTCTGGATCTCGTAACTGGAGCGGTTGAAGTGCTCGCGGTGCCCAGCTCTTGAGGTAGGCCATCTGGACTCCGACCGTCGAATCGACTCGATCCGCTGCTTCCATCAAGGAGGTGAGAGCGACGCACCTCAATTCATCGTCGAGATCGAGTTGATCGATCGCTTGCCGAATGCCTTCGATGCGAGCACCATTTTCTGGAGTGAAATACCGGCTCTTTCGGCAATAGGTTTCAGTGAACCAGCCATCGACCGGGGCGACCTGGCGCAGGTGATCGAGAACCAGGGTGGCTTCTGCGAGACGATCGGAGTCGAACACCACATGAGACATCGCCAGTGTTCTGGCATAGTGATTCCAGTCGTTGGATATCACTCTCCAACCGATCGATTTCAAGGCACAGCCGACTCTTGAGGTCCCGCTGAACAGGTCGATGATGCTACGTGAGTCAGGAATGTTCCTGAGCAGCGCCGCGATGGCGGGGATCAACACCCGCTTGGAGCCAAGATACTTGATCAATTGATTTCATCCCAATCGGCAATTGGCGGCCATCTGGTGGAGCCACACTGACATTTCCAGCGGAAGATGGCCTGCTGTCAGGTATAGTAAGGAATGTGGGTGAAGTTTCAGTTGGTTTCCGGGCAATCTATCGATTTGGCTGGAATTCGAGGAGGAGTAAGTCTCGTGTGCAATCGTACCCAGAAATTGGTCTGGTTCGTGACGTTGGTACTGGCCCTCTGGTCCCCTGGAGCCGGGGATCTGACCGCTCAATGTACACCCTCTTCCTGGGTGATCTCGGGTGTAGTGGTCGATAGCACCGGGCAGGGTGTCGGTGGGGTCGACATCGATATCACCCAGCTCTCGACCGGACAGCCGATGGCTTTGAGCCAGGATTTCACACTGGCCGATGGTAGTTTCTCACTGGCGATCTGTCAGTCCGTGCCCTCTGGTTTCTTCGACATCACGTTTCAGGTGGCACAATCGGACCCCTTCTTCGATCGGACTCTCCAGACCGTCACCCTCTCCGGAAACACCAACCTGGGTACCATCGAACTGGCGAATGCTGGGGTCATTTCAGGGCGTGTGCTGACTGAGTTGGGTCAGCCGCTAGAACTGGTCGATCTGGATTTCTATAATCCGATCAGTGGTCAGCCAACCCTCTTCTCCGGCGATACCACGGATGCCGCTGGAGAGTTTTCGGTCAAGGTGATCCCCGCATTCTGGGATGTCCGATTCGTTGCAGATCCTACGAGTAGTCCGATTCCGCTGGTGCCCGTGATGCTTTCAGATCTTGCGCTGTTTGACAGTGTAGACGTGGGTGATGTCGTGTTGCGAAACGGATACACGTTGTCGGGAACTGTTCTCGACGGTGGAGGTTCTCCAGTGGTCGCGGGAGACATCGATGTGCGAGATCCCATCACCGGAGACAAGATCCTCACGCCGGGAGATAACACCAATGATTCTGGGTTCTTCAGCGTGCTGGCACCTTCGGGTGATTTTCAGCTGGAGATCGATCCGCCACAGGGCTCGAGCCTGGTCTCGATCCTGATCCCGATTTCGATTCCGGTGGGCGGTGCTAATCTGGGGGTGATGACCCTACCCGATGGATTCACAGTCTCCGGTGAGGTGATCAACTCCTCGGGGCAGCCGGTCCCGGAGACCGATCTGGACTTTTACATCAGTGCCACGGGAGTAGAAATTCCCACTGCCCATGACAATGCCAATTCTTCCGGATTTTTCTCCGTTCAGGTAGAACCAGAGGTCTATGACATCGCCTTCAGGCCGAAATTCTCCAGCGGGTCGGCCCCACTGGTGATCGAAGTGGTCAACGTGGCGAACAATGTCGATCTGGGAAGCGTGATGGTGCCCGATGGGATCGCCATCACTGGAACGGTTGTGGCAGGGACCACCCCGGTGGGTGGAGTGGAAATTGATCTCACCGATAGCAACACAGGGGAGTCGATGTATGTCCACGGAAATGACTCGGATGGACTGGGTGCATTCGCTCTTCGACAGGTCGCAGGAACCTACGATGTGACCGCCACGCCCCTTCCAGGAAGTGGATGGAGTCCTGTCACACTTCCTGCGGTGGTCATGAACTCGGATCAGAACCTCGTCATCGATCTTCTCGGCGGAGGGCCGTCGACGCCACCCGATCCGATTGTGGGTCTGGACTGCACTCTCACCGCGGGCTCGGTCCAGTTGATCTGGACGCTGGGGAACATCGATTACGACCAGATCCAGATCTCGCGCAACGGTGTAGTTCTGATCGACCTCGTCGGCCAGGCGACTGGCTTTGTCGACGATCTGGCTCCGCAGTCGCTGCTCGACTACAGCATCGTGGCGATTCGCGCTGCGCTCACGAGCATTCCCGTCCTTTGCCAGGTCAACAACTCACCCGTGAACACCCCGCCACCGCCGGTCGAGGCGTTGACCTGTCCGGCAGATCCGGCGGGTGTCAATCTTTCATGGATTCTCGGTGCATTCGATTATGACCTGATCCAGGTCACCAGGAATGGTGCTTTCGTCACCAACCTGCCCGGATCCATCACCCAGTACACCGACATTTTTGCTCCACAGGCTTTGCTGGAATACACCGTCATGACGATTCGAGGCGGCCTCGAGAGTACTCCATCCACCTGCATCTCTGATAACTCTCCAGTCTCTACACCTCCGTCTCCGGTGAACAATTTGACCTGCGTCGATGATCCCGGTGGCGTTCAGATCTCGTGGGTCAATGGAGATCTGGATTATGACGAGATCGAGATCTATCGCGATGGGTCACTGCTTATCATCCTGCAGGGACAAGGAGTTTCCTTCCTCGACACCGGTGCTGTTGCGGGGAATCGTCAGTATGTCTTGCTCGCATTGAGGGATGGACTCGAATCGGATCCAGCGTCTTGTTTGGTGGATGTGGGGTCGACGGCCCCGATCTTCCTCCGAGGAGATGCCAACCAGGATCAGATCCTCAATCTTGGTGATGTGATCACGACTCTCGACTACTTGTTTGTCAGTGGAATCGCTCCGATCTGTCCAGACGCGGTCGACTCCAACGATTCGGGGAATATCAATATCGCCGATGCGATCAGCGTACTCGGTTACCTCTTCAGCGGAGGTGCACCTCCTGCACCACCGTTCCCCGCTCCTGGCCCCGATCCAACCGATGATGCGCTCACCTGTTTCTGAGCACACCCGTTCTCTGAGCAGCCGTTTCTCTCAACAGCAGTGGAACTGACCGGAGAAGGTCTCTGGCAAGAGAGAATCGAGTGCCCAACGGATGGCTTCGATGCCGCTGCGAAACTGGTGACGATGGAAGTACATCAGATTCATAGGTTAACAGCCTCTACTTTCAACCGATTGAAATGTCGCCCAGTGTACTGAACAGTACGAGCCAAAGGCGCACTGGCGAGATCATGGTTGACTACCCAACGGCGCGACGATTCTCTCGACCTCTTTTCCATTACCAACGTGGCGGGTGCTCACTTGATGGCCCTCGAATTCCTTTATCTACTGCTGGGGTTTCGGGGCCTCGATGGAGGGCTTCCGCATCCGTGGACTCCTGCGGACCGGTGAACTGCGGACCAGTGAACCGAGCGGAGTTCCACTGGATCGAGGGGCAAACTCAAACTGCATTGGAACTCGGGAAGGTGTACCTACCCCATGCGTACCACTCCCATATTCATCCTCGGATCATTGCTGTTGCCGTTCACATCATTCCTGCATGCAGACACCCTTACATTTCAGGAGGGGGTTTATAGCCACAGTCAGACCACCGATACATGGCTGCAGGGTGCGGTGGGAAATGCGAATCATGACACCAATTCGGTGATCGAGTGGGACGGTTCCGATGCCGGGGGACAGAACTTCCTGATCATCCGGTTTGATGAGATCTTCGGGTCACTGCAGGGGCAGATTCAGCCTTCAGACGTGATCACATCCGCAACTCTCTCCTATACCTCGATTGACCCCGGTGATGCGGCGACGGTCAATGAGATCGAGGTCGACTGGTCTCCACCGTCTCCGACTACTTTCAACAGTTTTGGAGCCGCTGCTGGCGTGCAATCTGAAGATTATGGATTAGAGGTCGGGTCCGCACTCGGTGCTACCGGGCCGCAGTCCATCGATGTACTGCACAGTATCGAACAATGGGCGGTCAACCCGGCCAGCAACCGCGGTTGGATTTTCCGGCCGACCGGCGGAACTAATGGAGCAGTGTTGCGAAGTAGCGAGGCGACTCAGACAACAGAGCGACCGAAACTCACCGTCGTCATCAATGAAGGTGCGCCGCCTCCAGCATCTGTGCTGCGCGGTCCTTATCTTCAGAGGGTCACAGCTGATTCGATCACGGTCCGATGGAGAACCGATACGGCAACGACCAGTAGCGTGCGCTTCGGGGTCGAAGCAGGTTCATTGACAGGTTCCGTATCTACATCGACCACTACCATCGACCATGAGGTTGCGCTGACTGGCTTGATGCCAGATACCCGCTATTACTATTCCATCGGTACGGCAGACCAGGACCTGGCAGGCGATTCCGCAAATCACTTCTTCGAAACTTCTCCCATCCCGGGATCTGCGACCCCTTTCAGTGTGTGGGCGATTGGAGATTTCGGAACCGCAAATAGCAGCCAGGCACTTGTGCGAGATGCTTACTATTCCTATTCGGATTCGACATACACGGATCTGTGGTTATTGCTGGGGGATAACGCCTATCTCTCTGGCACCGATGCCCAGTATCAGGCTGCGTTCTTCAATGTTTACCAGCAGATGTTGATCCAGACACCGTTTGCCTCGACACGTGGAAACCACGAAACGATGCCTTCGGTCTACTACGGACTGGTAACCAATCCGACCGATGGAGTCTCTGGAGGAGTCGCTTCCGGGACAGAAGCGTTCTATTCCTTTGATTTTGGTAATGCGCACTTCATCTGTCTCGACTCGGAAGGATCGGACCTCTCTACAACTGCGCCGATGTTGACCTGGCTTGAACTCGACCTCGCGAGCACTGCTCAGGATTGGATCGTGACCTTCTTTCATCATCCTCCCTACACCAAGGGGACCCACGATTCGGACCAAGTGGCTGACAGTGGCGGTCGGATGAGAGATATGAGAGAGAATGCGTTACCCATCCTCGAGGCAGGAGGTTGTGACCTGGTGCTGTCGGGGCATAGCCATGTTTACGAAAGATCGTTTCTGATCGACGGACACGATGGCAACAGTGGAACCTGGAACCCCGCACTCCACATCGTTGATGGTGGTAACGGAGACCCGCTCGGAGACGGAGGGTACCAGAAGGACTCGTCGCCGAATCAGGGTACCGTGTACATCGTCATGGGATCGAGCGGCACGGTGGGAAGCGGATCGCTGGATCACCCGGCAATGTATTACTCAGGATCGGTACTCGGGTCACTGGCGCTCAACTTTTCCGGATCCAACCTCGGAGCCACGATGGTTCGAAGCGATGGTAGTTATGAGGATGTATTCAGCATCTCCAAGGGACCACCGCCCGACTGCAATGGCAACGGCGTTGCCGATTCTGTGGACCTGGCCTCGGGTACCTCTACTGATTGCAATCTCGACGGTATTCCAGACGAGTGCCAGGGACCGGATGACAACGGGGATGGGGTTCTCGACGTTTGTCAGGGCAGTGCTTTCATCCGAGGTGATGTAAATCAGGATGGCGGCATGGATATCTCCGACCCGGTCTGGATGCTGCAGTATCTGTTTGCAACTGCGCAGGTCGATTGCGTGGCAGCTTTCGATTTCAACGGTGACGAACTGCTGGATCTATCGGATGTGATCGGGGAGTTGAGCTTCATCTTTCAGGGTGGAACCCCACCAGAGTTTCCCTACCCGGACTGTGGTGTCCCGGCGGGAACTATCGGTGGTTGCGACTCATTTTCTGTCTGCCCCTGATTCTCCATCAGGAACAGGAATGTGCCGTGAAGCGGATGTGATGGTCTCAGGATCAGCAGGCGTTGTACACCGCGCAGAAGAGAGTGTCGTTGTTGGTTTCATCCCAACCGCATGAGCCAGGGGTGGGAGGATCTGGCATCGTGCCTCCATTGAACAATGCAGCGAGGGTGAAGATTGCATCGGCAATATTGATGCTCCCATCATCGTTCGAATCGCATGCGTCGCCGCAACTGCCATCCACTCCACCGCCAAAGAGCGAATCCAGTGAAAAAATGGCGTCTGCGATGTTGAAAGAGCCATCGGTGTTGCAGTCCCCGCGCTGGAACTCCGGTCCCAGAGAATCCGCAACTGGGAACAGTTCATCGAATGAGACAACAGCACCCGTTGTGGATGTGAAGATGGTATTGACCCCAAGGTCTTCACCTGTCGGCGAGTGTCTGAAAATCGGCTCGGTGGTCCAGATCAGTGGGACATCGAAATCTAGAATTCCAGTCAAGGGCAGGCTACCCGCATCTGTGACACTCATGATGCCGCCGGTGTCATCAGGCAAGTCAGTGAAGAGAACATCGAATGCTACCTGACCTGTTGGGTTGGGGAACCCCAGCAGTGCAAGACCCGCCGCAACATTTCCGGTGATCTCTGTGACCATTGCGATCGCACTCATCGTATCGGAACTGACCGTGCTGATTTGAACCTCGGCGATGATCTGTCCGGCGACGATGACGACAGGAGTTTGAATGAGGATGTCGAAGACGACTGCGCCGACCTGCTGGCCGGGAACGAAGCCGGTGAAATCAAAGGATCCTCGGTCGAACTGAATCACGAGGCTGGTGGGACCTTCACTGCCCTCGGGGAAGAGTACGTCCTGGCTGAACCCACTCGCAAAACCACCCTGCAGGTTGTCGAAGGAGGTGGTCACCGATGGGTCGAACTGTGCGGAACAGGGGGAGGAAACCGCCAGTGTTACGAGCAGCAATCCCCGGCCCAGAACCGTCGAAAATGATCGAGAATTATCGATACACACCTCCGCATTCAGGGCAGATCAGGGACAGTTGTTGTTCAGTTCCAGACAACTCAGCGATCCCGGAGTCGGATCCTCGCCACAGGCACCGTGTGGCGCAGGAGGTTGAGCGCCGCTGCCAAAGAGTCCGCTCAGGCAGAAGACAGCATCCGCGATGTCGACACTGTTATCGTCGTTGGCATCGCAGGACAGTACGCAAGATACCGGCAGGTTGTTGAACAAGAATCCGAGCATCGTAATCGGGTCGCTGATATCAAAAGTGCCGTCCTGGTTGGCATCTCCTCGGTTCATCAGATCCGGATCCGCAGTGGTACCCCCATTGAGTGGGAACACCTCGTTAAAGGTCGCCTCGATCCCGCTGGTCGAAGTGAGAAGCGTTTCGACGACGAGATCTCCTCCGAATGGGGAGTGAGTGAGAATCGGAGCCGTTGTCCAGGTCAGCGGAATGTCGAAATCTAGAGTGCCACTCAGCGGCAGGGTTCCTGCGTCGGTGACATTCATGGTGGCTCCGGTGTCTCCGGGAAGATCGGTATAGAGCACATCGAATGCGGTATCGCCGATGTTGAGATCAATCCCCAGCAGCGAGAGACCTGCCGAAACATTTCCCGTGATGTCGGTGATGACTGCGATCGCCTGCATCGTATCGGGACCGACCGAGGTCACCTGAACATCCGCAATGATGTCGCCTGAGATGGTGACGAAAATAACACTGACGAAGACCTCGACGACCAGGCTTCCCACCGATTGTCCAGGAGCATAGCTGGAGAAGTCGAAGGAGCCGCGGTCGAATTGAATCAGCATCGAAGAGGGTCCCTCTTGACCCTCGAAGAAGAACCCATCCTGGATGAACCCACTCGATTGCGCTGAATCGAGATTATCGATACTGGTCGACAGGGTTGGAGTGAATTGCGCCTGGCAGAAAGTGGGGAAGGACAGGAACAGCAGCAACAAGCAGCCGCACAGCAACAGCAGAGATGACCGAGAAAATGAATCTGGCATGATGACCTCCTTAGGCCCTTACCAGCGATGATACTGTCGTTCACAGCGCTACAACAGCACCCGCCGACTGTTCAGACCTGAATCACCATCCAGGCGGAGATGACTCCATTTGCTCACGAGATGGCATTCCAGATCGGTTGTTCATCTTCGAATCCGACCAGCTTTCGATCGAGTCCGGCATGGAAATAGGTGAGCCGATTTGGATCGAGCCCCATCAAGTGTAGTGCTGTGGCGTGCAAATTCTTGACCTGCAAAGGACTCTCGACTGCAGCGGCTCCGAGTTCATCGGTCTGGCCGATACTGGTTCCGCCCTTGGTTCCGCCGCCAGCCATCCACATCGTGAAGCCATACGCGTTGTGATCGCGTCCGGTTCCCTCTGAATACTCTGCCGTGGGTTGTCTTCCAAATTCACCACCCCAGATCACCAGAGTCTCATCGAGCATCCCTCTTCTCTTGAGGTCTTTCAGCAGCCCGGCGATGGGGAGGTCGGTCGCTCCGGCATGTTTATCGTGATTGAGTTTCAGGTCCCCGTGGGCATCCCAGTTGTTGTCGTTGTGATTGCCTCCCGAGTAGATCTGGACGAAGCGAACGCCTCTTTCGACCAATCGCCTCGCCATCAGGCACTTCTTGCCAAAGTCCTGGGTCTTGGCCTGGTCGATGCCATAGAGGGCGTGGGTTTCCTCATCTTCTTTTGCGAGATCAACAGCTTCGGGCGCAGAACTTTGCATCTGATAGGCGAGTTCGTAACTGGCGATCCTCGCCGATAGATCGGGATTCCCCAGTCGCTCGATGGCATGTTCAGCGTTCTCTGCTCGGAGGTGATCGAGTACCGAGCGCTGGATTCCACCTCCCAGCGCTGGCGGTGGCTGGAGATCGAGGATGGGAGGGTCTTCCGACCGCAGGACAGTGCCCTGGTACTGGCCGGGCATGTAGCCACTCGACCAGTTCTTGGCCCCGGAGATGGGGCCGCCGGTTTGATCGAGCATCACCACGAATCCGGGAAGATTCTCGTTGAGGGTGCCCAGGCCATAGTTGACCCACGATCCGAGGCAGGGGGATCCGCTCAGCAACTTTCCCGAGTTCATCATCAACATGGCAGAGCCGTGCAATGGAGAATCGGCAGTCATCGAGTGGAGGAAAGTGATGTCATCGACCATCGAGCCGACATTGGGAAACAGATCACTGACATACTTGCCACATTCTCCGTATTGCTTGAAGTTCCACTTCGGGCCGACGACTCGACCCTGTTTGCGATGACCCCCTCGACCAAAGGTCGTGACATCGATGGTCTTACCATCGAGCGGGTAAAGAGCAGGCTTGTAATCAAAGGTGTCCATATGACTGGGACCACCATACATGAACAGAAAGATCACCGATTTTGCTCGTGCGGCGAGCATCGCCGGCAGCGGAGTCAGTGGGCTCTTGAATTGAGTCAAGCCATCTGCAGCGAGGCTCTGGCCAGCGAAGAAGCCGTTACCGAGCAAGCCTCCGAGAGCCAGAGATGTGAATCCCGCCCCTGATTCCCAGAGGAATTCCCTGCGAGTTCTGCCGCAAAATTGGCCCTTGGCCTGTGGCTGGTCGGTCATGTAGGTCTCCATCAATCGATATGAATGAACTCGTTCAGGTTGAATGCCATCAAGCAGAACACTTCCAGCGCCTGGTTCTCATCGAGTTGGTGTTCGGTCTTCAAACTCTCGACGAAAGCCAGATTCCTCTCGACTCGTTGCGCATCCGGGGGGTGCTGCGAGATGAGGTAGAGGATCTGTTCGATTTGCCGTGACAGTGTTGTTTCTTGGCGGCTCATCTTCTGAGCCAGTAGGCGAGCTTGCTTGCCGGTGAAATCACTGTTGAGCAGGGTCAGCGCCTGGGTTGGTTGAATGGTGTTGAACCTGACCGGGCAGGGTGAATCGGTATCTGCCATGTCAAAGGCCAGTAACAAGGGGTGCAGGAGTGATCGCTTCACATGGATGAAGAGACTCCTGCGAGCGGCATCTTCTGGACTCGATCGGCCCCACGCCTGGCCGGGGCGAGATGCGGTGGCGAGCACTTCGCTTGGCATCGGCGGGTAGACACCGGGTCCCCCGAGGGAGCGATTGAGTGAGCCGTTGACCGCTAACACCGAATCGCGAACCTCTTCGGCGGAGAGACGGCGGCTACGAAAGCGCCACAGGTGGTTGTTTTCAGGATCCACCCGGTTCGATTCCTCGTCGAACTGATTCGACATCCTGAACATCGATGAGGAGACCAGCAGTCGGATGGCCGACTTGATGCTCCACTGTTGTGCTTCGATCTCCGTGGCGAACAGGTCGAGCAATTGCTGGTCATGGGGAAGCAGGCCCAGCTTGCCGAAGTCATTGGGAGACTCGACGATTGCCCGGCCGAAGACATGCTGCCAGATGCGATTGGCGATGACTCGTGAAGTTCTCGGGTTGTCAGGGGATGTGATCCAGCTGGCCAGCGCCAGTCGCCGTCCGGAACTCTGACCATCCGAAGGGGGGACGATGGTGGCTTCCTGGCCGCCGAGAATCTGCGGGAATCCGGGAGTCACTGCTTCTCCCTTGACCGATGCGGTGCCGCGAACCCGAACATGGCCGATGGCAGGGGTCGGCAACTCCTGAGCGGAGAGTACCTGTACTTCCTCTCGGGTGGGGGGAGAGAGTTGACCGAGCCTCGTGACTGCAGCGTTCAGGCGAAGCGCTTCCGCCGTTCCGAGACGCTCCTCCACCAGTTGCTGGTGAGCGGGAAGGGCTCCTCCATCGATGGCAAGATCGAGCACTTCACTGGCATCGAGGACTCGATCCCAGAAGCGGATCTCGTCGAGCGATCCTTGCAGTGTCTGGTGGTCCGGCAACATCCTGCCGATGCTGAGTTGCTGGGGAGCGTCGAGTGCTTGTTTTCCGCCGCTTCCCGAACTGACTCGGCTGCCGTCGATCCAGAGAACGATTTCTCCGCTCTTTCGGTGGCGGGTAAAGACCACGTGATGCCACTGACCGTTGGCCATCCCCTGGGGCCCATGAATGAAAACTTCAGGATTGCCGGTACCGACACAGACATGATCTCCTACCAGTGAGACTCCGAAGTCGTTGACGACTCCGCCGATTTCACCGTCGACCAGCCCGGTGCCGCGGAACCAGCGGAGATCAGTATTTCCTCCGGCGCCTTGACGATCGGTACGGAACCACAAGGAGATGGAGAAGTCGTCCTGGACGGGGCGATCGATGAGAAGTCGATCATTTTCGTCGAGCACCACTCCTTCCCCATGACGTCCTGGTGCGCGGGAACTGCCACGATCTTCCTTCAACGCACTTTCTTCACCGGAGAAGGGCAGGTGCAGCAGCTGGCCTCGCCACAGCGAGGACCGTGCTTGCTGCAGAACATCTTCGCCCCAGCGTTCCTTCACCTCGGTCAACAGGTTGTTGACCTCTGACAGCCGCTCACTTCGCTCGGTCTTCCACTGCTGCACGGTGGCCTGGTAATTCGAGCGTCCCAGGTCGACCGGAAGAGTACGGACGAAGTTGTTGGTGGAGATTCCGTTGCCACCGCCACTCTTGTACGGCTTGAGCCCCTCGAAGAAGGTCAACAGCCGGTAGTAATCGCGGGTCGGGATCGGGTCTCCCTTGTGATCGTGGCAGCGTGCGCAACCGATACTGATTCCGAGCATCGTTCGACATGTGGTATCGAGCATTCCATCGAAATCGTCGTAAACCGCCTGCACTGGATCTGCCGGTTCGTCATCGCGGATCCCCAGGTGCAAGAAGCCGGTGGCGATGTGGTGGTCGATGGTTTCATCATCCAGTTCATCTCCGGCCAACTGCATGGTGAGGAACTGGTCGTAGGGCATATCAGCATTGAAACTGTCGATGACCCAGTCGCGATATCTCCACGCCCCTGGTTTCAGACGATCTCGTTCATAACTGTCCGTTTCTGCCCAGCGGACCAGGTCCAGCCAGTGGCGCGCCCAGTGGACACCGAACTGTTCATCTTGCAGCAGTCGATCGACCAACCTCTGCCACCGATCGGGAGTGTCATCGGCGAGATAGTTATCTACCTGTTCGGGGGAAGGGGGCAGGCCGGTCAGGGTGTAATGGAGTCGTCGAATCAGGTCCACCTCGGAAGCGGGCGGAGCAGGCTCCAGTCCCATCGACTGAAGCCGATGGAGCCAGATACGATCGAGATCGGAGCGGATCGCTAGCGTGGTCGATTGAACCTGCGGAATCGAAGGACGAACCAGCGGCAGGTCACACCAGCGAGGCGCGGGAGCCGACCGGGAATCTACGGGTGTCGGCGACTCTTCGGTAGGTGGTGCCAGTTCATCGGCAACCGCCACCAGTGCGCTGGCTGTTGTATTGGCAGGTGTGTTGATCATCCGTGTGCTGATCAGCAGTGTGTTGATCAGCAGCGTGCTGATCAACGTGATCGAGATCAGCGGAACCAGTGAGCCCATTCGAACCATTTGCAGCCAGTCCTATCCAGTAGTGAAGCAGCCTTTTCTCGCACGCCCATTTTCCTGGACCTGTGGCGTCCAGGCAAGAGACTGGAAGCGCATCAAAGGATCAATTCGCTCTCATGCGGCCGAAGAGCATCGATGATGAATCGGATGTGATCGTCCAGATCCACTTCGAGCAATTCGACGCCGATCCGTACCTCTTCACGGTCGACTCCGGCAGCGAAGTTCTTGTCCTTCAACTTCTTCTTCACCGATTTCGGGGTCAAATCCTGCAGTTTGTTGGGGCGAAGACGAGCGACAGCGATGATCAGCCCGGTCAGTTCATCCGATGCGAGGAGTGCCTTGTCGAGCAGGTCCTCACAGGTGTAGCCCCACCGGGTGTAGTGGCAATGGATCGCATGGGCAATCTTTTGCTCACCTCGCTCTTCGAGGATGCCAGTGATGACCTGTGGATGTTGATCGGGATACTTCTCGTAATCGGCGTCGTGGAGCAGGCCGGTGATGGCCCACTGATCCGGGTCCTCTCCGAACTTTCCGGCGTAAGCTTCCATCACCAGTTCGACCGATCTCACGTGGGCTCGAAGAGCGGGCGATTCCATCATCGAGTCGAGGAGTTCCCTCGCTTCAGTTCGATTCAAGGCGATTCCTTCTTCCATCGGATCAGGTCTGCAAGTTCGCCATCGAGGATTCGATCTCGTCGATGGTCTTGGGGATGTTGCCGGTCAGATTCACATGTCCATCGGCAGTGACCAGGATGTCGTCCTCGATGCGAACGCCGAAGTTTTCATCGGGCAAGTAGATCCCCGGTTCGATGGTGATCACGGCACCCTCGGGAGCCGTCGGATCTGGTTGAACATCATGGACCTCGAGGCCGATCGGGTGACCGACACCGTGGGGGTAATAGTCGCCGTATCCAGCATCCGTGATGATCTTTCTGGAGATCGCATCCAGTTCGGAGTACTGCACGCCTGCCTTGACAGCAGCGATGGTGGCCTCGAGAGAATCGAGCACGATCTGGTAGATTTCCTTCTGCCGTTCGGTGAAGACCCCACTGGCTGGATAGGTGCGGGTGACATCGGAACCGTATCCACAGGCACCACTGCCGTAGCGAGCTCCGCTATCGATGACGACCAGGTCGTTCTCGCTGATGATTTTTGAATTGGCACGGTAATGAAGGATGGTGCCGTTGAATCCCGCACCGACGATGGTGCCGTAGAAGGGTCCCCTCGATCCATGGCTTCGATAACCATGTTCTGCGGCCTCCTGGACATCGAACTCGGAGACTCCCGGTTTGAGCATCGACAGGATGGAACTGAATCCCTCCTCGGTGATCTCCGCTGAGCGACGGATCATCGCCAATTCGGGTTCCGATTTCACCGCCCGCAGTCGTGGAACGATCAAACTGCTGTCGTCGATCACCAGTCCCGGGATTCGCTGCTGCAACTTCTGCAACACTTCCAGATCGGGGCCGATCGGGCTGATGTGATTGGAGAGGGGGTGGAGGCACGCGGCCTTCTTCGATCGCTTGCAAGATTGCAACAATGCGCCGGCGAAGTGGCTGGTGCGCATGACGGTCTTGAAGCCGTACTTCTGTTTCAGGGAGGCGTCGATCGGGCCGCGCCAACCATCCCAGCGTTCCACTTCTGGCAGATGCGGGGTGAGAAATAGGATCTGCTGGCGAGAACTCTGTACTGCGCTGGGATCCAGCAGCAAGACTGCTCCCGGCTCATCGATGATTCCAGTCAGGTACTGGAAGTTGAGATCGGGCCGAAAGTCTTCCTCTAGCCCACCGCCGGTACCGGCGAAGACCAGTCCAGTCGCTCCAGCAAGATCGGTGAGAACACTGGCTCTGCGTCGTGCAAATTCCGCTTCAGGGATCTCGAGAGTGGTCATCGAAGGGGCCTCCGTGTTCTGTTCGTTCGGATCGATACCATTGAGTTCGTCACCTCTGAACCGGATTGTCCATTATGTCGGGATCGAAGGGAAGAGACCGGAATCTCCTGCAATCTGAGCAGTTGACTCTGCCGCGGTGGATGGGGAGAATTGGAATCCTACAGATCCGCTCCAGCACTTCGAGAGTCGTTCTTTTCACGGGTGCCGGGCGCTCGCCGATCAACGGTCTGGCATCGATCCACCGGGAAGGGCAAAGATGAGAAGAAAAGCGCAGGCACTTTCATTTGTAGCTTCATTGAAACCTTCCCGGTCACTTCCGCTGCTACTGCTGCTGGCGCTGTCGACGCCGGCACAATCTCAGGTCGGAAACCTGCTGGTGGAGCCGTATCTGCAGTCCCCGACCCCCTCCTCGATGGTGATCGGCTGGGAGACTGCGGTGAGTAGCCAGAGTCTGGTGGAGTATGGTCTCACCAGTGCCCTTGGCCAGCAGTCGAGCGGTACCAGCATCGCCAGCGGTGGCGGAGCTTTCATTCACCATGTGGAACTGTCGAGTCTCACTCCCGATACCCGTTATTACTACCGGGTGACCAGCGGAACCATCATCAGTGCGACCCACTTTTTCAGCACTCCACCGCCACTCACCGATGAGAGCCCGTTTCGTTTCATCGCCTATTCCGATTGCCAGTACGGAAGCAACGGCATCAAGCATCGAGAGGTGATCGATGAAGGGGTGATTTCCTTCTGCGCGCAGGAGTACGGCTTGCCCCTCGATCGAAGTCTCTCCTTCTCACTGGTACCGGGAGATCTGGTCTCGACCGGATCCAATCATTCGCACTGGCAGGATCACTTCTTTGCTCAGGCGAAACTGCTTTATCGGCATGTGCCGCTGATTCCTGCGCTGGGAAATCATGAGGCGGATGCGCAGTATTACTTCGATTACCTGCAATTGCCGACCAACGGTACCGCTGGTTACGAGGAGCACTGGCATTATCTCGATCATCGCAATGTCAGGGTCATCACCCTCGATACCAATCCCGGCTATCGCATCCAGGAACAGTTGGACTGGCTCGCTCTGGTTCTGGAAGATGCTTCCATCGATGACCGGATCGATTTCGTCTTTGCCCAGTTTCACCACCCACACAAGTCGGAGATCTGGACCCCGGGCGAAACCCTTTTTAGCAGCCAGATGGTCAGCATGGTCGAGCAATTCAGCACCTTGACCGGCAAGCCATCGGTTCACTTCTTCGGTCATACCCATGGGTACTCGCGGGGCCAGAGCCGCGACCATTCACACACCATGGTGAACGTGGCCAGTGCCATGGGATCGCTCGATTACTGGGGCCTCTATCCCAATGCTGATTACCAGGAGTTCGAGTTCAGCGTTCCGGAGTGGGGATTCGTGCTGATGGATGTCGAGGCGGGGGCAGATCCAGCATTCCGCTTGAGGAGGATCAGTCGCGGCAATGATTACATCTTTCGCGATAATGAGATCATCGATGACATCTACATCCAGCGCTACAACACCTCCCCTGAGACGCCGATCCCCCTCTCTCCGGGTCCCGGTTCAGGTGTGATCCCGGGGGACGGTGTGGTTCTCAGTGCCAGTCCTTACCTCGACCCAGATGGCCATGACCACATCGAGAGTCAGTGGCAGGTGTCTCTCACCTCGGGAGATTACAACAACCCGGTGGTCGATCAGTGGAGACGCTTCCAGAACTGGTACCGCACCCCGGCAGTCGATCCTGGAATCAGCATCGACACCGTGGTGGATCCGGACATGACCCATACTTGCCTGGATGTTGCACTGCCTGGTTGCACCTCGGTGTACTGGCGGGTGCGTTATCGCGATCGCAGTCTCGGTTGGAGTGACTGGTCGGTGGAAACGACCTTTCAGGTCGGAGATTCCACTGCCGGCGCATCCGCACCGATCCCCGCCGATGGCGATCTCCACGTCTCCAGTACTCCACTGTTGCAGTGGTTCCCCTGCGATCCGGCCGATTCCTACGACGTCTACCTGGGCAGCACCGCAACCCTCGGTGCCGGCGACTTCCAGGGCAATCAACTCGCGACCACCTTCGATCCCGGTCTCCTCGATGAAATGACCGGCTACTTCTGGCGCATCGATTCCCATCTCGGCTCCCAGGTGACCGAGGGTCCGACGTGGAGTTTCACCACCGATCTGAATTATCCGACCCAGTTCACTACCGAGTGGAGATTCGATGATGGGTCTCCCGCCGATGACCTGGCGCTGGTGGCGCAACTGGGTTCTTCGGTGCTGACTCCACGAGGGATGTTTCACGATGTGGAGTGGGGAACCGCAGTCAGCGATGGCAGCGAGGTCCCCCACATCGATCAGCAACCGGTGGACTACCTCTGGCTCGACAACGTCTTCGGATCGGGGCGAGGTCTCGAGACCTACTTCAACGCCCCCGGCAATGGTGGGGGAGGTTGCTGTGATGCTTATCACTTCACGCTGATCTTCGATGTCTTTCTCGATAGCAGCCAGACCCAGTTGCAGGCGCTGTGGCAGGGCAATGCGACCAATAATAATGATGCGGAGTTGTTTCTCCGATGCAGCGATGGGGCCTTCTACAACGCAGGGAATGGCTATGTTGGCGCGGGCTCCTGGAACCTCGGTGAGTGGGTTCGCATCGCCCAGCGGGTCGACTACCAGAACAACACCTCGGCGCTGTTTGTCAACGGTGTCAAGGTGCTGGGAGATGATGAACTGGTCGCCCCCGACTGGCTCTACTCGCAAGGAAGCGGCCTACCGGTCTGGATGCTGAGCGACAACGGGCCCGATTCCGATGTGTCGCTGGTGCGCTGCGCCAACCTCGCCATCGTCGATGCGCGGATGGGAGACGCGGCGATCGCGGCTCTTGGCGGTCCCGATGCTGCGGGCATCTTTGTCGATGATCCGATCGAGCAGTTTGTCCGCGCCGATGCCAATGGCGACGGTTCGATCGATATCTCCGATGCCGTGGGAATGTTGAACTTTCTGTTTGGTGGCGGAAGCAGTGGATGTGTCGATGCGCTCGACGCCAACGATGATGGTTCGGGGGATATCTCCGATCCGGTCTTCCTGCTCGGCTTCCTCTTCAGTGGAGGCGCTACCCCGCCGCTCCCCTTCCCCACCTGTGGCGAGGATCCGACCGCGGATCTGCTCGACTGTGTCGGGGTGTTGGGGTGCCCCTAGGAGAACTCACCCCTCATCGACTTGTTGGGGTCCTTTGAGCTGGTAGAAGCGGCTCGCATTCCCTCCTTCGATGGCACTTCTTTCGGTCCAAGAGAGTGGCTGGAGAAACGGTTCCACGAGACTTTTGACTTGCGAGTACTCCGCTGCCAGGCAACACACTGGCCAGTCGCTTCCCAGCATCAATCGCTCCGGTCCGAACGCTTCGATCGCTGTTTCGAGGTAAGGCGCAAGATCGGCAGGGGTCCATTGGAGCCAGTTGGCCTCGGTCACGATGCCGGAGAGTTTGCACATCAGGTGAGGGGAGCGAGCCAGTTCCTTCAGGTTCTCGGCCCAGGGATCGAGTTGCCCGTCGGCGATTTTCGGCTTGGCGATGTGATCGAGCACCATCGGAACAGCCGGTAGGGCCCGCACGAAATCGATGGCCGCAGGGAGCTGGCGCTCGTAGATGAGCAGATCAAAGGTCAAATTTCTCGCTGGCAGTGACTTCACCCCACGGCGGAAGGCGACTCCATCGAGAAAGCGATCGTCCGGTTCATCCTGGACGATGTGACGCACTCCGACCGCTTTGGAGTGCTGGCAGAACTGATCGAGCTGAGATTCTAACTGATCGGACTGGAGATCGACCCAGCCGACCACCCCGAGGATCCACGGGTGATCTGCCGCGAGCCCGAGCAGGAAGTCGTTTTCTCGCCGGGAAGAATCGGCCTGGACGGCCACGCAGCCGTTGATCCCTTCGGCTTGCAGCAGCGGCAGCAATTGAGCGGGGAGGAAGTCCTGCCGCAATAATTGCATCTTTTCATCCATCCAGGTGTGGATGGCAGGATCATGGCGCCAGAAGTGTTGATGGGCGTCGATCTTCATCGGTGGGGTCCTCCAGCGGACATCTTCACCCGATCCAGCGATTCAGTCGAGTGACTCGACTTGATATGCTGGCGAGATCTGGCCAAACTCCTCATATGGGAGGCACCGACATGAATCGCAAACAGGGTCTGGCAACGGTTGCGGGGATCATCGCCTTGCTGGCCGCTTGGACCAGCGGATCTCTGCTGATGCTCCACGCCGAGAAGGATGCTGATCTGGGTCTGCTCGCAGGGATCTGCGCCGCAGGAGATGAGGGGTGTGCCTCGGTGGTCAATAGCCGCTGGGGAGTGTTGCCGTTCGAGGGCGAGGGGCAGCAACGATCGGGCGACGGAATTCCGGTGGCCGCCCTCGGCTTCCTCTACTACTCGCTGCTGGCGGCATGGTATCTGCTGATCGGGGTTCCCGATCCGGGGCGGCAATGGCTGGCTCGCGGAGTTCTGTGGCTCAATGCACTCGGAATGCTGGGATCGATCTTCTATACCGGTGTGATGCTGTGGGCGATCGGAACTCCTTGCTACCTGTGCCTGCTGACCCACGGCTGTAACGGTGCCATCTTGCTGATCTCCTGGTGGTTACGCCCCGTCGATAAATCACACCGAGCCGTCGGGGTCCCTTCGAATCGACTGCTGATCGCGGCGACCTCCGTGGTGCTTCTCGCTTGCGTGGCACAGTTTCAGATCTATCAGGCTGGAGTCGAGCGAACAAACTCCAGCGCACTTCGCGAGGAGACTGAAACTCTGAGGCAACTCGCCAGAGATGTCGAGAAACTGGAAACCCTGCACCGGAATCAGACCAAGATCGAAACCGGGGTCAGAAAAGATGATCCCATCATCGATGATGTGGGCGGGCTTCATTATCAACTGGTGATCTTCTCCGATGTCGAATGTCCCAATTGCGCTCGCTTTGATCAGTATCTCAAGGACACCATCTTGCCGATCTGGAACGGGCACCTGGAGGTGGTGTGGAAGCACTTCCCCAACACATCGGAGCATCCCAATGCGATGCGAGGGGCTCAGGCGCTGGAAGCGGCAAGATTGCAGGGCAAGTTCTGGGAGATGCGGGATTGGTTACTGCCGCGCCGCGCCACCCTCGGGGCGGTTCGCTGGACCGATGCGGCAGCTGCACTGGAGATGGATGCGGATCGATTTACCAGGGATATGGCGAGCCGCTCGGTCTCGACGCGGATCGGGCAGGATATGGCGCTGGCGAGGAAAGCCAAAATCCGCGGAACCCCGGGAGTTTACCTCAACGGGCGAATGGTCAGTCGATTGGTGCGGCGATCTGCCGGGTTCTGGGAGATCCAGAGCGATAGCCTGAGAGAGATTCGCTCGAGCAAGGGGCAGGATTGGTGATGAATAGTGCGCTGTTGCAGGATAGATACACAACAGTGGATTGCCCGTGCTTGAGGTTTCCAATTGCAACGGTATCCTAAGAGTTAGACTGGAGCGGAGTGTGCTACTCCTTCGGGTGCTCTCTTCGTTATCAGTCAAGTCATAGCTCGCTGTAATAAACAGTTTGGATGCTCGGATTTCGCTCGGGACTGACCACTATCATCCCTGATTATTCGGAAGGGTATCCTTCCGGAGGTCTTGTGGCCTGAGTGCTGGATCCAGGTGTCAGGAAGAGGTGTTTCAATGCGTCATGGTGGTCTAATTCCCTGTATTTTTGTTTCGATGTTTGTGCTCTTCACCGCATCTGTGGCGTTGGGGCAGACTTTTGAAATCTCATCCCCGGATCAAACCGTCGCTGCGGGCGGAGGTTCTGCAACATTCAGTGCAACCTTCAGCATCGTGCAGGTCACGGGTGCACTCGAGGAGACCAAGGGCTTTTCGATGGCCTACGGTCACGATTCGACCTTGCTGGAAGTGGTGGGATCCAACCCCTATATCCCGACTCCTGTCGGGTCACTGGCCGCGCTCAATGGCGGCACAGGACCGGATTTCATCCAGGGTGAGGTGTTCACCGATGGCTTCACAGTCGGAGTGATCTACGCATTCGTCGATCAGTCCCAGGTCATCACCTTCGCGACTCCACTGCCGATGATCGAGGTGGATTACGCGACGATTCCGGGAGCCCTTTCGGGATCGACCGGAAATGTGGTCACCACCATCAGCAGTGCCAGCGACCTCGGAACTCCGCCCGCCACCACCGTCGTGGTGATCGGAGCCGGTTCCTCGGCACCGACCTCTGGAATGCCCTTTTCGATCACCTTTCAGGCCGCTCCTCCGATGGCCTTCGAGGTGAGTTGTGTCGATCAGACAGCAACTTTCAGTTCCTCCACAGGGGTCGGATCCTTCACAGGAACCGTGCAGATCGATCAGGACGTGGAGCCGGGCGATACTGCTGCAGAGACCCAGGGATTCTCACTGGGAGTGGCCCATGACGCCGCTGTACTCGAGGCCACCGCAGTCGACTATGGCGCAGCGTTGGCGAATCTTGAAGGGGGAACCGGCCCGGAGTTCTTCAATGTCGGAATCCTCAGCGGTGGAATCACCGTCGGTTGCATCTACGATTTTCAGGGAGGAGCCTTCATCGGCTTCGGCACACCGACAGAAGCAGTGCTGGTCCAGTATGACACGGTCCCAGGACCGCTGGCCGGCACGCCTCCGGGAGATAGCATCTCGACCACGTTGACACCGACCAGCGGCCTCGGGCCGACAGCAGTCACCATGGTGATGGTGGTGGATGGGCAATCGATCGACATGACCGGTCAAGCGGGCAGCGTATTGCTCACGGCGATCGGTGGATTCAATCGTGGAGATTGCAACGACGATTCCAGCTTCAACATCGGAGATGCGATCACCCTGCTCGATGGCCTTTTTCTGGGTGGAGCCATCGGTTGCGCCAACGCTTGCGATAGTAATGACGATAACCAGGGGAACATTGCCGATGCCGTGCACATGCTGGCGGCCTTGTTCAATGGCGGCCCGATGCCTCCTGGAACCGGTAGTTGCGCTCCCGATCCGACCCCCGGTGCGCTCGGGTGTGAGGTGTACGACTCCTGCTCCTGAGGGGGTTGGGTTGACCGGTAGATGGACCCTATTTCATCGATCCAGGGCCGCGAGTCCAGCGAGACTCGCGGCCCTGGATTTTTGTCGGTCTCCCGCGGCACCACTCGACGGCGGCTGAGGTTCTCCGGAAATGGTGGAATTCCGGTATCGATTGCCGGATGAGCCGGAGCGGGACGACCAGGAGCCGATCTGAGTGGGGATCCGCTCGTTGCCATCGAGAGTTGCCATCGAGAGTTGCGGTGGCTACCATCGAAGGAGGTGGAGATGGGCGATGAGTTCTGGTCTGGCTGGACGGGATTGTTGTTTTTGGGCTCTGAATCCAACCAAGATTGTTATTCGTGAATTCCAATGAGAAAGGTGCATCCATGCGAGCCATGATCGCTGTGTGCGTTCTGCTGATTCAGTGCATGATTCCAACGACTGGATCGGGTCAGTCGTGGCTCCAGGGAGTGGTCGAGAACGCGACCCCGGGGAGTAGAGTTCACATGATTTCAGGAGTCGACGGCCAACCATTGCCGTTTCCAGAGGGCGTCGCCCCGAACCTGAAAGATCCATACCAGGTATTACGCTATCACGGCGCTCGCTTCGGGATCCAGCATCCCGAGCAACAGTTGAAGATCATCAAGACCGAGCGATGCTCTCTTGGGATGATTCACCACACCTTTCAGCAGGTTCATCTGGGAGTGGATGTCTTCACCGCTGTGATCAAGGTTCACCTGCAAGCGGATGGAACTCCGCTCTCCATCAACGGTGATTTCTTTCGCTTACCCAAGAAGTTGTCAGTGACGCCGGTCTTGACCTCGGAAGAGGCGTTGATGATCGCCGGGTCGTTACTCGAGCAGCAATTTTTGGTGCAGACAGAAGAGCCCCAGCTGGCCGTGGTGAATCCTGGCTGGTGGGGAGATGCTCCCCTGCCTCGACCGGTACTGGCTCATCACCTGGTTGTTGAGGGGCCTGAGATGCTCGCCGAGCATGTGCTGATTGCCGCCAGTAGTGGCGAGCTACTCGATCACTGGCCGGCGGTCCACAGTGCAATGTTCCGGGAGATCTATGACGGCGGGGGAGGCACCTTGCCGGGAAGCCTGGCTCGCTCGGAAGGTTCTTCGGCCAGCGGCGACACCGACATCGATGAGGGATACGACACCGCAGGAGACTTCTATCGACTGCTGTTCGATGGACTCGGCCGCGATTCTCTCAACGGAAACGGCTCGACGTTGACCGCCACCGTGCACTGGAACGATGGAATCTGCCCCAATGCCATCTGGAACGGGAATCAGATCGCACTGTGCAACGGTCTGGCCACGGATGATGTGATCGCACACGAATTTGCCCACGGGCTCACCCAGTTCTCGGCAGGCTTGATCTATCAGAACCAGTCGGGCCAGTTGAACGAATCCTATTCCGATATCTTCGGGGAGGCGATCGATCTGTGGAACGGCAACACATCGGAAGTGGGCCCCCCCGGCGGCACTCCATGGCCCGGAGGAACCACCGGCGGCGGAATGGATACTCCCAACAACCCGAGAACCTCTTGCAACGATGGATCTACCCGCTGGATGATGGGTGAACAGACCAGCCTGGGACCGATTCGAGACATGTGGTTCCCCGAGTGCTTCAATGATCCTCCCAGTACCACCGACCCGCTCTACAATCAGAACGCTTGTGGTCCCTTTGACAATGGCGGAGTCCACATCGGCAGTGGAGTGTTCAACCACTCCTTCGCCATGCTCGTCGATGGAAAGACCTACAATGGTCAGACCGTTTCGGCGATTGGCATGACCAAGGCGATCGCCGTGTACTTCCGAGCCTTGACCGTATACATGACATCGGGAACCACCTTCCCGGTGGCGGATACGCTGATGAATCAGGCCGCCGCCGACCTGGTGGGAAGTGCCCCCAATGATCCCCGCACCGGCGCGGCCGGTGCGACCTTCACGCAATCGGATGCCGATCAAGTCGCGGCTGCGATGACGGCCGTGGGGATGTCGGAACTGGTCTGCGGACAGGCTCCTCCGGGACCTCCTCCCGCCAATGATGACTGCGCCGGTTCGGTGCCGGTATTTGTGGGTCTCAACAGTATCGATAGCAACAACGCCACCACCGGTGGGCCGGCCGCGGATGCGAGCCAATGTAGCGGTACCTTCCTCGGGGATGTCGGGAATGACATCTGGTACTCCTACGTGCCACCTGAAGATGGATTGCTCACGGTCAGTACCTGTGACATCGCCAACTGGGATACCGATGTACTGGTTTACAGCGGGAATTGTGGGTCCTTGACCCAGATCGCCTGCAACGGAGATACCGGGGGCTGTTCCACATTTACATCCCTCATCGAAAACATTCCGGTCAGTGGTGGATTGACCTACCAGATCCGTGTCGCCTCCTGGAGTGACGGAACCACCGGCACCGGGCAACTGGATGTCGGGTTTGTTGGCGGCGGCGGAGGAGCGGTGGAGAACTGCACCAACGGCGTCGATGACGATGGCGACGGGTGGATCGATTGCGAGGATCCCGATTGCGCCGCGGCACCCGCCTGTGTTCCTCCTCCTGCGGGGGACGAGTGCGTCTCTGCTGAAGCGGCGGTGCTGGGTGAGAATCCCTTCGACAGCACCGGTGCGACCACAGGAACCGATCCGATTCCCACTCCGGCTTTGTGCGGCGATGGTCTCGGGTCGATGATCGGAGATATCTGGTTCACCTACACTCCGGACCAGTCAGGAAACTTGTTCGTTTCGACCTGTCAGCCGGGCAGTTTTGACTCCGACCTGGTGATGTACGCGGGGTCTTGTAACTCGCTGATCCTGGTCGCCTGTAATGGAGATGTGAGTCAGAACCCTTCGACCGCGTGTCAGCAGTACTGGTCGGAATTGACCGCTAGCGTCACAGCTGGGGAGACCTACTGGTTCCGTGTCGGTGCCTGGGGCACCCCGCATCCGGGCAATGGAGATCCGGGACCCGGCGCATTGCTGCTCGATCTCACCCCGTCGGGACCGGTCGAGAACTGCAGTAACGGTGTCGATGATGATGGCGATGGTCTGGTCGATTGCGAGGATCTCGATTGTGTCACCGATCCCGCTTGCGTACCGGTGGCTCCGGGAGATGAATGTGTCTCCGCTGCGGTCGCCGTTTTCGGATCGAACACGCTCGATACCACCACTGCGACCCAGAGTGCTGACCCTTACGACTCCAACAGTTGTCCCGGCAGTTTTCTCGGCGAGATGACCAGTGATGTCTGGTTTGAGTTCACTCCGGACCTGAGTGGCGATTACACAATTTCCACCTGTGGCACCATCGACTTCGATTCTGACATCGTCATCTATCAGGGCGATTGCGGAGCCCTGACCCAGGTCGCCTGTAACGGGGATGGCCCCGGTTGCCCAGGATTCAGTAGCCTGGTCCAGATGTCGATGACCAGCGGAGTTCTGTATCTCATACGAGTGGGTGGGTGGAATCAAACCGCCAGCGGAACAGGGATACTGGAGATCGAGTCTGCCACTGCTCCGCCCCCTCCCGAGAACTGCTCCAATGGAGTCGATGACGACCTGGATGGGCTGACCGACTGCGAGGATCCCGATTGTATCGGAGACCCCGATTGCGTCTGTGATGCGGTAGGCTCACTGAGTTGTGGCCAGGGAAGCGGTTCCAATGTGAACCTCTCATGGGTCAATGGAGAGACTTACAGCGAGATCGCGGTGCGTAGAGATGGACTGCTGATCCAGACCCTGGCCGGCTCTGCAACCGGGTTCACCGATGGATCCGCCGCCCTCGGTGATCATATCTACGGAGTGACTGGAGTCTGTGGAGGCAGCCAGCAAGCCCCCGAGGTGACTTGCATCGTGACGGTCAGTCAGACTGCCGGGTTCAGCCTGGTGGCTCAGAATGTCAGCGCCGGTTACAGCGCTGCCGGAGTTCAGTTCGAAACGACCATCACCGGGCGCGAGTTTACCGATCACCCGGGGTACCCGACCAATACTGCCGGCTTCTCTTTCGGTCTGGCACACAATCCTGATCTGTTCGCCGCAGTCGATGCGGCACCGGCTGGACCGGTAGCCCTGCTCGATGGCGGAGCCGGTCCGCAATTCTTCGACTCGGCCAACTACCCCGCTGGCATCA
This sequence comes from Planctomycetota bacterium, assembly GCA_014240375.1. Taxonomy (GTDB): domain Bacteria; phylum Planctomycetota; class UBA8108; order UBA1146; family UBA1146; genus QNYK01. The sequence goes on along the minus strand of JAAZXB010000002.1, from coordinate 166,541 downwards.
CGGTGGGCTGTGTTTACAGCTTCACCTTTGCCGAGACGATTCAGATGATCAGCGATACCGATCTGGCTTCGGTCCACTACGAATCGTTACCGGGAGTCTTCAATACCACTTCAGGTACGGTGATCTCTCCACTCGATTTCTCCGAATCGCTGGGATCCCCGCCGGTGGAGGCGGTCATCTCGACCGATTCCGGGACTGCAGTGGGTGTGATTCCGACCGGAGCGATCGTGACCCTGACACCTTCGGGCTTCATCCTCAGCGCCGTCGACCAGGCGGTGGGCTTCTCGCAGTCGACAGGGGTGGCCAGTTTTGATGCTTCCTTCACCCTCGAAGAAGATCCGGGGAATGCCGGATACCCCAATGAGACCCAGGGCTTCTCCTTCGGTGCGGCGCATGATCCTTCGATCTTGACGGTGGTGGCAGCGGCGGGTGGGCCAGTGATCGACCAGCTCAATGGCGCTACCGGGCCAGACTTCATCGATGTGAATCTGTTCACCGATGGGTTCACGATGGGCTGTGTTTACAGTTTCCTGGGACTTGGCACCATCCAGTTCGCAACAGCCATCGAACTGGCGATCGCCAGCTACGACACCGTTCCTGGAACTCTCGCTGGAGCGTCGACAGATGTGCTGACCACCTTGTCGATCTCGAGCAACCTTGGAGTTCCACCGGTTCAGGTAGTGGTGGTCGTGAACTCCGCTGCGCTCGGTGCCGTCGGGATGGATGGCACCATCACCCTCATCCCAGGGGTGGGTGGTTTCGTGCGCTCCGATGTCAATGACGATTCACTGATCAATCTGGCGGATGCGATCACGGTTCTCGATGCGCTGTTCCTCGGTGGAGCGATCAACTGCATGGATGCCTCGGATACCAACGATGATGAACTTTCCAACATCGCTGACGGGGTTTACCTGCTCTCGTATCTCTTCTCGGGAGGTCCTCCACCGCCGGCACCCTTCGGCGGGGCGTGTGGACCCGATCCGGCAGGAACCGCACTGGATTGTGCTCAGTACAACTCCTGTAATTGATGGGGGCAGATGCGACGCTTTGGTCAGGTGATCGGCATCGATCCATCCGGGGTCGAGAGATACCGTAGCTTTCATCAGAAGATCTGGCCCGAGATCGAATCGGCGATCCGAGCGGCGGGGATTCGCAATTACTCGATCTTTATCGATGGTGACCAGCTCTTTGGTTACTTCGAATACCACGCTCCCGACGATGAGTTCCAGGCGAGGATGAAATGTCTCGCAGAGGCTCCTCGTATGAGGGAATGGTGGGACATCATGGAGCCGCTGCAGAAGCCCAGGGATGGCCGCCCCCCCGACGAGTGGTGGCTGACCCTCGAGGAAGTTTTTCACCAGGATTGATCACGGTGATTCCGACTCACCGTGGTTCCGACTCCGTTCTCCAGGAAAGAGGTGGCCATCTCCTGGAGACAGGATGCCGTTGATCTTGCCAGCATTCGCCTGCTCTCGGATGAGCGTCACGCCACTTCTCGTCCACCATCACTGGCCGAAAGCGCGCACCTCCTGGCGCTGAGTTCCCAGCCCTTCGATGAAGAGCTCCATCACATCTCCGGCCTTGAGGAACCGAGGAGGGTCGAGACCCAGCCCCACTCCTGCAGGTGTACCGGTAGAGATCACATCCCCGGGGAGTAGGGTCATGTACTGACTGACGCTCGAGAGGATCGCCGCTACATCGAAGTGGAGTTCTCTGGTGTTGGATTTTTGTAATGGCTCGCCATTGACCTTCAGTCCCATGTCGAGGTGTAGCGGGTCGGGCAGTTCATCTGGAGTGACCAGTTCGGGGCCGAGAGGTGCGAAGGTGTTGCACGACTTGCCCTTGACCCACTGACCACACCTCTCCAGCTGGAACTCCCGCTCCGAGAGATCATTGTGAAGGCAGTATCCGGCGATGCTGTTGGCCGCTGTGTGGCGGTCTGCATGGCTGAGGGTGGCACCCACCACCACGGCCAGCTCCACTTCCCAGTCCGATTTTTTGCTCTCGGGAGGGAGAATGACATCGTCATCGGGTCCGACGATGGCAGTGGTGGACTTGAAGAAGATCACCGGTTCTGCCGGCAGTTCTGCTCCCGTCTCTGCGGCGTGATCGCGGTAGTTGAGACCGATACAGACGATCTTGCTGGGGCGGCAGATGGGTGCGCCCAGCCGAACATCATCCGCCACTCGGGGAGCAGTGGGGCCATCCCGTTCGATCCAGGAGGCGAGTCGTGACAATCCACCCGAGCCGAAGAACTGCTCATTCCAGTCCTCGCCAAAGGCGGAGCAGTCGATCCGAGTGCCATCCGGGAGTACTGCTCCAGGAGTTTCATCGCCAGGTTTTCCAAATCTAAACAGTTTCATCGATCCTCCTAGATCACCATCACGCCGCCATCGACGGGAAACGAATGCCCCGTGATGAAGGCGGATTCATCACTGCAGAGAAAGAGCGCGAGATCCGCGACCTCCTCTGGTCGGGCCATACGGCCCATCGGTTGGTACTGAGACAACTCCTCGAACTTTTCTTTTTCCTGGCCGGGATAGTTGTCCTGGATGAATCCGTCGACAAAGGGAGTGTGCACCCTTGCAGGTGCCACGCAATTGCAGCGGATTCCTTGCTTCATGTAGTCGGTCGCGATGGAGCGAGTCATGGTGAACACCGCTCCCTTGGTCATCGAGTAGGCGAAACGATCCTCCAGCCCGATGTGACTGGCGATGGAGGCGAGATTGAGAATCACTCCCCCCGATCTCTCGAGCATGCGGGAAACCGCTTCTCGAGCACAGAATGCGACACCTTTGATGTTGACCGCATAGAGCCGATCCAGGTCTTCCTCTTCGGTGTTGAGGACATTTCCAACATGGGCAATGCCGGCGTTGTTGACGAGAATCTGCGTGCTGCCGAGGGTGTCATCGACCCTTCGAAATGCCTCAGCCACCGAGTCTTTCTGCGCTACATCACAGACCATCGTCTCGACGACGATCCCGGCACTGGAGAAGTGCTGCCGTGCGGCTTCCAGGCTCTCGGCATCGATGTCGAGCAGGGCGATCCGAGCACCCTGTTCCGCAAATCGGCCCGCAATGGCGAGTCCGATACCAGATCCTGCTCCTGTGATGACCGCAATCTTGTCGGTCAGGCGACCCTCGAGTGCCATCTTGTCTCCCTTCTCCACGATTCTTCGAAGCGAGGAGGATATCATGCATCTTCCCCCTCGGGGAGCGGGCCCACCTTGACCGGGAGCCGTGCTGGGGCAGGATACTCGGGAAGAGCAGATCAGCCCTTCAGTGAGGAGCCAAGGATGAGTGTTCGACAACTTCCATGCAGATATTCGTGGATCTTACTGCTGCTTCTTCTGGGGACCGGCTGTACCTCGGGAGTGACCAGTTCGACCCCCAAGATCGCAGTGATCCCCAAGGGAACCAGCCACGAGTTCTGGAAATCGATCCATGCGGGTGCCGAAAAGGCGCGCCAGGAGGTGGGCGGCTTCGAGGTGGTATGGCGCGGTCCAGAACGGGAAAATGACAAGAGCCAGCAGGTCGATCTGGTGCAGAATTTCGTCGCTTCGGGGATCAGTGCCATCGTCATCGCTCCCGCCGATGATCGAGCCCTGGCTTCTCCCATCTCTGTTGCGAATCAGGGGGGCACCCCTGTCATCGTCATCGACAGCGGGGTCCAGGGAGTGGCCGGAACCGACTACGCTTCCTACATCGCTACCGACAATGTTGAGGGTGGCAGGATCGCCGGTCGCCGCATCGCCGAGTTGACCGGGGGGAAGGGGCGAGTACTGGTGTTGAGATATCAGCAAGGCTCGGGCAGTACCACCCAGCGGGAGCAGGGATTTGTCGAGGCTCTCGAGAGTTTCGAAGCGATCGAAGTGGTCGATCCTGGGCGCTACGCCGGATCGACAAGGGAGAGTGCACGCCAGGCCGCAGAGAACTTGCTCGAGGCCGATAGCGACTATGCCGGAATCTTCTGCTCCAACGAATCTGCTACCTTTGGAATGTTGCTCGCTTTGAGGGCCAGGGCGATGGCGGGAAAGGTGTTCCTGGTCGGGTTCGATGCCAGCGACGGCCTCGTCGAGGGAATGCGCGCCGGCGAGATCCATGGATTGGTGGTACAAGATCCTGTCGCGATGGGGGAACTGGGAGTCAAGACTGCATTGGCGGTTCTACGCGGTGAAAAGGTCGAGACGCTGGTCGATACCGGTGCCAAACTGGTCACCGGTGAAAACATCGATGAACCACAGATCGTCGATCTGCTCACTCCTCCCCTGAAGAAGTATCTCGGCGAGTGACGCAACCTCCACTACTGGAGATGACGGCGGTCGATAAGGCCTTCGGGGCGACAGTGGCACTCTCGGGTGCCCACCTTCGCGTCGAGGCGGGCGAGGTGCGCGCTCTGATCGGTGAAAATGGTGCGGGAAAGTCGACACTGATGCGGATCCTCAGCGGTGTCGAGACCCCCGACTCGGGCACCATCCGGATCTCGGGAGAACTGTTCTCGCCGGCCAATCCCCAGCAGGCCAGAGATGGTGGCATCGCGATGGTCCACCAGGAACTGGCCGTGGTGGAGGATCTCTCCGTCGAGGAAAACCTGTTACTGGGAGCGGAGCCGAGCAGCGCTGGATTGTATCTTCCTTTCCGCATGAGAGATCGTGTCCTTTCATCACTGACCCTGCTGGGCCGCAGTGAAATCCAACCTTCGACTCCCGTCTCACAACTATCCGTTGCGGCGCGTCAACTGGTTGAAATCGCCCGGGCGCTGGTTCACGACGCTCCTGTCATCGTTTTCGACGAGCCGACCAGCAGCCTTGGTGCCCAGGATATTGAGCATCTGTTCGAGGTGATCGGTCGCTTGCGAGATGATGGTCGGGCAGTGGTCTACATCTCTCACTTCCTCGAGGAAGTGCAGCGTATCGCTGATCGCTGGACCGTATTGCGCGACGGTGAAGTGGTGGGGGAAGGGTGGATATCCGAGACCACTACCGAGCAGCTGGTCAGCCACATGATCGGTCGTCAGCTCGACGAGATGTACCCTCGGATTCCCCACCAGCGAGGCGACGCCTTGATCGAGGTGAGCGATCTGAAGACACGAACCGGTCTCCAGCATGCAAACCTCACCTTGCATCGCGGTGAGGTGCTGGGCATCGCCGGCTTGATCGGTTCTGGCCGATCGGAACTGCTCCGTGGAATCTATGGCCTCGACCCCATCGATTCGGGCTCGGTGCAGGTTGCGGGGCGATCGCATCGTCCCGATCCGACCCGTAGCATCGAGTCAGGGATTGGTCTTGCCAGTGAAGATCGCAAGGAAGAAGGACTGGCCACCGATCTGTCCCTGGCGACCAATCTGACCCTCGGCTCCTCCTCGGCTCGCCCCTTCTTCTCACTTCTTGGATTGAAGAAGGAACGGAGCCAGGTCGAGTGGTGGATCGATCGGTTCTCGATTCGAACCCGGGGCCCCGATCAGCCAGTACGGACACTCAGCGGCGGAAACCAGCAGAAGGTGGCGCTGGCGCGTCTGATGCACCTCGATGTCGATGCGGTGCTACTCGATGAACCGACCCGTGGCATCGATGTCGGATCGAAGACGGAAGTATTCCGCTGGATCAGCGAGATGTCCGCTGCAGGAAAAGCGGTGCTGGTGGTTTCCTCATCGATGCAGGAGTTGCTCGGCATTTGCGATCGGATTCAGGTGATGCACCGCGGGGTTCTGGGAGAACCTCGTGAGGTCGAGAAATGGGATGAGCATTCCTTGATGGTATGCGCAGTGGGGGGGGAAGAGGCGGCATGAAGTTCACCATTCCACGCCACTGGTTCGCCACTTTGGCGCCCTTTCTCGGAGTGCTGGTGGTGGTCCTGGTCTTCTGGATTCTGTACCCCGATCAGCCGATGACTCTCAAGACATGGCAAATAGTGGCGACCCATACCGTGGTGGTCGGTCTGGCCGCAGTCGGAATGACCTGGGTGATCATCTCCGCCGGGATCGACCTGTCGGTGGGATCGGTGATCGCCCTGTCGGGAGTCAGTGCAGCCCTTGCGGTAGATGCCGGGTGGGGAGCGATCGGAGCGATCACTGTTGCGCTGGCCACTGGAGCGGTGTGTGGAATTTACAACGGAATCCTCATCGTCGGCCTGCGACTTCCTCCCTTCATCGCAACACTCGGGACGATGGGGTTTTTCCGGGGGGTGGCGCTGTGGGTCGCCAACAATGGATCGGTGCGACCCGAAGATGCTCAAGGGATCTCCACCACCGATGGGATCGCCAACTGGGTCAAGAATGGTAGCGAAGGACAATGGCTCCCCCCTGCAGTGTGGCTGCTGCTGATCATCACCATCCTGGGAGCGTTGGCGCTGCGCTGGACCGTTCTCGGACGTCACACCGTGGCGATCGGCTCCAACGAGTTGACTGCCCGTCTGTGCGGGGTTCAGATCAAACGAACCAAGATCGTGATCTATGCCATCGCGGGACTGCTGGCAGGGCTGGCAGGCGTCATGCTCTTTGGAAGATTGACCGTGGGAGATTCGACCGCTGCGGTTGGAATTGAACTCAAGGTCATCGCCGCAGTCGTCATCGGAGGGGCCAGTCTTTCCGGTGGGCAGGGCTCGATCAGTGGAACGTTGGCAGGAGCATTACTGATGGCCGTCCTGAGTAATCGCTGCACTGCGGCCGGCTGGCCAGACTTCGTCGAACACATGATCGTCGGGCACATCATCATCTTGGCGGTGGCCATCGATCAGTGGAGAATTCGCAGATCCAATCATTGAGGAGGATTCGTGCGTGTTGCCGTCTATTGCGCCTCCAGCGATGAGGCTCATCACAGTTTTCGAGAGGATGCCGCTGCGCTGGGGACTGCGCTCGGCGTGGGTGGGCATCAACTGGTCTATGGCGGCGGCAATATCGGTTCGATGGGGGCACTCGCCGAGGCAGCCATCGCTGCCGGGGCCAAGGTGATCTCGGTGATTCCTCGCTTCTTTCACGAGCGGGGGCTCACCTACGAAGGATCGACCGAGGTCCACATCACCGAAGATATGCAGCAAAGGCGCCGGATGATGTGGGAGCGAAGCGATGGTGTCATCACCCTGCCTGGGGGATTCGGCACCCTTGAGGAAGTCTCCGAGATGCTGGTTCTCAATCAACTCGAGTTGGTCCGGAAACCGGTGGTGCTGGCCAATCTCAACGGCTTCTGGAATCCACTGTGGAACCAGATCGAGCAGATGTTCGCTCAACGGATGCTACCGACCGGGTATCAGGAACTGATTCGCCAGGCGGTGGACGGAACGTCAGCACTGGAGGTGTTGCAGCAGTTATTGAAGGGAGAGTCTTGATGGATCCACAAGTGCCTCCGCAAATCGAAGCGGCCCGAAGTCTGGGTCGTACTCTCTCCTCCATCACGGCTCTGGTCGAAGGAGTTGGCGATGAGGCTGCACGAGTACGACACGACGATGACCACTGGTCTCTCGTCGAAGTGGTCGGGCACTTGCTCGATGAAGAACGGGAAGACTTTCGAGCGAGGATCGAACTGATTTTCGAGGATCCTTGTGCTCCGTGGCCCGCCATCGACCCGCAAGGCTGGGTCGATGAGCGCCGCTATCGAGATCGATCGGTACAGGAGGTACTTCGGCTCTTCCAGGACGAGCGGCAACGATCGCTCTCATGGCTCGGAGCACTGGATGATCCCGACTGGCATGTGGAGAAGGATCACCCCCTCGGGGCGCTGCGCGCTGGCGACCTTCTGTTGGCGTGGGTCGCCCATGATCTGGCACACCTGTCTCAGATCGCCCGCTGGCACGCCGATGCCGCCTCGGCTCGATTGCAGCCGTTCCAGGATGACTACGCTTACTGACGCCTACTGAGCGGCGCTCTTGCGCGGTTTAACCTCCGGGTCGACGGCCCGGCCTCCCTCGACCTTGCGGCGGAATACCTGGATCGGTGACCGGGATCTCGGTTTGCCACTTCTTGCCGAGGCGCTGTCCCTGCGCGACATGGGCGCGGGTATATTTCTGTGAGCGGCGGCTGGTCTCGAGCGCCTGGTCGAGAACTCTGGCAATCTTCTGCGGATCGGCGTCGGCGGCGACCTTGGTGATCACCTCGACTTGAAGTCCGAAGTTGCCGGGCTGGACGACCCAGATTCCAGCGGACGGTTTCTCGATTCCCACCTCCTTCAACTGTGCTGGCTCGTCGGTGGAGGCCCAGCATAAGCGTCCGAGGTAGGGTTCTTTCCAGCCCACCGTTGCAAGGGACTGGAGTTGCGTATCATCGAGTCCGCAGCTGATCACCAGCGGGAGTCGGTCGCATGCGGCGATGTTGACGGCGAGGCGGACACTCTTGGCGATGGGAAGTGCTGGGCCAGCGGCGCTCTTGTGATCCTTGGGTGGAGGGTGAGCTTCCGCAATATTATCCATCTCGAGGGCCAGTACGGTGCCTTCCCAGCCGACGGCTCCACCAAAGACCATCGTCGGGCTACGACCCGATCGACTCAAGCGCGTCTTCCCATCGGAAGTGAGTATCACAAAAACCGTGTTCTCCAGCTGCCCCGAGCGGCCGCGGTAGATCCCCTCGAGAAACTTGCCTTCTCCCGCATCTTCATAGGTGGCCAGGCGAGCGCAGACAAACTTTCGTGACGCTTCGATGACGAGTGGGTCGGACCAGAGACTCTGATCCATCTCTTGTTTCCCCGGTCACCAGATGCCGGGAATGCCATGACACTGAGGTGCCGCCGACAGCAGCAAGATCGGCTTGCCGCTGCGACGGGCTTCCACGGAGGCCCCTTCCCAGGTTCCCCACCAGGCGACTCCGGCGGGATAGTGACCCGAGAAGCCTGCAGCGGATTCGGTTTCGCCGTCGGGCGCCTGGGAGGCCTGTATCGCGGGCTCGGGAAGCGCTGGCGGCTGCTCCAGCGGGAGCAGTTCCAAGCCGCCACTGAGGGCCAATATTTTGAGGGCCAGTAGTTTGAGGGCGGGTATTTTGAGGGCCAGTATTTTGAGGGCCAGTAGTTTGAGGGCGGGTATCTGGAGCAGGAGGACCGTCATCCAATCACCTCGAATCTATCGCCGACGGGAACCAATTTGGCTCCAGCGCCATGGCATGGGTCCAAATTTAACCCCGGATTGAGGCTCTGGGAGCAAAGTTTTTTTGATCCAGCAATATTGTCGAATACCATTCATCCACAGGTGAGGAGGTGATGGCCATCTTCTTCCCTGACCCAGGAGGTGTTCCATGCGACCGAGCCATTGCCCATTCTCGCTACATATACTCTGTGCCGTCTGGATCTCATCCACGGTCGTGATGGCAGCAGACACTCCTGTGCCGGCGCTTCGCTGGGACTTCAGGGATTCATTCATCTCGGCTTCGGGGGTTGTCGGCTCGGTCGAAGGAAAGATCCAGGGGCAACTCTCGGGAGACCTTGGTCTGGCGGATGGAGGAAGTGGGCCGCTGCTGCTGGGAGGTGGGGCCAATGGAATGTTACTGCTGGCTCGCCAGTATCGGGATGTTCTGGAGCATCTTCCGCGCCAGGATTTCACGGTCAGCGCCTGGATCGTGCTGGAAGAGAAGATGGAATGGGGTTCGATCTTCGGCTGCCTGCAGGATAATGGTGGGTTCGAGAAGGGCTGGTTAGTGGGAACTCGTAAAGGAGCGCCCTGCATCGCAGTGGCCAGTGAAGGTAGTGACGATGGAGATGGATGGATGACCTATCTCGAGGGAGATCAGACGATGGATCTGGGTCAGTGGCATCACATCGCCGGCAGTTACGATGGAAAGGCGATGCGCATCTATCTGGACGGCCAACTGGTGGGAGAGAGCGACCTCCAGTCGGGCCCGATCCTGTATCCGCAAGAGGCACCGCTGGTGATCGGAGCCTACAAGGATGACAACGAGCACAATCCTCATGTCGGAGCGATTCAGGATCTGAGGATGTGGACCACTGCGCTCTCTGTCGCCGAGGTGAAGAGTGTATCGATGGCGAAACCAGGCTGCGTGGCCTCCGCTCCTCCAAGACCACCTTTGACGATGGTGGTGGCCCCTTATCTCCAGTGGGGAACCCGCACCGAGATCACCGTGTGCTTCGAGACTTCTCGTCCGACGGTGCCGGTGGTGGAATACGGGCGAACAGCGGAACTGGGGATGACGGCGACCGGACCTGAAGCGAAATTGCACCATTTGCGGATCGATGATCTGGAAGAAGGAACTCCCTATTTCTACCGCGTGAGTGCTCGACCGGCAGGTCAATCGGGAGACACGTTGGAAGCGGTGAGCAGTAAGATCTTGACCTTCCAGACTGCTGCGGGATATGAGACTGCTTTCGGGTTCCTGGTCGTGGGAGACACCCAGAACAATCCGGTGGTGACCAAGGCGGTCAGCGACCTGGCGTGGGGTCATCGTCCCAACTTCATCGTGCATTGCGGAGATCTGGTCGGAACTGGATCCAACAAGCGTGAATGGGTCCACGAGTTCTTCTCTGCCGCTTCCGGAATCCTCGGCCGCTACTCGATGTTTCCAACGCTGGGAAATCATGAACAAAATGCCGCTCTCTACTACGACTACTTCACGATGCCGGATCCCGAATATCACTACCAGTATCGGTGGGGTAATACCGATTTTTTCGTACTCGATACCAACAAGACCATCACTGCGAACTGTGACCAGGTGACATGGCTCGAGGGAGCCCTCGCAGCCAGCGATGCGACCTGGAAGGTGGTCTATCATCATCACCCCGCCTGGAGTTCGGATGAGAATGACTACGGCGATACCTGGAAGGGTTCGTCGACCCAGGGCTATCCCCCGGTGCAGGAATACCTGGTGCCGATCTATGAGAAGTACCATGTCGATGTTGTCTTCAACGGGCACATTCATCTGTACGAACGGACCTGGCCGATTGAAGGCGGGAAAACCGTCGGAAATGGCAAGGGCGTGGTTTACATCACCACGGGTGGAGGCGGAGGAAGCCTCGAGAACTTTGCTCCCAACAGGACCTGGTTCAGTTCCAACAAGCGAGTCGGACATCATTTCATGATGGTGAATGTCAACGGCGACCAGATGGAACTCTCTGCATTTGATACCGAAGGGCGGCTCTTTGACCGTCTTCTTCTGGACAGGCAAGCGACAAGAAAATGATCTCCATACTTGCATTGAAATCGGAAATCGTTGACCAGACCCACGAGATCGGGGATCGGTTGCGAGAATTGCTGGGGGAAGACACGATCGTCCGCCTGGGGGATGATGGAATCACCACCATCGCTGAAGTTGCTGGAGTCGTGGTCAAGGTCTCAAGAAGGGACCATCCGATTCCGAATGAACTTCTTGACGGTCCCATCGAGAATGCCTGGTACTGGCCAGAGGCTCGGCAAGTTTTCTTATCTCACGCCTCTCACCTGATCGTCATCTGCCAGAAGTCTACAACCGAAGAAGAGCAGGACGTGGCGACTTCCGAGATGCCAGAGTCCGGAGTCGAGATGGAGTCGGCAGCAGCCGAATCGGCTCCACTCGAATCGGCTCCACTCGAATCGGCTCCACCTCTGGATGAGGGTGAGATCGGGTTCTCGGTTCAGCGAGCCTTGCTGTTGACGAGAGTCTCGCAGGTTCTTGGAGATGCCTTTGCTGCAGTGGGGGTCTACTGGGACTCTTCCACGACCATCCACGCATGGCCTGCTTTCGTAGAATCATGTCAGTCGATGACGCCGGACCGTCTGCCCTTGCGAATCTGGATCGACTTTCGTCTCTGGGAAGCGACCGATGGAACCCGCGGGCTGGCCACTCGCGGTCTCTGTGCCCTGGGTCAGCGGGAACTCGAGGTGATCGGGTCGACCAGCAGTGCCGAGCAAGTCAGGGCGTGGAGTTATACCGTGGCTCACTACTGTCTCGAGCAATCCCAGATCCTCAAGCATGGGCAGGCGGTCGGTGTCTCGGCGTCCGAATGGGTCCGCGCCTGGGTGGTGGAGAGCAGGCTGGAGCCGGGTACCTGGGCGACATGGCTCGACCTGGAAGCGGAAGAGTGAGTTCCTCGCCACGGAGGGTTCTGGCCCTTACCACCAGCCGAGCAGACTGGGGACACCTCTCCTCGCCGCTGACGCAGCTACGCGATCGCGATGACATCGATCTCCATCTGGCGGTGCTGGGTGCCCACCTGTCGCCGGAGTTTGGTATGACCGTCGATGAGATCGAACAGGAGGGATTCCAGGTCGATCATCGCATCGAGTGCCTGCTGAGCAGCGATACCGATGTCGGGATGGCGAAGACGATCGGCTTGGCGATCCTATCCCTGACCGAGATCCTCTCGCAACAGCGACCGGACTTATTGCTGCTCATCGCAGATCGTTACGAGATGCTGGCTCCTGCGGCGGTAGCCCTATCGTTAAGGATTCCGGTCGCCCATATCGAGGGGGGAGAGGTCTCCGAAGGGGCGGTCGATCACGCCGTTCGTCAGGCCCTGACCTCGATTGCACATCTTCACCTGGTGCCGACGGAGACCGCCAAGCGGCGCTTGCTGATGGCGGGAGAGGAGCCGTGGAGAGTTCACCAGGTCGGTGCCCCCAGCATCGATCATCTGTACAGCGGCGACATCCCTTCGGCAGAGGAGTTGTGTGAACGGATCGATCTCTGTCTCGACGTACCGCCGCTGGTGGTGGTCTGGCATCCGGTGACGCTCGACGAGCAAGTCAGCAAGGAAACGGATCCATTCTTCACGGCCATCGAACAGGTCTCCGGTCCCATCGTATTTTGCTTTCCCAATTCCGATGCCGGAAGTCGCGCGATCCGTGATCGTGCCAGACGATTTTGTGAAACTCGAGAGGATGCTCGGATTCACGTGAACCTGGAGCACCGCCTGTACTGGTCGTTGCTGGAACACGCCTGTGCCATCGTGGGCAACTCTTCGAGTGGCATCATGGAGGCTCCTGCCTTGAAATTGCCGACCCTCAACATCGGTCGCAGGCAACAGGGCCGGGAGCGAAGTCGCTGCATCATCGATGTCCCTGCGAACGAGGCCGCCATCCTCGAAGGGATTCGCCAGGTGCGTGATCCACGATTCCGTGCGTCTCTCGAGGGGATGGTCAACCCGTATGGAGATGGTACCGCCGGCGTGCAGATCGCCGAGATCATCGCTTCGGTGACGCTGGGACCTCGGTTGCTGGAGAAGCGATCCATCTTATCCGAGGCGATCCCAGAACCACCCATCTGGCCCGGTGAAGATGGGGCCAGCCAGTCACTCTCGGTCACCTGATCGACCCTCTCCCGCAGTGCCAACCGGTGTTCAGAGGGTCGAATCAATTGCGGTGAAACACCCTGACGGCGGACCGGAGTAATTTCTGCAGTGCCCGTACCTCCGGCGCACCGGTGGCTCGTCCGACCACGATGGTGACGCCAATCCCCAGGGAAACTCCTGCCAGGAGGGAGATGAGGTCGGCTACCCAAGTAGGTCCCGGAAGGGACCGGGATAGTTGCAGGACAACACCGGTCACCGCTGCCACTGCCACCACCACGCATACATTGCGGAACACCGCAGCAAAACGGGGTCTCGGCAGTGCCAGGTGCTTTCGAAGCCCGACCTCGAAGATGATCCAGCTGGTGATGGTGGAGATCACCGAAGCAGCAGCCAGCCCGGGCACTCCCCAGCGACCTTCCAGCGACGTCAACAGTGTCCAGTTGACCAGCAAGGCTGCTACGGATGCGGGCATCAGCAGCGTTCGTAGTCCCAGCGCCATGCTGGTGCGGATCAGTGCAGGGCACAGACAGGCGAACGGAATCGACAAGCAGAATATCTTCAACACCGCAACCGTCTCGGTGGTGTCGGCAGCGGTGAACTGTCCCCGCTGGAGCAGGACACGGATCAGCGGGTCAGCCAGGATCGCCAGGCCGACGGCGGCTGGGAGTGAGATGAAGAGGGCATTACGCAAGTTCCGTCCGATACGAATCGCCAGCGCCCTCGACTGTTTTCTCGCCACCAGCCTGGCGGCGTCGACCCCTGCAATGGTCCCGAGAGCGACTCCGATGAGGGCTACCGGGAGGAAGTGAAATCGAAAGGCATTGTCGAGGTAGGTGACTGCGCCGGTTCCGATCAGGGTGGCGAAGTGGATCGCCATCAACGAGTTGATGTAGGTGACCGAACTGGCCAGCAGCTGGAAGATCAGATCTCGACAGAATCGGCCGGTACCAGCAGCGCGGAGCCCCAGGGTGGGCAGTGGAATCGGGTGGACGGTGCGACAGGAGATGGCGAGCATGCCGACACTGCCCGCAGCACCGATCAGGAACGCCCAGGTCCAACCGGAGGCGACCAGCTCTGGAGTCTGCACCTCGGTCACCATCCATAGTCCTGCGCCGATCAGGGTCGCATTCTGGAGGGCCTGGGCAGCCATGGCGGAGCGGTTGCGGTCTGCCGCCAGGAGTAGTCCTCGAAGGATGGCAAGAAAGGGCACCATCAGGAGGAAGGGGAGCAATCCGTTGAACAGTTGCAGCGCCAGCTGCGGTTTTTCCAGCCCCGGTGCCAGTTGCTGCATCCAGGCAGGGGCGAAGTGCCATAGCAGCACGGCGATCAGGGTGGAACCGAGCAGGAGGAGGGTCAGAGCCGCTCGTGAGAAACGAAGGGCGGCATTCAATCCGCCGGTCACCTTCTGCTCCTCGAAGGAGGGCAGGAAAGCTGCCGAGACGCTTCCTTCTGCGACCAGGTCACGGAACATCGACGGGATCTTCAGCGCCGCTCGGAGGGCATCGGAGGTGGGGCCCGCACCGAGCAACATGTTCAGCACCATATCGCGACCGAGGCCGAGCAGCCGCGAGATCAGCAGTGCCCCCGTCACCGATCCGGCACGACTGCTACTATCCCTCGTCACCGATCGGTCCGTTGCTGTCAAGGACACCCCTTCCTCTGCGGCTACGCTGTCGCCGCCGCGGCAGGAGCATGGTATCAGAAAACTGGCGGGTGAGATCGACTCGACCTCACCCGCCAGTGCATTTTCATCTCTGAACTGATCCTGTCATCAGGGGCAGCTGTTGTACTCCACGCACTCGAGGGAGTCGGAGGTCGGATCGGCATCGCAGTCCCCGAACGGTGCTGGAGGATTGGGACCTCCACTGAAGAGAGTCGCCAGAGCAAAGACCGCATCGGCGATGTTGATGCTGCCGTCGTCGTTGGAGTCGCAGGCGTCGACGCAGGTACTCTCGGGTCCACCGGAGAAGAGATTCGCCAGTGTGAAGACGGCGTCGGCGATGTTGAATGCTCCGTCTGCGTTGCAATCAGCCCGCTGGAAGCCTCCTGTCGGTGGAGGCGGACCTCCGCCGAAGAAGGCCCGATAGGCAGCAACTGCGGCATCTCGATCTGCGGCACTTCCCATGCCCCCCAGTTCGAAGGAGGAGCAGATGACCGGAGCACCGGTGGCCGGCAGATATGCCGTGGTGACACCCAGGTTCGGATCGATATTGCCGATGGCATCGTCGTACTGCCACACCAGACCAGCATTTCCACCTGCGAGTTCTGCCGATGCAGGAATCAGGTAGTTGTTGTAATCATTGCCACTGGAATCCTGGTTGTAACTCACGTTCTGACTACCGGACATGTCGATCCCTAGACCCGAATCGACTCCGTCGATCGATGTCAACGAGTCGTTCTCATCCTGTGCATACGGCTCCGCAACTCCATCTCGATCGTCGAAAGAGGAGATGGGGTGGTTGAAGCTCCAGTGATCTGCACTCTCGAAGTAGATCGCTACACCCGCAGCGGCGAGGTCGGCGATGAGGTTCGCCTCCTCCGATGTGAGGTTGAAGTCTGTCGGGTAGGTGCCACATGTGATCCACACCTGGGACACTGTTTGCGGATCGAGGCAGGCGTACTCATCGATCTGGGTGCGGATCAGGCGAGCATTGGCCCCTGCCGCCAGCAAACTGTCGAGGATCGCCTGTCCTGAATCGTTGGCTCCGGTATCGCCTCCATCGAACAGCCCTTCGAGCGCTACCACGATGGTGTCCTCTCCATTGTAGGAGTAGTGAGTGATGGATTCCTCGACGGAAGCCGCTCCAACCGGACAGATTCCTCGAACGGTGTAGTCATGGAATCCGTCGGAGGCGGTGAGGTCGGTGTAGTCGGAGGCTGTACCCGCCACGGTATCGAGGGGGGCTCCATCTCGATCGATCTGGATGCTGTCGTAGGGTGAGTTGCTGATCCACGAGAGGCTGACGGTGCCGTCGCCGCAGTTACTGGTCAACAGCAGGTCCGTCGGTGGGGCGCAGTCTGCCGGACAGACCTGAAGCGCCCAGCCGTTGAGGGAGCCCTCGATGCCGGAGATGGTATCTGCAACGGTCAGCGTCCAGGCGCCTCCCACCGCTTCACCGTCAAAGTCAGCCAGTGTTCCAGGGCCCGAGGGGATCAGTCCGCCGAAGCCGTCGTTGGAGCCGGTGGCATCGTCGAAGCGTCCCAGCAGATCGGTTCCAGCCCCATGGTCGTGCAGTCGGATCGAGGTCCCCTGAGGGGAGACCAGATCGACCTCGAGATCGGATGCATCGCCATGGGTGATGTCGATGTCGATATCGAGGTCAAGAATTCCCGTGGTATCGGTCGGATCGATGAGGATCTGGTTCTCGGAGAAGGAGGTTCCATCGGGGATCGCCAGTGGCTGGCTGATCTGCAGGAACCACTGGTCCAGAGTACCTCCAGCGGATCCCGGGAAGGTGTCGGCGATGATGATTCCCCAGGTTCCGTTGGCGGGTTCCCCGTCAAAGTTGGCGAGGGAGCCGGTGCCCTGCGACAACTCATACGGTTGCATTCGAGAGCCGCTCCAGGTGGTCACGCTGCCGTAAGCAACACCCTCATCGTCAAAGATGAGTGACATGTCATCATCGGAATTGGTTTCATTCTGATAGAGACGGATCTGTGTCTGAGACGGTGCTACCACATCGATGTCGAGATTCCCGATGAATGCGTGGGTGATCTCGACGCCCACGTCCAGATCGGCAATCGTACCACCGCTGGTGACGTCGATCAGGTCGAAGGCGGGTGCTGTATCGGTGATGGGAGCGGCCGGAGCATTGCTCACCAAGGTCCCGACGAATCCGCCATACTCGATGTTGGGGTTGGGGAACTGATGACAATCTGCAGGTGGACAGCTGATGGTCAGTGTCCCGTCGCCGCGTTCTCCGTTGAATCCACCGATCTGGATCAAGTAGTCCTCACCGGCAATGGCATCGAGGAAGATTTCCGGTTCACCAGAGCCACTACAACTTCCTGCATCGCAGGCGAGGAAGGAATCGACTGCCGGAGGGCAGGGGCTGCTACCGGGGTAGATGGCCATCTGCGGATTGAAGTTGGTTGTGTTGCAGGTGGAAAAGGTGACGGTACCGCTACAGGACGCCGTGTAGAGGAACCAGATATCGTTGAGCAAACTGCCACCGCAGTTGGTCGGGCCGTCGGTGGAGGACCCAAGGGTGGTGAAACCAAAGACACCCTCGATCAGCGCAGTGGCTGTGGTGCAATCATCGTTGGGTGGAGTGGGGGCGCAGCTAGGGTCCCCTGCGCAATCGAGATCGGCGCAATCGGTATCTCCATCCCCATCGTCATCGGCACCGTTGTCACAAACTTCAGGACAGGTATTGAGAGATCCTGGGGTGTCGAAGGGAGCACCCAGATCAGCAAATGGCATGATCTCCCAGCCTCCCGAAATATCGGGGCAGCGCACCACATGGGCGGGGGTGAAGGTTCCATCGGGTCCGATGGTGTTTTGACTGTAAACCAGTTCACCGGCTGAGGTGTTGCCAGTGACGGGATCGATCGGATTTTCCAGCAGGGCGAAATCGTCCTCGATGGAACTCCATGGAGTGGAATCGAGGATTCCGTCGTCGTCAGTATCCAGATCGTCTCCGACGACACCGGTGAAACCGGAGACGAGCATGTGAGTCACATTATCACTGTTTTCGAAGTTCAGATCAGTGGTGAAGTCTGCCACGCCGATGGTGAAGGTCGCCTCTGCAGCGACAAACAAGCCGCTGCCAGGAATCGTCTGGCCAAACAGCGTGACCACCGCTTCGACGGAGCCACTACCCGCGGAGCTGTCGCCGAGCACTATATAGGAGAGCCCGGTCAACGATTGGCCTGCAGGACCCGCGAGCTCAAAGTACTCATCGGCGTCAGAACCGGACTGATCGATGCGCACCTCGTTGATGACCACCTGGCCAGAAAGAGCACCGGGAAAGACCGAGATGAGCAGTACCAGTAGAACTGCGATGGAGAGCGATTTCATGATATTGACCTCCTGTACGAATCCCTGAACGGATTCATGTACGAATCCACGAGATGCAGTCTCGCGATCAAGGGAAACGATGAGTAATTGACACACACCCAGCACAGCATCGTATTCGGAACACCTGTTCCTCGCAACGAAGGTATCGGATGGATCCAACTCTAGCCGAAATGTTTCGTCATCTGTTGTTGAACCCAACGGCGAGCCGCTCGCCTCCAGTTCTCTACGCGAATTTTTCTCAATTCATATCGCTGATCCGTGAGTAAAAACGCCGAGAGGCAGTGAGAGGAATCTCTCACTGCCCCTCGGCTTTAAGTCAGTCCAAGGTCTCCCGATAGGTCAACTTGAACCTTCACTCACTGTCACTCGATCTCTAGCAGGCACCGGTGTAAACACAGTCTGCCAGAGCATCGTCGGTCGGGTCGGGACCGCAGCTGTTCGGACCCGGAGCCGGAGGTGGGGCTCCACCAGAGAAGAGGGCAGCAAGGCCATAGATCGCATCCGCGATGTTGACCGCACCATCATCATTCTCGTCGCAGGAATCCGGGCACGCGCAAGGAGCGCCGCCAGAGAACAGGGCTGCCAACAGGTAGATTTCATCGGCGATGTTGAATCCGCCATCCATGTTCTTGTCGCCACGCTTGAAGAGCACCTGGGGCGGGCCAGAGGCGAACGCTCCGAGGTAGTCCTGTGCGAGAATCGTCTGGTCTCCAGAGAAACCGCCGAACTCCCAGCCACTACTGATCGTTTTTCCACCATCGTCGGTGTTGTAGAAGACGGTGGTGACGTAGTTACCCTCGGCGCCGGGCGAGGGAACGCTTCCACCGGAGAGACCGTCATCCTGGTTTTCCCAGATGGCGGCAGCATTGGGTCCACTGCCGTCACTGGTGGCCGGGGTCAACTGATCGGTCCACTCATTGTCGAGCGGTAGGTCCTGGATGTAGGCCACAGCCTGGAAACCGCTGAGGTCGAGTCCTTGACCGCTATCGAGACCATTCATCGAGGTGAAGGTGTCATCTCCATCGCCGGTGTCGTAGGTGGAATCGTCGACTCCGTCACGCGAATCGAAGAGGGAAGCCTGGTGAATAAAACCGAAGTGGTCTCCACCCTCGAAGTAGATGTTCTTACCGTCGATGCTGGCCTGTCCCAGGGCATCTCCTTCACCGGCAGTGATGCGGTAGTCGAAGGGGACGGTTCCGGTCATTACCCAGATGGTCTCGACGGTACTCTCATTGATGCACGGGTAATCGAGAACCGAAGTTCTGATCATGCCAGCGTCTCTTCCGGCGGCGATCAGCGCATCGAGCAGGGCCTGGCCACTATCGGTATCGCCGAGGGCACCGTTGGTCTGCAGCCCTTCCATCGCCAGGATGATATCGGTCTGGCCATTGAAGGTCAGTACCGAGACATCGATTGGAGCCGGATTTGCACCGCTTCCACAGTCTCCGCTGATCTCGTAGAGGTAGTTTCCGTTGGCCACAGCTGGATCGACGAACGAGGTGTCCGCTGGATCCGGGTTGCCGATCGAGACACCGTCGCGAGTGATTTCCATCGAGACAAAGTTCGGGTTGGAGTCCCACGACAGGGTGACATCGCCAGTGGCACAATCGGCACTCCCGGTGACGTTCCCCGGTGGGATGCAGTCGTTCATCGTCAGGGTGCCGTCGCCCAGTCCCGCTTGATTGAAGGTTCCGACGCGGATCATGTAAGTCTCACCCTGAGTGGCCTCGAAGGTCAATTCCGCAGCGAAGTTGGTGCAGGCAAGGTTGGTGCTGCCGGGAGCCGTTCCACCTGGAGTGGTACCGCCAGTGGCAGCGTCATCGTTACAGCTGATCACGCCGGCAGGATCGTCACTGGTGCAGCCGGTGTAAACCGCAAGACGGGTGTCGAAGGTGGCGCCGCCACAGGTGGAAACCAGCACTTCGCCGGTACTCCCTGCAGTGAAGCAGTAGTACAGGTCATTGAAGATACCATCATTTCCGATGTTCATGGCGCACACTGCAGCATCGAGATCGGGTCCGGTGGTCAGCACCGCATTGGTGATGCTGAAATCGGTATTTCCGATGGCGATCGCCTCGGCACCTTCGAACCAACTATTGGCGGGTGCGGTGTTGGTGTCGCAACCGGCATAGTTGATGATCGATCCGGTGGCACCGGGACCGTCATAGGCGGTGATGAACATCTGCTGAACCTCGTATGCGGTCACAGCAGGTGTCTGGTAACTGGTGGCTGTTCCATCGAGGACCGCCTCGATGTTTCCGTCGATCTCGACCTCGTAGGATCCGATGGGTCCGACCGGGGTCCAGGCCATGTCCCACTGGGTGGTTCCGGGGGTCTGCTGACAGATCAGGTTGGAAACCCCACCACCACAGACGCAAGGTCCGGCGTCATCCCAGGCGACATCCATTACCCACATGTTGGTCGGGAATCCAAGGTTGACCATGTCCAGCGGTTCGGTCAATCCACAGGCCGCTGCCGAGATGTAACTGGCACCGATCTGATCGGTGGCCGGGTTGGTCTGAGCAGGATCTGGAATCGCCATGAACAGGCTGTGTCCTGCGGCTTGTCCGTCGGGGGTGAAGATTTCGACCACGAGGGTTTCGCCATCGAGGCAGCCGATCACGGTCGAGGCCGTGCCTGCGAGGGTTCCGTCCGGGTCGACCAATCCGGTGCCCATGACGAAGCTGTAGATATCATTGGGTACCACTGGCACCTGGAACTCTTCCTCGTAGACCAGCGTCAGCGCAGCCAACGGCCCGACAGCACCGCCGTTGGTGTCGACGCTGAGGCGTACTCGAACCGGCTGAGTGGTGGTTCCAGCAGCGGGGGTCGAGGCGAACGCCGTGGTGACACAGCGCACATCGATGTTGTTGGTGATCGAGTAGTTGTTACAGAGATCGAAGGCACGGTAGTAGGAGTTGTCTGCGTGGAGGCCTGCTGCGTTGCAGGAAACGGCGCCGCCCAGCGGCAAGTTGGTGGCTACCGGGACCATGGTCGCACCGTTGGTGGTCGGGCAGGGGGCAGAGAAGAAGTAAGTGCAGGTGGCAGTCGGGGCAATAGTGCCTCCCGACTCCGCCTCGACGATGATGGAGTGTCCACCATCGGCAGCTGGCGAGTACAGGAACGAACCCGTAGCACCCGCTCCGCCACCGGGAACGGTTGCGATCAAGTTGGCTGGATCGACCACATCGAGGTAAAGATTGACGTTGTCGTAGAAGATGTCTTCGTCCCATGCAACGGTCACTTCATTGATTCCGGACGAGTTGTCCGGCGTGCAAATGAGGTTGGAGACTGGAAGTAAATCGGAAAATGTGATCTCGAGGTCCCCGACTCCTGTATTGCCAACTTCCCATCCACCGACCCGGATGAGGTACTCGGTACCTCCGAGCACCGGGAATCCAGCAATCAGTGAGGAGAACCCGGCACAACCGGCGCCGTCCCCGTTACAAGCGACTTCATCGAGGAGTCCACACCCCCCGGAATAGACCAGGATGTCGGAGTCGAAGTCGACCAGGTTGCAGGTGGAAATCTGAACCAGTCCATCGGCAGCAGGTGTCCAGCTATACCAGACATCGGACTCACAGGTGCCGATGGCAGATCCTGCACAGGGTGCCCCAACCACAGGAGTCGCACTGGTCGTGGCAGTGGTGGTGTCGATCGCCTGCAGTGTCACCCCGGTGCTGTAAGGGATCACTTCCGCACCGGCACACTCATCATTTGCCGGCTGTGAGTAAACATAGGTTGGCAATGCAAATGTGAATGCCAGTCCAAGAATAAGAAGACGCATCAACCCAATCCCTTCCGAGCGAAAACGGAGACGAATTTGTCCCAGCCAGTTGGCTTGTTTCGCAGATACCTCAAGATCGAAAACTGTGAATTTGGACCCGTTGGTTGAACCCCGATAATCTCAGACCTATTTGAACCTGGGCTACAATTGACCCAGAAATCAAAAGGAGAAGGATTCAGCCCTATAAGTCAAATTTACCGGGACAACGGGCTGGGTCAAGGACCAGAAAGTTCATTTAGGTAGTTCTTGCAGGGGTTAACCAGGGAATTTACAGGCAACCGGCATTTTCTTCGCAGAGGAGCGAGTCCGGTGGCGGAGGATCTATCCCACAACTACTGGGATCGGCGATTGGTGGGGTTCCAGGGATAAACAGATAGGACAGCAGGGTCACAGCATCGGCCAGGTTCACGGAGCCGTCGTCATTACAATCTGCCGCGTCGGAACAGTCGAACCCGATCGAACCGGGGATAAACAGCACCTCGAGGATCCGGATCGCATCGGCGAGATTTCGAGAACCGTCTCCATTGCTGTCGCCACGGATGAAGGGGCGCGAGAGATTGCGACCGATCAGCTCGATTCCGATGTGCACGCTTCCCCACCCGAGGGTAGCGAAGGGGACCGGTTCGGCAATGCCGCAAGAAGCGGCCGAGTAATTTCCTGCGGAACTTTCTCCCTGCGAGTTCGATCCCAGAACGAAGAGATGTTCATCAAAGGCTCCATCCACCAGTTCCAGTTCGACGACCAACTGGGTGCCACAATCGACGGCCAAAGGTGAGTTCAGGTTGAGGCAGAAATGTTGCTGAACCAGGGGAGGGACCTGAAATTGCTGCTCGTGGAGTTCCAGCAAGGTATCCACGGGTGCGATGGAATCTCGGTTGGGATCCTCATAGAGGCGAAGAATTACCGGTTGGGTGATGAAGCCTGGGCCCGGTTCTGAGTTCTCCACTGCCACTCGAATCGACTCGACCCACATCCCTTCGGTTTGAGAAAATGGAGCTTCGCAGTGATTGAAGGTGCGCCAGTAAGATTGCGAAAAGTGGGCCAAGCCGGAGCCACAGACGGGAGTGCCCGGCTCAAAGAAGTCAGGCAGATCGAGGTGTGAGAGTTGAATCGACCCGTCAGAACAGCCGGGAATCAGTAGTTCACTGGAACTGGTGGGAGTCCATGAGTTTCCGCTATGCCCGTTGATCTGAAGTGTCACCAGTGCCGGTAGGATCGGTGAGATCCCGCTCCATTGACCGCTGGCTCCATCGAGACTGTCTTGCAATTCCCCATCGATCCGAATATCGACGCTGTCGAGCGAGGAATCCGGTTGCCAGGTGACAACAATTTCGCCGTTGGTTGTGGCTCGGTACTCGAGATCGTTGATGGGATCGAGTGGCTCGGGGCACTGTTGGCGCCCCTCCAGGACCATCAAACTGTTGGTTCCATTGTCGATGACCCAGATCGAGTAGACGCCAAATATATCGAAGCCAGGAACTGCTGCAGCGGATCGAGAGGTTTCGATTCCGTTGATGAAGAATATGGAATTCGCAACCGCGATCGGTGCGAGGGCGATATCGGTCGCAGGATCGGTGGTCGAGATGCTGGTGACTCGATCGGCTCCTGCAGGGCCGTGAGAAATCTCTAGCCGTCCACAATCAGAGCGCCAGGCCACTCCGTTGCCAGGGCCAGACCCATCGGGATGAAAAGTACTCTCTCCCAGATAACTACCATCGGTGGTCGAGATCAGGTCGTATCGGTCAGCAGAGATGTTGGTGGCCCAGATTCCATCGGAGCCGTTCCAGGCGAGGCCCCCTGCGAATGCTGGACCTTGAAGCCCCATCGCCCCCAGTAGCTGAGGATTTGCGCCGTCCAGATCGCTCCTCCACAGGTCACTGGTGCCGACAGGAGTGACCACCGCCCAGAAGAGATTGGTTCCATCGGTGGTGATTCCGGTGGTCAAGAAGCCGGGGGGGGTTGGATTCACGATCGAATCCAGCGGGTCCAGGGTCACCGCATCGTAAACCCAGTTCTGGAAACTGAAGATGTCGATCACGATGACAGCATCGACACCCCACGGATTGGGTTCCGGGACCAGGCAGATGCCCAGGGCTGAACTTCCTTGCAACGGAGTAGGACCCGCCAGCAGATCGGCGGGATCGACAAAGAAGTTGTTCCCGGATCCCGCCAGCGGGGTGAGCCATCCTCGGGGTACGACCTGTGTCCAACCGACGGTGGTCGCCGTCAAGAGCCAGGAGAGAAGGAGAATAACGAATCTGAAATTGTTTGAATTCATGGGGGAACCGAACTCGAAGGTCCAGACCGATAGTCGCTCTGGCAGGCCATGTAATAGTTGGCGGCACACTAAATAATGTGACTGGGGCCATCCAAGTTGGCCCCAAGCCTCTTCATGTCATCGATCGTATTCTAACAAGCAGTGCCTGACTAATGGCCTGCTGCAGAATGCTACAGGTGGCAGGAATGAGAAGTTCAATCCGAGGGTGGTGCGAACTCCAGCAGGCTGTGAAGCAACACAGATCGCTGCGGGCTGTCAGAGATGGGCGACTGCAAATAGTTCGATGAAAAAAGCGGGAGGCCTTTCCCGACTGGAAAAGGCCTCCCGCAGAGACATCCGTTGGCTACCCGCTAGAGACTAGAGGCAGGGTGGGAAGCTCGCACAATCAAGCGCATCGTCGGTGGGATCCACGCCGCAGGTTCCCGGACTGGGTGCTGGCGGAGGAGGACCTCCACTGAACAGTGCAGCGAGACCATAGATTCCGTCGGCGATGTTGATTCCACCGTCATCGTTTTCGTCACAGGCATCGGCACAGACTCCGGCCGGACCACCCGAGAAGAGAGCGGCAAGGATGTAGATCTGGTCAGCGATGTTGAATCCACCGTCCGCGTTGCAGTCACCACGTTGGAAGGTGGTTCCCGGAGGAGGGCCACCGCCGCCGAGTACAGCGAGGTAGCGTGCGGCCAGGTCGACCTGATCTCCGCCGAATCCACCGAACTCCCACGATTGAGAGATGGTATTTCCGAACGGATCATCGGTGGCGTAGAAGTTGCCCGTGCCGTATCCACCACCAGCGTTAGCCCAGATCTGGGCGACATTGGGGCCGGCCGCGCCGACTCCAGGCTGAATCTGGTCAGTCCAGTCGTTGCCACCACCATTGGCCTGGTTGTAGGCGGAGCCGGAGAGATCGGAGGTGTCGAGACCGAAGCCGGAATCGAATCCGTCCATGACGAGGAATGTGTCATCCCCATCGAGGACTGATCCCTGATCGACACCATCGTAGTTGTCGTAGGTGGTGATCAGGTGAGCAAAGCCCCAGTGGTCTCCCGCTTCCATGTAGACCGCGGTGCCGTTTTCCACCGCACTGGCCAGCGCAGCGCCGTCGGCATCGGTGATCCGGTAATCATTGGGGTAGGTACCGGTCATCATCCAGGCGCACTGAAGGGTGCCGCTGCCGAGGCAACCCCACTCGGCGGGGCCGAGGGTGGTGGTGACATAGGAAACACCATTGGCATCGAGTGCCGCCTGAAGAGCAGCGACACTGTCGATATCGTCCACACCCTCAACGGCGAAGATCACATGAGGCTCGCCACCGTAGGAGGCGACATTGGTGGTGATGATCTGGGAGCCACCGATATTACCCGCACAGATTCCCTGGACGGTGTACTGGTAGCTACCAGACGCCAATCCGGGGTCGACGTATGAGGTATCGGTTCCAGGCACGCTGTCGATCAGCACCGAATCGCGGAGGATATCGATGGTGTCGTAAGCATTTCCGGTCCAACTCAGGGTGACATCACCGGTGACACAATCCGAGGTTGAAGCCAAGCCAGCCATCGGCGGGCACAGCAACGGAACGATATTGAGGGTGCCAGTGCCACCTCCCGCACCATACGATCCCACGCGAATCGTGTACTCGGTGCCAGCCAGCGCTGTGAACTCGATGAACGAGAAGAAAATCTGGCAGCCCGTCACCAACCCGGCGGTGTCGTCACCGTTACAGGCGACCGGCACGAGAGCATCACAGGGTCCCTCGTAGATGATCGTATCTGTATCCCATCCTGCGGCATCGCAGGTGTGAATCCAGTAATCGGCGTCGGAAGTCGCCACCCAGCGGTACCAGCCATCCGAAGCCATGTTGCCACCGAAGGTTCCGGGGCACAGGCCGTAATCGGCCAGATCGCTACTGTCGGTGAAGGGGGTGGTGTCGATCAGATTGGCCCCTTCGACTACATCCAAGGCCACGAAGCACTCGTCTCCGTCAATGTAAGTGCAGTTGGGGTCGGTGTAGCAGTCTGGATCGAAGCAGTCGATGAATCCATCCAGGTCATCATCCACACCATTGGCGCAGTCTTCAATACCGGGGACCACCATATCGATGGTCACGGTGCCGGTGCCGGTTTCTACGGCCCACGCTCCAACTCGGATCTTGTAGGTGAGGCCAGCGGACAATTGAACAAACTGGACATGGCTGTAGTACGCCTGGCAGCCCGCCAGGATTCCCGCGTCACCGTTACAGGCAATCTCGGTCAGGGCGGTGCAATCACTGCCCTCGTAGACGACCAGATCGGTGTCGAGGTCGCCCGCAACTCCGCAGGTATGAATCTCGGCGACCGCATCGACGGACGGCGAGAACTCGAACCACACATCATTGGCGAGGGCTCCCAGCACGGCGCAAGGAATGGCCGGTGCAGGGTAGGCAGAATCACTGGCCAGCGTTGTGTCGAAGAAAGCGGTGTAGGTTCCCGCTCCGGCAGAGACATCGATCAGCGTGGCGCCATCGCACTCGTCGTTAGCTGCGGCATCGCAGGGGGGAATCCCAAATGGGCAATCGACGGGATCGGCGCAGTCGATCAGACCATCGCCGTCGTTGTCAATTCCATCGTCACAGATTTCCGCGGAGATGGAGAAGAACTCCACGGTGAGGGTATTGGTTCCTGTAACACCCAGTCCATAAGCTCCGGTTCTGATCTTGTAGGTTTGCCCGCCTATCACCGGGATTCCAGTGATGTGGCTGTAGAAGATCTGGCAGCCGGCGAGGATGTTGGAATCGCCGTTACAACCGACCTCGACCAGGGAGGTGCAATCAAACAACGAATCCTCGTACACCACCACGTCAGTGTCAAATCCTGAACCGTCGCAGGTGTGAACCGTGATGGCACCGTCAGCATCCGGTGTGAAACTGTGCCAGACGTCATTGCTCAACGATCCCAGAACATCGCAGGGAATCGTCGGCATTGGGTTGGCGGAGTCACTGGCCAAGGTGGTGTCGATGAATCCGGTGTAGGTTCCATATCCTGCGACCGGGCCAATATCGATGGCTCCGTCGCACTCATCGTTATCAGCGGCGAGGCACGCGGGGCTACCCAGCGGGCAATCGATAACATCGGCGCAGTCGATGAGGCCGTCACCGTCATTGTCAATTCCGTCGTCACAGAAGTCAGATTCGAGTCCGCAGGGACCGATTCCGCTGCAATCGACATCGGCGCAATCAGTGGTGCCGTCTCCGTCGTTGTCGACGCCGTCGGCGCAGGTGATCGGGTCACCTTCGAAGCAGGCGGGGTTACCCACGCAGTCCGCATCGAAACAGTCGACGAATCCGTCAGAATCGTTATCGAGTCCGTCGTCACAGATTTCAGGGCTGGGGACGACCAGCGCAAGGGTCAAGGTACCCACTCCCGCATCCCCGGCAGCCCAGGATCCCATGCGGATCTTGTAGGTCAGGCCACCGATCACCGGGACAAATTGGATATGGCTGTAGTACGCCTGGCAGCCGGCCAGGATGTTGGCATCCCCGTTGCAGCCGACCTCGATCATCGTGGTGCAGTCGGCACCCTCGTACATGACCAGATCGGTGTCGAGGTCTCCCGCTACACCGCAAGTGTGAAGTTCGGCAATCCCATCGACAGAAGATGTGAACTCCCACCACACATCATTGGAAAGTGCTCCGAGTACTGGACATGGAATTGTCGGTGCAGGATTTGCGGAGTCTGTTGCAGTGGTCGTATCGAACGCTGCAGTATAGACGCCGGCTCCGGCAGAGACATCGATGAAGGTGGCGACGTCACATTCGTCGGACTGTCCGTGGAGGGTCGAAATTCCTCCCAAAGAAATCAATCCACAAATGATCGCCAAAAGACTCAAAGAACGCATGGAGTTCCTCTCTTCACACGTAGGGTGTGAATAAATAATCAGTCAGCTTCTCCGAAACTGAAACTGGTTTGAAACCACATTCCAAGTCACCGGAAGAAGACAGAAATTTACAACAATTATTTCCCAAGCCTTGGAATCCATCCGATAGGAGTGACTCGAGATTAAATCCCGAAAGTCCTCACCAAATACAGGTAGAAACCAACACCACGACATGTCTATCCAGGAAAATGGAACTCAATTCGGTTCCACTCTCTTCATACAGACCATGTTCCGATAGTAGCAACCAGATGGCCTCAGGCGAGTACCTTGTTGAGTAAATTGAAGATAAAGTGGGTCAGCATTTGCGACATTCAGGGAAGTCTTTCCGGATTCAGCCGAGTGGTGATTCGCGGAGTGGTTTGCGGGGTGGGTCGTAAGCCGATTATTTTTGTGTGGTTAGGGTTGGTCACGAGGGCCAGCAGCGAATGGGAGGGCCGCGGATCGCAGTCCTCCCCGGAAGAGCACCCAGCAACTGACCGATTCTCTACCGATCGGGAACCCTCGACGACTTCCCTTCGCAGGGCTAGGGTACGCCACTCTCACGGAGACGAAGCCTGGACGATGCGGCTTCGATCGACCACTTCCCCAGGAAAGGGGTTCGGAATGGATCTATCATTTCTCGATGCACTGGGTCTCCAGCAGGAAAACCCTGGAGTCTTCGGCGGCGACTGGAAAGCACCTTCAGAGCAGTGGCTAGAAAGTCATTCGCCGGTCGATGGGTCGCTGCTGGGCAAGGTGTCGCTGGCCACCCTGGAGGATTACCAGCAGACCGTGAGTGCCACCAGAGAGGCGTTTCTCGAATGGCGTACCTGGCCCGCTCCGCGCCGTGGCGAGGTGGTTCGGAGAATCGGAAATGCTCTGAGAGATCATCTCGATCCGCTCGGTCGACTGGTCTCTGCAGAGATGGGGAAAATCCTTCCCGAGGGGATCGGGGAAGTGCAGGAGATGATCGACATCGCTGATTTTTCAGTGGGCCTCTCGAGGCAACTGTATGGCCTCTCGATGCATTCAGAACGACCTGGACACCGGATGTACGAACAGTGGCACCCGCTCGGGGTTGTCGGTTGCATCACGGCGTTCAATTTCCCGGTTGCGGTCTGGGCCTGGAATGCGCTGGTCGCTGCCGCCTGTGGCGATGCGGTGATCTGGAAGCCCTCATCTTCGACCCCTCTTTGCGCAGTGGCTGTCCACAAGATCGCCCAGAAGGTCCTCGATGAAATGGCAGCTCCTCCCATCTTTGGCCTGGTGGTGGCCCACCGCGATCCAGTGGGAGAAGCGATGCTGGCCGATCGAAACTTGCCTCTGATCAGTGCCACGGGGTCCTGTCGGATGGGCCGTCGTGTCGCTGAAGTGGTTGGATTGCGTCTTGGAAGGACCCTCCTCGAACTGGGAGGGAACAATGCCATCGTGGTTTCAGATCGGGCAGATCTCGATCTTGCGATGAGAGCAGTGGTTTTTGGAGCGTGCGGAACTGCCGGCCAGCGGTGCACCTCGACCCGGCGATTGTTTCTCCACGAGGACATCGCCGATGAGATGGAGTCGCGCCTCATCACTGCCTACCAGCAGGTGAAGATCGGTGACCCGCTGGAGGGGAGCACCTTGATGGGGCCGCTGGTTCAACAGGGTGCCGTGGGGGACATGATGGAGGCGTTGACGGCGGTTCAAGAGGAGGGCGGAGAGGTGATCTACGGTGGGCAGAGTGTCACCGAGGGGGTTCCTGAAGGGGGTCATTACGTTCAGCCGACACTCGTCAGAGCTCGTCACGACATGAAAATCGTTCATGAGGAAACCTTTGCACCGATCCTGTATCTGGTGCGTTACCGTGATCTGGACCAGGTGATCGAGTGGCATAACGCTGTTCCGCAGGGATTGTCGAGTGCCATCTTTACTCGAGATCTCCAGGAGTCGGAGAAGTTCCTTTCTGCGGCGGGCTCCGATTGCGGAATCGCCAACGTCAACATCGGAACCAGTGGCGCCGAGATCGGCGGAGCCTTTGGCGGAGAGAAGGACACTGGCGGCGGCCGCGAGTCGGGTTCAGATGCCTGGAAGACCTACATGCGCAGACAAACCTGCACCATCAACTACTCGAAGGAGTTACCGCTGGCCCAGGGGATTCAGTTTGGCGATTGAATCTTTGCAGTGAAGACCGAAGCAGCAGGGAGTGAGTTTGTTTGATCGCGGTGGAATTCGTATCGGTCAGGTCGCAGGAATCTCGGTGCGGTTGCACTGGATCTTCCTGGTCTGGGCGCTGTTCGAGTTTTTTTCCGCAGAGCGTTTCGGCGGAGCCGGGCAGGTAGCGATCTATCTCGGGCTGCTCTTCGGCTCGGTCTTCCTCCATGAGATGGGCCACTGTCGAGCGGC
Organism: Planctomycetota bacterium; assembly: GCA_014240375.1. Taxonomy (GTDB): domain Bacteria; phylum Planctomycetota; class UBA8108; order UBA1146; family UBA1146; genus QNYK01. The sequence continues at coordinate 135,988 of JAAZXB010000002.1, read as the reverse complement.
ACGACAAGTGGGTGGAAACGCTCACGAGGTGACTCTATGGCCTCTCGGAGGGTTAGCCTCGGTGGATATCCCGAGCCGCCCACTTTCGCATCTGGCGGTAGCCTCGGGGGGGCCGCTGGTCAACCTGGTCCTGTGGTTGGCTCTGCTACCCTTTGTCATCTCCCAGGGATCGCCGGTCGGTTCCTTCTTTCTCCGGTGGCCGGCGGAACCCATCACCGATCCGATCGCCATCGCTGCGGCGGTCAACCTCGATCTACTCCTTTTCAATCTGTTGCCAGCACTGCCCCTCGACGGCGGAAGAATTCTTCATTCGATCCTGTGGCAACGCAGGGGCGAGGGAGTGGCCACTCAGAAACTGGCGGTCAGCGGTAAGATCGTGGCGCTGGTACTGGCAGTGGTCTGGTTCCTGCCGGGCGAGCGCAGTGGATTGTTGTTGGCGATGGCCCTGTTGATGTGGATCCAGAGCCAGCAATTGCAGCAGTTGTCGGGCGATTCTGGTGCTGCGGAGTCGTGGCGTAACGGCCCTGGTGGTGGATCGAGATCCGCGGTCGGCTGGTGGCAGCGTCAGCGAGACCGCTTTCACCAGTGGAAGCAACAGCGCAAGACGCTTCGTCAACAGCGCCTTCGAGCACGAGTCGATGACCTGCTGAAGAAGGTCTCCACCGATGGCATCGATTCTCTCAGTCCTGAAGAGCGTCGCTTTCTCGATCGGGCGAGCCAACGCTTCGAGGATCGTTAACCGGTCCACCGGTGTCTCGAGGACTCTCGCCGAACAGGTCGACCGGTTGCTGCAATGCCCAGCGACGGGTGCCGCCAGGATCTTTGATCAGATCTCCCAGCAATCCGAGAATTCCAGCCCAACGACCTCCGTCACGAAGATTTCCGTCGCGCCGGGCAGTGGCAAACCAGGCCGCTGCAGCCACCTCGGACGCCAGCCTTCCGCTGGCATGGGGATGATCTCCTTCTCCTCGAATCCACTGCCAGGCACCGGTGGATTCGAGGGGCAGATCGGCGATTTGGACCTGCTGCCACGCGCCACTGTCATCGGGAGCGGGATCGGTTGGATCGCGGGCGATCAGCAGTAGGCCCCATGGCGCCAGTCCACGCCCCCTCAGCAATTCCTGATGAAGTGCCAGCGGCAAGGCCAGCAACGGTCTTCCCGATGCAATGAGGGATCGGGCGACCTGAAGCACCCTCGGAGTCGGGGTCTCGACCGGTAGACCGAGGAGAATCGGATCGATGGCGCCACCACGATCGAGCACCGTGACGTCGGGGCGAATTCCCTCGTGCGACTGGACCACCGAGAGCACCGAACCGAGAGGAGAGCCGCCACAGAGAAGTAGCGAATCTTCGGGCAATCCTTCGAGGACGGAGCGGGCCCACTGGGTCACGACCTGGGTTTTTCCGGAGCCTAAAGCGGGCGTTCGCATCGAGAGGGAAGCGCCGACCAGAATCCACAGGATGGTCAACAGTAGCAGGTGAGTCGTGCGGCGATGTTTTCCCAGGCGTCGGTAGGCCATCGTCAAACTCCATGCCGCCAGCAAGGTCAGGGTCATCCGGATGAAGGGCGCCGCAGCGATCGAATCGGGGATCGATGGGGTCGGGGCCGACGATCCTTCCACGAACAAGGGTCCGAGCAAGGGACCTGAACTCGCCAGTGTCAGGATCAGCGCAAGATCTCCGGGTCGCCGCTGGCATGAGATCAGCAGCCCCGGGATGGCCAGCATTGCCAGTAGCCAGCCGTTTCCTTCGAGGACGCTTCGCAGGTCCGATCCCAGGTGAGAGTAATCGGGGTGCTGAACCGGACGCCAGCTCGAGACGAACTCGGTCCACACTTCCGCCAGCCCGTTGCTCGCAGATGCGCTGGCGAGCAGGAACAGCAACGAGATTCCGATCAGGATGCCGATCGAAGCGGCGGGCAAGGAACGCAGGTGGCTGGCACGGATTCCCCGGTCGCTGAGGAGACTCAGCAGTGAATAGATCAGAGCGGGGGCCGTGCTCGGTCCGGCTGCGATCGACAATCCCAGCAGAATCCCCCACAGCCACAGGCCCCGTCCCGCTTCCGCTCGCATCTGCTCGGTGGTGGCGATCAGGATCATTCCCAAACAGATGGCCAGCGGGGTGGCTCCACCGATGCGGGTGAGCTCGGTGATTCCCTGGCTGAGGCCGAGCGTCAGCGTCAACGGGATCAGCACTCCGCGGGCGGCATCTTGTTGTCGTAACCAGCACAGAGCGGCCCCACAACTCAGCCCCATCAATAGGATCGACAAGCAGGACGCTGCCATCATCGAAGGAATCCAGCCGAGTACGGTACGGTGCAGAGTCCGACAAGCCGAGAGGGCAGGAGAAGCGCCGCCATCAAAAGGGCTGGCCTCGACCAGCACCTGACAACTACCCATCATCTCGGGACCGGCAGGAACCACCGGGTAGAACAGAGCCCACAGCAGCACCGTGACAAGGGTGGCCCGCAGAAGAGCGCCTCTTCTGGCCGGCAATGCCGGTTGCCGCCAAGAAGGTCTACTGATCAGTAACTCGCGTTCCCGATCTTGCAGATTCATCCGGGCCAACCTTCGACCATCAGGGCGATCATCAAGATGCTGCTGATGATGGCATTGAGGGTGAAGAAGGAACCCTGTATCCGGGTCAGATCATCGGGTTTGACTCGGCGATGTTGGGCCACCAGCAACAGGCTCACGATGGCGATGGCGATGGCGAAGGGGACTCCCAGTTGGGCCTGCCTCGACAAGGCGATCAATAATCCAACCATCAGGATGTGCAGGAGTAGCGATAGCCGCAGGGCAGTGGCGATTCCGAACCGTGTGGGAATGCTATGAAGACGCTGCTGGAGATCAAACTGGTGGTCCTGACACGCATAGAGGATGTCAAAGCCGGCGGTCCACAACAGAACGGATCCTCCGAGGATCCACGGGACCGGGTCGATGCCACCTGACGCTTCCAGCAGTGTGCCTCGCACGGCAACCCATGCGCCGATGGGAGCCAGGGCCAGCCCGAGGCCCAGAACCAGGTGGCACAAACTGGTGAAACGCTTGGTCCAGGAGTAGCCGAGGATGACCAGCAGCACCACCGGAGAGAGTTTCAGTGCCAGCGGATGGATGGTGGCGGTGACCGCGACGAATCCAGCGGCACTACAGACGGTCCACCAGAGAACTGTACGGGCTCCGAGGCGGCCGGCGGGGATCGATCGTCCAGAGGTTCGCGGATTCAAGGCGTCGATGTTCCGATCGGCCCAGCGATTGAATGACATCGCAGAGGTGCGTGCGAGTGCCACTGCCACGACCACCTGGATCAAGAGAGTCACGAGGTCCAGCGCGCCGATGGCGCGATCTCGACCGGCCAGGAACAGCGCGCCGATGGCGAAAGGCATCGCAAACAAAGTGTGAGAGACTTTGATCATCTCGAGGAATTCGCGGATGCCACCCAGCCAGCTTGCGGGGCGCGAGATGGCGCGGGTCACCTCTCACTGCCCCAGCGTCGAAACAGATCGTTTTCGATTCCCAGGTGATCGAGCACCCGACTCACGACGAAGTCGACCTGTTCGAGAACCGAGTCTCCTGGGTGCTGATAAAAGGTCAGCATCGGCGGGACGATCAGCGCGCCGCTTTCGGAAAGAGTCAGCAAGTTCTTGAGGTGGATCCTGTCGAGAGGAGATTCTCGAGGAACGATGATCAGCGGGCGGCGCTCCTTCATCATCACCTCTCCGGCTCGTTTGATCAGGTTGTCGGAGATCCCATGGGCCAGCGATGCGACGGTCGACATCGAGCAGGGGGCGATGACCATCCCATCGATGGGTGCAGTCCCACTGGCAAAGGGTGCGAAGAAGTTGCGTTCTCCCCATTCGGTCAGGTTCTCGTGCTCCATCTCCGGAAAAACTCCACGGGTGCCCTCGGCAACAGAGAGTTCATCGTGGGCCACCAGTTTTCCCGTCCTGGATGCGACCAGATGGACCCGGTGTCCTTTGTCCAGCAGGAAGTGGACCAGGCGTGCGGAGATGATCGCTCCACTGGCGCCGCTGACTCCGACGACGATCTCTTTCGTACCGGCTTCTCTTGCAGTCATCGCTACCCTTCTTTCATCGTCGATTCCATCAACGTCGATTCCATCATCGTCGAATCCATCATCATCGCCGGGTTCAATAATTGCTCGATCCTAACGGTTGGTTACCCTTTCTCCCAGCGACCCCCGTCCTGGATCCATGCATGAAGCGCTTCAGTTCGGGATTGCTGTTCCACCGTGGAATCGCGCCGAACGGGTAGCAGGTCGCCTCCCTGCCACAGGGCACGAGTTTCTGGTGTGGTGCAGGATGCGGAGACCGAGCCGATGAGGATTCCGCTGAATCGAAGCAGATTGGCGAGAGATTGTGCGGCCCCCTGAGCCGCCAGATCCGGAAACACGGTGGCGCGATCGATCGACCACGCCTGTGAGTCCGGGCCGAGCAGGGTCAATCGAGGTCGAGGATTTCCAAGTCGGCTTTCGGAGATCAACTGGAGCAGGTCACCGGCAGGGGATCCGACCATCATCACCTCCGCCAGGCCCCTCATGCTTCGAGCTTTTCTCTGAGTCGTGTCGAGGTCCTTCTCTTCATCGAGGTCATCTGCCTTCAGCGAAAGGTCGAGGGCGCGCAGTGAAGTGATGGGGATCTGTCTCGATTGATGTGGTGTGACCAGTTCAAGCCGATCGTCACGGAAAGACGCTCGGATGGTACGAATCACTTCGACCTTTACGGATGGTTGTGGTGCATCGATGTGACGCAGGGGGATTCCATGTTCAAGAGCGAGTGACTGCAGCGACTTGGCCTGTTGTTCGGTTCCATCCCGAAGCCACCAGCCGCCACAATATCTGAGCCGCCGGGTTTCATCGATCACCGTGCTCTCGAGGATGGGAGCGCTATCTTTCGCGATCTTTGAAGGATCGAGTTTGGTTCCAGGGGCGATCAGGAGATGGTGGTATCGAGTCAAACCGATCTCCTTACCCGCGCACCGCTTCGTGTACTGCAACATTGCCGGGGAATAGAGTGTGATGGCGGACTGCATGGAGCGGGGCACTTCGAATCTTCTCCGCCAGCCGTTCGGCATCGGGCCAGTCACGCACCGACTCGTCGAGATAACTGTAGGCCTTGACCTGTGAGCCAGACAGCCGATTGCCCAGGCGTGGGAGCAGTTGACTCTGGTAAAAGGTCGAGAATGGCCGGATCCAGCGATTTTGCATCTCGGTGAACTCGAGAATCATCAATCGTCCTCCAGGTTTGAGGATTCGACGAAGTTCGCGCAGCCCTGCGTCCAGGTCGACCACGTTTCGCATTCCGAACGCCACCATCGCTCCATCGAAGGTGCAGTCATCGAAGGGCAGGTGCAACGTATCGGCTCGTACCAGCGCCGGACTACGAGTGGTGAGAAATTTACTGTTTCCTGCCTGAAGCATCGGGAGTGAGAAATCGCTTCCGATCACCTCGGCCTCGGGAGCCTGTTCGAGCAGTGCCATCGCGAGATCTCCCGTGCCACAACAGGCGTCGAGAACCCGGTCTCCGGGGCGTGTACGAAGGCTGCGGACTGCACGGCGACGCCACCACAGATCGATCGAAAAGGAAAAAAGGCGATTGAGTCGATCGTAGCGCGGGGCGATCTCATCGAACAACCCCTGGATCTTTTGCCCCTCCTTGTCGAGGAATGGGTGTCTCCCTGCGGAAGATTCCCGATCCGATCCAGAGGTGGTGGGCACATCGATCAATTTCGTCACCTGCGCCTTCTCCTCCGTCTCCCTTGGCATCCAAGGGGGGTCTGCTGTGTCTCCGATTGCGGTTCCAAATTTGCAGTTCAGGCACTCATCATGATCGCAGGCGGATCGGTGAGCAAGGGGAAGCGGTGCAGGGATGGTCCTGCTACCTTCAGGGGGACCAGGATAGGCCCGACAGGATGGAGGCTCGACCGATGCATGAAATCGTGGATTCTCAGATGGTGGGAGCCGGTAGTGACCACTCTCTCCAGCAGCGGCTCGATCGATGCGGTCGCGCCCTGCTCCTGCTGTGCCTTTGCACCGCGCTGCTCGGTGCCAGTGATACCCCCGAAGCTTTGCCCTGGTTGTCGCCAGAGCAGGGATTACCTCGAGCCTTGCAGCTGCGTCAGCCGTTATTGGTGCTGCTCGAATCTCCGACCAATGCGGGGCCGGCTCGACACCTGGAACAACAGATGGGCAACTCCTCGACCGCAAGGCTACTCAAGGATGTGGTGTTGATTCGGATCGTATGGGCCGCCGATTCTTCCGGCGATATGCAGTGGCCGGTCCCGGAGGATTCGGTTTCAGCAAAGGACCGACAAGATCACTGGTCAAGAAAACGGGCACGAAAGGTGATCGAATCGGCTCTCGGTCCTCCAGTTCCAGAGACGGTGGTGGCGGTGCTCGACCTGTTCGGTCGCCAGCGCGCTCGTCTCCAGGGAAAGAACATCTCTTCCTCCACCCTCAAGAAGGTGCTGCGGCAGGCGAGCCAGGAGTCTCGCATGCTGGCGCGCAAATCGGCGGCCGCCACCAAGTTGCTCGACCGTGCGACTCTGGTGCTGGGCAAGGAAGATACTGCCAGTTGCTGCCGACTGTTGACCGAAGTGACGGGGCTGAAACTTCCTCCCGAGGCTCCACCAGAGCAGCGACGGGTGGAACTGCTCGAGATGGTCGAGAAGCGCTGGCAGAAGGCGATGGACCAGGCCAAGGAACTGGAGCGCAAAAACCGTCTTGGCGAGGCGGCATCTGCCCTCGAAATGGTGCTCAAGAAGTTTCCCCATGAAGCGTGGGAGAAACAAACTCGCGCGGAGATCGGTCGGGTCTGGAAACGTATCCAGGGGCCCGGTGGAGGGATTCGATGATCGACCCGATGATCGATCCGATGCTCGACCCGATGCTCGACCCGATGCTCGATCCGATGCTCGATCCTGAAACGGAAGCGATCGACTCCGCAGCGGCAGCCGTGTCCGATCCGCAGCAGTTGTGGAACCACTTCGAGCAGCAAGAATCAGTGGTGCAGGCGGCCCTCACCGCTGCTCGGGATGGTGTCCTCCAACTGGCATCGATGATGGCGGTGACCCTGGCATCGGAGAAGGGTCGTGTCATCGGCCTCGGTGCCGGAACCAGTGGTCGACTTCTCGCTCTCGACATGGCGGAATGGGGGCCGACCTTTTCGGTACCCGCCGAGCGCCGTCAGACGCTTCTCGCCGGAGGAGCTGCGGCTCTGACCACTCCCATCGAGGGAGCCGAAGATGATGCGGAGGATGCTCGCCGACAACTGCTCGAGGTGGCGGTAGGAAGCGGTGATCTGGTGGTGGGGATCAGTGCCTCAGGAACTGCGGCGTGGGTTCTCGCCGGGCTGGAAGAATCGCAGCGAGCCGGCGCCCAGACGGTTTTCGTGACCTGTGATCGGACGGCAGCGGCCAGCCGATCGGCGCAGGACACCCTCTGTATCCTGCTCGAAACCGGTGCCGAGCCGGTCGCCGGTTCGACTCGCCTGAAGGCTGCCACCGCCACCCACCGATTGTTGCAGAGGGCCTCGACCATCTGCGCCCTGCACAATGGCTGGATCTATCGAGGCCGGATGGTCGCGATGCGTGCGACCAATCAGAAGTTGAAGCGCCGGGCGGTGCGAATGGTGATGGATTTGACCGGTGCCGATGAAAAATCAGCCATCGACGCTATCTCGTTATTTGGTGGTGATATACGACATTCAGTGGCGTATATCTGGTGCGGTGACCGGGAAATGGCGAAAAGACTTCTTTCCGCTTCTTCGGGGCATCTGGGACCTCTGCAGCCGAAATCAGGACTTTCCTGGCAGTGATCCGGTGATTCTTGGGCTTGCCTCCCTGCCGGGGTCACCCTAGCATCGGCGGCATGAGCCGCTCCAAAGAGCTTGGCTCGGGGGAACAGGAGATTACCGATGATCAACGACATTCCACAGAAGATATCCCAGGTGGGCGAGAATCTCTCCGCCCGGATTCAGGAACCCTTGAAATCAGCCGCAGCGATGCGTGAGACGATTCGTCAGAAGGTGCTGGAAGCGGCGAAGTCCTCGCAACTGGACCGATTTGTCGATTATATCAGCCCGCCTCCCCAGATGCTGAAGTCCAACTAGCGAACTGCAAAGGATCTGCTCGAGCGGATCGATGCTGTGATCTATGCGGGCTCCATCCGGATGGGTGAGGTGGAGAGGAGTCTGTCATGTTCAGAATTCCAAGTGGCTTGGTTGGCGCGCCGTGGATTTTGCGCCTCTGCATCCTCTGGTCGGTACTGGCCTCTGGTTCACTACTAGCCCAGGCTCCCGATGTGTTCCTGTTCGATCTACAAGAACTGGGCAGTTTCGGCGAGGACAATGGCATCTACGCCTATTCGGTCGGAACCACCTCCTGCAACATTGGATCGGTGGAACTGCTGTGGCACGCCAACGATAGTTTCCATCCGGTGATCGGACAGGAGATGTATCGCTATTACGATGGGGTGCTGGAGCAGATCGGAGTGTCATGGCTCAAACACAGTTTCTGTGCGTTGAGCCTCAACGCTTGTGGAAGTTGCCAGCCGACCGATTGCGATACCCTGGGGATCGGTTGCTCTGATCCCTATACTGCCGCTCTCAATGGCCAGCAATCGAACCTGGGCCCCCGATCTCAGGTCAATGCTCACACCGGAGAGTTCCCTTATCCGGTCGATCCTCCGATGCCGCCTTTTGTCACCGTGGTCGACCGCCGCCTTCAGGTGGCGCAAGCGCTGATCGATCCGGACCTCAATCCGAATACCCTCTACTTCGTCTCCGGCCATTACATCTCTCCCGATGATGCTCAGGGGGGCAACGGCGATAACAATGTCGCCTACCGCCAGGTCACCGTCAGTGATAATCCCGCTTCCTTCCCGCTCAATTTCGTTCCAGGTTCGCCGACCCAGGCGGGTCAGCCAGGAATTCAAGCGTGGCAGGATTATGATCCGCAAGTTGTGATCGAAGAGGTCAGGATTCCGGGAGAGGGTTTGCTGCTGCTGGGATACAAGGTCACCGATCTGGGCGGTGGGCAATGGCGCTATGACTACGCTCTCTACAACATGAATTCGGATCGCTGTGCCGGTGCCTTCACCGTTCCCGTTTCCGCTCAGGCCAATCTCAGCGCCGTCGGTCACCGCGGAATCTCGCATCACAGTGGGGAACCATTTTCGACCGCACTGTGGAACTCGGCGGTCACTCCGGCGGGGGTGACCTGGGCGACCACACCGTTCTTTCAGGATCCCGAGGCCAATGCGTTGCGTTGGGGGTTCATGTACAACTACCGGATCATCACCGATCAGCCGCCCAGCGATGCGATGGCCACGGTGACCCTTTTCAAGCCAGGAACGCCCTCCACCGTCAATGTGCCAGTGCTGGCTCCAGTGGGTTCCCAGGTCGATGCACCGATCAACCTGGTCTGTGCCCAGTCCTCCGCCGGGATCGACATCGAGTGGCAGAATCCGCTCGACTATGACGAGTTGATCGTCGAAAAGGATGGCTTTCCTCTGACCACTTTGGCGGGAGACGCGACCACCTTCAGTGATGCGGTGACCGCGCCAGGGGACTACCAGTACGGGGTGAGAGGCGTTCTCGCTGGAGATGCTTCCGTTGCCGAGAATTGCTCGGTCACCGTCTTTGATCTCGCCATCTCCGTCGAAGACCAGGTCGCCATCGCCGGCCAGTCGTCGCTACCGGTTCCTGTATTCAGCTCCTTCAGTGCGCCGGTGGAAGCCTACAATCTTTCCCTCGAATTCCCCGCAGATCTGCTCGATGTCGCCGAGGTCACCTTGGACGGAACTGACGCTGGAGTGATCGGAGCCGAGCAGGTTCTGGTCGAGATGGATGATGCAGCGATCGACGGATACATCACGGCTCAAGTGGTATTCGATGCGGGTCCGCCCTATGCAGGGCAGGAACTTCCGGCGGGTACAGACCAGACCATCTTGTGGATCGAGTTCTCGGTGGCTGCCTCGGGATTCGTCGATGGCGAGGAGCGGCAGCTCTCTTTCATCGACGGATTGGGTCCATCCCAGGTGGTCAATCAGATCATCATCGATGGGGCGATCATGGGACCTGCTCGAGATGGGGCGACCTTGACCTTCCTCGAGCAACCGATCTTCCTGCGAGGCGACTGCAACGGCGATGATTCGGTCAACCTGGCAGATGTCATCTTCGGACTCACCTACCTGTTTGCAGGCGGCATCCCGCCGCAGTGCATGAAGGCGTGCGATACCGATGACACGGGGAACGTCAATCTGACCGACGAAATCTACTTCCTCAACTCGCTGTTCGTGACCGGATCGCCGCCAGTGCCGCCACCGGTCGGCAGCGCTGGTCCCGATCCGACTCCCGATTCGCTGCCCTGCTCCTGAAGCGACTGTGGCGACCACTGCGCTGACGGGGAGGGCTCTTCGCCACTGTACGAATCTTTTCGTAATGTCCTCTTGCATGACTCGAAGTCCTTCGTACCATGCCGTCTCGTGCCATCGAAGCAGCGCGCCCCGCCAGCCGACGGCGGTCTCCGCGAATGGACGGCAGTGTCCGGCTTCGAGTAGTTCCAGCAGTACCAGGGGAGCGCGTCGATGCACACCAAAGTCGCCAAATCACCGACCGCCGCGGAGTGCAGCATCCTCGACGCCATCTGGCAGCTGGAATCGGCGACAGTGCGGCAGGTCTTTGACCACCTGAGCAGCCAGCGGAAGATCGGCTATACCACCGTTCTCAAGTTTATGCAGATCATGATTTCCAAGGAACTGTTGGTGCGTGATACCTCGGTGCGACCGCAGGTCTATCGAGTGGCGAAGCCTCGTGAAGAGACCCAGCAGGGGATGCTGAAGTCTCTCATTCGTCAGGTGTTCCGTAACTCACCAGGAGAACTGGTTCTGCAGGCGCTTTCGCTGCAGCAGTCGACCCCCCAGCAGATTGCCGAGATCCGTAAACGGCTCGATGAGATGGAATCGGCGAGTCACAGATGATGGAACTCACGACTCTTCCGTCGATCTGCCCCTCCCCCCGCTCTTCCCCCACGAGTTGGTGCTAATTCTTCTGTGGAAGCGATGGGCGAGTCCGTCGCTGGAGATGGGGTCGGCGGGGTGAAGCAAGCCGGCGACGAGCCGCCACGGTGCAGGTAACAGATCCTGTCGAGGAATCGCTGGCGGCCCCTCTCTCCCGGCATACTCGACGATCTCGAGGCGGTCGTCACCGCTCCCGGCCACCACCATGGCATCGAAGAAGATCGATCCAGAAACAGGTAGCAGCAGTTCTTGCGGGGTCTACACCCAGATCCGCACGGCTGCGCGCATCTCCGGGGCACTCTGGCAGCGCACCGTTCGTGCGCCGAAGCCGAGGCGCTCCCCGCTCTCTCGGTCGAAGGCGAAGGCAATTTCCTGTTCGAGATCGAGCAGTAATTGATCCCCATGGAATAGCTGGATCTGCTGGGCACAGATATCTATCAGGAAGTTGGGATCATCCTCGGTGAGGCTGAAAGGGTCGACTTCACCGATGGTCCATCCCTCTTCCCCGGCCAGCAGTCGAGCGACGGGCCACCACTCCGCAGGCAGTGGCTCTGAAACGGGATACGGGCTCAGGTAGCTGCCGAAGTCAGGGGTATTGCTGTAGTGAAGCATCGCGATGCCAATCCCCAGCGGGATGCGGACCAGTGCCAGGATCGAGATGATGGCGACCAACACGAGGATCTTGCGGAGAGCCGGTCTCGGCCGTGTCGAGTTGGATGCCACTGTTGAACTCCTCAGGCGGAAGATGGGGTCGATTCAATATGGGGCGGTCGCTGCCAGATTTCAAGGGGCTCACCGTGCGCGCCGGATCCCGTCTGACGTTGCCTCCATCCTGCGGATCCGCAAGCACCCACGAGGGTGTCGATGGATCATCTCTTGACCATGATGCCCTTCCCCTTCTCGAGGGATTGGAGGGTTTTCATAGTCAGGAAAGTTCAGTTCTGGTCTTCGCACAGACAAGGTCTGGACTGAATCATTGTGGTCATCTAAGTAATGTGATCGGGGAATTACTTCCGATGGTCGAACCTGACTTATGACGATGACGTTGCACAGTTTCTCGTGGTAGCCAGCACTCTTGCATAATTCATATCGAAGTGGTTCTGTTGAAGGGTGTAACATTCCAACTTAGCAGGGGGGTTATCCCCCGGAGTTCTTCTGGGTTTCACGACAAACTGGTCCGTCTTTGATCATCACTGGGTCGAAGTAACTCAAAAGCCTGGTGGACTTTGTGATTCGGAATGCATGATTGTTAGATGCTCGGGGAATTCATCTCGACGAAGTGATGCACGGAGTAGTTCTGACACTACTCATGATCACTGAGCGGTGAATCCCTCGTGTGGAAATCAAGATGAAATCAAGCAGGCAGAACTCCTGCTGGAATTGACAATGTGCTGAAATTGACATTGTGGTGAAATTGACATTGTGGCTGGGCGACCTTTGCCATGCGGTATCGACCAAAGTTGTCGAACCATTGAAACATGAAATTGGATTTTATTCCGAGGAACCAAGTAGGAGCTGAAATGCTAGCTTTCAATTCGCGACTTCTCACAACTGTTGTTGTTCTACTGCTGGTGATCACCAGTAGCAGTCCTCTGCTGTTGGCACAAACAGAAGTCACTTATCCTGTCCGGTTGTTCGGCACCGAAGCCGCATCCTCGGCTGAGTGGAACAATCAATCGAATGTGGGCGACCCGGGTTCCTTTGGTCAAACGATCAATCAGACGGCTCCCTGTGATTGTGATGTTGCGGGGGGTGCCTCTGGCGAGACTCACTCCGTATACACTACCTCCGTCAGCCTTCCCCCCGCGGGAATTGATGTGGGGATGTTTCATACCGCGGTGGGAGATGTCTGGACTCTCCCTGGAGATCGAGAAATCAAAGAAATCTCCGTCAAGGTCTATTGTCGCGCGCAATCCACTCTCGAGTTGATCCCCGTCGATGTTCTGGTAGAGCATGGTTCTGCTGGAACTGGTTGGAGTCCGCTGTTTTCCAGCCAGATCCCGACGAAGGATGGTCAGCAATGCTCGAGCCTCTCCGGTTCCAGTTTCGTGACCAACGCCTGGACGGCAGCATCTCTCGAGTCGCTGGGTCTGAGAATCACTCCGACCAGTTTCGATCTTTCAGCGGATCCAGAGGATCTCCAGTTCTTCATCGCCAGCGTGGTGGTGGAGATCGTGCTCATCGATCCCTGTGACGAGTTCCACAATGATCCTCCAGGAGCGATTACAGGATTGCCGAATAACCTGCAGATCCCCGCGGAGATCGGTAGTTGCACTGCTCTGGTGAACTGGGCAGAGTTGCCAGTAGCGGAAGATTTCTGCGACGGTCAGATCAGCGCAGTGTCCGATATCGCGAGCGGTTCTGCCTTCGATCTCGGAACTACTGAGGTGACTTACACTGCGACCGATAGCTTTGGAAAAGTATCGACCTCCATGTTCACCGTGACAGTGTTGGATGACCAGGCACCTGAGATCCTCGGCATGCCCAGTAGCATGACGCAGACCGCTGAAGCGGGTAACTGTGGCGCGACGATCAGCTGGGCTGCTCCGACCACCACCGATAACTGTCCGGATCCGCTGCTCACCAGCAGCCACCAGCCGGGCGACAACTTCCCGGTCGGTACGACGACGGTGACCTACACCTCCCTCGATGCCAATGGTCTCTCGACCAGTGCTTCCTTTGATATCAGCATCTCTGACGATGAAGCACCGGCTTACACCGGAGCACCGGCTTCGCAGGATCTTTCGAGTGATGCTGGTTCCTGTGGAGCGGTGGCCACCTGGGCTGCCCACAGTAGCTCTGATAACTGTGGTGTTGATTCGGACACGTCGACCTCTGCCTCGGGTGATTTCTTCGAGCTCGGTACGACGGCAGTGACGATGACTCTCACCGATATCCACGGTAATTCGACGGTCCACGAGTACACCATCACCGTGACAGATACTGAATCTCCGCAACTGATCGGCATGCCCACCAACATGACGCAAGCTGTGGATGCCGGCAGCTGTGGTGCAACGGCCAGCTGGACTGCTCCGACCACCACCGATAACTGTCCGGATCCGCTGCTCACCAGCAGCCACCAGCCGGGCGACAACTTCCCGGTCGGTACGACGACGGTGACCTACACCTCAGACGATGCCAATGGTCTCTCGACCAGTGCTTCCTTTGATATCAGCATCTCTGACGATGAAGCACCGGCTTACACCGGAGCACCGGCTTCGCAGGATCTTTCGAGTGATCCTGATTCCTGTGGAGCGGTGGCCACCTGGGCTGCCCACAGCAGTTCAGATAACTGTGGAATTGCCTCGGATACGTCGACTGCTGCCTCAGGTGAAGTCTTCGAGATTGGCGCGACGACCGTGACGATGACCCTGACCGACATTCACGGCAACGTCACAACTCACCAACTCACCATCACCGTGACAGATACTGAAACTCCGCAACTGCTCGGCATGCCTTCCGGCATCACCCACAGCGCAGATGCTGGGGATTGTGGAGCCGTGATCAACTGGACGCTTCCGACCACGACAGATAACTGCTCTGGAGCCGTGCTCTCCAGCACTCACCAGCCGGGGGACAACTTCACGGTAGGTACGACGACGGTGACCTACACTTCCCTCGATGCTAATGGTCTTTCGACCAGTGCTTCCTTCGACATCACAGTCACTGATGATGAGTCTCCTGCTTACAGTGGATTGCCACTGTCGCAGAATCTTGACAGCGATCCCGGTCTTTGTGGGGCTGTGGCCACCTGGGCTGCCCACAGCGCTTCAGATAATTGTGGCATCGCATCGGACGTGTCGACCTCCAGTTCAGGAGATCTCTTCGATCTGGGTACTTCTACAGTCACGATGACCCTGACTGATAGCCACGGGAACTCGACGACTCACCAGTTTTCCATCACCGTGACCGACTCCGAAGCACCTGTGATTAGTGGATTTGACCCGGGAAATAACACTGCGACCTACACCAAGGTGGGTGTCGGGATGGCAAGCCTCACCGCAGGCAAGTTCTCATTTGCCCCGCCGATGCCTTTTGCCGCGGGAGACATCTCCGACAACTGTACTGTCAGTGGTTTGCAGGGATCCTTCACGATTGAAGTCACTGGTGTGCCGACTGCCGTGGGGTCCGTCATTCCTGGAGATACCCAAGGAGATTACTCTTACGGTCCTGCAGGTACCGAACTGACCTGGATGGTGACCGATTCAAATGGAGTGTCGAGCGAGCCCATTCTTCAGACCATCATCATCACGGTTCCCGATGGGTATGACTGTAATTCGAATGGCCTTCCTGATCCATTCGAGATCACCGAGGGCATCGGAGGTGCGAGCGATTGCAATGGCAACGGACTGATCGATTTCCCCTGTGATATCGAGACCGGGTGCGACTGGGATCTGAACCAGAATGCCATGCTGGATAGTTGTGAGTGCCAGTTGGACCTGACTTCAATGGTCCAACCCGATGGCAATTTCATGATTTCATGGAATGGATTCGAATCCATTTCTGGCCTGTTGATCGAGCGAGAGATCCTCGATGGGATGGAAATCATTGAGGTGCTGGAATCTGACTACGAGGGGTCGTCATTCACGGACCTGAGTACGCCTTGCTACGATGGAGTTCGTTACACCGTGACCAGAGTTTGTGAGAATTCGCGCACTCCATCGGTCGCCAACATGAAAACTCCGATCGACAACAACGGAGACCCGTTGTTTGAACCGAGTTTGGCTGACTTGAATCCGGTCGTGATCGATGGCAACCACGCACTGATGGCGAGTCCAGCGACAGCCACCAGCAATGGAAATGTCTCGGTCTATGAGAGAGACGTGTTGGGAGAATGGAGCAAGATCCAGGATCTTGCGGGTACTCAGTCCGGTGACGGATTTGGCCAGCACCTGGCGCTGAAGGAGCAGCAGTATCTGATCATCAGTACTCCAGATTCCGCTCCAGGTGGGTCGGTGTTCCTCTACCGCTGGGACCTGAACAATCTGAATTACACCATGCAGGGTGAGATCAAACCTCAACTGGCCAGTGGAAGTTCCATCGACCCAGCATCGGGTGACCGCTTCGGTGAGGGACTGGCTCTCGATATCGCCACAGATCGTTTGCTCGTGGGAGCCAACGGAGACGACAGCAGTCAGGTCGATGCGGGAGCGGCTTACCTGTTCCAGTTGACTTCACAGGGATCATTCTGGGCGCTTGACCAGCTGGCGAAACTGACGCTTAGCGCTTCGGATGCGCAAGTCGATGATCGTCTTTCGTTGGGACACAGGGGTTCGCTCGCCATCGCAGGTGACTACCTGGTGCTCGGTACCGACACAAAGCCCAATCCTGAATCTACCGCAGATCTTCAGAGTCCGATCAATGGACAAGCGTTCCTCTTCTACCCCGACAACAGCGGCAACTGGGATAACTCTTCCTACGAGCGACTGGAGGTTCCGGGTGTGTCGGAAGGGCAAGCTTTTGGTTCAGCTGTGGCCATGTCGAACAACACCATCATGGTGGCCGCCGACGAAGATAGCGTGGCAGCCGAAAATGAGGGAGCCATATACGTCTTCCAGAGGAATCTGGACGACAGTTGGTCCTTCCACTCGAGCATAGGAATCGATGCGTCGTGTGTCGATCCGTCAGGCGGCCCCCTCGGTTTTGGTCAAGATCTGGCCATCTCTGGTGACCAGGCGTTCATCGGATCGAACCGAGAAACCGCCTTCATCTTTGACAATCGTTGTGGTTCATGGGCGATGACAGAACAGATGGTGAATGACCCTCTGGATACCGACTGGATTCACTTCGGACAGTATGTGGCCCTTTCTGGTACCACTGCATGGACCTCGTCTGCAGGTTCGCAAGCGGGCCTACAGAGTGGAACATCTCAGGGGCTCTCCTTCGAACCCGACCCTGCTCTGATCAGGACCACTCTCACCGAGATCGAGGTTCACAGACAGATGCTCGCTCATCCGGAGGCAGGTAGTTTCACCTTCTCTGCTTCGTCTGTTGCGGGTCCCATTACCGTTTACAACGGGACAGTGGCGACCACTCTTGAGGTGACTGCCTCCATCGAAGAGACCCTCACTCCAGGAGGACCTTGTGGATATGCGGAGACTCATGGATTCACCATGTCGATGTCGCATGTCGTTGGCGACCAGGGACTGTCGGTGGTGGATCTAGAAGCGTTGCCATTCCTCGGTTCAACACCTGATTTCGTTTCGCCAAGGATCGACAATATTGGTGGTGGAACCGATACCGGATGGACGCTCGGCGTCATCTACTCACTGACTCCTCCAGGTCCTGGTGGGCCAGTCCTTGATCGTACTTTTGATACTCCGACTGACGTGGTCAGGGCCAGTTACGAGGTGGTGTGCGGAGATTGGCCGGAAGCAGGATCCACCACACTGAGTTTTCAGGATCTAGACCTTGGCGGCAGTAATGGAATCATCTCCAATCAGGTAGCCGTGGGTAGTCTTGGTTACACAGCAAACTCAGGGGGAATCCTGACGTTGCAGATCGAGAATAACTCGACCAATGAGGTGTTCATTCGAGGTGATTGCTCCAACGACGGAAGCATCAACCTTCAGGATTCGGTACTGCTCTTGAACCATCTGTTCTCGGGGACACCGGTGGCTTGTCGAGATGCCAGTGACGTCAACGATGATGGTTTGATCAACCTCGTCGACCCGATTTATGAATTGATGTACATCATGGGACTGGGTCCTGTGCCTCCGTCCCCGGGATTGGTCTGCGGAGCGGATCCAACTCCGGATGCTCTGGAGTGTTCCAGTTTTAATGCCTGTTCCCAGGAATGTCCGGCAACTCCATAGATTCGAGGCCAGATCAGCAGGGCGGTCACAGTGCCGACCTGCTGTCAGTTTCAATTCGAAAGTGAATTTGAATCAACAAATAATGGACCTCCGAGCGACTCATGGGTGACTCGGAAGGACTGAGAAGAGAGAGATCTTGAAGCGTCTGGTGTTCTCACTACTTGTGTTACTCGCGGGTCTGTTATTCACAGGCTCGATCACATGTGGACAAGATCCCACCTTTCAGATCACATCTCCGGATCAGACACTTGCCGCAGGGCTGGATCCGGTGACCTTCTCGGTGACTTTCAGCGTCGAGCAGACCAACACTCTAACCTCTCCAATCTCTCCAACTTCGGGATTCACTTTTTCATTCGAACATGACCCGTTGGTGCTCCAGGTGATCGATCCTTACTTTCTCGACCGCACTGCAGCCTCACCATTTCTGGGTGATCTCGTCACTCTCAATGGTGGTACGGGGCCAGACTTTGTTTCGGCTCAGATACTGGCGAACGGCTTCACATTTGGCGTGATCTATGACTTCACCTTGCAGCAATCGATCACCTTTGAAGTGACCAAGCCTGTGATCGAAGTCGGCTACTCAACCAACGGTGTGCTCAGCAATTTGCCTTTCACGACAACTGTGATACCGGCGGAACTGGGGACACCGCCACTGGCAACAGTGGTGGCGATTCCTCCAGGAGTGTCCGCAGCAACGGACGCATTGCCCTTCGAGATCACCTTCACCCCGATAGAGGACTGTTTCAATTTGATCGACGATGATCAGGATTCGCTCATCGATTGCGCGGATCCCGACTGCGCGGCGGAAACAGACACAGATGGTGACGGATTGTGCGATGGCGGAGACCCTGACGCTGATAATGACCTGGTACCTGACGGTCTCGACAGCCATCCTCTCGATGAATTCTTGTGCCGGGACGATGACCAGGATGGCTGCGACGACTGTTCGAGTGGAGTCGACAATCCGTTAGAGGATGGTACTGATCTGGATTCAGATGGTCTGTGCGATGGCGGAGATCCAGATGATGACAACGACGGTGTTCTGGATGTCGATGACCTGAATCCGAGTGATCCAACCATCTGTGAAGATATAGATGCAGATGGTTGCGACGATTGTTCCATCGGATTGGACGGATTTGGTCCCTTGCCGGACAATGATCCCCTGAATGATGGCACCGATACAGATAATGATGGTCACTGTGATCCGGCGGTGGCACAGAAGACATTCCAGATCTCTTCCACAGATCTGTTCATCCCGCTCGGAACTCCGCTGACCTCCTTCAATGTAGTCTTCAGTATCCAGCAACTCACCGGTACGGTGCACCCTACCGCTGGATTCCAGTTCTCTTACCAGCATGATCCGTCGGTGATCTCCGTGACGGCACCCTACTTCGTCGGTTCTTCAAATTTAGCTCCATCGCTGGGGGAACTGGCTGCTTGTAACAACGGTGCAGGGCCAGATTTTTTCACCACGGTGTTGTTACCGGATGGCTTCACACTAGGAGTGATTTACGACACCACTTTGCTGGATGTGATCCTTTGCGAGGTGAATCAGCCGATGCTCGAGGTGGAGTATTCAACGGTCGGTGCCTTCTTGAACTTGCCGTTTTCGACCACGATTTTACCCGCCACGCTGGGAGATCCTCCCGTGAGCCCGGTGGTAACTCTTACAGGTGGACTGAGCGCAGATACCACAGAACTGCCCATCGTGATCACCTTTACAGATCCTGAGAATTGCAATAATGGTCTCGATGATGATCTCGATACACTGATCGATTGCAACGATCCGGACTGCTCCGCGGAACTGGACACCGACGGAGATGGCATCTGTGACGCTTCAGATCCTGATGACGATAACGACGGTGTGGCCGACGCTGACGACAGTGCGCCACTCGACAACACTCAGTGCCGCGACTCCGACGGTGACGGCTGCGACGACTGCTCCAGCGGAACCGACAACCCGGCTGCTGACGGTATCGATACCGACGGTGACGGTCTGTGCGACTCCGGTGACACAGATGACGACAACGACGGTGTGGCCGACGGCGACGACAGTGCGCCGCTCGACAACACCCAGTGCCGCGACGCCGACGGTGACGGCTGCGACGACTGCTCCAGCGGAACCGACGCTCCCGGAAACGACGGCGCCGACTTCGACGGTGACGGTCTCTGCGACAGCGGCGATCCCGACGACGACAATGATGGTGCACTCGATGCTAATGACAGTGATGACAACAATGCCAATGTCTGCTCCGACACCGATGGTGACGGCTGCGACGACTGCTCCGGCGGAAGTTACAACCCGGCTGCCGACGGTACTGATACTGACGGCGACGGACAGTGCGACGCCGGTGACGCCGACGACGACAACGACGGAGTGGCGGACGGCCTCGACAGTGCTCCGCTCGATAACACCCAGTGCCGCGACGCCGACGGTGACGGCTGTGACGACTGCTCCAGCGGAACCGACAACCCTGCTGCCGACGGTACCGATACCGACGGTGACGGACAGTGCGACGCCGGTGACACAGATGACGATAACGACGGTGTGGCCGACGCTGACGACAGTGCGCCACTCGACAACACTCAGTGCCGCGACTCCGACGGTGACGGCTGTGACGACTGCTCCAGCGGAACCGACAACCCGGCTGCTGACGGTATCGATACCGACGGTGACGGTCTGTGCGACTCCGGTGACACAGATGACGACAACGACGGTGTGGCCGACGGCGACGACAGTGCGCCGCTCGACAATACCCAGTGCCGCGACGCCGACGGTGACGGCTGCGACGACTGCTCCAGCGGTACCGATAACCCGGCCAGCGACGGCACCGATACCGACAGCGATGGCATCTGCGACCTGACCGATTCCGATATCGATGGAGATGGAATCCCCAATATCTGTGATTCCGATCACACTGCAGGTGAAGATTGTGACGGAAATGGCGAACTCGACTCGTGCCAGGATGACACGGATGGCGATGGGGTGATCGATCCCTGTGATAGCGATCTCGATGGGGACGGAATTCCAGATATCTGCGATGCGGATCAGACGGTCGGAGACGATTGTGATCAGGACGGCGAACTCGATCACTGCGAGATCGATACCGATTCTGACGGGACCATCGACGATTGCGATTCAGATGATGATGGCGACGGTGTAGCGGACGGCGCCGACAGTGCACCGCTCGATAACACCCTCTGTCGTGATGCTGACGCCGACGGCTGTGACGACTGCTCCAGCGGTACCGATAACCCGGCCAACGACGGCACCGATACCGACAGCGATGGCATCTGTGACCTGACCGATTCCGATATCGATGGAGATGGAATCCCCAATATCTGTGATACCGATCAAACTACAGGTGAAGATTGTGATGGAAATGGCCAGCTCGACTCGTGTCAGAGCGACACGGATGGCGATGGGGTGATCGACGCCTGTGATAGCGATCTCGATGGGGACGGAATTCCAGATGTCTGCGATGTGGATCAGACGGTCGGAGCCGATTGTGACCTGGACGGCCAACTCGATATCTGTCAGCTCGACACGGACAATGATGGCCTCATCGACAACTGTGATCCGGATATCGACGGAGATGGATTCCTCAACGGCTGTGATGCTGACGATCACAACGATGGCACCGTCGAGGGGATCGACTGCGACGGGAACGGGCAGGAAGATGATTGCCAGCTCGATACCGATCTCGACGGGATCATCGATGAATGTGATCCTGACGATGATAATGACGGATCTCTCGACGCGACCGACAGCGACGACAACAACCCCAATATCTGCTCCGACACCGACGGTGATGGTTGTGACGATTGCAGCGGAGGTTCCTACAACCCGGCTGCCGACGGCACCGATACCGATGGCGACGGCACTTGTGACGTGACCGACGACGATATCGACGGAGATGGCGCGCTCAATGCGGCCGACTCCGACGACTTCAACGCCAATGTCTGCTCCGACACCGACGGTGACGGCTGTGACGACTGCAGCAACGGTAGTTACGACGTGGCCAACGACGGCACCGATACCGATGGGGATGGCGTTTGTGACCTGACCGATCCCGATATCGATGGAGACGGAGTGCTCAACGCTGCCGACTCTGACGAGTTCAATGCCAATGTCTGTTCCGACACCGACGGTGACGGCTGTGACGACTGCAGCAACGGTAGTTACGATGTCGCCAATGACGGCACTGATATCGATGGGGATGGCGTCTGTGACCTGACCGATCCCGATATCGACGGAGATGGTGCACTCAACACCTCCGACTCCGACGACTTCAACCCCAATGTCTGCTCCGACACCGATGGTGATGGTTGTGACGACTGCAGCGGTGGGTCCTACAATCCGGCTGAAGATGGCGTGGATTTCGACGGTGATGGCCTATGCGATGGGGGAGACCCGGATGACGACGGAGATGGCGCCCCCGATGCGGTCGACAGCGACGATCAAAACCCGACTGCCTGCTCGGATATCGATGCAGACGGTTGTGACGACTGTTCCGGTGGAACCTTCGATCTGGCCGCAGATGGGCTCGACACCGACGGGGATGGACTCTGTGATTCAGGGGACACGGACGACGACGATGATGGTGTCCCGGACTTCCTCGATGCTGCTCCGCTCAACAACCTGGTGTGTCGCGATGTCGACCTTGACGGCTGTGACGATTGCAGCAGCGGAATCGATGATGTTGGAGCAGATGGAATAGATACCGACGGCGATGGCGTCTGCGATCTTTCCGATAGCAATATCAACAACCCGTTCGTTTGCTCGGATACGGACTTCGACGGCTGCGACGATTGCTCGAGTGGGGCGTACAATCCCAACAATGACGGGTGTACTGGAGATAACGATTGCAACAACAACGGCATTCCTGACGATGTGGAATTGCTGGACCCCGCCTCTGATTGCAATCTGAACGGAATCGTCGACCAATGCGATCTTGCTCAGGGCGTGGCTACAGACATGAATAATAACGGGATTCCTGATGAGTGTGAGTGTGAGTTCGCGCTGGACTTGGTCTGTACCCGGTTGCCTGGTAGTTCGACCATCGATCTCTTCTGGGGCGAGTTTGCCACAGGTGTTATCGTCAGCAGAGATGGCGTCGAGATTGCATTCCTGACCGGTGGAGAAACCAGTTATAGCGATCTGGTAGCGCCTTGTAGCTGCGGCATCGATTATCAGATATCGAAGGTGTGCTCCAATGGTCAAACGGCCACTCGTAGCGCCTCTTACATCTGGAATGAACCGCACCCCGATTGGAACTTCAGTTTCAATGCCGAACCTGCGGCGGACAATGTCACCCTGCTACAAGGGGGTTCACCCACGACCATTGAACTCGAGGTGAGCATCGAGGGCTTTGTCGATCCCCAGTCTCACTGTGGTCCTGCGGCAACCCATGGGTTCACCATGGCGATGTCGCATGATGCCAGTCAGGTTTCGATCCTCGGGCTGGAACTTGCCGGTGCCATGTTGGTGGCGTCGCCCGATTATGTTTCCTTCGCAATGGAAAACGATGCCAGCGTCAACGCCAGTGGCCATGTCGGCTGGAGTCTCGGAATCCTCTACAGTTTTGATCCGTTTGGTAGTGCCAACGGATTGCTCGAAACCGTGAGTTTTGAAACCAATGAACCGGTAGCCAGGGCAATCTACCAGGCGAATTGCCAGGATTGGCCCGATCCAGGTGAGTTCCAACTCGACTTCCAGTTCGAAGGACGCTGGTTGGAAGCGGATGCCGAGTTGATTGATAATGTTGTGGTTGTATGTGGAGTGGGATACCCCGCAGATCTGGGTGCCACCATTCCTTCGGCCAGTGTCTCGCTGGTTGTCGGCGAGCCGCTACCGATTTTCATTCGTGGTGATTGTTCCAATGATGGAGACATCGATATTCAAGACGCAGTGCTGTTGTTGAATCTGATGTTCTCGGGGGTCGCAGTGGATTGTCTGGACGCCAGTGACGTCAATGATGACGGCGTCATCAATCTGGTCGACCCTGTCTATGAGCTGTTATTCATCATGGGTCTTGGCCCGGTGCCTCCTGCGCCTAGCTGGCCCTCTTGCGGAGGAGACGCGACTCCAGATGTTGGAGGAGGAGACCTCGGATGCGACACGCCTCCCACCACATGTACTCAGGGATGTCCGGTGTCACCGTGATGAGTTCAGCCTCATGTGGAAGAAGTCCCATTTGGGACAAACTCGGAGTGTCTTTGCGGAAAGACTAAGAAAAACTATAATAGTATTGTATGGGTTTTTTGACTGAGATATTCACGGCAACAAAAGGGTTTGAGTTTTAATGGGGATAAATGGGGAACAAGATATTTAAGCTGGGAGTGATCTTGTGCTGTATTTTACAGTACGCATCGCTTCATGGCCAAATTCCACAGTTCCAGTTTCGTGCTGAGACTGGCACGGGAACCTACGAGTTGCTCGACGGAACGGGAGTATTCGACTCTTCACTTCTGGTCAGACAACTCCCTGGGACTCCCGCACCCACCCAAGGAATCTCGATAGGTTCCACCCATGATTCCTCCCTCCTTCAGGTCACAAGTGTTTCGAGTTCGGGATCGATGGCCCTTCTCAATGGAGGAGCGGGCCCCGATTTCTTCGCAAGTAATATTTACGGCGATGGTTTTACAATGGTCGCAGTATTCTCCTTTGATTCTTCTGTCACCATCGACTTCACAACTGAGCAAGCAGTTGCAGTGGCTTCGTATTCCTTGATCCCCAGTGCCCTCGTGGGGATTCTCGATGGCGCCACGGTCACCCTGTCATTCTCCGATACTGTAGGATCACCCGGAGCCCCAGTGGTGGAGAACATCGTCACTGTGGCTGGTCAATCATCTGTACCGGAGTGCATACCTGGAGTGATCACATGGACTCCGATCATTTCGGTCGGAGATTGCGATGGAAATCTCGTACTGGATGCGGATGAAATTGCTGCGGATCCGTCACTCGACTGCAACTTGAACGGCTTTCTCGACGATTGCGATCTGGTCCAGGGGTACGATACTGACATGAATAACGATGGGGTTCCCGACTCCTGTGAATGCAACTTTCCCAACCAGCTCACATGCATCAGGATTCCCGGAGAACTGTTGATTGAACTGACCTGGGGTGACTCTTCCAGTCCGGTTCAATTGTTCCGCGATGGCATCTTGATCGCCAGCCTGATCGATGGGCAAACCAGTTACATTGATGACGGACTTCCCTGCAGTTGCAGCGTGGACTACTTGATCGAAAAAGAGTGCGATAATGCGCAGATTGCCACCGAAACGTGCACCTTTGATTGGCTCGAACAGCATCCTGATTTCAGTTTCAATTACAGTGCTGAGTCGATCGATCAAAACTACACCCTGGTTCAGGGCGGTGCTCCGACCGTGGCAGCAGTAGACCTGTTCATCGAGGGGTCTGTTGCGCAAGGCTCACCTTGTGGGCCAGCTGCCACACACGGATTTTCGATGTCAATGTCTCATGATCCAGCTTTGTTATCCGTGATGGATGTGGCGTTAGCGGGAGAGATGCTGAGCGTTTCTCCAGACTATGTTTCCTTTGCGATTGGAAACGACATCACCGCAAATAGTAGTGGAGATGTGGGTTGGTGCATGGGAGTGCTTTACAGCCTTGATCCCGTCGGTGGCGGAGTGCCCGGTGGGCCTGCCCTCGAAACCGTCACATATGAGACCAGGAAACTGGTCGCTCGTGCGACTTATGAAGCGGCCTGTGGGGATTGGCAAAACAGCGGCGTGACCGATCTGCAATTCGAGGGGCTTGCGCTCAACGATAGTTCACCTCCCATCGATAATGTCGTGGGAGTTTGCGGAGTGGTGTATGCGCCGGTACTGGCGACACCATCTGCCCAGGTAGAGATCATCAAGGGCCCAGCACAACCGCTTTTCATCCGTGGAGATTGCTCCAATCAAGGATCGATCAATATTCAGGATGCAGTCTTGATGTTGAACTACCTTTTTTCCAGTACCGAGATCACCTGTGCGGACGCCTGTGATGCGGACGACGACGGATTGCTCAACCTGGTGGATCCCCTCTTTGATCTGATGTTCATCATGGGATTGGGACCGATGCCTCCGGCACCAGCAGGAGTCTGTGGAGCCGATCCTTCTCAGGACTCGATCGACTGCGCAGCCAGTGTCAGCAACAACTGCGAAGACCCATGTCCCTTCGAGGATTGCAGCAACGGGATCGATGACGACCTGGATGGTCTGACCGATTGCGAGGACTTCGATTGCGAAGGAACTAGCGACTGCCCATAGCAGAGACACTCAACAAAATCATCCAGGAGTCCAAGAGGTGAAGGAGCGATGAGCTCGTTCACCTCTTTCGGCATCTAGTCTCTCGCAAATCGAACTCTCGTTGAATACGCAGGTTTCGAAGACCTACGTCATCGAATCTTTCCACTACTGAGGCGAAACAACGTTCTCGAATTGAAGGTGGTCGCATTGAGAACGGTGCGCCGATCGGTGCCGTGGATCTTGGCCAGCTGGTCAGCGGTGTGTAGTGAGTGCACCGGTTCGTTACGTTTCCCTCGCTTCGGTTGCGGCGCCAGAAACGGACTGTCTGTTTCCAGTAGCAATCGATCGAGGGGAACGATCGCCGCCGCATCGCGCAGATCTTGCGCCTTTGGGTAGGTGACATTGCCAGCAAAGGATACATACCAGCCGAGGTCCAGAGCTCGCCGTGCTTCCTCGACGGTGCCGCCGAAGCAGTGGAAGACACCGATCACTCCCGCGCCGTGTTTCTCGATGACCGCAAGAGTATCGGGCCACGCCTCGCGACAGTGAATCACCACCGGCAAGTTGCGCCGGCGAGCGATGTCGAGTTGTGCGATGAAGGCGCGCTCCTGATCCTCGGGGCTGACATCCTTCCAGTAATAGTCCAATCCGATCTCTCCGATGCCGACCACCTGTTGCGGATGTTCGTCGCACAGCGCTTCGATGGCAGCCAGGGTGGCGGCCAGTTCACTGGCGGGCATGCCGGAGTGAGTCGGGTGAACACCGACCACGGCATGACAGAAACCGGGGTTCTGTCTCGCCAGGTCGATCACCTGCACGCTGGTCTGTTCATCGACGGCGATGTTGATGATGGCAACAAAACCCGCATCCTTGGCGCGCTGGATCACTTCGTCACGATCGTCGTTGAAACGATCGAAGTAGAGGTGGGCATGGCTGTCGATGGCTTCTGAGGGCACGTGAACTCCCGTTCGAGGGATGACTGGGCAACTGATATTGACCCTAGGAGAAGTCTCGTGACAATGCGAGTTGTTGAAAGCGAATCATCATAAAAGAGTATCGAGGCGGGGTCTGCGCGATGCGAAGAGACTACAAGGGTATTTCCATCAATACCTCGAAGAACACTCACGAGACGGTGTTTGAACTGGTCGGAAATGGACCTGAAGCGCGGATTGTAGATGTTCCGTGCGGAAGTGGCGCGTTTGTTCAGCGTCTCAAGGATCACGGTTATCAGGATGTGCTCGCCATCGATATTGAGGATGATCTTGAAATCGACCACGGCTCCTTTCGCCAGGGGGATATGACCGATCGACTTCCGCTCGACGACGAGAGTGTCGATACCCTGGTTTGCATCGATGGCATCGAGCACATCGATCGGCAGCAAGATTTCATCGCCGAGGTCCTCCGTGTCTTGCGACCGGGAGGTGAGTTCATCGTCTCGACGCCAAACATCAGTTCCATCCGTTCGCGCTGGAAGTGGCTGCTGACCGGACACCACAACAAGTGCAACTCTCCACTGGATGAAAATAATCCTGGCCCTCTGCATCACATCGGTTTGCTCTCATTTCCCGAGATCCGCTATCTGTTGCACTCCGCTGGTTTCCAGATCGAGCAGGTCGCCACCAATCGGAGCAAGGCAGTTTCCTGGCTCTACCTGCCGCTGGCTCCCTTCCTTTACCTGGCGACCTCGCTGGCCTACCACCGCAGGGGCAAGATGGAGCAGACCAAACTCATCTGTAACGATGTCAAGAAGAGCATGTTCTCTCTTCCGCTCCTGCTCGGTGAGACGATGATCATCCGGGCGGTTCGCCAGTGATTTGCTCCACTGATGGATGTATGGTCCCCGGAGTGGATTCTCGGAGTGGGTCCCCCCCTCGTCGGTGACAGGCACTCGAGGAACTGCTGTGGACAGGTCGTTTCCATTGGCCGATCGCGCGTAACGAGAGCGCTTGTAGGAGTTAGTGACATGATCATCGCCTGCGCCTGGCATCGAAGAATCCTCTCCTTCACCCGGCCGGGGCGGCTCGGCTGGCATTGTTTTGCGCTGGTCGCACTGGTCGCCGCTGGCTGCGCCCATCCGATGGCTCGATCGAGCGATGCGCCGGTCGCGCCAGCCGCCGCCGATACGATGCGGGTGCTGGTGTGGAACGTCTTGAACGGAGGCAACAGCGTGGGCGACGGTGCCGAGAAGGCACTGGCAGTGATCCGCGACTCCGGTGCGGATCTGGTGCTGATGCAGGAGAGTTACGACATCGATGGGGAGCGGCCGCTGCTCGGCGCGTGGCTCGCCGAGCAACTCGGCTGGAACCAGTGGCAGGCGGACAGTCCGCATCTTTGCATCCTGACCCGTTTTGACATCGCCGAACGGTTCACCCACGAACCGTGGCACGCGGTCGGGGCCAGACTGGTCGACGATCAAGGGCGCGACTTCATCGCCTGGAGCATCTGGCTCGACTACCGCGACTACATCACGACAAAACTGCGCGACACCCCCGATATCACCGATGGCGATCTGCTCGAGTCGGAGTTCGTGCGATCGCAGCGACTTCCCCAGGCCCAACGCATCATCGCCAAGTTGGATGCAGTCGGCCATCTCGACCTGTCGATTCCGCTGCTGGTCGGTGGCGACTGGAACACCCCGTCGCATCTCGACTGGACTACCGACACCGCCCGTACCTACAAGCGACGCCGTGCCCTCGATCTGCCGGTCAGTCTCGCGATGGCCGATGCGGGCTTCGTCGACAGCTACCGGACGGTCCATCCGAATCCGGTCCAGCGGCCCGGCATCACCTGGTCGCCGATGTACCGCACCAGCGGCGGCAAGGATCAGGGATTCGAGCGGATCGACCGCCTCTACATCCACGATTCCGATGCGGCGAACGATGGGGAAGGCGAAGGTGAAGCGGGGGACAAGACTCGTTGGAAACTCGAGCCGGTGGCGGGGCAGGTCTATCCCATCGCCTGGGAGGACGACACGATCCCGGTGCCCGATCGGCAGTTCCCCTCCGATCACGGGGCGGTGCTGATGGAGTTGCGAGTCGTCGGTTCGAAGTAGCGATCGAAGTCACCGGCACCGAGGTGTACTTCCTCGATCTACGTCCCTGAAGGAACCTCTGGAGGAAATTTGGTCACGAAACGGCTCTTGATCCTCGTCGCCCTCACGTTTTGTCTCTCCTTTGGCTCCGTCTTCGCGATCGGGATGGCGGAGCACGAGTACGACATCGATCTGGAGTGGTTGAGATACTTGACCGTCGCTGCGATCACCGCGGGGTATACCTATTACGGCACCAGATCATCCACTCCGAAGGAGTGATACGGGTCCGGCTCCTTAGCGGGCTACTGAGCATCTTCGAGCATCTCCGGCTGTAACGCTCGCCCGTCGATCCAGGTGCCGAGTACTTCGCCCGAGAGCGCCCGCTCCAGCAACGGACCATCTCCGTCGGGAATCGACACCGCCACCAGGTCAGCGGGATCGCCCTCCTTCAGCGTGCCGCTACCGAGCAGTTCCGGATGGCCGCTTCGCGCCAACCACTGGCGCGGGTTGACGATCGCCATCTTCCAGATGGTTTCGATGTCCAGATCGGCGGCCGCCGCGCGAGCGGCACCCATCTCATCGAGCATCGAGAGGGTGCCCGAGGAGACCTTTCCATCGGTCCCCAGCAGCACGTCCAGCCCCTTCTTGGCCGCCTGTGGTGCCGGGTGCGGAGCTCTGCCGAAGAAGGCGTGGGAGCGCGGGCACCACACCAGTGCCGCTCCGGAGTCACCGATGGTGGCGATCTCATCTTCGGAACACTCGTTGCCGTGGATGATGAGACCGTGTCGGGTCAGGTCGCCGGAGCCGTGCAGTGCTTCGATCATCGTCTGGCCACGGCGAAACGATGCAGGATCGGCACCCAATCCTTCGAGAAATCTCGCACCCGCGCCGCTGCCATCGACGAGCAGTTCCCGTTCCCACGTCGGTTCGGCGATGTGCATCGCCCACGGTACATCCTGTTCACGGCACCAGGGCAGCAGGGTCGCCAGCACCTCTGGATGCACGGTGTAGGAGGAGTGGGGGGAGATGCCTCGTAACTCACGGTCACCATCGTTGGCGCCTCGAAGAAAGTGGCCGAGTGCTTCGAAATCGATTCCCGGTCGAGAGTTCAAGGCGATCACCTCGCGCAGAAGCAAGCGTCGCAGCGGGCTGTCGGTCAGCGCAGTGATCGAAGCTCCGGCAGGATCGATGTCGAAGACGGCGGTGGTGCCTCCGGCAAGGGTCTCTTCGGCACCTGCTGCGGCCTGGATCGTCCGTCCGTCTTCACCCAGTTGCTGGCGAGCCTCGACCACCGAGAGCAGCCAGTCGTCGAAGGATCCGACCATCGTCTCGGTCGGGCGAGGCAGTGACAGGTCGAGATGCAGATGTGCATTGACGAATCCGGCGCAGAGGATCGCTTCTCCGAGGTCGATGTCGGCGGGCCCGGGAGGCAAGATCTGCTCGATTCTACCATCGCGGATGGAGATGCGACCGGGACGAGCTGTTCCGTGTCCATTCCAGATCGCCTGCGCCGAGATCCGCATCCGCTCCTCCTGACTCAACTGTCTCCGCTGCTATCCCGCTGACCACCGGTCTCTGCTATGCTGCAGTGGAGAGGCACTCGTAGCGAGGGCCGGGCGGATATTCAGGTTGGATCTTTTCTCGTTAATTCCTGGGGATGTTGAGGGGCCACCGATGACCATGGTGAACCGATCTGAATTCCTGCAACGCTGGGTCGGGCAAGGGGGAACCTCTTCCTTCCTCGGCAAGGGCAAGGGAAGACTACTGTGGTGGGTGCTGGGGATCTGGGCTGGTGTGGTGTGGGTTGGCGTGGTCGGCTGTAGTCATACCACTTCGCCAGAGAGAGTGCCCATCCCGGTATTGAAAGATCAGGGAGCCATCCATCGAACCGGCAGCGGTGAAACATTGCTGTGGATCTCCCGCGACCGCGGCTATTCGGTGATCGAACTGGAATCGCTCAACCCTCGCTGGAAGGGCGTGACGATCGCTCCAGGAACCGAGATCCTGTTGCCGGTGGGAAAACCGATGATCAGAAGAGTCCAAAAGAAATCGGGAGGCCGTTGAATGAGTGATGGATCGATCGAGACGACCGGGTCGGATTCCGATCCCGCCGCAAAGGTCTGGCTCGACCCCCACACCCGGGAGCAGCAACTGCTGGCACCCTATGCGATGCAGAGTGTTCGGAGCCGTGGTCGAGTTCACCCCGAGCCGACTGCGCCACATCGAACTGCCTATCAGATCGATCGGGAGAGAGTGATCCACTGCACTGCTTTTCGTCGTCTCGAGTACAAGACTCAGGTATTTGCCAGTCACCAGGGAGATCACTACCGCACCCGACTGACCCACACCCTGGAAGTGGCACAGGTCTCTCGTGCGGTCGCCCGTCGTCTCGGTCTCAACGAGGATCTGGTCGAGACGATCGCGCTCGGACACGATCTGGGTCATCCACCCTTCGGTCATGCCGGTGAGAGGGAGTTGGACCAGCTGATGGCTTCTCATGGTGGCTTCAACCACAACCGCCACGCATTGAGGGTCGTCGATCTACTGGAACATCGTTATCCCGGGTTTCTCGGTCTCAATCTGTCGTGGGAGGTTCGGGAGTCGATCGTCAAGCACTACGGACGCTTCGACGAGCCAGGGCTGGCAGAGTTTGAGCCTGGAGTTCCGCCGACGCTGGAAGCGCAACTGGCAGACATCGGCGACTCCCTCGCCTACGACAGTCACGATCTCGATGATGGTATACGTTCGGGTGTGCTGGAACTGGAAGCATTGCGTGGGATCGAGATCTTCGCTCGATCGGAAGCCGCCGTTCGACAGCAGTACGGAGAGGCATTGTCTCGCAGGGTGCTGATCGCAAGGACCATCTCGGGTGTGATCTCGGATCAGATCAACGATCTGGTGGCGACCAGCAGTGCGCGCATTGCCGAGCGAAACATCCAGAGTGTCGAGGATGTACGGGCGGCTCCCGATGACTTACTCGGATTCTCCGATGCGATGAGTGCCGAGAAGGCACAACTTCAGACCTTCCTTCATGATCGTCTCTATCGGGATCCGCACTGTGTCAGGGTTTCTCAAAAGGGCAGGAGGATGGTGGCGGCACTGTTCCAGGAATTTGTCCGTGAACCCGCACAATTGCCCAGAGAATTCCTCGAGCGATGCGCAGAGATCGGCAGGGAGCGGGCGGTGTGTGATTACATCGCAGGGATGACCGATCGCTACTGTGTGCAGGAGTACGAGCGATTGTTCAGCCCCCATCAAAATGATCCCGGACGATTGTCATGAGGAGAGCGCGAAATGGTTGCTGATTATCACGTCGTGCTGGTGGCCGCCGGTGAGGGCACCCGTCTCGGCCAGCGGATCCGAAAGGCAGCGGTGCCGCTGTCGGGGCGTCCGATGGTGATCCACTCGCTGCAGTCGGCGATCGCTCATCCATCCTGTCGCAGTGCCGTGTTGGTGGTCCATCCGGGGGATTTGCAGGCGGCTAAAGACTGGCTCCAGCAGCTGGATTCAGCAGCGGTCCCGGTCGAAATCGTCGTCGGAGGCGACACTCGCAGGGCAAGTGTGCTGGCGGGACTGGCAGCAATATCCGCTGCTGGGGGAGATCTGGTGGCGATTCATGACGGCGCCCGACCACTTCTTCACCCCGATGATCTGGCCCGAGTACTGGTTCGTGCGAGCCACTCCAGAGCGGCGCTTCTGGCCAGTCCTGTGACCGAAACCCTGCACCGGCTGGACCGGCAGCAACGATGGCAACAAAGGGTCGATCGAGATCAGTTGTGGCAGGCGCAAACTCCCCAGGTATTCGAAGTGGACTCGATCCGACAGGCGCTCTCTGAATGCGCGGATGAGGGCACAGATGAGGTGGAGGCGGTGGCTTGTCGTGGTCTCGATGTTGAATTCGTCGAACCCCAGCACCCCAATCCGAAGATTACCACCGGCAACGATCTCGAGGTGGCAGAAGCGCTTTTTCGACGCAGTGAGTGAGATCTCTCCTTCCCCGGACCTCCCGGCCGGGAGATCAACATCCGAATATCTCTCACGAGCCTTTGGATGGCACCCTTGACCAGACGGATCTGATTGCGCAGACTCCACCGATTGATCTGACCTGTGGAATGGTCGGGTGTCCAGTTGGACGCCGGATGCGAGGTCGGATTTCAACGCAGCCTGACAGTATTCAGGTTGTTGTAATTCAGGTTGTCTTCATCCGGGGAAGGGGGGGAACACCCCATGAACAGAATTCACAGGCTTCCCAGCCTCGTTGTTGCAGTGGTACTGGCGATCTCGGTCAGCAGTACGGCATTTTCTCAAACCAGTCTAGGTGGCGATGTCAAACCGGGTCGTGCGCTTCGGTTGACCATCACCGGCGACATGACACTCAGTCTGGTCGATCGCAGCGATTCATTCGGTCGCGCTGGACTCGCAGCAGCGGGAGGATCTGGCGCTGATCCACTGCTCCTGGGAGGCAGTTGGCCGGGAGATCTGGCGGGAGGCTCCTTCTTCGATCCGCTCGTCAACATCGGGATCGTGGCGACGATCTCCGAGGGGGTGTCGGCGAATATCAGCCTTGAAACACCCTTTGATATCGACACCAACGGTCGCGATGGGAATCTCCCATTGTCCCTCGGCGAGGCCAAGGTGAGCTGGCAAGGTGCGATGGATGCCGCCCTCGATCTCGATTTCGGGGTGGTCGACTACGCCATCGACTTTTCGGGGAACCACCAGCCGTTCCTGCTCGATCTGGGGAATGCGGAGTCTGCCTACGACAATGGTGGAGGAGACAGCGGTACGCCACAGTCTGCTTCCGCCGGTCGGGTCCGTTCTCTTCAGCCGGTCGGAGCAGTGGGCCATTATGATCTCGGCGAGAACACTCTCGATGTCCTGATGTTTGATCTGTCTCCGGTCGATAACGAATCCCTGTTCGGCCTGGTCTACGGGTTGCCCCTCGATACCGGTGACTATACCGGTGACATGGGAATCGTCCTGCTCAACTCGAAGAATGACGGAGGTAGTGATCTTCTGACCTTCGGAGGTGGTGGACACCTGTCGGGAGCTGACGGTCTCAAATTCTACGGTGAGCTCTACTGGCAGTTCGGCGACTACAGCAGTTCGGTCAACCAGAACAGTGCCTACGGACTGGTCGCTGGAGTTCATTACGACATTCCTGATGCGGATGAGAATGACGCTCCCTGGGTCGATTTTTCCCTGTGGGATCTGTCGGGAGATGACAACGGTGCCAACTCGAGTAACTCGAACTTCGTCTCGTACGAGTTCAACAACGATATGCTGGTACTCGAGGACGCCTACTACGGTCTCGATGTCGATACCAACTACCGTGCATTCAAGATCAAGGGCGGCATGAACCTGACTCCGGAATGGTCGGTGCAGGGGCTGTTTGCCTATGCGACCCTCAATGCCAACAGCAATGGTGCGGCCTCGAACGGGAGCTCCAGCAGCAAGTTGGGCGACGAGTTTGATGTCCGGGCGACCTACCGTGCGACCGACTACCTGACCTTCTACCTCAATGCCGGCACCCTGCAGAATGCCAAGGCACTGGGAGTCGGATCGGGGGTCGAGGTGATCTCGATCTCCTCCGAGGTTCGCTTCTAGTAGACTCTTTCACGGAGTACGGGCCCCCGGCGCTGGCCAGCGCTGGGGGCTCGTTCTCATCCGGGAACCGGAGAAGTGAGAAGCGTCGACTGAACTGTTGCCGTGGGGATTCGGTGGTGGATCTCGATCCGGCGTAGGGGACGCGATACGATCCGGCTGCGAAAGTAGAGGGAATCTCGATGACGAATTCTTCAGATGAGTCCGCAGCAGTGGGGCAGATCCGGGTCGGGATCGGCACCGATCGACACCGCCTCGAGTCGGGGCGTCCATTGATCCTCGCAGGAGTGGAGATCCCCTCTCCACATGGTCCGGTCGCGCATTCCGATGGTGATGTGATCTTACACGCTCTTTCCGATGCGCTGCTGGGTGCTGCGGGTTCGGAGGATATCGGAACCATCTTTGAAGACACTGATCCACGCTGGAAGGATTTGCCTTCCCGACGAATCGTCGAGGAAGTGTTGAGAACCATCGGCGAACTGGGTTGGAAACCACACAACATCGATCTGGTCGTACACCTGGAGAAGCCGAAGCTGGCCGAGCATCGCGAATCGATCCGGCAACAGCTGTCCGAGATGTTGTCCATCGAGCCAGGAGCCATCGGAATGAAGGCGAAGACCGGTGAAGGGGTAGGGCCGGTCGGAGAGTCGCTGGTCATCGAAGCTCTGGCTGTGGTTCAACTGAAGAGTACGGAGGAATAATGGCACTTCGATTGTGGAATACGCTCGAGAACCGCCTGGTGGAGGTGGAGCCGGTCAATGCCGGTGAGATCCGCATGTACAACTGCGGACCGACCGTCTATAGCGATCCCCACATCGGTAACTTCCGCTCGTTCCTGCTGGGAGATCTTCTGCGTCGGGCATTCGATCAGCGTGGATTCAAGACCACGCAGGTGATGAACATCACCGATGTAGGGCATCTCACCACCGATGATGTGGCGGATGCCAGTGGCGAGGACAAGCTGGAAAAGAAGGCCAAAGAGGAAGGGCTGGACCCCTTCGAGATCGCCCTCCGATACGAAAAGATGTTTCACGAAAATGCTTCACAACTCCACCTGTTGAAGGCTCATGAGTATCCTCGAGCGACCGATCACATCCCGGAGATGATCCAGATGATCGAGCAATTGCTGGAACGAGGACACGCCTATGCCGTCAAAGATGTAGGGGTCTACTTCCGAGTTCATTCCTTCGAGAAGTACGGCGGCCTCTCGGGCAACACTCTCGAAAACCTCGACTCCGGTTCGAGAATCGAGGTCGACGAACGCAAGGAATCCGCTCACGACTTTGCATTGTGGAAAATCGATGACAAGCATCTGATGCAATGGGACAGTCCATGGGGGCGTGGGTTTCCAGGTTGGCACATCGAGTGCTCGGCGATGAGTTTGAAGTATCTGGGAGGTACCTTCGACATTCACACCGGTGGTGAAGATAACATCTTTCCTCATCACGAATGTGAGATTGCTCAATCGGTGGGCGCAGGTGTTGGAGAGTTTGCACGGATCTGGGTTCACGCCAGGCACCTACTGGTCGACGGTCAAAAGATGTCGAAGAGTAAGGGTAACTTCTACACCATCAACGATCTGGTCGAGCGTGGCTTCCGTGGCCACGAAATTCGCTACTCGTTGATCTGCAATCACTATCGTCAGCCGATGAACTTCACCATCGATGGGATGGACGGGGACACCAAGGCGGTCCAGCGTCTTCGAACCTTGAGAAAAAAACTGGAGGAAGCGTCGGTTGGGAGTATTGCGGATACCGAGGTCGACTCGCCGCTGGAGGAGTCGAAGCGACAATTCGACTCATGTATCGATGACGACCTCAATCTCTCGGGAGCGCTGGGAGTGCTTCATGATCGGGTGAGAGCCCTCGGTAGGGATTTGCCCCAAGGGTCAGGGGCGCTGCGAGCCCTCGAGTTCCTGCGTCACTGTGATCAGATCCTGGGGGTCATCTTCGTCGAGGACGAGGCGCCCGCAGTGCCTCTGACCGACAGTCAGCAGCAGCTGATTGAGCGGCGAGAAACTGCTCGAGCCGAGCGGGAATGGTCGTTGGCAGACGAAATTCGAGATCAACTGCTGGCCGAGGGGATCCTCATCGAGGATGGACCGACCGGCACCACCTGGAGTCGCCAGCGCTGAATGCGATCGGGAGACCCACCTGCGAGCGGCTTTCGTGGCGTTCGGGAGTGGCCAGGAAATCCCCACAGGATCGTTACAGGGACCTCACAGGATCCTGAGCCCGCTACGAGGACCGGTAAGGGTCATTGGGTGGGGGCGCGATCGCGAGTCGATCGACCGAAAACCTGGCATCAGGGGCCAGCGGACCGCGATTCCGAGGGACGCTTGCAGAGTGGCAGCAGGATCGCTATCCTCCCGGCCTTGTGCCCATCTGTGCTAGCGTAGCTCAGCGGTAGAGCTCCCGCCTTGTAAGCGGGTGGTCGTGGGTTCGACTCCCACCGCTAGCTTCTGCAAGTTCTTGCACCGTAAGGGATTGCGGGAATTCAGGGTCGGGCCTGGAAAGTGCATCTGTGGATTCTGTGTGGGGGTGTGCCCGAGTGGTTAAAGGGACTTGGCTGTAAACCAAGTGCGTAAGCTACGTAGGTTCGAATCCTACCGCCCCCACTGTTCTTCCAGATCGAGAGAAGATCGACGGATTTGCTTGAAAGACGACCTGTAACCTTGTTTCCTATTGAACCTTCCATCGTTGGAGTAGGATTCCCCAGATGCGGGGATTCGCTCGAAGTGATGGATGGCGAGAGTGCGAGTGTGAGAGATCCTGCTACGAGGGGGATCACGATAGATGGTGTTCCTGATGATTCGTTTCACAGGAATGTCGAGCGGCCCACTGGAAACTGGATCGACCAGGATTTCCGTGAAGCTTTGTGCGAAGTCGTCAACATTGGAATCCAAGAAGTTGAGATCGCGTGAGGTGGATCGAGAAACCGGTGGATCGAGAAACCGGTGGAACGAGAAACCGGTGGAACGAGTGCGAACGATTTGCGGGTGTAGCTTAGTGGTAAAGCTCCAGCCTTCCAAGCTGGTCATGTGGGTTCGATTCCCATCACCCGCTCCAGGAATCAGAACGGCACCGAGGTGTCGATGAAAAAAAATAGACGAGCTGCTGTAGCTCAGTGGTAGAGCACGTCCTTGGTAAGGACGAGGTCACGGGTTCAAGTCCCGTCAGCAGCTCCAGACAAATGGGCCCGCACACTGGTGTGGGATGAAATTAATAGTTCGCCGAACCTTGGTCGTGTCTGCGACGGGGGAGGCCAAGGATGAGACCCGGGCAGTGGCCGTTGAATGACGGCTCAGACCACGGGCGGGGAGATTTCCAAGATGGCGAAGGAAACCTTCGTACGCGATAAACCTCACGCGAATGTGGGGACAATCGGTCACGTGGACCACGGCAAGACAACTCTGACCGCTGCGATCACTGCCGTGCTCGCACAATCTGGCGGTGCAGTAGTGAAGGCGTTTGATCAGATCGATAATGCGCCTGAAGAGCGGGAGCGTGGGATTACCATCGCAACCGCCCACGTCGAGTACCAGACGGAAAACCGTCACTACGCACACGTGGATTGCCCGGGACACGCGGATTATGTCAAGAACATGATTACCGGTGCGGCCCAGATGGACGGAGCGATCCTGGTCGTTTCCGCCGCAGATGGTCCGATGCCCCAGACTCGTGAGCACATTCTGCTCGCTCGTCAGGTCGGCGTGCCGAAGATCGTGGTTTTCATGAACAAGGCAGACATGGTCGACGATGAGGAACTCATCGAGTTGGTCGAGATGGAGATCCGCGAACTCCTCAGCGCCTACGAGTTCCCCGGAGACGACATTCCCGTCATCAAGGGGAGCGCACTCAAGGCACTGGAGGATCCGACCTCCGATGCCGCAGGTGCGATCACCGAATTGATGGCCGCCGTCGATGAGTACATCGATGTTCCCGAGCGCGACAACGCCAAGGACTTCCTGATGCCGGTGGAGGATGTGTTCTCCATCGCGGGTCGTGGAACCGT
The DNA here is from genome assembly GCA_014240375.1 of Planctomycetota bacterium. GTDB lineage: Bacteria > Planctomycetota > UBA8108 > UBA1146 > UBA1146 > QNYK01. The sequence continues at coordinate 97,228 of JAAZXB010000002.1, read as the reverse complement.
GGTGACGGGTCGTATCGAAACCGGAATCCTCAAGACCGGTGACGAAGTTGAAATCGTCGGGATCAAGGACACCCTTTTGACCACCTGCACGGGGGTCGAAATGTTCCAGAAGACTCTCGATGAGGGGCAAGCCGGCGACAACGTCGGTGCGCTGCTTCGTGGTACCAAGAAGGAAGAAGTGCACCGTGGACAGGTGCTGGCCAAGAAAGGCAGCATCACTCCGCACACCGAGTTCGAGGCAGAGGTCTACATCCTCTCCAAGGACGAAGGTGGACGGCACTCTCCATTCTTCAACGGATACCGTCCTCAGTTTTACTTCAGGACCACGGATGTGACCGGTAACACCGAGGTCGTCGGGGCAGACATGTGCATGCCTGGGGACAACGCAAAGATCAAGGTTGAGTTGATCACTCCGATCGCAATGCACGAGCAGCTGCGCTTCGCAATCCGTGAAGGCGGTAAAACCGTCGGAGCGGGAGTGGTGAGCAAGATCGTAAAGTAGGCCTTCGGGTTGACTGTAGTTTTCGAGGGACGCCGAACCACCTCCGGGTGACCAGAGGTGGTGCGGCGTCCCTGATTAGAATTCGATAGAGAGCACTTTTGAGTGCGATAGTTTCTTTCGATTTGACTTTCGATGTGACTTTTCGAGTGGTTTCGTCAGGAGGGCAGTAGCTCCAATTGGTAGAGCAGCGGATTCCAAATCCGCGGGTTGTGGGTTCGAGTCCCTCCTGCCCTGCCAACCTTGACTGAACCAGCGAGAACGACTGACCAGCGAGAATTTGCTGGTGCGATCGAGAATCGAGTTCGAAAGGGTCCCGCTCGTGGATGTTGAGTGACGAGTTTGAGTGAGATGGATTCCCTGACGGTCAGGGTTTTCCCGGAAAGCATCCAGGTGGCGATGCTTGGCAGCAGAGATCTACAGAACGGAAAGGGACGAAGATGAGTTTCCGTCTCTACAAAGAGGGACAGGGGCGCTGGGCTCGAGGTGCCCTGGCTTCCATCGTGTTTCTTGTGGGTCTGTTTGCGAGCATCTCCCTCTCCCAGTGGTTCGACGGGAATGGCTGGGGCACAGACGTGCTGTTCACGATTCCATTTCTGAACATTGCGATTCAGACCCAGTCTTTGCTCCCGCCGCTGATCCTGGTGCCGTTTTTGCTCGGTGGATACTGGTATTACAATCAGTCACGAGTCAGCGATTTCCTGATCGACACGGAGCATGAGTTACAGCACAAGGTTACCTGGCCAACACGACAAGAAACCGTCAAGAACTCCATCGTGGTGGTGATCACCTGTATCGTCATCATGGGTTGGATCGTACTGGCCGATCAGGCGTTTAAAGCGCTTCAAACGGTGGTATACCACTAATGAATCCGATCGCTTCTGAACTCACTGTTGCTGACGATCTGTACTGTTCTGTTCCTGGCGGAGGAACGGGAGAAGAGATCGATGACACCGTATCCGCTGATATTGTCGAAGGTGACGAGATCAATGGCGATGCGGCTGACGAAGCGGTGGAAGAGTTGGATGAAGACCCGGTGACCTCGAGTCCTTCCAAGATACGCAAGGACCCGGCGGATGAGTTGCCATTCGAATGGTACGTCATCAAGGTCGCCAATGGTCGCGAGGACACGCTTTCTCGCAAGGTTGAGAAAACACTGGCTCTCAGGGGGCTCGAAGCCTTTGTCCGGAACATCGTGGTTCCGAAACAAAAGGTCACCGAGATCAAAGAGGGCAAGAAGAAGATTCGAGAGATCAAACTCTACCAGGGTTACTTCTTCATGGAGTGCCAACTGGTCGAGGAGATCTGGTACTTGCTGAGGGATATCCAGGGAGTGGGTTCCTTCGTCGGCGGAGTCGGTAACAAGCCGATGCCGATGACACCGGATGAGGTGCGCAAGTTGCGCGACATGATGGAGCAACGCGAGAGTGAAGAACCTCCAGAGTTGAAGATCGATGTGAAGAAGAACGATACGGTGAAGGTCAAAGATGGCCCCTTCGAAAACTTCGAAGGCATCGTGGAAGAGGTCCACCCGAAGACAGGGAAACTGCGAGTGATGGTCACCATCTTTGGCAGGGATACCCCGGTCGAACTGGAATACTGGCAGGTAGAACAGACTTGATCCCGAATTGAAACAGGGATCCATGCGGGAGGTTCACTCCGGAAGTTCCGGAGAGTGATCCGCAGACCGCAGGAAATGGTAGTTCATGGCAAAAAAAGCAAGCAAGCAAGTAACCGGCTTGATCAAATTGCAGGTACCGGGAGGACAGGCGACCCCTGCTCCACCAGTGGGACCTGCGCTGGGTCAGCACGGTGTCAATATCGGCGAGTTCGTGCAGCGCTTCAACTCGGAGACGTCCAGCCAGCAAGGCGTGGTCATTCCGGTTGAGATCAGCGTTTACTCCGATCGCTCCTTTGATTTCATCCTGAAGTCTCCTCCAGCAGCAGTACTCATCCTGAAGGCGATGGGCGCAGAAAAAGCTGCCAATAACCCAGGCCACGAGACGGCCGGCACCATCACCTCAGCGCAGGTGAAAGAGATTGCCGAGACCAAAATCAATGATCTGAACGCTTCAACCATCGAGGCTGCGATGCGGATCATTGAAGGAACTGCTCGTAGCATGGGCGTGAAGGTGGAGGACTGATGTCAAGATCCAGCAAGCGCCACGGTGGTAATCGCTCGAAAGTGGATTCCATAGTTGCAGTGTCGGTGAACGAAGCGGTCAAGATCCTCGGCGGATTTCAACTGGCCAAGTTCGACGAAACAGTAGAGATCGCAATCCGCCTCGGTATCGATCCACGGCAGGGCACTCAAAATGTCAGGGGAGCGTTTTCTCTTCCGCATGGCATCGGCAAGCAAGTCCGGGTGATCGCATTCGTAGAGGGACCCGCTGCAGAAGAGGCCAAGGCGGCAGGAGCCATCGAGGTCGGAGCAAAGGATCTGGCTGAAAAGGTGGAGGGCGGTTGGTTCGATTTCGATGTTGCCATCGCTCACCCCTCGATGATGAGATTCGTTGGAAAACTGGGGAAAGTGCTTGGCCCCCAGGGAAAGATGCCGACCCCCAAGAGTGGCACGGTGACCACAGATGTCGCCAAGGCTGTCGCGGAGTTCGTCGCAGGGAAAATCGAGTTTCGTAATGATGCTGGTGGAATCATCCACGCTCCTGTGGGACGTCGCAGCTTTGAAGCGGCGCAGCTCACCGAGAATATCGATGCATTCATCCAGCACGTTGAGAAATTGAAGCCCAGTTCGACCAAGGGTACATACATGAAAAAAGTTCACATCAAATCAACCATGTCTCCTTCTGTTTCCGTGATTTGCGGACAGTAAGACAAGAGAGCGAGAGAGGAGGGCCACATGGCCCGTAGGCTGAAAGTCATGATGGCTGACCAACTGCGTCAGCGTCTCGACAATGCCGGAGATCTGCTCCTTGTCGATTTCTCCGGTCTGAACTCAGATGAGGATTTCACCGCTCGCAAGGAACTTCGTACGGAGGGCCTGACGGTCGGGGTGGTAAAGAATTCAATTCTACGTCGAGTCTTCGCCGACCGCGGGAATGAATTTCCGGAAGAGACTTTTGCGGGTCCCCTGGCTCTAGTGCTCGGGGAAACCGATGCCATCACCGCTAGCAAGTCGATTGCGGGATGGAGAAAGAAGAACGGCAAGGTCATGGCGCTCAAGGGCGGCATGCTGGAAGGCGAGGCCTTGGGCCCCGCCGAAGCCGAACAATTAGTGAAAATGCCAAGTGTCCAGGAAACACGTGCAGCTGTCGTTTCTGCGATTGCCGGACCGCTGACGAGCCTGGTCGCTATTTCCCAGAACCTACTCACCGGAGTTCCCGGTGTGCTGCAGGCGATCGCAGATAAGCAAAGTAAAGAAGGAGAGTAGCTGCCATGTCGGATGAAGCTGCCACCGAGACGGAGAAGGCCCCGCCGAGCAAAAATGTCGGATCCATCGTGGAGAGCATCAAAGTGCTCAATGTGATGGAGCTGGTTGAGCTCAAGGATGTCCTCGAAGACGAATTTGGTGTCACCGCCGCCGCTGCAATGCCGATGGGAATGCCCATGATGGCAGCCGCAGGCGACGGTGGTGATGAGGTTGCTGAACAGACCGAGTTTGACGTGATTCTTGCCGCCATCGGCGACAAGAAGATCCCCGTCATCAAGGCTGTTCGAAGCATCACAGGTCTGGGCCTCAAAGAGGCCAAGGACCTGGTGGAAAGCGCGCCGAAGGCTGTCAAGGAAGGTGCCTCCAAGGAGGACGCCGAGAAGCTCAAGAAAGAGCTGGAAGACGCCGGAGCCACCGTCGAAATCAAGTAGACTTTCGACGGGTGAATTTGATCGATTCTCGTCCAGGCGCTCTTTGGCGTCTGGGCGAGATGGATCGATTGAATTGACGGGTTATTTTGCAAACGAATGAGTGCGGGGGTGTCGCCCGAGCGAGGAGCGCGCCTCCGGGACTCCGGGAATCAGTGGTATGCCGAGGGGGGAGCCTTCGGCTGGTAGATTCCCAGTTCTGTCCCGGACAGCTGTCAACGGGCTGTCGCAGTATCGCCATCGCTCGGGATTTGATTCCCGACACGAGGGTACACACGAGTATCAGCGAGATTGTCGATGAGATCGTCGACGGGTCATTTCGCTGGCGCCGGATGGGACGGACGGATTCTTACCGATCAGGTGGGAGTCGTGTTCAGAAATCGAAAGTGAGGCAGCATGGAGACCAAGGTCTTCGGAGGCGGTATTCGTACTGTGCCGATTCCAAATCTAATGGAATTGCAGATGAATGCCTATTCACAGTTCTTGCAGGCCGATGTGCATTGGGCTGACAGGGATAATATCGGTCTGGAATCGATTCTTCGTGAGATATTTCCGATCGAAAGTTACGACGGCACCATCTCCCTGACTTACCTGGGATATGACCTCGGGCGGCCGCGCTACACGATCGATGAATGTCGTCAACTCAAGTTGAGCTACGGCACACCCTTCAAGATCCGCCTTCGGATGGAGAAAGAGGGTGAATCGGTCGAGGAAGAGGTCTTCCTCGGAGAACTGCCAAGCATGATCGGCGGCGGGGAATTCATCATCAACGGCTCCGAGCGTGTCATCGTGAGCCAGTTGCACCGTTCTCCAGGAGTCGATTTCAGTGAAGAAATTCATACCGGTGATGTCAGGCTGCACTCGGCCAGGATCATTCCGGAGCGAGGATCCTGGGTCGAATTCAATGTGACCAAGAAAGGTGCATTGACGGTTCGAATCGACCAGAGCGGGAAATTCCCGGCCACCATGCTGCTGCGTGCGATGAACGAGGAATACGGTTCTTCGACTGCCATCCTTGAACTCTTCTACCCGGTCAAAACCGTCAAGGTAGGAAGCCTCAAGAGCATCGATAACCTGCTCGGTGAGGAAGTAGACGGGATCAAGAACGGTCGAGTCAGCGCCGAGGATATCGTCGACGCGGAGACCGGAGAGATCCTTCTTCCGACAGGAGACGTATTCACCGAGACCTTCCTGAAGGCATTCTTCTCCGAGGACATGACAGCCAAGCGTGGGGGTAAGAACTCCTTCAAGGTGCTTCCTGAAAAATACGATGACCTGGTGTTGAAGACACTCAAGGAAGACAACTCGGTCGACTACGAAGATGCGTTGATCAAGATCTACCAGCGCTTGCGTCCTGGAAATCCGCCGCAGGCGGCCAAGGCCAGGGAATTGTTCTTCGACAAGTTCTACAATCAGAACAAGTATCGTCTGGGTCGTGTCGGCCGCTTCCGCATCAATCGGAAGTTTGGTCTGGCGATTCCGGAGTCGGAGCAAACGATTCAGAAGGAAGACATTCTCGAATCGATCGCATACATCTTCAAACTGCGCGATCGAATGGGGAAACTGGACGATATCGATCACCTCGGAAACCGTCGGGTTCGTACCATCGAGGAACTCGCCGGCGAAGAGATGCGAAAAGGGTTCCTCAAGCTCAAGCGCACCGTTCAGGAGCGGATGAGCATGATGGAGCCGGAGAACCTGACTCCGAGGTCGGTGATCAACTCCAAGACGATCTCGTCGTCGGTAGATTTCTTCTTCGGTCGAGGTGAACTCTCGCAGGTGGTGGACCAAACCAATCCGCTATCGCAGTTGACTCACGAGAGACGCCTGAGTGCGCTCGGGCCTGGTGGATTGAACAGGAAGCGAGCCGGTTTCGAGGTGCGAGATGTACACATCTCTCACTACGGCCGGATCTGTCCCATCGAAACTCCCGAGGGAACCAACATTGGCCTGATTTCCAGTCTCGCTGTGTTCGCGACCATCGACGAGTATGGATTCCTCATCACGCCATACTTCCAGGTCAAGGATGGCAAGGCAAAGATCGATGCATCCTCGGTCAAGTTCTTACGGGCGGATGAAGAAGAGAATCAGTACCTGACCCCTGCAGATACTCCGGTAGATGAGGATGGAACCTTGCTCGGAGACCTGGTGCTGGCTCGCCTTAACGGTGAATTCATCATGGTCGAACCGTCCAAGATCCAGTTGATGGACGTCTCGTCCAAGCAACTGATTGGAGTCTCGGCGGCGTTGATCCCCTTCCTCGAGCACGACGATGCGAACCGTGCCCTGATGGGATCGAACATGATGCGTCAGGCGGTTCCGCTGCTTCGAACCGACCCTCCACTGGTCGGAACCGGCATGGAAGAGCATGTTTCGCGGTACTCAGGAATGGTCCTGCGTGCTCCCAACTCCGGCACAGTGACCTCGGTGGATGCGACTCACATCGAAGTCGATGGCGAGCGCTACCAGCTGAGAAAATATCGCGGCCTCAATGAGCGAACCTGTCAGAATCAGCGTCCATGCAAGAATCTGGGCGACGTGGTCGAAGAAGGCGAAGTGATCGCCGATGGAGCGGCAACCCAGAATGGCATCCTGTCTCTGGGCAGGAATATCCTGGTGGCCTTCATGTCATGGGATGGCTACAACTTCGAGGATGCCATCATCGTCAGTGAGCAACTGGTGCGTGAAGACATCTACACGTCGATTCACATCGATGAGTTCGAAATCGAAGTCCGTGAGACCAAATTGGGTCGTGAGGAATTCACCCGTGATATTCCCAACGTCTCGGAACGAGTGCTGGCGAAGCTCGATGAGGAAGGAATAGTCAAGACCGGTACCAGAGTCTCTCATGGAGATATCCTGGTCGGTAAGGTCGTCCCGAAATCGAAGAGTGAACTGTCACCCGAGGAGAAACTTCTTCATGCGATCTTCGGTCGAGCGGGAGAGGACGTGAAGAACGAGTCCTTGACCGTGACTTCCGGAGTCGAAGGTGTGGTCATCGATTCGAAGAAGTTCTCCAGGAGAAGTGACCTGGATACGGATGAACGTCGCAAGATCAAGGCCGAGGTGGAAGAGAAGGAAGCCTGGGCGAACGATGAAATCGTTCTCGAGATCGACACCTTGCTCAATGAACTGAAGACGATCCTCGGATCGTCACCCCGGAATCCCAACACTGGGCGAGTGTTCAAGGTGGATGAACTCTATGCCGCTCGCAGTGTCCACTCCATCAAGATCGCATTGAATCCCGATCTGTTTCTAGGGTCGTCGGAGAAGAAGAACCGTCAGATCAAGTCTGCGTTGCTCAAGCACCTCAGCCGTATGGAAGAGGTCGAAGACATCCGCAACCGTGATGTCAATCGACTCACCCGGGGTGACGAACTCGCACCCGGAGTGATCGAGATGGTCAAGGTATACGTCGCGACCAAGAGGAATCTGTCGGTCGGAGACAAGATGGCGGGACGTCACGGAAACAAGGGTGTGATTTCTCGCATCTTGTCGAGACAGGATCTACCGTTCCTCGAGGACGGAACCTCTGTAGAGGTGATTCTCAATCCGCTCGGAGTGCCGTCGCGGATGAACCTCGGTCAGATTCTGGAAACCCAGCTTGGCTGGGCCGCTGAAAAGCTTGGCTATCGTGCAGTGACACCCGTTTTCGATGGAGCCAAGGAAGAAGAGATTCGTGAAGAGATGAAAAAGGCTGGAATCCCCGTCGATGGTAAATCCGTTCTCTATGACGGACGTACAGGCGAGAGATTCGAGCAGAAAGTCACCGTCGGAAGAATGTATCTGTTGAAGCTACATCACCTTGTCGATGACAAGATTCACGCGCGTGCCACCGGGCCATACTCCCTCATCACCCAGCAGCCGCTCGGGGGTAAGGCGAGGTTTGGAGGACAGCGCTTTGGAGAGATGGAAGTTTGGGCTCTTGAAGCCTATGGGGCCGCACACATCCTACAGGAGTTGCTCACTGCAAAATCTGACGATGTGGATGGGCGAGCCAAGATCTATGAGTCGATGGTCAAGGGTGAGAACAGTTTGCAGGCCGGAACTCCGGTCTCATTCGACGTTTTGACCAACGAGATCAAGGGCCTGGGATTGAACCTCGAACTGGAAAAGAAGCAATAACATGGTCGAACCTGTTTACGACAAGGTGAACGACTTTGGCGCGGTCAACATTCACCTTGCTTCACCCACCGATATCCTCTCCTGGTCACAGGGTGAGGTCCGGAAGCCTGAAACCATCAACTACAGGACCTACCGTCCTGAGAAAGATGGACTCTTCTGCGAGCGCATCTTCGGTCCCGAGAGAGACTGGGAATGTGCGTGTGGAAAATACAAGGGCATCAAACACAAGGGAATCATCTGTGACCGCTGTGGCGTCAAGGTGGCTCACTCGCGTGTGCGTCGCGAGCGGATGGGACACATCAACCTCGCCGCACCGGTGGTTCATATCTGGTTCTTCAAGGCGATGCCTTCGAGACTGGGTAACCTTCTTGACATGAAGACCACTCATCTCGAACGAGTGATCTATTATCAGGACTATGTGGTGATCGACCCGGGTGATACTCCGCTCAAGGAGAAGGGTCTCCTCAGCGAAGAGGAGTACCGATTCGCCCGAGAGAAGTACGGGGATTCATTCGAGGCAGACATGGGCGCTGAAGCGATTCGCACCATGATCAACCGCCTCGAGTTGAACTCACTCTTCGAGGAGTTGAAGGAGGAGTACGAGAATACTCGTTCCAAGCAGAAGCGAGTGGCACTGATTCGTCGCCTGAAGATCGTCAGGACCGTTATCAACTCCGGCAACAAGCCGGAGTGGATGATCCTGGAAGCGGTTCCGGTGATTCCGCCCGACCTTCGCCCACTGGTTCTACTGGAGAGTGGGAATTTTGCGACCAGCGATCTGAATGACCTCTACCGTCGTCTGATCAACCGCAACAACCGCTTGAAGAAACTGCTCGACCTGAACGCCCCCGAGGTGATCATTCGTAACGAGAAAAGAATGCTTCAGCACTCGGTGGATGCTCTGTTCGACAACAACAGGTGCCGCCGACCAGTGCTGGGATCGAACAATCGACCACTCAAATCCCTGACAGACATGATCAAGGGAAAGCAGGGTCGATTCCGCGAGAACCTGCTCGGGAAACGAGTCGATTACTCGGCGCGATCGGTGATCGCTGTCGGTCCAGAGTTGAAACTTCATCAGTGTGGATTACCGAAGAAGATTGCTCTCGAGTTGTTCCAGCCCTTCATCATCCGTCGTTTGAAGGAGTTGGGATACGCAGACACCATCAAGAGCGCAAAGAAGATGCTTGAGCGCAAGGACGATGAGGTCTGGGACATCCTTGAGGAGGTGACTCAGGGGCACCCGGTGCTGCTGAACCGTGCGCCGACCCTGCACAGGATGGGGATCCAGGCGTTCGAGCCTGTTCTCATCGAAGGAAACGCGATCCTGGTTCATCCTCTCGTTTGTGAAGGATTCAATGCGGACTTTGATGGAGACCAGATGGCGGTTCACTTGCCACTATCCGTCGAAGCTCAACTGGAAGCGCAGAACCTGATGTTGTCGACCAACAACATCTTCTCTCCTGCGCACGGCAACCCGATCATCGCACCTTCACAGGATATCGTGATGGGGTGTTACTACCTGACGATAGCCAAGGAAGAGATGAAGGGTCACGAGATCCGCTTTTCCAGCACTGCAGAAGTTCATACCGCTATGGGCGCCAACAAGGTTCATGGTCACGCCACCATCAAGGTGAGGCTGCCAGAGGGGAAAGTGGTCTTTAGCCCGCATGGCAAGGAACAACAGCCGGATGAGCACGGATTCCATACCACTTCACCTGGCCGGATCATCTTCAATGATCTTCTCGGGCACCCTGACATGCCCTTCTACAACTTCGCTCTGGCGAAGAAGGATCTTAAGGCGGTCATCGCAGATTGCTTCCGGATTCTTGGGAGAAGAGCCACCTTGCGATTCCTCGATGAGATGAAGGACCTCGGATTCAAGGCCGCGACTCGTTCTGGACTGTCCTTCAGTTCTGACGACCTCCGGATGCCCGAAGGAAAATTCGCCCATATCGAAGCTACCCAGGCCCAGGTCGAGGCGATCCAGAAACGTCACCAAGATGGAGTGATCACCAACGACGAACGTCGTAGTCAGATCATTGACCGCTGGACAAACACCACCAATGCGGTGGGTGATATGTTGATGAAGAAACTCGAGGAGGACAGCACTCCGGGAGATTCATACGTCAATCCGATCCATGTGATGGTCGATTCCGGTGCTCGAGGCTCTGTGACTCAGATTCGACAACTCGCAGGAATGCGAGGCCTGATGGCCAAGCCTTCTGGTGATATCATCGAGACTCCCATCAAGGCATCGTTCCGCGAAGGTCTTCGTGTTCTCGAGTACTTCTCCTCGACTCACGGTGCTCGAAAGGGACTGGCAGATACTGCGCTGAAGACTGCTGACTCGGGTTACCTGACCAGGAAACTTGCGGATGTGGCCCAAAACGTGGTGATCACCTCTTCTGATTGCGGTACCAGTAATGGACTCTCCAAGAAGGCGATGAAGCGTGGAGACAAGGAAGCGATTCCACTGGCTGCAAGAATTCGTGGACGAACTTCCGTTGCGGAAATCAAGGATCCGATTACTGGTGATGTGGTGATCGGAGTCAATGGTCTGATTGACTTCGAAATCGCAAATCGGATTCAAGAGTTGGGTCATGAGAAGATTTTGGTACGAAGTCCGTTGACCTGTGACGCTACACTCGGATCCTGTGCTCACTGTTACGGCATGGACCTATCGACAGGAAAACAGGTCGAGCAGGGTATTGCGGTTGGTATCATCTCAGCACAATCCATCGGGGAGCCTGGGACGCAGTTAACGATGCGGACCTTCCACATCGGTGGAGTGGCATCCAAGTCGGTGCAAGAAGCGACCATCAAGGCTTCTCGTGCGGGATTCGTCGAGTTGCGGGAGACCACTCATGTCACCAGCAAGAGTGGTGATGAGGTGGTGCTCAGTCGGCGAGCAGCGATGGCCATCGTCAACAAAGATGGCAAGTTGCTGGACTCTCATGAAATGCAACTCGGTGCCGTCCTCCACGTGAGGGACGGGGATGCGGTAAAGAAGGGCTCAGTCCTTTACGACTGGGATCCTCACTCCCAGTCGATCCTCGCAGACGTGACCGGAGTTGTGGATTACGAAGACATCGTGGAAGGGGCAACCCTCAAGGTTGAGAAGGACCCGGTGTCCAACCAGGATCGTCGGGTGATTCTCGAGCACAAGGGAGAGTTGCATCCGCAGATTGTCATCCGGAACGAGTCCAAGGGGCAGATCCTGGCGGCGTACCCGGTGCCGGAACGCGCCTTCATCCAGGTCGCAGATGGAGATATCGTCCAGCCTGGAGACTTGCTGGCGAAATCTCCCCGAGAGATCACCGGAACCCAGGACATCACTGGAGGTCTACCCCGAGTGACGGAAATCTTCGAGGTTCGAAAGCCGAAGAATCCGGCGGTGATTGCCGAAGTGGACGGCACCATCGAGATGGGTGAGAAGAAGCGCGGTAAGGCGATCATCAACGTGGTCACCCCCGAAGGCGAAATTTACGAGCATGTGATTCCACCTGGAAAACACTTCCGCGTCACCAAGGGTGACGAGGTGGTGCATGGTCAACCGCTTACAGATGGAGACAAGGTTCCCAAGGACATCCTTCGAATCGAGGGTGCTGCAGAGGTGCAGCGCTACCTGATCGAAGAGGTGCAGGGGGTATACCTGTCGCAGAACGTAACCATTAATGACAAGCACATCGAAACCATCGTCGCTCAGATGATGAGGAATGTGAATGTTGTTGAACCGGGAGACAGTGACTTGCTGCCCGATACGCTTATCGACCGCCATAAATTCAAAAAGATCTGCTCTGACCTGGTGGAGGAGGGCAAGATGCCTCCGACCGCAGAACCGATGCTTCAGGGAATTACCAAAGCTGCAGTGAACTCTGACAGTTTCATCTCCGCTGCGAGTTTCCAGGAGACCACCAAGGTGTTGACCGAAGCCGCACTCAGCGGCAAGAAGGACACCCTGGTCGGGCTCAAGGAAAATGTGATCATGGGAAAAATGATCCCCGCAGGAACGGGATACCGTCTGTACTTTAACAAGGGAGTTCGCAAGTTGGCGGAGCCTCCTACGGTGGTGAAGGACAAGAGAGAGCCAGTGCTGATCGGTAATACCACACCGAAACCGGTGGTTTCGAGCGATCCATTGAGAGATTTCTTGATGGGAGAAGATGCCGGACCGGTCGCTTCGACCGACCCGCTCGCCGCTCTGTTGGGAGGCGAAGAGGTCGTAGAGACGAAGGAAGCCCCCGCCGCCGAGGAGGGTGATTCCGCAGTTGATCTGGCAGTGACAGAATTGGCAGAACCAGTCGTAGAAGAGCCTGTTGAGGCTTCTGGTGCCGATCTGGAACAGGCCGAGGAGACCACGACCGAGCCCCAGGCAGCGCCTGAAGGCGTCGAGGAATCGACAGGAAGCGAGGGAATTTCGGAGATCCCTGGCGAAGAAGAGTCAAAATCGGGAGATGAAGAAGTCCAGTAAGGGTACCATGCGAGGCCGCGCTCGAGATTGTTTTCGAGCGGGTCCGCATCCATGTGAAATCGAGTAGGCATGCCGACGATCAATCAGTTGGTCCGCAAGGGCCGCAAGAAGCAGAAGAACAAGAGTAATTCCCCGGTGCTGGACTCATGTCCGCAGCGTCGAGGTGTTTGCTTGCAGGTGAAAACCCAGACCCCGAAGAAGCCGAACTCGGCGTTGAGAAAGGTTGCCCGCGTGCGCCTTTCTAACGGCAAGGAGATTACGGCCTACATCGGGGGCGAAGGCCATAACTTGCAGGAGCACTCGATTGTTCTGGTGAGAGGTGGACGAGTCCGGGATCTACCGGGAGTTCGGTATCATATCGTTCGAGGAACACTCGATTGTTCAGGTGTCGATGATCGTAAGCAAGGCCGTTCCAAGTACGGCAAGAAAAAGAAGTAAAGCAGGAGCCTCCTTTGGCAAAGAAAAAAAACAAGGTAGCGAAGCAGAAGTTCCGCTCAACTCAGCGGTTCCAGAAGCCGGATCCTCGTTTCAATAGCATGGTGGTGACGAAGTTCATCAATCGGCTGATGTGGGATGGCAAGAAAGCTGTGGCCTGCACCATCTTTTATAGAGCGATGGATCTCCTCGCCAAGAAGGTCACTGACAGCGATCCGCTGGATACATTCCTTGCAGCGTTGCAAAACGTGATGCCGCAAGTTGAAGTGCGATCGCGTCGAGTCGGTGGTGCTACCTATCAGGTGCCCATCGAGGTGAGCCGTCGTCGTGCCCAGGCACTGGCGATCCGCACCATCATCGATACCTGTCGGGGTCGTGGGGGCAAGCCGATGGCCGAGCGCATCGCCGATGAACTGGCCCAGGCGTACCGTCGTGAGGGGGCCTCGGTCACCTGGCGCGAAAATACCCACAAGATGGCTGAGGCCAACAAGCTGTTCGCACATTACGCCTGGTAAGGTGCCCCTGAAGCGTTTTCGCTCACTTTTGTGGCCCTCGACTCGATCACCAAGAACCGGGTCAGATCACCCTCTCGCCTTCTCATGGGCGAGAGGGTGTTTTTCATCCGGGTCGCGGCAGGGCGCTTCGCTTGAGAGAAGTGTCTGATTACCGCAGAATCCCACCCGAGACTGGCCTTACAGCCTGGCAGACCAGCAGAATTGAGACGATGAAGAAACCCATCCGAAACATCGGGATCATTGCCCATATCGATGCGGGGAAGACCACCGTATCGGAGCGCTTCCTCTATTACTCCGGCAAGGAGTACAGGATGGGAGAGGTTCACGACGGCAGTGCTCACATGGACTGGCTGGTCGAAGAGCAGGAGCGAGGGATCACCATCACCAGTGCTGCGACTTCCTTTGAATGGGGTCCATGCGTGATGAACCTCATCGATACCCCGGGACATGTGGACTTCACCGCGGAGGTGGAGCGATCCCTTCGGGTTCTGGATGGTGCGATCGGGGTGTTTTGCGGAGTCGCGGGTGTGCAGGCTCAGTCCGAAACGGTCTGGCGTCAGGCCAATCACTACAAGGTTCCCCGAATCGCATTCATCAACAAACTGGATCGTGTGGGCGCGGATTTCTACCGCGTCCTGGAACATGTTTCCGAAGGACTCTCCTGTCAGTTGCTGGCTCTCAATATTCCGGTGGGAATTGAATCGGATTTCCGGGCTGTGATCGATCTGGTCACGATGCGGCAGTTCTCCTTTGATGAGGAGAGCCTCGGCGCTGACGTGATCGAATCGGACATCGAGCCCGAGATGGAGGAGACTGCAGAACTGTACCGCTCTGAACTGCTGGAGATGGTCTCTGATCATGATGAAGGTGTGATGGAAAAGGTCATCGAGGGTCAACCGGTGCCCGATGAGTTACTTCGTGCCGCGATTCGTTGCGGCACCATCGCTCGACGATGGGTTCCAGTGCTGGCCGGGAGTGCTCTCGGGAACAAGGGTATTCAGCCACTGCTCGATGCGGTGGTGCATTACCTTCCTGCGCCCGAGGACATGGGCACGGTCCCGGCGCGGAAGCCATCCAATGGCGATCCGATCTCGGTGACCTGTTCAGAGGATGAGCCTTTCAGTGCCTTGCTGTTCAAGGTGCAGATCGATCCTCACGGTGAGTTGATTTACATGAGGGTCTACTCGGGATCTCTCGAGAAGGGCAAGACTGCGATGAACCCTCGCACCGGCAAGCGCGAGAGAATCAATTCGATGCACCGGATGCATGCCAACTCACGAGAAAATCTCGATCGAACTGTGGCCGGCGACATCGTCGCCGTGACAGGGCCCAGATTCAGCGGCACGGGGGATACCCTTTGTGATGCCAAGCGGCAGGTGCTGCTGGAGGAGCCGATTTTTCCCGAGACGGTCATTTCGATGGCGGTGGAGCCGCGCTCCAGCAACGATCGCGACAAGTTACAGGAAGTTCTGAGCAGGATCGAACGAGAGGATCCGACCTTCCGCATGGAGATCAACAAGGACACCGGGCAATTCGTGATGTCCGGGATGGGAGAGTTGCACCTCGAAGTGATACGGAACCGCCTCGAAAGAGACTTCAATGTCGATGCAAACATCGGCAAGCCCAGGGTTGCGTATCGCCAGACGGTGGCGTGTGAGGGTTCGGCCACGGTCAGCATCGAGCGGCAGATGGGTGGCAAGGATCACTTCGGCGAGGCGACCGTCACGCTCGCTCCCTTGGCAGAAGATGCCGAGGAGTTCGCCGAGCTGGAATGGATCGGGGGGCCTCCGGCCATCGCAGCGGAGTGGGTCCAGGCAGTGGAGGATATGATTCGATCGTGCCTCAGTGGCGGGGGAGACCTGGGTTTCCCCTTCATCCGGGTCCAGGCGAGGGTCCAGTTACCTCCGATAATGTTGGAGACGACGGAGGCGGGCCTGACCGTTGCCGCCCGTGAAGCGTTTCAGGGCGCCCACAAGAAGGCGGGGGATCTGCTGCTGGAGCCCCTGATGGCGTTCCAGGTCACCACTCCGGAGGAGTACTTCGGCTCGATTCATCAGGATCTGGTGCGTCGTAGGGCCCAGATCGAGAAGGTCGATCTGGTCCAGGAATTGCGCAAGATCGCCGGGAAAGTGCCGTTGGCGGAGGTCTTCGGCTACACCACCTCATTACGATCGCTGTCGCAGGGGAGGGCCTCGATCTCGCTCGAGCCGATCGGGTTCTCGACCGCTCCAGATAATGTCGCGGAGCGCTTCCGCTTCTGATCCAGCGGCCGCCGGACCCGTTCACTTTATTTCCTCAGAATCCTTCCCAAATTGTGCTGTCGGCGTTGACAGTCCCCCTCAACTTCATACAATCACACGCTTTGAGAGATGGTGCCCGAACTTTCAGTCCCTCTAGGTCCTCGCCCTTTCATGGGGCAGCGAATGTAGTGGTGGTGGGAGTCTTGGCGGCCGAGGAAAGAGACACGAGCGTCGGGGTCGATGGGATTCGGATGACAGAGGGACTCGTTTTTCGAGTTCGCTTCAGTTCATCATCGATTCAATCGTCAACTTCGCGATCCAGTGCTGTGAGAGATTCAGTCCGGTTCGACTCGTTCAATGCTGTGGTGCCGACGGTCGATGGTTCAACATCGAAGAGTGCGTCGAAGGCAGGATACAGGACGAAGAAGGTCGGCAACGCTCTTTGGCAGGTAGGGAATCGAATGGGTGCCGTGGTCACCCCGAACCGGTGAATGGTTCGGAATGGCGAACGGTGCCAGGCTCGCGTGTCAAATGAGTTTCATGGGTCGGATCGATGGACTGGATCGATGGAATCGGCAGTGCAGTCCAATCATCGACGATGCCGTGGCGTCTTTCAGCACCGGTGTGCTGGGAGTAAAGACCAGGAAATCAATGATCGACAAACGGTCGGTCACAGTCGTGCGGAGAAACAGTCGTGCGGAGAACGGGAGACTGAGCGCTCATGCAAAAGAACAAGATCCGGATTCGCATGGAAGCCTATGACCACAAGGTTCTCGATGGAGCTTCTGCTTCCATCGTGGAAACTGCCAAACGCACGGGTGCCCTCGTACACGGACCGATTCCCTTACCGACGCGCATCGAAAGATACACCGTCCTGCGTTCACCCCATGTCAACAAGAAGTCTCGTGAGCAGTTCGAGATGCGCACACACAAGCGTGTCATCGAGATCAGCGAGGCGAGTTCAAAGACAATGGATGCCCTCACCAAGATCAACATGCCAGCGGGCGTGAACATCCGGATCAAGATCTAGGAGAACCAGTGGCTCAGAGAATACGAAAGACGATTCTTGGGAAGAAGCTGGGGATGTCCCAGATGTTCGATGAATCGGGCAATTTGATCCCCGTGACCCTCATCGAGGCCGGGCCATGCACAGTGTTGCAGGTCAAAGGTATCGCCAAGGATGGCTACGAGGCACTTCAGGTGGGATTCGATGGATCCCACAAGGATCCAAACAAGCCGAAAGCGGGCCTGTTCGAAAAGGTCGGTTGCGAGACCAAGCGGATGATCCGGGAGATCCCGCCTCAGGAAGGTCAAG
Organism: Planctomycetota bacterium; assembly: GCA_014240375.1. Lineage (GTDB taxonomy): Bacteria > Planctomycetota > UBA8108 > UBA1146 > UBA1146 > QNYK01. The sequence goes on along the minus strand of JAAZXB010000002.1, from coordinate 79,809 downwards.
AACTGGAAGAGGGTCAGGACTTCAACCTCTCGCTCTTTGATGGAGTAGAGAAGGTGGATGTTCAGGGGATCAGCAGGGGAAAAGGATTCGCCGGAACCGTCAAGCGCTGGAACCATCACATCGGTCCGCAAGGTCACGGTTCGAAGAGTAAGAGAACGATCGGCTCGACCGGACAGTCACAGGATCCCGGACGAGTGATCAAAGGCAAGAAGATGGCAGGCCAGATGGGCAGTGCCAAGGTGAAGGTGCGAAACCTGAAGGTAGTCAACTGCGACGTCGAGCAAAATCTGCTCATCGTTTGCGGTGCGGTTCCGGGATCACCCGGAAGTTACTTGATGGTCGAAGAAAGTCTGTAACTCACAACAACGATTTTTTCGGGCGATCCGAAAAAGCCAGAGTGATTGGAACGAGAGCCGTGAACACCGGACTCGATAAACCGAAAGAGATCCAGACGCTGGATTCGGTCAAGGTGCCCTACTTCGGGACCGATGGCCAGGCAGAGGGAGAGAAGACCTTCAATCCCGGTACGGTTTCCAATTACCCCAACTACAAGCTTCTCAAGGAAGCGGTCCGCCGTTACCAAGGGCGATTGCGTCGGGGTACAGCCAGTACCAAGACTCGCGCCGAGATTCATGGCTCTCCACGGAAACCGTGGCGCCAGAAGGGTACCGGCCGGGCTCGTGCGGGAAGCAAGAAGTCTCCCATCTGGCGCGGTGGTGGAGTGGCCTTTGGACCCCGTCATCGCTCCTACGATTACGGTCTCCCTCGCAAGCAGCGGAGAATCGCCACGCGCCACGCACTCCTGTCAAAACTGATCGACGGCGAGACCGTCATCGTCGAGGCACTCCCCGTCGGAGCCCCCTCGACCGCCCCTTTCCGCAAGTTCGCCACTGCGGTGAATTTCCAGAAATCGTTCCTGATCGGCCTCTCCAGCGAGATGCCGGTGGAAGAGCGTCGCAGTATCTGGAAATCGGTGAGAAATCTTGAAGGTGTTGAGGTGTTACCGGTCTGTGATTTCAACGCGCATTCGTTGCTTCGGTGTCAAAACCTGTTGCTGACCAAGGATGCGTTCGAGGAGATCCAGAACCGGGAAAAAACCAACTTCGGTGAGGAGAACTCGAAATGAAGGACCCGCATACGATCATCGTCAAGCCCGTCATCACCGAAAAGAGCACCTTCCAGGTCGAGAAGAACAACGCTTACTCGTTCAAGGTGGCGAAGACCGCCAATCGGATCGAGATCAAGGAAGCGGTTGAAAAGATATTTGATGTCAAGGTGCGCAAGGTGAACACCGTCGTACAAAACGGCAAGCGCCGCAGAGTCGGACGGTCGATCGGATTCACCAGTGCATTCAAGAAGGCGTTCGTGACCCTGGAGCCGGGGTACGAGATCGACCTGCTCTGATCGCTCCTGACCTGGCCACGTTGGCCTGAGTCAGATGAACATGGTGTGGACCCCCGGCTTGAAGAGGGTCCTGGCCGAGAAACTCGAGAGCCGATCCATTGATTGGCGAAGGAGATGTGGACCGCATGGGTGTCCGCAAGTACAAACCAACAACTCCGGGTCGCAGAAATGCCTCGGTCTCCGACTTCAAGGAGATCACCGCAAAGAAACCCGAGAAGTCCCTCTGTGAGCCTCTCCACAAGACTGGCGGGCGCAACAATCAGGGGCACATCACATCGAAGCATCGAGGAGGTGGTCACAAACGCCTCTATCGAAGGATCGACTTCCGCCGCACCAAGGATGGGATTCCAGCCAGGGTTGCGACCATCGAGTACGATCCCAATCGCAGCGCTCGCATCGCATTGCTTCATTACGTCGACGGCGAGAAGCGTTACATCTTGGCCCCGAAAGGGCTCGAGGTGGGAATGATGTTGAATTCTGGACCCGGCTCAGAGCCGAAGCCAGGAAACAGCTTGAGTCTCTCGGATATCCCGGTCGGTCTTACGATTCATAACATCGAGATGGTTCCGGGTCAGGGCGCCAAGTTGGTCCGTTCCGCCGGTGGAGGTGCACAGCTGCTCGCCCGTGAGGGAAAGATCGCAGTGCTCTCCTTGCCTTCCGGAGAGATCCGCCAGGTCAACTCTGCCTGTCGTGCCACGGTGGGTACCGTTGGCAATGGGGATCACAGTCTCGTAAAGCTGGGTAAGGCGGGTCGTTCTCGTTGGCTCGGTCGTCGGCCCAAGGTGCGGGGTACTGCAAAGAACCCCGTTGCCCACCCGATGGGTGGCGGAGAAGGCCGGACTGCAGGGGGACGTCACCCCTGTTCCGCTACCGGACGTCTTTCCAAGGGTGGCAAGACCCGCAGTCGTGGAAAAGCCAGTAACAAGAGCATCGTCCGTCATCGGAAGAAGAAATAATCATGAGTAGATCTCTAAAAAAGGGACCCTACATCGACCTGAAACTGCTGAAAAAAGTGCAGAAGAATATCGATGCTGGATCGACTGAACCGATCAAGACATGGTCTCGGGCATGTACCATTTGCCCCGAGTTCGTTGGCCAGACCTTTCTTGTCCACAACGGCAAGATCTTCAATCCGGTCAAGGTCACTGAAAACATGGTGGGACATAAATTGGGAGAATTCAGCCAGACTCGCAAATTGGGGAGTCACGGCAAGAAGTAGTTTCGATCGGGATCCGGTGCCAACGCACTGGAAAACCCGGAGGTGAGGGACCGATGGTCATTGAATACAAGGCGAGTCACAGATACGCGCGGATCACCGCGCGAAAAGCTCGTTATGTGGTCGATCAGGTACGCAACATGCCGGTTGAGGGTGCCCTGGATATGCTGAAATTCAGCGATCGACGTGCGGCACCGATGATCGCCAAGGTGATCAAGTCGGCATTACACAATGCGATCCAGGAAGGCGGCGCCAACCCGGAAAACCTGGTGATCTGGCGTGCCACGATCAATGAAGGTCCGACGATGAAGCGCTGGCGCCCACGCGCCCGAGGAATGGCATTTCCAATCCTCAAGCGATCTTCACATATCAACATCATCCTCGCAGACCGCGGGGAAGCCGGCGTTGCCGCGAAGAAGGGGAGCTAGCTCCAATGGGTCATAAGGTCAGACCAACTAGCCTGCGCCTCGGGATCACCAGAAACTGGTCCTCGCGCTGGTACGCCAACAAGAGGGATTTCGGTGCGCTATTGGTTCAGGACCAGCGGATCCGTAACTTCATCAAACACGAGCACTTTTCTGCGGGGATCCCCGAGATCGAGATCGAGCGAAGTGGTAATCAGGTGACGATTCATCTGCATGCTGCACGCCCGGGAGTGGTCATCGGAAAGCGCGGAGCCAAGGTCGAGCAGCTCCGTGAAGACTTGCAGCACATCATTGGTAAAGAAGCGGATGTGCGTCTCAACATCGTTGAGGTGCCGAACCCCGATCTGAATGCCCAGTTACTGGCTGAAAACGTGTCGGACCAAATTCGTCGCAGGATGCCCTTCCGTCGGGTGCTCAAGCAGATGGTGAGGGTCACGATGGAGTCGGGAGCCAAAGGCGTGAAGTTGATGCTTTCGGGTCGTTTGGGTGGTGCCGAGATCGCTCGGACCGAGCAGACCTCTGAGGGCAGCATTCCACTGTCGACCATCCGAGCAGATGTGGACTATGGTTTCGCCGAGGCGAAGACCACCTATGGAATCATCGGGGTCAAGGCCTGGGTGTACCGAGGTGAAGTGATGAACCAGAAGAAGAAGGGAAGCGGACGTCATGGCGATGATGCCCAAGCGCGTAAAGCGTAGAAAAGTCCACCGCGGACGAGTTCGCGGACACGCTACCCGTGGGAACTTTGTTCACATCGGTGAGTATGGCCTGATGGCCATCGAGCCGGGTTGGATCAAGGCTCGCCAGATCGAGGCGGCTCGTATCGCTGGAAACCGTGCCCTGGCAGGTGCGGGCAGGGTCCACATCCGGATCTTTCCCGACAAGCCGATCACCTCGACCCCCGCTGAAACGCGGATGGGAAAGGGAAAGGGAGAGCCAGAGTTCTGGGCTGCAGTGGTTCGCCCCGGTCAGGTTCTCTACGAAATACAGGGCGCACCGAAGGAAACCGCTCGTCTCGCTTGCAACCGGATGGCCCACAAGTTGGGTCTGGCAACGAGAATGGTCGGCAGGAGGCCGACGGTATGAAGATTAGTGAATTCAGGCAGCTTCCGGATGAGGATCTCACCATCGAGATTCGTAAGAGACGTGAAGGTCTCTTCAAGATCCGTTTCAAGGCAGCCAATGAAGAGACTCAGCGCGCCGGAGAGATCCGAGAAATGCGCAAGGACATCGCCCGCATGAACACGGTTCTGCGAGAGCGTACGTTGGAGCGTGATGGCTCCTCGAAGCTGGAGGCCTGATGATGAGCGAGGAAATCGTCGCTCAGGATGTAAACTCAGACGCCCCTGCGCGAAAGTCGCCCAGGTGTGTTCAGGGTATCGTCGTGAGCGATTCGATGGCGAAGACTTTGGTCGTGAAGACCGAGCGCTTGGTACAACATGTGAAGTACCGCAAGTACATTCGCAAGCACACCAAGTACTACGCACATGACGAAGCCAGTGAAGCCACAGTCGGCGACCTGGTTGAGTTGGAGATGTGCCGTCCGTTGTCGAAACTGAAGCGTTGGAACCTGAAGAGGATCGTCCGCATGGCACCGAGAGACGACATGCCGACTCCTCAGGAGATGACGCCAGAAGTCGTTGAAGACGGTGACGCATGATTCAGATGCAAACCAGGCTCGATGTCGCCGACAACAGTGGCGTCAAAAAAGTGATGTGTATCAAGGTGCTCGGTGGCAGCAAGCGTCAGTTCGCGGATGTGGGAGATGTCATCATCTGTTCGGTGAAGAAGGCTCTTCCTACCAGTGAAATCAAACCGGGTGCTGTGATCCGGAGTGTCATCGTTCGGACCAAGAAGAGGATTCGTCGAAAAGATGGCTCCTATGTGCGATTTGACCGAAATGCCGTGGTCGTGGTCGATGAAGCAGGAAACCCCAAGGGTACGAGGATCTTCGGTGCTGTGGCACGGGAGCTCCGTCAAAAGAACTACATGAAGATCATCAGCCTCGCACCCGAAGTGGTTTGAGGCGTGAGAGAGGCGAGTACGATGTCCCGGCTGAAAAGCGATGACCTGGTAGAGGTCGTCAGCGGTGCACACAAAGGCAAGCGCGGCAAGGTGCTGCGAGTAGATCGAAGTGCTGGACGGATCGTCGTTCAGGGCGTCAACATGGTCTACAAGCACCTGCGGAAGAGCCAGAAGCACCCACAAGGTGGTCGGATTCAACTCGAGGCAGCCGTTCACATCTCGAATGTGATGCTGGTCGATCCGAAGTCCGGTAAACCGACAAGAGTGAGCATGAAGGTAGACGACAGCGGCAAGAAAACTCGGGTAGCTGCCCGTAGTGGAGGCCCGGCATAGCTGGGGCGGGAAAAAAGATGTCAAGATTGAAGAAGAAATACGAAGATGAGATCCTTGCCAAGTTGCGAGAGGAGTACGGCATCGAGAATGCCATGTGCCTCCCCAAGTTGCAGAAGATCGTCGTCAACCGTGGAATCGGAAAAGCACTCGAGAACAAGAAGCGCATCCAGTCTGCGACTGCCGAACTGGCTCTCATCACTGGCCAATATCCAGTACAAACTCGAGCCAAGAAATCGATCGCGAACTTCCACCTCAGGGAGGGGAACGCCATCGGTTGCAAGGTCACCCTTCGTGGTGTCCGGATGTATGAGTTCTTGGATAGATTGATCGCGGTAGTATTTCCAAGGGTTCGAGATTTCCGCGGGGTGTCGTCAACCGCCTTTGATGGAAGAGGGAACTACTCGATGGGCCTGACCGATCAACTGGTCTTTCCCGAACTGAGAGTTGACGATGTCGAGTTCCTGCAGGGTATGAATATCTGCATCACCATCACCAATTCAAATGACGAGAAGTCGCTGTTTCTGCTGTCGCAGTTCGGCTTTCCGTTCAAGAAGAAATAAGAGGCACGGCTTTGGCGAGAAAAGCCCTGATCAATAAACAGAAGTTGGTTCCCAAGTTTTCGACGAGGGCATACCATCGTTGTCACCTTTGCGGTCGTCCACGAGCCTATTACAGGAAGTTCGGAATCTGCCGGATTTGCTTCCGTACCATGGCTTCCAAGGGAGAGATCCCAGGCGTTCGTAAGGCTAGCTGGTAATAATTTCCATTAGATCCCATGGCTCACCAGTGTGCATGTCGCACCAGGAGCGAAGGAGACGACAAGAATGAGTATGACTGATCCGATTGCAGATCTCTTGACGAGAATCCGCAATATCAATGCCCTCGGGCGCCCTTCCGTGCGTGCACCCTACTCCCGAATCAAGGAGCAGATCTTGCTGGCTCTCCAGCGGGAGGGCTTCATCGGCGAGTTCGAGGTGCAGGGTGAGACTCCACGCAAGGAGATCACCATCCAGCTGAAGTATGGTCCTGAAGGGGAAACGGTGATCCGCAAGATCGACCGCGTCTCCAGTCCCGGCTGCCGTGTATACAGTTCCGTTGCGGATCTGCCGGTCGTCCGGGAAGGGCAAGGGATCATGGTGGTCTCGACCTCACGGGGAATTCTCAGTGATAACGAGGCTCGTCAGCACAACGTGGGTGGCGAAGTCATCTGCTGCGTGTACTAGGAGGGTAAAGATGTCCAGGCTAGGAAAAAAACCGGTTCTGATTCCTTCCGGAGTCACTGTTGCCGTGGCCGGGGACCAGGTCAGCGTGAAGGGTCCAAAGGGCGAGGTCTCCTGGGACTGCCATCCTTCCGTTGGAGTGGCTGTCGCGGAAAACCAGGTCACCTTCACCCAGCGATCCGATGAGCGGATTGCCCGCACGATGCATGGAACCGCCAGGCAACTGGTCCAGAACATGGTCGTCGGTGTGACCGATGGATTCTCGAAGACTCTCGACATCGTTGGGGTCGGTTACAATGCAAAGGTCCAGGGTAAGAAACTGGTTCTCAGCATCGGATTCTGTCATCCAGTAGAGATTCCGTTGCCCGATGGAGTCGAGTGCGAATGCCCCGAGCCCACCAGGGTAGTGGCACGCGGACTGGACAAGCAGAAGGTCGGACAATTCGCTGCTGTAGTACGCGCGGTCCGTCCTCCTGAGCCCTACAAGGGCAAGGGGATCAGGTATAGCGACGAAGTGGTCCGTCGCAAACAGGCCAAGAGCTTCGGCTCGTAGGCCACGGGAGTAATCAAGATGCAAGCAACGAAAAAGAAATTGGTGCGGCGCAAGCGCAGACGTCAGCACATCCGCAAGAACCTCAAGGGATCATCGGATCGACCGAGATTGACCGTCTACAGGAGTGCCAAGCACATCTACTGTCAGGCGATCGACGACTTCAATGGAGTCACTCTCGTCAGTGCGTCTTCGATGGCCAAGGATGTCCGCGAAGGAATGTCTGCCAGCTCCGGAAACGTCGAGGGTGCCACCTCAGTGGGGACCCTTCTGGCGACGCGATTGAAGGAGAAGGGAATTTCTCGGCTCAGTTTCGATCGTAATGGATACAAATATCACGGGCGGGTCCAGGCAGTTGCCGAGGCTCTCCGCAAGGAAGGCATCGAGGTCTAAGGTATGTCCGAAGAAGAAAAGAAAACTGAGGATTCGGCGACCCCAGCAGCGACCCCAGCAGCGACTCCAGCAGCGACTCCAGCAGCGGCCAGTTCCGCTCCTGCAGAATCTGCGCCGGCGGACGCCGCTGCGTCAGCAGCCCCGGAACCCGCGAAAGCCAGTAGTGGCGGCGGCGGATTTGCCGGTGGTGCTGGACGAGGTGGCGGCGGCGGTGGTGGTCGTGGTGCTGGCGGCGGTGGCGGTCGTGGTGCCGGTGGCGGTGGCGGTCGTGGTGGCGGCGGTGGCCGTGGTGCCGGCGGCGGTGGCCGTGGTGGCCGCGGCGGTCGCGGCGGTGGTCGCGGCGGCGGTCGTGGTGGCCGTGAAGATGATGGCCCACGCTACGAGGAGAAGGTCGTCAAGATCAATCGAGTCGCTGCAACGGTCAAAGGTGGTCGTCGTATGTCCTTCAGTGCTCTCGTGGTACTCGGGGACAAGAAGGGCACCGTTGGCGTTGGATTCGGCAAAGCCAAGGAAGTTCAGGGAGCTCTCGAGAAAGCGTTCAAGGATGCGCGCGCCAAGATGCACAAGATTCCCCTCAAGGGAACGACCATCTGTCACGAGGTGCTGGGTGCCGCAGGTACCGCTCGCATGAAGATGGTACCCGCTTCGCCTGGAACTGGCGTGATCGCCGGAGCATCGGCTCGTGCAGTGCTCGAGAGTGTCGGGGTTCAGGATGTCCTGACCAAGCAGTACGGTAGCAACAATCCCCTGAATGTGGTCAAGGCGACCCTCGAGGGGCTCCTGCGCATGCGTACCAACGAGCAGGTGGAAAAACTGAGGGGAGTGACACTCGCATGAACCTCAATGATTTGAACAAAAGGGCCGGTAAGTACAAGAGCCGTAAACGTGTGGGACGTGGTCATGCTGCCGGTGGTGGAAAAACCGCAGGTCGAGGCATGAACGGTGCCAAGTCCCGCTCTGGTTGGAAACGTAAGCGCGGATTCGAGGGGGGCCAGACCCCCCTTTTCCAGCGTCTGCCAAAGCGGGGTTTCAGTAATGTCCGTTTTCGTGTCTCCTATGACATCATCAATGTGGGAGATCTGAACCAGGTCACTGGAGACGTTGCGGTGGTGAATCTGGCCTACCTGGTCTCTCATGGCCTGGTGAAGAAGCGTCACTCCCGTCTCAAAGTATTGGGATCGGGAAAACTGGATCTCAAACTGGTCGTAGAGGCCGCTAAATTCAGCAACAGTGCTCGTGAGCAGATCGAGAGCAACGGCGGGGAAGCCAAAACTGTCTAGGGGAGCTTCATGTTCAAGGCGATAGCGAACATCATTGCGATTCCGGATCTCAGACGCAGGGTAGGTTTTACTCTGATGGCGCTGGCGATCTACCGGATCGGCTTCTGGATTTACCTGCCCGGTATCCGGGTAGACGTCATCCAGGACGCATTGGCGGATGGCCCAGATTCTGGTGGTGGAATCCTCCAGTTCATCGGAATGACCAGCATGCTGACCGGGGGCAATCTCCGCAATGCGACCGTGTTCTCCCTTGGGATCATGCCGTACATCAGTGCTTCCATCATCTTCTCCTTGATGACCAAGGTGTTCCCTCGTCTCGAAGAGTTGCAGAAGGAGGGCGAATCGGGTCGCAAGGTCATCGCCCGCTGGACCCGTTACTCGACGGTACTGTTCTGCCTGTTGCAGGGAATCCTGGTCCATACTGCGATCAACAGCCCCGATTTCCTGGGTAATGGAGTGGCGGTCTCCGAGGGTGGATTTGTACTCGGTGTGCTGCAAGTGATGGTTTTGACCTCTGGCACCTTGTTCCTGATGTGGCTCGGCGAAAAGATCACCGAGAATGGTATCGGGAATGGAATCTCGCTGATGATCATGGCGGGTATCGTCTCCTACCTTCCCAGTGCGATCCCGCAGTTCAGTGCCCAGTGGAAGCTACTGGGTGTGGATGAGAGACCCTTCTTCGTCCTGAAAATCGCGTCACTACTCGGACTCTTCTTCGCCATCGTCGCTGCAGTGGTTTACATCACCAAGGGACAACGACGGATCCCGATTCAGAACGCAAGAACTGTCAAAGGGGCCGGGAGCCAGCGGCATTACATGCCGATCCGGGTCAACAGTGCAGGAGTGCTGCCCATCATCTTCGCCCAGTCATTGCTGATGGTGCCGAGTCTTGGCCTGGCGATGATTCCTGGTGCCGAGGGGTTCGCTGCATTGCTACAGGCGGGAACCTTCTGGTACCTGATGTTGTATGTCGGGATGATCGGTTTCTTCACCTATTTCTGGACCTCTCTCTACTACAACCCGGTCGAGATCGCCGACAATATGAAGGAACATGGTTCCTTTGTCCCAGGGATCCGACCAGGCCGAAAAACTGCCGAGTACCTGCAACAAGTCTTCGCTCGCATCACGCTGGCCGGGGCTGTTTTCCTGGCGGTGATCGCATTGATTCCGCAGTTGCTCAGTCTCGGAGGCACGGGAGCAAGTTCGGTCACAGAGATGATGGGCGGAACTGCCATCCTCATCGTGGTGGGTGTTGCACTGGATCTGGTAGACAAGATCGAAGCTCAACTACTCGCCCGCCAGTACGAGGGATTTGTCGCTCCTCGTAAGGGACGGTCGGGAGCCGCCTCGAGGGATCGATAGTCCGATGCGGCTTGTCTTCCTCGGGCCACCGGGAGTGGGAAAAGGGACCCAGGCAGAGGGTCTAGCCCTGCAACTGGAGATCCCTCACATCTCGACGGGTGCCATCCTTCGAGATGCACTGGGACGTGGAACCACGACCGGACTCGAAGCGAAGAAGTTCATGGACGCCGGAGACCTGGTCCCGGATGCCGTGGTCCTGAAACTGGTGGAAGATCGCTTCGCCGAACAGGACGCCGCTAGCGGCTGGTTGCTCGACGGATATCCACGAAATCTGGAGCAGGGTGCGGCCCTCGGGGGGCTGCTCTCGACACTGGAATTGACGCTCGATCATGTCGTCTTCTTCGAGTGTGACTCGGCAGAACTGGTTCGTCGTCTCGGCGGTCGCCGTGTTTGTCGGAAGTGCGGAAATACCTTTCATATCGAGTTTGCACCTCCTCCACTGCACGGTACCTGCAGTCAAGGTGCGGAATGTGAGATCTACCAGCGCAGCGATGATTCCGAGGATGCCATCCTCAAGAGGCTCGATGTTTATCAGCGAGAGACTGGGCCTCTGGTGGAGCGCTTCCGCTCTCAGGGCCGTTTGGTCGTGGTCGACGGTGGCCAGTCGATCGATCAGGTCGGAGTCGATTTGCAAGGGGCTCTGGGGCTTCACAAGTGATCCAGTTCAAATCACCACGAGAAATCGAACGTATGGCGGTCGCCGGTGAGATGGTTGCCCTCACATTCCAGGCGATCCAGCCGCTGATTGTTCCGGGCACCCCGACCATCGAGATCGATGAAGCGGTTCGCGATAGCGTTCACGATCTGGGTGGTAAGCCGCTATTCCTTGGTTATCACGGATTTCCCGCCCATTCCTGCATCTCGGTCAATGAGCAGGTGGTCCATGGGATTCCGGGTCCGAGAAAGTTGCAGGATGGAGATCTGGTCTCCATCGATATCGGAATCGGGGCCGATGGCTTCTGCGGAGATTCGGCACGCTCTTTTCTGATCGGAGAGGGGTCTCGTTCGGCGATCCGGACGCTGGAGGTGTGTCGGGAAGCACTGGCGGCGGGGATCGCCGCAGCCACCCCGGGGAACACCCTGGTCGAACTGGTTCAGGCGATTGAAACCAGCATTCGAGGTGCAAAACTGGGCCTGGTGGAGAAGTACGTGGGACACGGCATCGGTCGAGAAATGCACGAGGAGCCGCAGGTGCCGAATTTCGTCACCAAGAGCCTCAAACAGAACGACTTAGAACTTCGCCCCGGATTGGTTCTGGCCATCGAGCCGATGGTCAATGGCGGAACCGGGGATGTCTACACCCTCGATGACGGCTGGACCGTAGTGACGGTAGATTCGGAGGTCTCCGCACACTGCGAACATACGGTGGCAGTGACGGAAGAGGGCCCCAGGGTCCTCACACTGGCGCCTGGGGAGGCCTGGCCGCCGATTCCAGGGACCCCTGGTCAGTAATTGTCTCGGTCTGCCCGGATCTCCCACGAAATTGTCGGAAATATAGTGGAATTAATGGGATGCGACTTGACGGTTGACGGCTCCTATCAGTATATTCCTCGCTTCCCCTTGACCAGGGAGGACGGGTTGTTTCATTCCGATTTCCGGGTGGAAGTCGGTACTGGGATCCGTCTGTGAACGGTCAGCCTGCTCTTCTTTCCGGAGCGACGGTTTTTCGGAGCGACGGTTTTTCGGAGCGACGGTTTTTCGGAGCGACGGTGGCGGGGTGGCAGAGAGTTCAGTGGCAGACAAACGAGTCGAGAAGGAACCAGGTGTCTGCATCCGGTTCGTGCAGGGTGTGGAGAACATCGAAGCCTCCTCAAGAGGAGTCATGAAGATGTTCTTCCGTGTAGCGAGAGAGGGGACACGATGAAGGTAAGATCTTCCGTCAAACGGATCTGCGAAAACTGCAAGTTGATCCGCAGAAAGGGAGTCCTACGAATCATCTGTTTGAACCCTCGTCACAAGCAGAGACAAGGAAAATAAATCGTCCAGCTGGGCGCGGCTAAGATCAGCCGCCAAGTGGACATGAAGTAGTAAGATCGGGTCGTAGTATGCCAAGAATTCAAGGTGTCGACATTCCGCCGAATAAGCGCGTCCATGTGGCGTTAACTTATCTCTACGGGATCGGGAACAAGATTGCCATGGAGATCTGCGCGGCTGCCGGCATTGCGCCGGAGATCAAGTCGAGAGATCTCAGTGAAGATGAAGTGAGTCGTATCACCACGGTGATCCAGGACTCCTACGTCGTCGAGGGGCAGTTGCGTCGACAGGTTCAGCAGAACATCGCTCGACTGAAAGAAATTGCGTGTTACCGAGGAATTCGCCATCGCCGGGGTCTGCCGGTTCGTGGTCAGAATACTCGAAACAATGCGAGGACCCGTAAGGGCCCCGCTCGAACCGTGGCGAAGAAGAAAAAGTAACCACCTCGAATCGGAGACAGTGAATTGGCGAAGGCAGCGAAGAAGAAAATCCGGCGGAACATTTCCCGCGGGATTGTCCACATTAAATCGACCTTCAATAACACCGTGATCTCCCTCTCGGATGCAGAGGGTAACGCTTTGATGAGTCAAAGCGGTGGAACGGTGGGGTACAAGGGGAGTCGTAAATCGACCCCCTTTGCTGCCCAGAGGGCTGCCGAAAACTGCGCAGCAGCCGCCAAGAAGATGGGAATCACCCAGGTGGACCTCAGGGTCAAGGGACCTGGAACCGGACGCGAATCGGCGATCCGAGCGATCCAGTCGAGCGGGTTAGAGATCCTCGCCATCGAGGATGTCACCCCACTTCCGCATAATGGTTGTAGACCGCGCAAGAAGCGCAGAGTCTGAGGAGAAGAGATAGCATGGCACGTATCCTCGGACCTAAATGTAGACTCTGTCGGCGAGACGGTGATCGCCTGTACCTCAAGGGGGCACGCTGTCACACTGCCAAATGCGCCATTGCCAAGCGTGGATATCCACCTGGCATGCATGGCTTCCGCCGAGGACGTCCATCTGAATATGGCATTCGTTTGCGCGAGAAACAGAAAGCGAAGCGGATCTATGGTGTGCTGGAAAGACAGTTCAGGAAGTACTTTGCCGAGGCGAACCGCTTGCGCGGGGACACGGGTGCAAATCTTCTGATCTTGTTGGAGCGAAGACTGGACAATGCCGTGTTCCAGCTCGGTTTTGCGGAGAGTCGGAGTCAGGCTCGTCAGTTTGTTGCCCACGGTCACATTACCGTGAATGGGAGAAAACTGGATGTGTCCTCACACCTGGTCAAGGTGGGGGATGTGATCTCGCCCAAGGCACACAAAAAGAGCGAGTCTCTGGCAAGAGAGAGGATTGAGGGGCAGCAGGGCCGGTCCGTACCGGAATGGCTGACTCTCGATGCCAAGGAGTTGAAGGGGACAGTGACCAGGTCTCCCGCCCGCGAGGATGTAGCGATTCCGATCCAGGAGGCCTACATCGTCGAGTTCAGTTCCCGATAGGGGAGTGACTTTTTTTAGATTCAAGAGTCCTTGTGGTGCGGGGGTGATTTCCCCGCTGCCGCGAGAAGGGAGCCCAACCCATGTCGATGCGAGTTCGTTGGCGAGAATTCGAACTGCCGAACCGGGTCGAGTGCGAGCAGGAGTCGAGTTCTTCCAGTTACGGGAAGTTCATCATCGAGCCCTTCGAGAGAGGTTTTGGACATACCGTAGGAAATAGCCTGCGGAGAGTTCTCCTTTCATCGATCGAAGGTGCTGCTCTTGTGCAAGCAAAGATCGATGGTGTGGACCATGAGTTCGCAACCAAGGAGGGAGTCCTCGAAGACATCTCTCATGTGGTTCTCAATCTCAAGCAGGTTCTAGTGGAACTGCGTGGGGTCGAGGAAGCGGAGATGACGATTCGAAAGTCCGGAGCCGGAGTGATCACGGCAGGAGATATCGAACATGGCGAAGGTGTTGTGGTTCACAACCCCGACCAGGTCATCGCTACCCTGACCCAGGACGTCGAATTTTCGGCGGTACTGAAGGCTCGAATCGGGCGGGGATACACGACAGCGTCAGAAAATTCGGGAGACCAGAAGGACATCGGTCTGATCTGGTTGGATTCGACCTTTTCGCCGGTTCACCGGGTTCGTTACCGGGTCGAGTCGACTCGTGTCGGACAACTGACCAACTACGACAAGTTGCTCCTGGAAATCTGGACCAACGGGACCGTCGATCCTGACAGTGTGCTGGTTGAATCTGGAAAGATCTTGCGCAAGCATCTCACTCCAGTGGTCAAGTACTTTGAACTCGGATCGGAAGTCCTCCAGCCGAGAATTCCAGACATCGAACTGCCTCAGACTGAAGACGATGAGACCAGGCAACTACTCGATATGCCGCTCTCCCAGCTGGAACTTTCGGTGAGGGCGTCGAACTGTCTCGAATCGATGAACATCTCTACGCTGAGAGAACTGATTCGACTGCGGGAGGATGATCTCCTGAGAATCCGCAACTTTGGCCAGACTTCACTCGAGGAGCTGAAGGTGAAATTGGTCGATCTCAATCTCGAACTGGGTCAGATCCCCGGATAGTATCCAGGGTCCCGCTGCAGGAGTATTTCGATGCGTCATCGCGTAGCAGGAAAAAAACTGAATCGGACGAGTAGCCACCGAAAGGCGCTCGCAAAGAACTTGATGCGTGCTTTTGTCATCGAATGGCAGGGCAAAGGTCACATTGTGACCACTCGCACCAAGGCGAAATTTATCCAGCCCAAGATCGAGAAGTTGATCTCACTTTCGCGCAACAAGACGGTTCACAACATCCGAAGAGCGATGTCGCTGATCGGTGACCGTGATGTGGTCCAGGTGCTCTTCGATGAGATCGGTCCCTACTACAGTAATCGTCCGGGAGGGTATACCCGAGTGTTGCGCCTGGTGAAGCCTCGTCTCGGAGACGCCACTGTTCAGGCCTATCTCGGGTATGTACGTGAGGATGACGATTACCCCGAAGGGGACCGCCGCTCTCGCGGTTCCATCGGTGAATCGACCGGTGAATCAGCCGGTGAATCAGCAGTGGTAGCGGAAGCTTCCGCAGAGGAGACCGAGGCTGTTGAGGATTCCGCAGAATCCTCCGACGAGCCGGCGGCCGAAATCGCCGAGGAAGCAGCGGGTGACGGCGAGACCTCTTCAGAAGAGGCTTCCGAGGGTGACGAAGCGGAAGAAACGCCCAAGTAGTCGCTTCCACTGGTGGCCAGCACTCGTTCACCAGCACTCGTTCACCAGCACTCGTTCACCAGCACTCGTTGCCCAGCACTCGTTGCCCAGCACTCGTTGCCCAGCACTCGTTGCCCAGTTCTCCGAGTCCAGTTCTCCGAGTCCAGCTCTCCGAGTCCAGCTCTCCGAGTCCAGCTCTCCGAGTCCAGCTCTCCGAGTCCAGCACGCATCCTTCACCGTGGGTCACTTCAAGAACTCCTCCCCGAACACTCCGGTAGTGCCCTGGTCGACCACTGGGCGCCTGCGCGCCCATGAAATGCCCTTCCGAACCACATTTTTGCCCTGGGTAGGGGCCTCTTCCAGCCCCTTGAGGAGTCCCGCAGAGAGGAGCCGCAGAGAGGAGCCGCAGGGGCCCACGCTGGTCTCCTGGCCCACGATCACGGAGCGAGTTCCCTACGGGCACTCTTGATTCGATTGAAGGAAATGGTCCAGGGGGATTCGATGGAGCAGTAGAGTTTTTCTCGGAAATTATTCCCGACAAAAACCTGAACTATCCTGTAATTCAAAATTGAAAAACCTCACTCCATCGTCGGGACCTCTTCGGAAGGTAGGGGAATTGAGCGACCTGGCACGGTTTGAGTTGGAGGCACGGCTGGACCTCCCATTCATGACTAACAAGTACAGGTGCCCAGGCATAACTAATATGCCTATAAAGACGATACGGCTAGCAGACAATCACGACATTACACAGTTGACACGGGGTGCTTCGTATTGTCTGATAGCCGTGTGTCCAAGATCTAACCGCTGTCATTTGGCAGTATGTCTGTTCGATCCTGGCCTTGTGGAATGGGGTTGTGTTTCAGGAAACGGCAATGACAGATGGCGGTTTAGTGTATGAAAGGCTCGCCTTTGTTACTCTGAGTAGATTATTCAAAGTGTTTGTATTTAGTGGCTCTTACATTATGACCAAGGGAGGAGATCATGTATCTCACGAAAGCAGTCTTCAAGGTGCGCGCATTGACGTGGATCATTGTCGCTCTGGTACTCTCAAATTCTGTGTTCGCTGGTGGAGGGCAATCGCTCAACATCAGTAGTTCCAGTACTCAAGGCCTGGCTCCGGAAACTCTGTCGATATCCCTCGATTCGACCGAACCGACCGAGGGCTTTGTCATCGCGGTCGCATACGACGACTCGATGGCAGCAGTTTCAGACCTGTCTACTGCTGGAACAGCAACAGAGAGTTCAAATGCCGAGCTGATCGTTCCGGAAATCCTTTCCGGTGGATTTACGTTGGGGGTCGTCGTGGACGCAGACCACCCATTTGACGGCCATTCAATCCCTGCGGGGACTGGCCAAGCTCTCGCCATGGTGACCGTCACCCCGATGGCGGTCGTCTCGGTAGAGACCGACGTTGATTTTTCATTTTCTGACAACACCCTTAACAACCCACCGCTGTCGAACATTCTCGTTCAGGGTGGATTGTCTGTGGGAGCCGGCGCTGGACTGGGACTCAACGGCGGAACATTGACCCTTCTGGTTCCTCCTCCAGCCACGATGAGAATCGAGGATGGTTCAGCGATCGCGGATGGTACCGGTTCCACTGGTGATGCCCGAATCTTGCTCGATAACAGCCTGGGCGGTGTTCAGGGGTTCGTGACTGCGATCACTCACGATCCAACAATGATCACACTCGAGGGGATTTCCACTGGTGCAGACGCGAGTGCTGCCGGTGCTGAGTTCGAGATCTCGAATACATATCCCAACGGCGGAACTTACGGAGTAGTCCTCGATTTTCAGTCGCCCTTCGAAGGGCAGACGATTCCCGAGGGAAATGACACTCACATCGCCACCTACACGTACTCTTGCAACAATGCGAATATATACGTCGAAGGTGAGCCGACTCCTGCCAGTGATTCCAGTGCATTGACACTCAGTGACGGAACGCTTGGATCTCCGACCCTCGATAATGTGATCGTGGTTAGCGGACTTTCCGTGGCACCGTTACACGAAAATGGCACATTTACCTGCGATCCGATCGCCTATCCCGCCGAAGACACCACCCTCTGGATGGAAACTGCCTTCGACGAGGGCGCCGGGAACTACGCCTACCACGGCCAGACCGGTGACCTGTGCTTCTACTACTCTGACGAAGACGATTACATCCAGGGTTTCACCTTTACCGTCTGTTACGACTGTAACTTGACGATTCACGAGGACTCCTGGGAGTTCAACGGCTCGATCCTCGATCAGGTCGGTGTCGAGTACACCGCCGTTCAGGTCGATGACGATCCCGACGACGGAGACGGCTGCGAGCTGATCGTGGCGCTCCTGCTCGACGCTCTGCCGCCCTTCGAGGGACAGACCTTGCCACAGACGGTAGCCACCTCCGGAGACGGAGCGGATGGGCGCCTGCTGATCGGCAAGATGCGCGTCACCGTCGACATGGATGCCGAGTGCAATGAAGATCAACTGATCGAATGGTGCAACGACATCAACGGTAATGGCGACGTGACTCTCTACAACAACGTGGTCATCGACTTCGAGTCGCTCCGACTGTACGAGCGCAACGACACCCTGGTGCATGTTGTTCCCGAAGAGATCTTCCAGCGTGGTGATTGCAACAGCGACGACAAGGTCGACCTGGCGGACTCAGCAACGATGCTTGCCAACCAGTTCAACGGTCTTCCGATCCTGTGTCCTGACGCTTGCGACTCCAACGACGACGGCCACCTGAACATGGCGGACTCTGTCCACCTGCTCAACTGGTTGTTCAAGTTCGGGGACGTTCCCCCGGCACCAGGCCCGTTCAACGATGGTCCAGATGCGACCACCGACGACACGTTGCCTGTTTGTGATAGTGACGATACAAATTGCTAAACCATATTATTAGTAGATGGATGTTGGAATACCTGGAGGGATTCGACATGAGAAAATTATTTCAAACGATGGCACTGCTCCTTGTGGTCTTCACCGCAAACTTTGCAGTCGCACAAGATTATGTTATGAGCGTTTCGAGTGGAACCATGAATGTTGGTGGGGGTGGTGACTTATCCATCACTTTCGACAATAATGGCGGAGACGTGCAAGGCTGGTCCTATGGAGCCTGCAACGACACTGCCATGCTCACCTGCACAGGTGCGGCGGATGGGTCCACCACTGCCACCGTGAAGAATGGCTCCCCGCCTGACTTCAATCAGATCTCCGTTTTTGACGAGGGATTTACCTGTGGAGTGGTGATCTGTTTCACCGGGTGTGCCACCTTGGCTCCTGGAACTGGCTACGAACTGAATGTGGCCAGTTATTCCTGCACTGCTGAAGGGTCCACTAGCGTGTCGTTCTGCGACTCTCTTGGATCACCCGCTGTGGCTACAGTGGTGGTGGTTGGCGGAGCGTCGGTGGCGCCGATTCAGAACTCCGGGACGGTCGACTGCTCTGTCGTGGTTCTACATGATTGGATCCGAGGAGATGCCAACGGTGATTCCACGGTCAACATTGGCGACGGAATCTGGATCATCGGTGAGTTGTTCCTGGGCGGGGCTGCGAGCTCGTGTGCCGTCTCTCGGGATTCCAATGGTGACGGGAATGTGGATGCTGCGGATGCAGTGCACATCTTCAGTTACCGCTTCCTCAACGGACCGATGCCTTCGGCTCCTTTCCCCGGTTGCGGGCAAGTCTCTGGCCAGACTCCTGAAGATTGTGAAGGATCCGGCTGCTAGAGATTCTTGATGTAGTCAAAATTTGAGCCACTAGAAGCCACCTTGTCGCGCTGACGACAAGGTGGCTTTTTTTTTCTCTCTCTCTCTCTCTTCTCAAGTGGCCCTCTTTGGGCTCCAGTCGTCAGATCCCTCTTCCGTCAGATCCCTCTTCCGTCAGATCCCTCTTCCGTCAGATCCCTCTTCCGTCAGTTCCCTCTTCCGTCAGATCCCTCTTCCGTCAGATCCCTCTTCCGTCAGTTCCCTCTTCCGTCAGTTCCCTCTTCCGTCAGTTCCCTCATCCGTCAGTTCCCTCCCTCGTCAGATCCCTCAAATTTGGGTGATTCCCGAGTTTCTAGAACTAGATTTTTTCAGCTCGTTCCCGACAAAGCCGCTCCGAAAGCGGGTGTGGTCGATGGGTGGATTGGGGATAAAGGACCATTTTGAAACAGGTTAAGGTCGCGAAAGGGGGGGGGGCTGAGAGCGTCTTTTCGCGGCTTGTTTTGCTCCTGGAGCCGAAAATAAGTCAATTGTGAAGACGTAGAAATGCGTCTATCGTTAGGGATGTACAGGATAGACAGTTCAGTCAAGAAGAAGAGTCTTGGTCAAGATCGGGTGGATTCGCCACCAGCATGCAAGACCGATAATCCGAGTGAGTGGTGTCGTCCTTGCGAAGAACAGCGCCTTGAAGCCAATCGGTAACCAGGCCCTATTTTTAAACGTGTGGTGTGGGTGTGTTGAGGAGATGTGGTTTTGTTTGGCCGATCATTATCGGCACAAACTTTCCAACGCTTCTTATCCATTGCGATCCCGAGAGTTCGGGATCCATGGGCTGGGTAAGTCAATAATTTGGGACTTTTGAAGAAACGGTCAGTTCGCTGATTTCTCGATCGCTTCGAATCTGAAGCGGAGATGGAATTCGCCAGTGGCCCCATGAAATTCCTTGAGGAGGGAAACTCGATGGCAACTATTAAGTTACATACAGCAATTTTAGTCGCGCTGGTTTGCGTGGCCAGCCTTGGTGTGGCCCATGCTGATAACTGCTTCACCGTTACAGGCGGGGGGCAATCGGTACAAGGATTGGGCAGTGCTGACTTCGGGGTCGAGATGACCAATGACCAGGAAGTCGAAGGCTTCGTCGTGGCCATCAGCTACGACAACTCGCTCGTGGCGATTACAGGTCTGTCGATTGACGGAACCGTCACGGAGAGTTCCGGGGCTGAACTGGTGGTCCCCGAGATCCTGGGAAGCGGTTTCACACTGGGAGTGGTTCTGGATGCTGCGGCACCCTTCGATTCTCAAAAGATTGCAGTGGGCTCAAACCAGAGCATCGCGAACTTCACCGCGCAGTCGGTGCTGGTCCTGAACCAGGGAGATCCCCCATCGGTGACCGGCTTCGATTTTGTCGATGGTGCGTTTAACTCCCCGGCACTCGACAACATCATGGTTCAAAATGGCCAAGCAGTCGGAGCGAACAATGGCCTCTGCCTCAACGGGGACACCACAGCGATGAGTATCGGAGCTCCTCCTCCGGCAACTCTGACCATCGAGGACGCCACCGCCGACTCGAACGGCAATGGATCGGTGAGAGTGCTGCTGGAGAATTCAGGGGAGACCCAGGGCTTTGTCCTCTCGATCACCCACGTGGAGACCGAGATTGCTCTCGGATCTATCGACCTCAGCGGATCGGCAACCGACGCTGCTGGCGCGGAGTTCACTGCGATCAATACCTACAGCAACGGGGGCACCGTGGGAGTGGTCCTCGACTTCGTGGCGCCCTTCGACGGGCAAACGATCGCTGCGGGTGTAGACACTCACATTGCCAACTTCAATTACTCTGACACCGTTGAGATTTACATCGAAGGGGATCCGATTCCTGCGGACCAGGTCGCCAATCTCACCTTCGTCGATGGGGAGTTTGGACTCCCTCCGCTCAACAACATCGTGGTCTCGGGTGGTCTTTCCATAGCGCCCGATGTGGTGAATGGTGCCTTCACGACTCCACCGTCAGCGGTTCCTTCAGAGGATACAGTGCTCTGGATGGAAACCGATTTTCGCGATTCGATGGGGTATGCCGGAGAAACGGGTGCCCTTTGCTTCTACTACGCTGACCCGACCGACAACATCCAGGGTATGACGATGACCGCTTGTTTCAGCTGCGACGCAACTGTGGATCCACTCTGGAGTTGGGGCGGTTCCATCGTTGAAGCAGTAGGAGTCGAATACCTTGCGGTTCAGACTGACAACTCGGATACCGATGGAGATGGGTGTGAACTGGTAGTGGCCATCCTGCTGGATGCCTTGCCGCCCTTCGATGGACAGACTCTTCCGCAGACCGGGGTTCTTGACCGTTTGCTGATCGGTTGTCTCCCTGTCACCATCGCCGAAACCGCTGCTTGTGAGGATATTCTCGAGTTCAACTGGTGCAACGACATCAACGGAACCGGAAGCGTCAACCTCTACAACAACGTTGTCATCAACTTCCAGTCGATTCAGGAGTATGAGCGAGACGACACCGTCATCGTGGTGAAATCGGCTAAGGCATTCAAGCGTGGCGATTGCAACGACGACGACAAGACAGACCTCGCGGATGCGGCAGCGATGCTGGCCAATCAGTTCGGAAACTATGATGTCAACTGTTCCGATGCCTGCGACAGCAACGACGATGGCCTGTTGAACATGGCAGATCCCGTGTTTCTGCTGAACTGGCTCTTCAATTTTGGAGACGTCCCGGCAGTTCCAGGACCATTCGATGAGGGTGAGGATCCAACCGTTGATTCGCTGCCCGATTGTGACGGCGGCGATACGAATTGCGGATAATGGACTTGAGTTGGGTCTCCCAGGATTCACCGAAGTCGTGAATTCTGGGGGCACTAACCCTGCAACAAGTTGTGGGGAGGAAGAAATTCCGCTCAGGATAAAAACAGGTTGGGAACTGTAAATTTAAGTGGGCCAAGGCGAGGAAGAGTCGCCTCTAGCATCGAAAGCGAAGAGATTATGAGGATAGGTGTATTTATAAGTGTGCTACTGGGTCTCGGCTGCTTTTCGGTAGACACGGCGCTTGCGGGTGGCGGTGCGACCTACAACATGAGTAGCGATGCGACTGCGGCCGGGGGGACCGTGAATCTGTCTGCCACCCTCGACAACGGTGGCGGCGATATCAGCGGATGGTCCTGGGGAATTTGCCACGACGAGACGGTGGCGACCGTGTCGAACATCGGAGATGGCGGTGGTGCTGCCAATAGCACCTCGACCGTCAGTAATGGCGATCCGGCGAGTTTTAACGAGACATCCATCTATCCTGGAGGCTGGACGCAGGGCGTGGTGATCGATTTCATCGGTTGCTGTGTGGTTGCGAGTGGGACCACTGGATTTCTGATGGCCACTGCGGATTACACCGTCGCTGGCGGTGTTGCACCTGGTGACTATTCGGTGGACTACTGCGGTGGGGTCCTTGGATCACCGCCGGTTGCGGATGTCGTGGTGGTCAACGGCGGATCGATCGCCCCTGCTGGGGAGAACTCAGGGACGATCACCGTGATCGACGTCCCCGAGCCGGAGTGGAACTACCTGGGTGGCAGTTCTTCGGGCAATAACTATCCGGCTGGTGCTGGAATCGGTGGCCTTTCGGTGACGGTTGGCTTCTCCATCCAGGAGCAGGATAACAGTTCCCAGGGCGCAAATTTCCCCAATGAGACGCAGGGATTTTCGATGGGGTGCGGCAGCGACGGAGCGCTGATCACTCCGACAGCCGTCACCACCAGTCTTGGCTTCGATCCTGATTTTGCAGAGTCGAACCTCTACCCGGATGCATGGACCCTGGGCGTGGTGTATTCATTCGCAGGTTCCGTGACCGCCTTCTTCGACGTCGCCACCGAGGTGGTTTCTGTTGAATATGACGGAAATTCGACGGCCCTCGCCGGGATCGAGGGCGCCACGACGACTGCGTTGGTGTGGAACAATTCCACCGGCAGTCCGCCGGTGTCGAACGTGGTGGTCTTTGGGGGTGGAAGTTATGCACCCAATTTCACCGATGGGTCGATCGAATTCGTCGGCACAGTGACCATCCCATTCCAGCGTGGTGATTCAAATGATGATGGTGTGATCAACATTGCAGACATCATCTGGATGCTATCCGAGATGTTCGGCGGTGGGGCTGTCACCGATTGCGCCAGCGCGGATGATTCAAATGCGGATGGATTGAACGATGCAGCAGATGCCGTGTACACCGCAACCTATGTTTTTCTCAGTGGCCCTGCACCCGCAGCACCATTTGGAAGCTGTGGTATCAGAGCTGGGCAGACACCTGCAGATTGCGTGAGTTTTAACAGTTGTCCCTGATGGGGTGTGTTTTGAGGTGGCCAGTATCAGGATTTGATAGTACCGATCTTGAGCTGGAACCCCGTGAGTGAATTGTTCGGAAAATATGAGAACGTTAATTGGGAAGAGGTGTATGAAGATGCGAGTTATTGAACAGAGGAGTGTGTCCTGTATTGGTGCAGTTTGTTTCGCAATGGTGCTGATCAGTTCGGTCTCCTTGGCGGGAGGCACCGATGCGTCCTTCACGGCCGAGAGCGTCTCCGCGCCCTCGACAGGTGGAAGTGCAGTCAGGGTGCTGATCGATAGTTCAGCGGATGTCCAGGGATTCGTGATCTCGATGTCGCATGATCCGGCAGCGATTACCCTCAGTGGAGTGGATATCACTGGAACGGACACCGAACTGTCGGGTGCAGAGTTTGTGGTTCCTTCTGTCTACGCAGATGGCGGGACCATCGGAGTCGTGCTCGATTTCAATGCGCCCTATGATGGTCAGGCTATTCCTGCGAGCGCAGAGATTCATGCGGCGAATTACAATTACAATTGTAATAATGCTGTGCTGTATTTTGAAGGGGACCCAGTTCCTCCGTCGGAGACCACGGCACTGACCTTCATGGATGGCTTCTATGGGTTTCCGGCTCTTTCCAACGTTTCCGTTTCCGGTGGATTGTCAGTCTGGCCGACTCTCCATGATGGAACCTTCACCTGTGATCCGGTGGCGATTCCATCGGAGGATACGGTGCTCTGGATGGAGACGGAATTCGACAACACCGAGGGAAATGCGGCATTCCACGGTCAAACCGGATCGCTCTGTTTCTACTATGCGGACGCCGATGACAACATCCAGGGAATGACGATGACGGCCTGCTACGACTGCGATCTGACCGTGGGATCCGATTGGGATTGGAACGGATCGATCGTCGAGGAGATCGGTGTCGAGTATCTCGCCGTCCAGATCGACGATGATCCTTCAGACGGAGATGCTTGTGAGCTAGTCGTGGCATTCCTGCTCGATGCGCTGCCTCCATTTGAAGGTCAAACGATGCCGCAGACTGCTGACCTCAATGCGGGTCGGCTGCTGATCGGTTGTTTGTCGGTGACTGTCGATGACACCGCAGAATGCGACGTTGCCCAGGAAATCAACTGGTGTAACGGGATCAACGGTACTGGCTCGGTCACCCTCTATAACAACGTGGTCATCGATTTTCAGTCGATCCAGATCTACGAGCGGAATGACACCTCGGTCCTGGTGGTGCCGGAAGAGATCTTCCAGCGCGGCGATTGTAATAGTGATGATCTGGCGGATCTGGCGGATGCGGCCTCGATTCTGGCGAATCAGTTCGGTAACTATGAGATCTTATGCCCCGATGCATGTGATACCAATGATGATGGTCTGTTGAACATGGCTGATTCAGTCTTCCTGCTCAACTGGCTCTTCAAGTTCGGGATCAGCCCAGCGGCTCCAGGTCCTTACAGTGACGGAGCGGATCCGACCGGTGATGCTCTGCCTATTTGCGACAGCGACGACACCAATTGTGGATAGCGATTTAAATTTTGGATCGGCACCTTGCTCGAGCGATGATGCTGGGGTACTGCGGCGGATTATTGGTTTTCATTCAACTCGCACGCTTGCTGGATCGAAAAGACGGCGTGCTCAATAATAAGGTGGACTGATCATGCGGCTTTTACTTGTGATTGCATTCATGTGGATGACAACCGGCGTTATTGCGCAGGATTACGTCCTCAACATCTCCAGTGGCAATATTCCCAATAACGGTAGCGGAGAACTCTCGATCACTCTCGACAACAACGGTGGAGAGTTGCAGGGTTGGTCTTACGGAGCCTGTAATGACACCGCCTTTCTCACCTGTACCGGTGTGGCGGACGGATCGACTACAGCCACCGTCAAGAATGGCTCGGCCGCCGATTTCAACCAGGTATCCGTTTTCGACGAGGGCTTCACGGCGGGTGTGGTGATCTGCTTCACCGGGTGTGCAACCCTTACTACAGGCACGGGTTACGAGTTGAATGTCGCCACATATGGCTGCACAGCGGAGGGGAGTACTTCGGTCTCCTTCTGCGACACCCTGGGTTCTCCCGCAGTGGCCACCGTGGTAGTGGTCGATGGCGCCTCGATCGTTCCGGTGCAGAACTCCGGTGATGTCGAGTGCATCGGTGTCCCCGATCCGGAGTACGCCTACGGTGCTGGAAACGCCTCTGCCGGCTATAACCCGGCGGATGGTAACGCCTCCGCTTCAGTCGATATCACCATCGCCGAGACCGACAACAGCGGATTGGGCGCACCTTTCCCCAACGATACCCAGGGCTTCTCGATGGGGCTGGGCAACAGTTCCGAGGTGGTGGCCACCGCAGTGAACCTGTCGTTGCCGTTCGACGCTGATTTTGGCGAGACCAGCATCTACCCCGAAGGGTGGACTGCAGGAGTGGTTTACAGCTTCACGGGTGGCGTGGTGCTGGCGTTCCCTTCAGCGACGACGGTGATCACGGTGGACTACGAGACTGGCGGCAGCATGGCGGGGAATGAAGTCGGCGCGACCGCTTCACTGACCTGGGATGACGGCCTCGGTTCTCCAGCAGTGGCCAATGTCGTGGTGGTCGGTGGTGCGTCGCTGACCGCTGCCCAGTCAAACGGGAGCATCTCTCTCAACCCAGTGGTAACCAGCGACTGGATCCGCGGAGACGCCAATAGCGATAGTGTTGTCAATATTGGCGACGTGATCTGGATGATTTCGGAATTGTTCACCGGAGGAGCATCGAGTAGTTGCAGCATCTCCGGTGATGCCAATGACGATGGGACGTATGATCTCGGGGATCCGTCCTATGTCATCCAGTACCGTTTCATCGGTGGACCGATGCCGGTCGCACCTTTCCCTGGTTGTGGTCAAGTCGATGGGCAAACACCGGAAGATTGTGAAGGATCGTCCTGCTCTGGTTAGATGGTCTGGTTAGATGGTCGGAGACGGGACTCCGCGGTCAGAGTGGGGTCGCACTCACGGGAACCTGGATCGGCCCAGTGCTGGGGAGTCAGTTATAAATGGCAGTCCATGGCGGTCATTGATGACAATCCTGTCTGCGAAATCGAGATTTGGGCGAGGCTTTTGTCGCAATGCTTGCAACGAAGGCTTCGCCCATTCACTATGGGTGAGAATGAGTATATCAATCACATTTGCGCGACACTCCTGAGGTGTATCTGATGGCTGTGCTTCGCCAACTCGTTGAAAGAGAGTCATGAGAAATCTTTTAGTAACAGCATTCCTGTTGGTCGCGACCACCGTTTCTGCGCAGGATTACGTCCTCAACATCTCCAGTGGCAATATTCCCAATAACGGTAGCGGAGACCTCTCGATCACTCTCGACAACAACGGTGGAGAGATGCAGGGTTGGTCCTACGGAGCCTGTAATGACACCGCCTTTCTCACCTGTACCGGTGTGGCGGACGGATCGACCATAGCCACCGTGAATCAAGGCGGTACCCCCGACTTCAACCAGAGTTCGGTCTTTGACGAGGGATTCACTGTTGGTGTGGTGATCTGCTTCGTCGGGTGCGCCACCCTGACAAACGGAACCGGATACGAGTTGAACATCGCTAGTTATACCTGCACCGCTGAGGGTAGCACTTCCGTCTCCTTCTGTGACACCCTGGGGGCACCCACGGTGGATACAGTCGTGGTGGTCGATGGCGCCTCAATCGTTCCGGTGCAGAACTCTGGTGATGTCGAGTGCATCGGTGTTCCCGATCCGGAGTACACCTACGCCGCTGGAAACGCCTCTGCCGGCTACAATCCGGCGGATGGAAACGCCTCCGCTTCAGTCGATATCAGCATCTCTGAGACCGACAACAGTGGATTGGGCGCACCTTTCCCCAACGATACCCAGGGCTTCTCGATGGGGCTGGGCAACAGTTCCGAGGTGGTGGCCACCGCAGTGAACCTGTCGTTGCCGTTCGACGCTGATTTTGGCGAGAGCAACATCTACCCCGAAGGGTGGACTGTAGGAGTGGTTTACAGCTTCACGGGTGGCGAGGTGCTGGCGTTCCCTTCGGCGACGACGGTGATCTCGGTGGACTACGAGACTGGCGGCAGCATGGCGGGGAATGAAGACGGCGCGACCGCTTCACTGACCTGGGATGACGGCCTCGGTTCTCCTGCAGTGGCCAATGTCGTGGTGGTCGGTGGTGGATCTCTCGATGCGCTTCGCAGCGACGGTAGCATCGCCCTCAATCCAGTGGTGACGATCGATTGGATCCGTGGCGATGCCAACGGTGACGCCCATGTGAATGTCGCCGACGCCATCTGGATTATCAGTGAGTTGTTCATCTCTGGCCCTGCCAGCAGTTGCGCGATTGCCCGCGATGCCAATGGAGACAGCAAGTACGACATCGCAGACCCGACCTACATCGTCCAGTATCGCTTCATCAGTGGCCCGATGCCCTCTGCTCCTTTCCCCGATTGTGGTCAGGTCGATGGGCAAACTCCTGAAGATTGCTCCGCTTCCGGCTGCTAGCTGAGAAGAGTGGAGACTCTTCAGCCAGCATCGTGTGAGTCGTGAAAATAGCAGCCAGCTCCTCGAGTTTGTCGGGGAGCTGGCTTTTTTCATGGCGGATCCGCTGGTTCGAGGGAAGGAAATGGGATCGAGTTCTCCCGAGGACCGATTCTTTACAAACTAGTTGTCATGAGAAAAAGGGTCCAAGATAGGTGCAATTTCGTGGCTGCGCCGGGGGGGATTGCCCCTTACGATGACACCTTGGATCCACGGGAGGGTCCATCCCCTGATCTCGAGTGGTTCGCCCGGTTTTGGTACCACACGAAGGAGCTGCAATCGAAGGATGCACTCGGGATCAGAGGTGGCGTTAGGTCATCCTATCGGCCCATTTGAGCCGATCTGGATGAAGAGATGGAGTCTCAAGAGGGTGGCCAGGAGGACCATGGCTACCCCATTGGAAATGAAGGAAACCGCCCATGTACAAGTTGATCTGCCTGTTCACCGTATTCTTGATGATGACCACCAGTCCGCTGGGGGCACAGGATTTTATCCTGTACGTCTCCGGACCGGCAACCGCCACCCTGGGAGAATCTTTTGATCAATCCACGATGCTCGATGTCAATCTGGATGTCGTTGCTGGTTGGTCCTTCGGAGCCTGTCACGACTCGACCTTGATGACTCTCGACGCGGTAGCGGATGGTGCGACCACACTCATTGTCAAGAACGGCAGTCCACCCGATTTCAATCAGGTCAATGTGCTCGCCGATGGATTCACCGTGGGTCTTGTGGTCTGTTTCACCGGGTGTGCAGTACTCGAGATTGGGACCGGATATGAGATCAATGTCGCGACCTACACCGCGGATGCGGAAGGGGTCTCTGCCACCGATTTCTGCGACACCCTGGGTGCACCTCCGGTGGAAACGGTGATCGTGGTCAACGGGGCGTCAGTGACCCCGGAGCAAATCTCGGGTTCAGTCGAGATTCTCGCAACTCCCCCGATTCCAGATCCGGAGTTCATCTTTACCGCCGCGACAGAGACCATCAATTACGATGGGAACTCGGGATCGGCCTCGTTCAGCGTCTCGGTCCAGATTTCAGAAACGGATAATAGTGCCAGCGGAGCAGGTTTTCCCAATGAGACTCAGGGCTTCTCGATGGGAATGGCCAACGATTCCTCGGTGATGGAGTGCACGGGTGCGGATGTGAGCCTCCCCTTCGATGCAGACTTTGCCGAGGGTGGAGTTTCTGCAGGAGGCTGGACGATGGGTGTGGTCTTCAGCTTCACCGGTGGGGTGACTCTGGCCTTCACGGAGCCCCTCGATGTGGCGGTGGCGGATTACTCGTCGGTGGCCGGCGCACTGTCTGGAAGTGGCTCGACGGATACAGCGCTGTCCTGGTCGGAAGACCTTGGATCCCCTCCGGTGGCCAATATTGTGGTGGTCAATGGATCCTCTCTGACTCCCGAAATGGTCGATGGAACCATCACCTTCATGCCGGTGTTCGATCAGCCGTTCCTTCGAGGGAACTGTAACGGAAATAGCGGCGTCGACATTTCGGACGGGATCTGGATGCTTCAGGAACTCCACCTGGGAGGCCCCAGCGGAACCTGCGCCGAGGCTTGTGACGCCAACGGCGACAGTTCCTACGATACAGCGGATGCGATCTACGTGATTTACTACCGCTTGCTCGACGGTCCGGCTCCGACCGCCCCATTCCCCGATTGTGGGGTTGAGGTCGGCTCCGATTGTGATGCCACCAACTACTGTCCATAGATCCGGCATCGATCGTGGGAAGAGTTGTTTCCCGCCCTCTTGTCGATCCTGAAGCGGGCCCGAAGCCAGTAGGCTTTGGGCCCGCTTTTTAGCTCTATCTTCCTGTCCTCCTCCTCTTCTCCTGACCCCCAGCAGCGACAGCCGGCACTTCCAATCGAGACCTCGCTAAATCGATGGCGGCCGCCGTGGTGTGGGTCCGTGGTGTGGGTCCGTGGTGTGGGTCCGTGGTGTGGGTCCGTGGTGAAGGAAGTAATGCTTGCCGGAATACGGCACATGTTGCCGGAAATCACGGTGATTCTGGTGAGCCGTCTTCGTCACGAGTGCTGCTCTAGTCTGCAGCGTCTCTTTGTTAACGCTTTTGTATATAGACATGTTTGACAATGAGTGATACGGTCGAGACTCGAAGACAGGAGTCCCGACACGACTCCTCAGCAGATCCGGGTTCACGCCCGGTCAGTTCTACCTCTTCCTAGCGCCACATAACCGGCAATTGTTGTCGGGTAGATACTGGATTCGGTTCACCCCTGGACCGGCTCCTGGGTCTTCCTGACTTGTTTACTTACATTTTTTGTTAATCCCCATTTTATCGGAGTCATTCCGAGAAGTCAGGGTCCGGGTAGAAAGGCCCCTCCTTGACCGATTGGAATTTCCGAAGTGTCCCCTGGAGACGAGGAGAGAAAGTGATGAACCGGAGTCTTATGCGCCTTCGCAGCGCACTTCTCGCGGTACTTTTTGCCGCGATCGGCACCCATGCCTTCGCTCAGAATTCACTGACCATCACCGATGGTCAATCGGCAGGACTCGCATCCGAGACATTAAGCGTTCTGATGGACGCTGATGCATCGGTTGAGGGCTTTGTGCTTGCCATAACCTTCGACAACGGACTGTTGTCGGTAACCGATGTCGTCGCAGGATCTGCGACGACTGCAGCTACTGCAGAGTTAGTCGTGCCGGAAACCCTTCCCGGTGGATTCACTCTAGGGGTCGTTGTGGATGCCAGTGCGCCTTTCGACGGCCAGGAAATTCCTGCCGGGTTGGGCCAGGAGATTGCAGCCTTCACACTGACTCCTCAGACCATCGTGACCACGGACACCCAGAGTGCCCTTGAGTTCTCTGACGGTGTTCTGAACAACCCGCCCCTGTCCAACCTGCTGGTGCAGAATGGGCAAAGCATTGGTGCCGCCAATGGCCTCGGGCTCAACAACGGCACCATGACGCTTCTTCCGCCTCCACCCGACAGCATGCGACTCGAGTCGATTGATTTCGATTCCGATTCCAGTGGTGCTGCGCGTGTCCTTCTTTCAAACTCCAGCGGAGCTGTCCAGGGATACGTCCTGGCGGTGGCTCATGACTCGGCTCTCATTTCCCTTCAGGGGATCATGCTGGGTGCAGAGACTCTCTCTGCAGGTGCTGAGCTGGTGGTTCCGGAGCTGTACTCCAACGGAGGAACTCTGGGAGTGGTACTCGATTTCGAGAGCCCGTTCGAGGGCCAGAGCATCGCAACCGGTGCTGATAACCACATCGCCAGTTTCACCTACTCGTCCAATCAAGTCATCGAAAGCCCGGATCCGTCAATCACGACCGCCATCGAGCTGGTCAACGGTCAGCTGGGTAGCCCCGCTCTCGATAACGTGATCGTCGTCGCAGGACTGTCGATCAGTCCCTCTCTTGAGGACGGAACCGTTGAGTTGCTGCCGATCGTCATTCCAGTCAACGATACGGCGTTCTACATCGGTCAGCGTGACTTCCCGGAGACCGGCACCAATGGTGGCCTCGGCTTCCCCGGTCAGGCGATCGAGTTTTGCTTCTTCTACAGTGATCCTAACGACAACATCCAGGGTCTTCAGATGGCCGTCTGCTACGACGACCTTCTTCTGATCGACGGTACTTTCACCATCGAAGGTTCCATCGCTGACGAGCTGGGTGCTGAATTCGTCAACTACCAGATCGACAATGACGACAATGACGGCGATGGCCGTGAGTTGGTCGCCGGTATCCTGATGGACGCGCTTCCACCCTTCGAGAACCAGCAGCTACCTTCAACGAGCGAGCCGCTGATGATCGCATGTGTGCAGGCTGAAGTTGACGCTGGAGCCACCTGTGGTGATTCCTTCTCCATCGATTTCTGCGACGGAATCAACGGTAACGGCATGGTCCCGATCAACAACCTGGTTGTTATCGAGTACCAGTCGATCCAATCGTTCGAGCGTTACGGTGCGACCTACGAGATCATTCCAGTCCCCGCCTTCCAGCGTGGTGACTGCAATACGGATACCAAGGTCGACCTGGCGGATGCCGCCACCGTGATCGCCAGTCAGTTCCAGGGCTACGAGGTCGGCTGCCTCGACGCCTGTGACGCCAATGACGACTCCGTGATCAACCTCGCGGACTCAGTCTTCTTGCTCAACTTCTTGTTCAAGTTCGGGCCTCCGACACCAGCGCCAGGCGCTTACACGCCGGGTGCCGATCCCACTGAGGACGACCTTGACTGTGCCTTGCCGGCCTCTTGTAACTAACCCCGAATCAGGAACCCATAGATTAAGGACTTCCTTACGGAAGTGAGTATGAAAATGAAAAGTACAAAAATCGCTTTCACCCTTGCCTTAGCGCTCCTGCTCGGAGCCCCGGCATTCGCGCAATACGATCTGTCGCTGAGCAGCGCAGCAGGAGCACCAGGCTCCAGCGCCGATCTGCAGGTCTTACTAGACAACAATGGAGACCCAATCCAGGGTTGGTCCTTCGGAGTCTGTCATGACGGTCTGGCGCTTAGCCTGACGGAAGTCATCGATGGAGCCGCCACTTCGACCGTGAATGAAGGAGGCTCTCCAGACTTCAATCAGGTCAACGTGGTCTCTGACCAGGGCTTCACCGTTGGAGTCGTGGTCTGTTTCGTCGGTTGCGCAACGCTGCCGACAGGTACTACAGGTAACGAGTTGAATGTCGCTTCCTACGAGTTACTCGGCGAAGCCGGTTCTTCCACGAGCGTTGACTTCTGCAACACTCTCGGAAATCCAGCAGTTGAAATCCTCGTGGTGGTGGGTGGACAATCAATTCTGCCCTTGACCAGTTCCGGAACCATCGAGATGGTTTCAGGACCACCTCCCTTCGACTTCGCTGTCGCCGACCAAGCCATCTCGTACGATGGTCTCAGTGGAGAGGCGACCTTCACGGTAACTCCGACCATTCAAGAGAATCCGGATAACTCCGGTTTCCCCAGCGAGACCCAAGGAGTCTCGATGGGAATGGCACATGATTCCTCCTTGTTGACCGCCAACTCGGTCGCCTGGAACATGGATACTGGAATCGACCCGGACTTCGCGGAAGGGAACGCCTATGACGGCGGATGGACCATTGGAGTGGTTTACAGTTTCACCGGTCAAGCGACCTTGACTTTCGAGACAGCCACACCGGTTCTGAACGTCGAATACAGCACCGTCGCTTCTGCACTTGCTGGACTCGAGACCGACACGATGACCACATTGGCCTGGTCCAATGAGCTTGGATCCCCCCCGGTTGTGAACATTGTGGTAGTGGGTGGAGGAAGCGTCGATCCGTCTTTGACTGACGGTTCGGTGACTCTGAGCCCCTCCTACGCTCCGCCTGACCTGCCCTTCGTTCGTAGTGACTGCAACGGAGATCAGGTCGTGAATATTGCGGACGGAATCTGGATCCTCAACGAGATGTTCCAGGGCGGACCCGCCGGCACTTGTGCCGAGGCTTGTGACGCCAACTCCGACGACTTTGTCGACACCGCGGATGCGATCTTTTTGATCAGCTACCGGTTGCTCAGCGGCCCGATGCCCAGCGCTCCATTCCCGGAGTGCGGTACTGAAGAAGGAGCGGACTGCGAATCCGCATCAAACTGCCCCTAAGAGCGAAATTGCTCCAGGACACGCGGGAAGGTCCGATGCGGTTCGCCGCATCGGACCATTTTTTGTGTGGGGGCGGTAAGGATGTCCGGAAGTGCCCGATGGGAGAAGCGCACGGGATTGACTGCCGAGGAGTACTCGATACGATGGAGTTAGCCTCGGGGATCACGCAACCGCCGGGTCTGGCCTGAAAATCCTTCCGGAAGCTCCATCGTCGACGACCCGTCGAGACGGTCTGTAGTGCCGTGCTTTACTGGTCGTCTGAAGCTGGTTTCACTGTTGAAACCGGAGAACCACTGGAGTCAGCGAACGCTGATTTCCGAGAATGACGACGGAGGCCGATCGATGAAGATCGCCCTGAAAACACAATCGATGTTGACCGTGCTGGGCTTACTGCTGGCGCTGGTCGGTTGCACCAATCCTCCCTCGGTGCCGTACACGACTCCTGCCCATGGAGCATTCAATGTTCCCGTGAGCTCGACGATCGAAGTGGCCTTCACCACTGCGATGGATCCAGGGTCTGCCACGGACTCCAGCAACTGGAGTATCCAGGGTTCTCTCTCGGGAGCCCATACATCCATCGGGGCGCTGGATACAGACCAGAGAGTTCTGACCCTGACCCCGGATGAGCCCTTTGATCAGGGAGAAACGATCACCGTCACCATCACGGATGGGGTCAAGACTGCGGTCAACATCCCCATCGATGCGATCACCATCCAGTTCACGACTGAAGGTGCAGGAGCTTCGTCGGGAGATTTCGAAGCGGCCGATGATGAATTCAGCCTTTACCAGTTGAGTCCGTTGACCGGCACACAGTCGATTCCTCTTCGCCCTTCGGTGACCGCAAGTTTCGATCTTCCCTACCAGACTTCTAGCGCTACTCAGTCGGTCACGCTGCAGGGCACGAGAACCGGCTGGAGAGATATTCAGTTGGCCCATCCTGGACAGCACTCGGGAGTCGCTGATTCCCTTCAACTGTTGATTCCAGGGAATACGCCCGAGCTACATCCGGGAGAATGGCTGCAAGTGGTCTTCTCCAACGAGCTGCTCTCGGAGATTCAACCGGAGGAGGATGAACCCCGATTCCTCAATCCATATGTGGCCCGATTCAGGGCGCGGCTCGGTCATGCCACTGGGGGCCTGGGTCCCCGTGAATCGCTGATCGCGGGCGGAACCGACCCGGTGCTGATGGCAGAACTGGGGGAGTTCCTTCCCTACAGTGGCCTCGAGATGCTGGTGGTGGGGAGTTCCGGTGATGTACGTCTGCTGAGAAGTGGAAGTAGCGGCGAAGCCTCCACGTGGACGGTCCATTCCCAGATGCAACTCGATTCGATGCCGGTGGCAGGGTTGCTCGTGGATATCGATGCGGATTCCCGCACCGAAGCGCTGATCTCCTGTGTCGATGGCACCATCCGGATCGTCGGAGTGCAGGGGCAGGACCTCATCGAAGAGCAAGATCCTGTCGATCTTCAGGGAGTGGTCGCCGATGCTCTGGCCTGGGCCGAACTCAATGGAGATGGCTTGCCCGATCTATTGATCGGAGCGGCGGACGGATTGAGAGTGCTGCGTCTGATCACCGTCATCGATCCAGCCACATTTGAAGTCACCGAAGAATTGACGGTCACTGGCCTGATGCCGCTGGGTGGCCCGGTACAGTCGATATCCATCGCCGATTTTGATCGGGATGGGAAGATCGATGCTCTGGTGGTTGCCGGAGATGGATACCTGCTTCGAGGAGCAGGAAATGGATCGTTCCTGGAGGCAGCGCTTCTCTCCCCGGCACCGCAGGGTGAAGTGGCCCTGGGCGATGTCGATGGAGATGGTTGGATGGACGCGGTGGCGGTGGCTGCCACCGGCCTGTCGATTCACCTCCATCCAGGCACTCTTCCAGAGGGTACCTGGGAGGGGATCCCATTCCTCACAGGAGGACTGGTTCAGGATCTTGCGGTCGGGGAAGTCGATGGCGATCCGGTCAACATCGACGATATCGTGGTGTTGCAATCGGGCACCACTGACCCGTTGACCCTGATCCGTCGTCTCTCTTCAGACCTGGGAGACTCCAGCATCACTTCGCTGGAATATCCCGACAACCCTGCCAGTGGAACACTGTTGCTGGTCGACAGTGATGGAGATCGCGGGACCGATGTCTTGCTGCAACTGTCAGAAACTGCTGCTTCCGGGGCATTGGCCCTGTGGAGATCGGCAGCGGTGGTCAGTGCCGACGAATCGCTGCTGGCTTATGGCCTCCCTTCTCAGGTCACCGTGGGTCCAGGAGATTCCCAGATCGAGATCCCGCTGACTGCGGAATTCGAACAAGATGTCTCCCGCTTCAACCTCGCCATCGAGTTCGATCAAGAACTACTACAACTGACGAGGATCGAGGCGGATCCAGCGACCTTCCCCTTCGGATCGGTCGAGGTGATCGAACACATCGATCAGGAAAACGGAGTGGCTGCGGCAGAACTGGTGATCAATGGATACCTTCCTGCGGGGAGTGGGTTGCCCATCGCCCGCTTCGTGTTCCAGCCCCAACCGAGTTTGCTCGGAGAGGCGGCATACCAGCTTGCAGATGGACTGCTGATCGATGGGGTGCCCTGGTCCAACCAGGCCATCCTCGAGGTGGACGGAGCCCTCATCGGGGCCGAAATTTCCGCCGCACAGGGGGTCGTCTCCATCGAATCGACGACACCATCTCCTGAGGAACTGACCTGCCAACCTTCGGCGGTGGGTGGTGTCGATGGAGTGCTCCTCGAGTGGACCAATCCGATCACCTACGACAGCCTTGGCGGTCTTGAGATCTACAAGAATGGTGTTCTGCTGGCTGCCCTTACCGGTACCTCGACCAGTTTCACCGATAGCGATATCACCCAAGGAACCATCGATTACACCCTCATCGGGTTGTCGTCGGGAATCGAATCGGTGCCTGTCCAGTGTCAGGTGACGGTCATCCCGGTACCCGACCTGCAATGCCAGAGGCTGGTGAGCTTGCCCCAGCGGGTGTTCTTGTCGTGGAGTTTTGTCAGTGGAACCACCAGCTGGGAATTGCGTCGAGATGGAAACCTGATCGCCCAGCTCGGCTCCACCCTGCTCTCCTACAACGATGATAGCGATCTGAACGCTCATGATTACCAGTTGAAGTCGATCCAGTCGGGATCCCAGAGTTCTGCGGGTGCCCCGTGCAGCGTCACGGATGCCGGCGGCGGAGCCACGGTCCCACCTTCCGATGTGAGTGCCGCTCTGATCGGAGATGACGATGTACGAATCAGCTGGTTCAATGGCGAATCCTATGACCAGCTGCTCCTGTTGGCCGATGGAGTACTGGTGACCAGTCTGGCCGGAGATGAGACCGAATTTGTGGCGAACGATCTGTTCCCCGGTCTGGTCGTTTTCTCGGTGCAGGCGTACGGAGACGGCGGAGCCAGTAATGTCAGCAATGCTCCTGAAGTGAGTGTTCCGCTGGCACCTCCCACCAACCTTCAGTGCTCAGGCTCCGGTGCCAGCGTCGAGTTGACCTGGCAGAACGGGCCCACCGCCTTCGAGTACGATGAGATCATCGTGGAGCGCACGGGATCGCTCGGAAGCATCGAATACTTCCTTCTTGAAGGTACCTCGACCAGTTTTACTGATCTTGCGGGTGCCGGAGAGTGGACCTACACCGTCGTGGGGGATTACTTCAACCAGGGCCTCCATCACCCGGCGCCATCGGCGGCTTGCGCCGTCTCCCTCAGCGAGAGAGTTTTCTATGATTCTGCAACCGTAGTCGTCGGTCGTCCCTTCAGCATCGACCTCCAGGGTCAGTTGCTGGAACAGACTTCTGGCTGGTCCTTGGTGGTCGATTACGATTCGACCCGACTGCAAGATCTCTCGGTCTTCGTGCCCGGAGTATCTCCGACGGGGATCTCGACCACCGATGAGCCTCTCGGAACCTTCGCCGGACTCCGCCGCCTGACGCTTCAGGTGGAGGGTGCATCTGTGGACCCTTCCAACTCCGCCATCTTGGCCACCCTTTCTGGAAACATCCCGGCAGACTTCTCACTCCTTGGATCGGCGCTCTGCCACATCGTGTCGGCGACCCTGCAACCTGCAGCCGGCGGCCCCAGTACCGAGCCGGCACTCCTCGATGGTGGAGTCAGCGTCTCGGGTAATGCACTCTTCATCGAACCTGCAGTGCTCAATCCTGGTGAGGAAGTGGTGGTGTGGGCCCGCGGCGCCTGGCAGCAAGATCTGACCGGCTACAGCGTGGTCTTGCAGTGGGATCCAGCGATCCTGACTTGCCTCGAGGTCAGCAATATCGGCACCGTGGGTGAAGACCTGAGTGGGCCCTTCGCCGCGTTCTTCTCCGGAATCGATGCCTCCGCG
Organism: Planctomycetota bacterium; assembly: GCA_014240375.1. Taxonomy (GTDB): domain Bacteria; phylum Planctomycetota; class UBA8108; order UBA1146; family UBA1146; genus QNYK01. Next base: position 41,938 of record JAAZXB010000002.1, on the reverse strand, counting down.
GGGACCGCATTTGGATCGGTGATCTCTGCATTCAGTAGTATCCCCTCGTCGCTCGGAGCGGAACTGGGTTACTTCCGATTCATGGTCTCCCCGGGAGCTCCCCAGGGGCTATCGACAGATGTAGTCTTCGGCGAACACTTGACGGCGAATTCCTCGGTCACCAACATCTTCGTCGATGACCAGGCAACCTCCATCGATCCTGTCACCATCGGAGCAGAGTTCGTGGTGCTTTCCGATCCTCAGCCGCCGACCTTGTTGTCCATCGACCCGACCACGGGTCCGGTCGCCGGGGGCACCGATGTGCTGTTCAACGGAACTGGCTTCACCGTGGATACGGATGTTTTCTTCGGCGACCAACCCGCCTTGACCGTGATTGTCGTCGATACAGGAACCATTCTCGCCACCACACCTCCAGCCGCTTCTGGCGCGACGGGGAGTGTCGATGTTTCGATCTCCACCCAGTATGGATCGGCAACCCTCCCGGCAGGGTTCAGTTACTACCTGACCAGCATCGATGGCTACGATCCCGCCCAGTCACCCCTTTGTGGTATGGGCGAGATGACGGTCACCGGAGCCGGACTTCCGACAGGATTGGGAGTGCTCTTCGGTGATCAAGCCGCCACTTCGGTGGTGGTGAGCCCGGATGGCACCAGTGCGACCGTGGTGATCCCTGCTTCCTATCAGCCGGCAGTGGTGGACCTGATCTTTGTCGACAACTTTGGATCGGTACTGCAATCGTTCCCGGGCGGATTCAACTACATCGATGATGGGATTTTCCTCCGTGGAGATGCCACCTGTGATGGATCGGTCAACATTGCGGATGTCGCTGCGATTGCTGGCTACGTCGCGGGAGCAGGATCGACTCCGGTGATTCTCGATTCGGCAGACGTCGACGATAACGGAGTGGTTCACATCGGAGATGCGGTGCTACTGGCCAGTTTCCTCTTCTCCGGTGGTGCTCCACCGGCGATTCCTTTCCCCGATGCCGGGACCGATCCGACTCCCGACGGTCTTTGATCCCGACGGCAGTCCACATCCGGTCCATGGAGGGCCCGGCAACCCTATCCGGGGCTGCCGGGCCCTTCATCATCCGGGGCCTGTTGGGAGGGGTGACTCGTTGGATGACTCGTTGGATGACTCGTTGGATGATTCATTGGATGATTCATTGGATACGCGCAGATGCACTTCCCCGCAGTGGGAAACGACGGGGGTCGATTCCATTCATCTCGAAAGCAAAGATGTCATGAGCAAAGATGTCGTGAGCAAAGATGTCGTGAGCATTGATGGTGAGATTCAGACGATGCGATCGAGCAGGAGAGGTGGGAGTGGTGATTTCACTTCACGGCTTCGCCACCGCTGCCCCGCGACGGACGAGATCACGACCGAGAAGATCTTCAGCGGTGAGGTGAGTTCCCTTTCGGATACAAAGTTGCTACAGGTACTTGGAATACGACCGGCAGTACCGGCGGTCGCCAGCAGCTCTGTCGCTGCGGCCAGTGAGGATGACCTCGAGACCGCGGCGGCGGTCATCGATCGGCTGGGAGCCGCAGACCCCATCGATTTCCTCCAGTTGCAGGGTGTTGGGCGGCAACGGGCTGTACAACTGGCGGTCGCAGTCGAGGTGGGGCGACGAGCGACTCTTCCTCGGTGGCGAACTGGCAGTTTCTTTCACGATCCTCAGCAAGTCTACGACCACTGCTCTCGACGGCTTTCGGGGGAAAAGAGAGAGTTCTTCATGGTGATCATGCTCGATTCGAGAAATCGTCTGCTGGGTGAAAAGATCATTTCCATCGGATCCCTCGCCAGCAGCATCGTTCATCCGAGAGAGGTCTTTCGCGGTGCCATCCGGCTGGCTGCCGCTTCCATCTTGGTGGTGCACAACCACCCCTCTGGAGACCCCGGACCGAGCGACGAGGATCTGGCAGTGACCCGAAGGCTCCACCAATGTGGGTTGTTGCTCGGAATCCGGCTGGTGGACCATATCATTCTGGGTCGAGGTGAGTGGCGATCGTTGCGCAATCAGCGGTGTGGCCCCTGGTCCGTGGGGCAGGCCCGCTAAACAGCCGAGAAATCGCTGCTTTGGGCCGAGAAAATCCTCGCTGCACTCACCAGGGGGTAGAGGAAGTGCGAGATTCTCCTCTGGAGGCCAACTCCTGGCTTCGCTGGATCCAGCGGATCGAGCGGTTAATATCCTGGTTGCCCCCTGTCGGACAGATTCCGACAGGATCGGCCTCGACCAGTCGGAATCAGGGGGACGATGCGCACTGCCATCATCAGCGATATCCATGCCAACCTGCCCGCTCTAGAGACGGTTCTCGCCGATATCGCGGGAGCAGGGGTCGATCGAATCTACTGCCTGGGCGATGTGATTGGCTACGGTCCTCAACCGCGTGAGTGTCTCCAGTTGAGTCAGAAGTTCGAGGTCAACCTGCTCGGTAACCACGAGGAAGCCGTGCTGTTCGATCCGATCGGATTCAATCCGCGGGCCAAGGCGGCGGTCGAATGGACCAAGCAGCAATTGATGAGTTCCGATCGACCTCGAGAAGAGAACGCATCGCTGTGGAAACATCTGGATTCGATGAAGCAGACTCATGAAGAGGGAGACATCTTCCTGGCTCATGGCACACCGCGTGAACCGACTCGCGAGTATCTGTTCGTTCAGGATTGTAAAGATGATCCAGCCAAGGTGAATGAATTGTTCGAGAGTTACGGCCCTTCCACTGCATTCGTCGGTCATACCCATGTCGCTGGAATATTCGCAGAGGGACCTCGGTTCATCACACCCAAAGAAGTGGACGGCAAATATCAACTCGGGAGCGGGAATTCGATCATCAACGTGGGATCCGTCGGACAACCCCGTGACGGTGATCCCCGCGCCAGTTATGTGATCGTCGAGCAGGACCAGGTAGAGTTTCGCAGAATCGCTTATCCGATCGAGGAGACGATGAGAAGATTCAAGAGAACACCTTTGCCTGAAAACCTTGCACTGCGTCTCACCGAAGGGCGCTGAGGAGAAAGACCCAGATGGACAAGAGATTCCTCCAAACGATGTTGATCTGTTTTGCCATCTCGTTCATCTACCTGGACTGGATCCGGCCGCCGAGTCCCTTGCCGACAGATGATCCTGCGAAGGTCGGTTCCACTGCTTCGAAACCTGCTGCGGAGACCCTCGGGACTCCTGCCGTCGATGGTAGCCTCTCCCGAGCACCGGACCCAACCGCGGTCGATTCACCCACCGCAGTCGATGCACCCACCGAGTTGCTGGAGGAGGAACTCTTCTCTCTGACCAACGAGGTGCTGGTTGTCGAACTCAGCAGTCGTGGCGCGGCCCTGACCCATGCGATCCTTCCCGATTATCGCGAGGAAGTCGGGTCCGAGGATCCGCTGCAATTGATCTCGCCAGCGTTGATGTCCGGAATCGCGCTGGAGTTGCAGGTCCCTTCATTGGGAGTGGATCTGGCTGAAAAAATCTGGCAGGTGGTCGAATCGACCGACAACTCTGTGACCTTTCGCACCAATCTTCCGGCGGGGCGAAGTGTGATACGTAGCTATTCGCTGCCGAAAGAAGGATACGAGTTGTTCACCTCGGTGACCTTCGAGGGGGACTGGCCCGCCGCCACCGATATTCGCTATGAGTTACTCGGAGCGGAGCGCATTCGCTACGATGTTTCTGGACGGGCTGCGGCCTATCCCAACCAGTGGGTGGCGGCGACTCGCGCTCGCGATGGTCAGATCGGAGAGGTCGATCATCACGAGGTGGAGGCGATTGAATCGGGAGAAATCCGTAGAGATGGCATCGCCTGGGTGGGGCTCGAGAGTAACTACTTTGCTCAAGTGATTCGGCCATTGGCTGCGACCCAGGATTCGCCTGCTCCAGCACTGGGTCTGCTGGCAGTTGGAGTTCGTCCAGGTGAACGGACAGCAGAGTTCGAGGCCCTCGCCACCGATGGCGTCGACGGGCGCCTATTGCAGGGGTGGCCGTTGAAAATCGGATATCGACGCAAAATCGAGTCGGCGATTCCCCACGAGTATGCCGTGTTTCTCGGACCAAAATCCCCTGTCGTTCTGGATCAGCATAGTTCCTGGAGCGCCACGAAATTGATCGACTACGGTTTCTTCGGCTGGCTGGTCAGTCCATTCCTGTGGTTGCTCCGAACCTTCGATGGCCTGGTCGGGTCGTGGGGTCTGTCGATTGTCCTGCTCACCTTCTGTATCCGGGGAGTCCTGCATCCGGTCAACAAGAAGAATCAGCGCCAGATGCAGATTCAGCAGCAGGGGATGGCTCGACTGAAGCCGCAGATGGAAGAGATCAAGGAGCGCTACAAGAACGATGCTCCGAAACAACAGAGAAAGATTCAGGAGTTGTTCAAGAGTGAGGGGGTGAACCCGGCCGCAATGTTTGGCGGTTGCCTTTTCATCTTCCTCCAGTTGCCGATCTGGTTGGCATTGATCAACACCTTCACCATCGCCATCGAATTGAGGCAGGCCAGTTTTCTCTGGATCGACGATCTGACTCGACCGGACATGCTGGCGATGATGCCGTTTTCATTGCCGTTCCTCGGCAACTACTTCAACATTCTTCCGATCATGTACGTGATCGTCACTCTCGTGAATCAAAAGATGATGCCGCAATCCGAAGATCCTCAAGCGCAGGCCCAACAGAAGATGATGTCGTTCATGATGATCGCCTTCGGATTCATCTTCTATTCCTTCGCCGCCGGGTTGATGGTGTACTTCATCACTTCTGCGTTGATTGGAATCTTCGAGCAGAAGATGATTCGCCGCGATTTGCGTGCTGCCGGAATCCTCCCGGCGACCGGTACCTCGGGTGGAGAATCGGCAACCGCTGGCTCCACGGATCCTGTGCGTGGCCCGGCGGGCCTCAAAGGCCCCGGTCGTCCTGGCAATGGCAAGGGCAAGGGCAAGGTGAGCCATCGCTGAGAGGCGTGCCGTGGAAGAAGTGATCTTCGCCCTTTCCAGCCCACCTCCCCCGGCACCGATGGTGCTGCTTCGACTCGATGGCACCGAAGCCACCGCTAGATTCATCGACCTGATGGTCGAATCTCCTCCTCGGCGAGCCGAAGACCTGCTGCCGAGGGCCCCGCTACGGGTAAATCTGACCTGGGATGTGGATGCTCCTCCGACTCCCGCAGTAGCCGTGGTGTGGAAACGTGGTTCTTCATGGACAGGAAACGAAGGTGTCGAGGTGGCACTGCCGGGAACGCCGGCGATCCTCGATGGAATCCTCGCGAAGCTCGAGCAAGTTGGCGCACGGCCCGCGACTCCCGGAGAGTTCACACGACGCGCATTTCTCAATCGCCGCATCGATTTGAGTCGTGCCGAATCGGTGGCGGCATTGATCGAGGCGGAGGACCGCACAGCAGTGGCTGCGGTGCGCAGGGTTCTCGAAGGGGAGATGGCCGGTCAGATCGGTTCTGCAGCGGCTGAACTGCTCGAAGTCCTGGCGGTGCTGGAAGCGGGGCTCGATTTTTCCGAGCAAGAGGTGGAATCTCCTGGATCTCAACAGGCACGGGTGCTGCTCGAACCGATCCTGGCGGATCTAGATCAGATGCTGGGAGCGAGGTCAGCGGGTTCGGTCGCTGGAGCGATTCCTCGGATCTTGCTGTGGGGGCGGCCCAATGCGGGGAAATCTTCACTGCTCAATGCCCTCACCGGAGAAGCACTGGCCATCGTCGATGCTGCTGCAGGGACCACCACAGATGCGGTCCGTGGGCTCCTGATGGAGTCCGGGCGAGAGGTCGAGATCCTCGATTTACCCGGGGATCGGGAGGCGCAGGGGGAGGTCGAGAGTCGCGCGCTGGAGCGAGCCAGGGATGTGGTCGATGCGGACGATCCGATCGTGTGGGTGATCGATGGCTCGCGAGATGCTGCAGAGATCGAGCAGGAACGGGCGAGTTTGCCTGAGGAGTGGAGTTCCAGGGTGTGCCCGGTATTGACGCAGTGTGATCGGGAACGATTTGTCGATCCGCAGTTTCTGCCAGAAGCCTCCAGGGTCAGTTCGAAAAGCGGCGAGGGGATCGATGCGTTACGTCAGCATCTTGTGGCCTGGAGCGCCCGCTCAGCGGGACAGCAACGAAGCGATGCCTTGCGATTCAATGCTCGCCAGTGGCAACTGGTGTCGACCTGCCGAGATCGGCTATCGCTCGCCATCGCTCAGGCGGATGCGGGCCCTGAATTGCTGGTCGAGGATCTGAAAGATGCTCTCCGCCATCTCGAGGAGGTGACGGGAGAATCGACACCCGAAGATGTACTGGACCTGATATTTTCACGCTTTTGTCTGGGGAAATGACTCGGATCTGCCGAACGGACTATTTCTTAACTTCCGCCCAGCGTTGAGAGCCCCCCCGGAGTCGGATATCATGAGGGCGTTGCCGGTCCCGGGGAATCTGATCGGCGGCGAGGCTCGCTGGAAAGAGATATCGGCTGCAGATCCTGCTTACACTTCCAGGGCCAGTTCAATTTACGCCGTGTTGGCGGGAGGAGTTCACTCCGGTGAAATGCCCATACTGCTCAGTGGATGATGACAAGGTCGTGGATTCTCGGACCATCTCCGAGGGGAGAGCGGTTCGCAGACGCCGTGAGTGCAATGGTTGTCAGCGACGCCTCACCACCTATGAGCGGATGGAAGAGGTCACTCGGCTGGTGGTCAAAAAGAACCAGATCCGCCAGGAATTTAGCCGAACCAAGGTGCTCGATGGATTGATCACCGCGTGTCAGAAGCGCCCCATCTCGATGGAGCAGATGGAGAGTGTCGTCGATGAGGTCGAGAAGCAGATTCGCGAGAGATTTGATCGTGAGGTGCCCTCGGTGTTCATCGGTGAGACGGTCAGCGAGCAACTCAGGGAACTCGATCCTGTCGCATATGTGCGCTTTGCATCGGTCTATCAGGAATTCGCCGATGTGTCGCAGTTCTTGCAAGAGTTGACCTCGTTGATGGAGAATCGAGGGTTGGAAAAGCGCGAGACCGAGAATCGAGAGGCCGAAGATGTCCTCTGAATCTCGCCGTGGAGACCTGTCACTAGATCGGAGAATTCGAACGATTCTCCGAACCGTTTGCCAGCGCAACCCCGATCCCACCATCGAGAAGTTGCTGGTCTCCGATGTGAAGAAGGCACTCGGTAGTGAAACCGTGACCTGGCACAGCCAACAACTCCTCGACACTCTTCATTGTGTAGCCAGCGGTCGAGGGGAAAGACAGATCGCCGCAGCCATCGATGATTTGATCCGCTGGCCGGAGGTCAACGATGTCGATCACGAGAGCCTCGTGTGGATGTCCGATCGCATCGCTCAACTGGGAGATCCTCGAATCTTCGAGACGGCAGTTGCAAGTTCATTTCTGATTCCTCACTGGCCAGTTCAAGATGGACTGATTCCCTCTTCACCCTTTCGGATTCTCGAGCGACGGATCACCGTGGAAAGCCTGTCGCGGCGAGAAGTTGCTTTGCGTCACATCGGGAATCGTGTCGCCACGGAACTTCCCTGGGTGGTGGGCAGATTGGTCGTGGCTGGTGCTCTCGACGACATCTCCGAGTTGCCATTTCAAGAAGCTTGTAGGCGCTGGGATCTGCTCCAGGCTCGTATCGAAGGAGTCCTCCAGATGCTGCCTCGAGCCCCCGAGGTGGTGTGGGAAGTCCCGGGACAGCCAGCGCCTCTCGAGGGGCAACTGTTCGTCGACCCCGATCTGCAGGAGAGGCATCAGGGCTTCATCCTGAGGGGGTGTGAGGAAACTCCAGTCACGGCGGGACGATTGGGGATTCAGGTGCCACTACCGATCCCCACGGTGTCCAGAATATTGCTCTCCCGGGGGCTCAGGAGCCCGAATCCCCCGGAGATTTACTGGCAGGAGTCCGCGCAGCTGGCGCTGCTGGGCGGGCGTGTGCATTCCGGTCCACTCGGATGGACGGCGATCTTGCAGCGGACGCAGGCGTTCGACCACATGGTACGGTCGATGGTCGAGATCCCCTGGGGTAAGGACTGGCTCCACGCCGAGAAGTCCTCCTTACCGTTGTGGATCGCCAGCGAGAATTCAAATCCTCACCGGGCCTTCGAGGTTCTGAGGAGGAGTTCCATCGATCCCTTGAGGATTCCGGTGATCGGCATTGAATCCTGTCAGACGGAGAAGGCACGTCGGGATGCGAAAAAACTGATCTTGAAGATTTCACGACGCCGAGGCGGGGGCTGGGAACGCCTTGAGGAGTTACTTCGAGTTGCGGCGATCTCACCAAGACTGCTGGCGTCCACCAGCGATCGCCCCTAGGGTTTGTGGATCGAAAGGTAACCTTGCACCTCAAGAGAATATTTCTATTCGGATTCAAGTCCTTCGCAGATCCGGTCGAGTTTGATTTCGACCGAGGGACCAGCGCCATCGTTGGCCCCAACGGATGCGGCAAATCCAATGTCGTCGATGCATTCCGCTGGGTTCTGGGAGAGAGATCTGCCAAGGGTCTCCGTGGCACCGAGATGCTCGATGTGATCTTCAAGGGGACCCGGTCCCGACCCGCACTTCCACGGGCTGAGGTGCGGCTGCTGTTCGACAATGAGGATCGCCTGCTCCCGGTAGATGCCGCAGAGGTGGAAATCGGTAGGATCCTGCTCAGAGATGGAAGCAGTGAGTACCAGGTCAATCGCAAGCGCTGTCGCCTCAAGGACGTGCTGGCGATCTTCGCAGATACCGGCATCGGAGCCGATGGATACTCGGTGCTGGGCCAGGGCAAGGTCGATAGTTTTCTCAATTCAAACTCCCAGGAACGGCGCAAGATCTTCGAGGAAGCGGCGGGAATCTCCAGCTTCAGAAAGAAACGCTCTGAGGCTGAAAACCGCCTCGCTCGAGGTGAACGGGAATTGATCAGGGTCAATGATCAGTTGGGCGAGATCGAGCGCAGGATCCGATCACTGAAGATGCAGGCGGGGAAAGCTCGTCGATTTATCGAGGACCGTGATCGTTTCCAGATGATCAGTGCCGTGCTCGCTTCTGAAGACGTGAATGCTTTGCGCCAGGAGAGAGAGCGGGTGACATTTCGGTTGCAGTGGAGAAACACCCTGCGCGAGATGCTCTCCGATCTGTCGGCCTCTCTCGAAACGGAACTGGATGAAGTCAGAACGCGGCTCGAGGATGGCCATCGAGAACTCGAGAACACGAGGCAGCAAGAAACGGAAAGACGAGTTGCTCTCGAGGGGATCGACGCCCGTCGAATCCAGTTTGAAGAGCAGGCTCGTCACTCGAGCGAACGCAACGAGGAACGCGATCGTCAGCAACAACATCTGATCGAGTTGGAACAACAGTATCAGGTGAGGCGGACGGAAGTTCGCAACCGGCTCAAGGTGACGATTTCTGAGTTACGGGAATACCGTTCAGATCTTGCCGCCCAGGAAACAGTGCATCGCTCGCTCCTCTCCGATAGAGATCTGCTCGACGAGGGAATCCGCAATCAGAAGGACCGCGATCTTGAGTTGGTCTTTGAGGAGACCCGTCTCCGAAACACCGTTGCGGCACTGACCGGAGACTTGCGCGGACAGGATTCCATCCGAGATCGTCGCATCGCTGAGGGGCAGGAGTTCAGGGCACAGCAACTGGAACTGGAAGAGATCTCGCAGCGCCACGATGGCCAGATCCTCGAGGCGATCGAAATGGAGCGAGATTGCCTCTCCTCCGCAGAACTACTCGGCGAAGAGGTCGATCAGAGGATTGCTGTGCTCGACCAGGCGAGAGGGCATCTGGCAGCCTTGAGATCGGATAACGAGAGTAGTGAGGGTCGACTGCGCTTCCTCGTCGAACTGGAGGAGAGTCTCGATGGGCTCGGCAAGGGCACCCAGCGGTTGATCAACTCGAGTGAGCCCGCAGCGGGGGACATTCGAGGACTGTTGGCTCGTCTCATCGAAGCGGATCCCGATACTGCCCGGATGGTCGACGCGGTGCTGGGACGGGTTCTGGAGACGGTGGTTCTGCAAGGACGCACTCCGCTCGAGAACCGGATTCGTGCACTGGAGAAAATCCTCGCCGGGGAATCCGCATCGATCGTTTCCCTGGAAGATGAGGTGATGGGGCAGAAGTCCAAACCGCCCGCACCCGGTGGCTTGGAGACGCTTTCGAATCGAGTTCAGTGTGAGTCGATCTGTCGACCGGTCGTCGACGCATTGCTAGGTCAAGTACTGGTTGCTGCCGATCTTGAGGAGGCCATCTCTTATCACCGATTGAATCCGGGGTATTGCGTGGTGACCACGGATGGCACCGTCATCGAGCCATGGGGTGCGGTGCGTATACCGGCTACCAGCAAGGTGGGACTGGTTTCCCGAAGAGTGGAGATGACAAACCTGAAGCAATCGATGGACGAGATCCGATCTCGTCTAGAAATGATGTCAGAGCAGGAAAGCGCCCTGGAAGAATCGATCTCGGCAAGACGTGGGGAGATTCAGAGGCTCGAGCAGGAAGCTGGCCGCGCACACATCGAGGCGGATCACTCCCGCAGAGAAAAAGAAAAGACTCGAGAATCCTTGCGAAGGTTCAAGGAGAGAATCGAGACCCTCGAAACGGACATGGAACAGGCCCAAGGTCATCATATCGAAATCACTTCACTGAGAGACACTGCAAGAATCAACCTGAAGAAGGTCGGTGAGGAACGTGAGGTGATCGAGCAGTTCCTTGAGGAGCATGAGCAGCGGATTGCACCTCTCGATGCTCAGTTGGGAGATCTGGACGAGGATTTGCAGCGCATCCGCTTGGTCGCCACCAGAGCACAAGAGCGGATCGCTTCCGACTGGAGAGAGCAACGACGTCTGGCGGAGGAAGTGGATCAACGGATCCAGCAGCGCCAGAACATCGCCCAGCAGCTCATCCAGGAGAGTCAGCGTTGCGAGGAGATCCTCGAGAAGATCGTGATCCTCGCCGAGGAAGAGGTCTCCTATCGTGAGGAGCTGGAGAAGATCGCCTCGAGTCGTGACGAACAGGATCGGCGGCTCGAATCGTGCCGGCTGGAACGTGCCGCTGCGGAGAAGAGGCAACGGGAGTGTCGATCCCAGGGGGATCAGATCCAGAAGGGTCGAGAGGATGACCTGCTCTCCGCCAACGAATGCCAGGTTCGTATCGAAGGGATTCGTAAGCGGGTGAGTGAGGATCTGGAGATGTCCCTCGAGGAGGCTCCCATCGAGGAGTGGCGAAACACTCTGTTGGAGGGGATCCCCGAAGGGAAGGCGCTGACGGATGTCCTGCGGCCGGAGCACCAGGAGATCCAGGCCAGGATGCGGCGCAATTCGAATGTGAATCTGCAAGCGGTGGAGGAACTGGAGACGGAAGAAACCAGGCATTCCTCGATCGCAGAGGAAATGACAGATCTTACCCGCTCCAGGGACCTGATCCGCGAGGCGATGGAAGCTCTCGATGATCAGTGCAGGAGCCGCTTCCTCGAATCCTTCGCGGAGGTGCGTAAGAACTTCCAGGAGATCTTCAGTCTGATGTTCGGCGGGGGTGTTGCCGACCTCGAACTGGAAGAGGGCGAAGATCCGCTGGTGGCGGGAATCAAGGTGAAAGCTCGTCCACCAGGAAAGCGAATCTCCACCCTCGAACTGCTGTCCGGAGGTGAAAGAGCACTGGCGGCCATCTCGGTGATCTTTGCACTGTTCAAAGCTCGTCCCAGTCCGTTCTGTATCCTGGACGAAGTCGATGCCCCTCTCGATGAGCAGAACACTCGCCGCTTTGTTCGGGTACTGCAGGAGTTCGCCAAGACCTCGCAGTTCCTGATCATCACTCACAGCCGCATCACCATGACCGAGGCGGAGCGCCTCTATGGCGTGACGATGGAGGAGGAGGGTGTCTCCTGCCGCGTCGTGGTCAAGATGGATGAGGCCAACCGCTGGGTCGATGAGAAGATTCCCGCCCAGCAGCGCGGAACTTCGGCGACCTCTCCTGCTGGATCTCCTGCGGCGAGGGAACTGTTCCCGGATCGTGGAACCACGAGCCGTGGCATCGCAGTGGATGTCGACGAAAGCACTTCTCCGCAGTCGTGATCGCGGTTTAAAGCCATCCTGACCCCACTCACATCTGGTCCCGTTTGACGAATTCTGCAATCGCAGGATAGTCTTCGGAGACAACGACCTTTTCCACCCTCTTCGGAGGGTTCGACCTCTCCAGCACTGGCGGCCTCTGGCCGAAATTGGGAATTCCACACCTTTCGAGGTGCGGTTGGGAGAGTGCCATGTTTGCGACAGATCGCTTTGAACCAATCGTGGGGAATAGCGAGGTCATCCATGACCTTCGTTCCTTCGTGCTCGAGATGAGCCTGGAGAAAGGGCCACTGCTTCTCACCGGACCGACCGGTGTTGGGAAGCGGCTCGCTGCCAGAAAGATCCATGCAGCCGGGGGCGTCCCTGCCGCTCGATTGCTGTTTGTATCGGGCCAGGACTTCGAGATCCAGGACCTGTATCCGACCGAGGATCAGATTCCTGCGCTGGTCCAGATGGGAACGGTCTACATCAACTCTGCACAGAAAATGGATCGACAAGTGGCACAGCAGTTGAAGGAACTGATCCAGTCCGACTCGAGTGAGATCCCCAGGATCATTCTCGGAGTGGATGTGACCGACGATGGTGGATTGAAACTGTGGACTTCTACCAGCCCCCTTTCAAAACTGGAATTCAGGGGCTCGTTCTCGATCCCAGCACTGGGGGAGAGACCCGAAGACATCAGTGCCATCGCTCGTTACCAGATCTGGACATCTGCACGCCCCGAAGATTTCGAGTCGAGGTGGATGGAGTTCACCCGCAGTAAATTGGGAGAACTACTGGTTCGACCCTGGAATGGGAATGTGCCGGAACTGATGGAAGTGGTTCAGTCGTTCTGCTTGAGAGAAGCCGCACGGTCAGAAACTGCACTGCTGGGAAGCATGACCGAGTCCGTTTCAGCGCACTGGTTGCAGGAACAGATCGATCGGATGCACGAGAACCTGATGGAACGGTGGAATTTCGAGGGCTCTCTCCAGAGCGATAAGACGGCAGACGAGCAGGAGACTCTCAGATGAGCCTGATGGAATTAAAAATTCTAGTGGCAGATGACGATCCCGGAGCACGGGAATTGATCTGCGCGATCTTGAATGCCGAAGGATGGCCATCTCCGACCACTGTCGAGGACGGTGAAGTCGCATTGGAGCAGATCGGAGACGGGCACTGGGACATCCTGGTGACCGATCTGGACATGCCCCGGATGCGCGGTGACGACCTGGTGGTGCGAGCTCTCGAAATCGATCCGGATCTGAGCATCGTGGTCACGACCGGCGACGGCACTGTGGGTAATGCGGTGGATCTGATCAAGAAGGGAGCCACTGATTTCATACCGAAGCCGTATGACGTAGATGAGTTCCTCGCTTCGATGGAAAGAGCCAAGACCAGGGCTTTCGGCATCCACGAGGTGAAGGGTATGCGACAGACGGTGGAAGCTCTGCTGGTAGCCCTTGAGAGCAAGGATCGATACCTCAATGGTCATTCCGCCAGGGTCAGGGACATGGCAGTCAAGTTGGGCGAGATCGCCGGTCTCGATCGGGGCCAGGTGAGATCGCTCTCTCATGCCGCACTGCTTCACGACATTGGAAAGATCGGCGTTCACGAAGATGTGCTCAACAAAAATGGGCCTCTGACCGACGAAGAATACGATCTCATCAAGAAACACCCGGGAATATCGGCTGACATCATTGCGCCGATTCCATTCCTTCAGGCCAGTTTGGCGGGTGTTCTCCACCACCATGAAAAATGGGATGGCAGCGGATATCCAGATGGTCTCTCAGGGGAACAGATTCCCTTGTTGGCCAGGATCATCGCTGTCGTCGATGCCTTCGATGCGATGACGAGTGATCGTTCCTACAGGGGAGCGATGACTGTCGATGAAGCCGTGGAGAGGATCCGCGGGGGAGCCGGTAGTCATTTCGATCCTCGAATCGCAAATCTATTTGATCAATACAAGGATGAAATTCTCGAGAGTGAGGGAGTGACCCAATGAATTCACCACTAGCAGAGTCGGGTATGACCCAGAAATCAGTTCTCCACCTTCCTGTCTTCAACGAGTCGGGTGGGAAAGACATCTTCGTGGCCGGAAATGATCCCAGAACCCTACGGGTTTTGAGAACTCTTTCTGCCGTGGCTCCGACCGATTCCACCATCTTGGTGGGAGGGGAGAGCGGCACCGGTAAGGACTTGATCGCACGACTGGTTCACCAGACCAGTGCTCGTCGCGACGGCCCATGGGTGGCGGTCGACTGCGGTTCCATCCCCGGTTCGCTGATTGAAAGCGAACTATTCGGAGCGATGAAGGGAGCATACACCGGGATCGATAAAGATAAGGTCGGGCTGATTGAGAGTGCTTCCGGCGGAACCCTGTTCCTCGATGAGATCGGCGAATTGCCGATGGAATCTCAGGCGAAGTTACTGCGAGTACTTCAATCGGGAAGAATTCGTGCTGTTGGTTCCAATGAGGACAAGGCAGTGGATGTTCGCATCATCGCTGCGACCCATCGAAACCTACGTGACGAGGTGGCCGCGGGTCGTTTCCGCCTCGATCTCTTCTACCGAGTTCATGTGGTTCATGTCGAACTGGCCCCTCTTCGCGAGCGCGAGGCTGAACTGCCTCATATCGTTGAGTCGGTGCTGAATCGTCTTCGAGGCCGTGGGATCACGGTGCCGTCGCTAACTTCCAGTGCGGTCGAAGTCTTGATCCAGCACAACTGGCCCGGAAATATCCGTGAACTGGAAAATGTCCTCGAGCGTTCCGTGCTTCTGAGCGGTGGCGAAGAAGTGAATGGTGAGATGATCCGGGAGCAGATCGCTGCAGCACCGATACAGGTGATCCCGGCGGCGGAGCAGGTCGGACTGAATGGGACCGGATACCCGGTCGACATGACCCTCAAGGAGGTCGAGGACTTTCACATCGAAAAGGTTCTCAACTACCACGGCGGAAATAAGACTCGTGCAGCGCGAGACCTGGGAGTCAATGTGAAGACGATTTACAACCGGACGGTAGCCTGCAAGAAGGCCGCTGATCCGCAGTAGTTCTGATCCACAGTAGATCTGATTCACAGTAGGTCGAATCAGCAGTGAATCTGGCCCGTAGGGAGGTGTGGTTTCCCTACAGTGGTGGATCGATGACGAGCGCGATGGGGGAGCCCCTGCGCTCGATCTCGATCACCACAGGATTCCCTGCGGTCAGACGGGTGAGACTGTTCCCGTGGGCATCGAGGCAATCTCCGATGGCATTGAAGTCGAGCTTGATTCCGTTCACCGAGCGCAAGATGTCGTTTTCTCTCAAGCCGACTCTTTCGAGCAAACTTCCCCGCTGGATACCAAAGATCTTCAATGAGCCATCCTCCTGAACCTCGCTCGAAGCATTTTGCAATTCGCGGCGACATTCGTTGAGATTGCCCATCCGATCGAGGAGGGGTTTGTTGATCTTGTAGACCTCAGATTGAGGGCGGCGTCTCGAGCCGGACCCTTCCGAGGTGGCCTTGGTGAGGATCTCGGTCAGCTCCTGTCGTTGCTCTGCGGTGATCTCGGTCATGTATTGTTGCTCGGAGATCTTTTCTGAATGCATCGAGATGGTGGGAACGGTACTGGGGAGTCCCACCACTGCTCCCCAGATGATGGCAGCCAGGATCAGCAGGGTGAACACTCCGGACAGTAACTTCTCGAACAGATTCATCCGGGTTTCCTCCTGGTCTGGTCTGGTCTGGTCTGGTCTGGTCTGGTCTGGTCTGGTCTGGTCTGGTGGTGTGGATCGACCTGATTGCCGATGCCGGGTACCACACCCCCTCCATCATACCGGATCGAGGCTATTTCTACATCGTCACTGCTCGAGGGAGATGGGATTTGCCGGTAGGGGGCTCGTTCGTGGCGGGAATACCGGGGCATTCGGCGGGAGTAAGGCTGCGGGAGCCCCGATGGGGCAGATCCACAGCTGTCCTGTATGGCCGGGGCCCTCTCCCTGCATCAACCCCAGGTGAGGTATGCACAGGGTCACCGTCAAGGATGCCTCGACCACGGCTCCCGGAGCCTCGCCGTTGCTGGCCACCAGCCCCGATGGCAGGTCGATCGAGAGTACTGGCAACGATTGTCGGTTGATCCACTCGATGGCACGATCGATCGGGTGGCCCGGGGCACGGTCGGTGCCACTCCCTAGCAAGGCATCGATGATCAGATCGGAATCTGTCACCGGATCGGCGACGGGGATCGATTCGATCGGTGTCATCCCGAGTGCCATGCAGATCCTGCGATGGGTCTGGCGATCGGCATGGCCCGAGTCGGGAGCCAGGTCATGAATGGTGACATCCCAGCCCGCTCCGTGGAGGTGTCGAGCGACGGCGAATCCATCTCCGCCATTGCCGCCCGGTCCACAGAGAATCGTGACTTGCCAGGAAGGGTCGGTCGAGGTTGCGGATCCCAGTAGATCGATGGCTCGTTCAGCGATTCCAATCGACGCGTGCTCCATCAGGATCAGGCCTGGAATGCTGAACTCCTCCAGTGCTTTCCGGTCGATCTCTCGGATCTTCTCCGGGGTGCAATCTTCAGGCTGAAACATCGGCTCCTTTCACCGATCACGGGGAGTGCGGGCGATGCCCAGACGAAGGTGAATCGGAGTGTAACGAAAGTAGGATTCAAAAGTCAGCACTCCGAGAGCGGTCTGGGCGACCCTTCCGCCGGCCGCTCCGATCCAGTTTGGATCGGGATCCCAGGATCCGGAGGCATCGGATCCGCCGGCATCGGTGGAGTTGTGCTGAAGCGGCAAGACCATCCGTTGCAACTGCTGGTTCCACCGTTCCCAGGGTTCTCCACCCACATGAAACAGCGCCAGTGTTGCGGTGTACCAGTAATACATCGATTGAGGGTGCTGGTCCCACTGTGCTCGTAACTCCGGTCGAGGAGGATGGTCGGCGATGCGGTGAGCACACTCGAGGCTACGTTGTGATACGGGAGAGTGGCCCAGCGCCAGCATCGAGAGCAAGCCCACCGCATCGATTCCGATTCCCTGGCGACCTCTGCCGCGACCCCGATCCGAGTAGGTCGATCTGCCCTGCGGGTCGATGGCTCGCTGGAGGTATCTCTCGATCGAGGCGATGGTCTTCCGGCTCGGCAGGATTCCCGCCTCGATGCCGGCATGGATCGCTAGCATCTGCCAGCCGGTGATGGAGAGATCATTTCTCAGAGAGATCTTTGGAGTGTAGTCCCATCCGCCTCCCGCTTGCTGACTGGCCTCGAGGAAGGAGAGTGCCCGTCGAGCCGCCCCATCGATTTCGGGATCGGAGGTCCACTGGGCCGCCTCACAAAGGGCAAAGGTCGCGATGCCGTGGTCATACAGGTTTCTCGTTCCACTCGATGGGTCGGTGCGGATACAACCGCTCGGGTCCTGGTGCTGCAATAACCAGTGAAGTGCCCGATGAGTCGCATCGTCCAGAGGGTCGTGGTCTTGCCGGGGCAGGTGGCCATCTCCCAGCAGTGCCAGCAAGGAAAGGGCGGTGATCCCTGCCCGATGCTCCCGATAGCCGGCCCCCGAACAGGGACTTACCCGATCGCTACAGTTCTTGTGGAATTGATCGGGAGACCAGCTGCCATCGCTGTCCTGGTGGCGCAGAAGCCAATCGAGTCCCGCTTTCACCGCTCTTTCTGTTGCACCATTCCCACCCTGTTGAGCCAGCGCCCGCTGACGAGCGGTGCCACTTCTACGACTTCCCTCGGCTCCCTGGGGCATGCCGAATTCGCTCGCGGGAGGCTCGGCTACCACTTCCGAGTCCGCGGCTGGGGTCTGCTCCTCGACCGGTTTCGTTTCGGGGATCGGCGGTGGATCGGGTTCCTCCAGCGGGGTGGGCAGCGGGTCGATCACCGGTTTGGTCTTCTTTGGCTCCATGGTGACCACCACGCTCCAGGTCTTGGGAGGTTCGGGAGCCTTGGGGATCAGCAGCGGCACCAGCAGTAGCAGTAGCAGCAGGTGAAACACCACCGAGGCCACCACCGATGTGAACGGATCGGAGGGAGAGTGAGCGATTTCTCGGTCGAGCGGACCGACCCGATCGGCTGGAATATGCGGTTTACCCGGCCCAGAAGCGGCTCTCCTCGGCTTGCCGGAGGGGGCAGGGCGAGAGCGTGACGCAGACGGTTGGGGGGGGCTCCGGCGAGGGTTCAGCCCGGCCATTTTCGCGGCTGGAGGAGGTCTCTGTCGGACAGGGGGGAGACCACCAGGGTCGTCCTGAGAGGGAGTATTGGGCCTTTCAGGCACAGATGAGGGCGGCGCAGATCGCTTCCTCAGGAACCCGAACAGTCTACGGATCCCCTCCAGTTCCTTTCCAAAGACTCGACGAATGAATCGTCTCACCGTGCTCCTCTCAGGCTTTTCGCAGCCCCTGGATCTGCCGGGGGGGATGACCCCCATCCTGGGGGTGCATCGCTTGGAATGCCACCCTCTGAAATATTGACTCCTTGCGTATCCGGTATACGATGCCTCTCTGTCCCTCCGGGAGGTGGTCAGTAGGGGGTGCGTTCAGATCGGTAGGTGTCAGGTACGTCATTGGACCGTGCCACTTGTGGCACATCCCCGGTACGAATCGTTAACCTTCCTTGACGGCAAATGGTTCCGCAGATCTTCGGATCCTGCGCAAACCCGGCCTCTTCCCCTCGGGGAAGGGTCGCCGTCGGTATGGCCGAAGATTTGCGTAAGATTTAAAGGAAATGGAACGAAATGAGTCCGGTGCTTCCCTTGTGGGATCCCATCGGGTTGGTCTCGTTCGTCGTGAAATGAAGCTGCCCCGTCCTGGTTCCAGAGTGCCCACCTGGACCGCACGGGGGAAAGGAGATCCAGCGTGCTCAACGCGGACATGTCGACTCGTACATCAAGAATTTTTCTGCTGACGATTTTCGCACTCTCGGTGTTCATCGGTGGCTGCGATACAGGTCACCGCTTTGGAGCGGGTTTCGGTGATCCACCGGTCACGGCTCCACCCGAGCCACCCGAGCCACCCGACTGTATTTCACCCACCCTCAACAATGTGACCCCCGATCCGATCCAGGGTACCGGCGGCACGACGTTGACTCTCGAAGGGGTGAATTTTGATCCTGTGCTGCAACAGAACCGGGTTCTGTTTCGCAGTTTCAGTAACCAGACCATCCTCGAGGGCTACGTGACCTCTGTTACCATCGACACGACCGATCCGAACGCCTGCGGTGCGCCTTCGTTCCTCCAGGTGGTCGTTCCGAGCGGTGTTCGCAGCGGTACCGTCGAACTGTTCGTCAACGGAATCTATTCCGGTGCCGATGTGTTTACCGGAGCCCCGGAACTGGTTGGATTTGCGGTGGGCGATGATGGAAATACCATCTTCCAGAACGCTGGCGGTACGATTGTTCCGGACAATGTGGTGGTGCTTTACGGCTACAACCTGAGTTCGGTCACCAGTGCCAATGTCGATGATGGAACCACCAGCCAGCCATCGCCCAGCGTCCAGACCGGTACCGGCGGGGTCAACTACACTCTTCCTTCCGACATGGAAGCGGTTCGAGTCGAGTTGCCGACGGGAATCATCCCCTCCGGAGATACATCTGCACTGTCGATCTCGGTCACGGCATCCACTGCAGGATTGCCTCTCAATAGTTCCGTGATCCAGGTGCCCCTGGCGACGGTTCTGGCACCGGGGGAATTCTCTGCGGTCCCGCCCTACACCGTTGCAGGTCTGATTCCGGGAGGAGTACGGGCGGGAGTGATCCCACTTCAGTTCGTGACCCTCTGTTCGCCGGTCCGAGGACGATTTGATGCGATTCCAGAGTTCGAGGATCCGATCAACTCTGACAACTGGACCCAGTGTTCAGAACTCGAGGGAACCTGGGATGGACAGGGCTTTGTCCCGAGTGGATTTGAATTCAGTGATACCACTCCGTTTGCCGTGGCTCCCGGGCAGAGGTTCACCTTTCAGTGGGATAGCCGCCTCGATGTTCCCCCAGGATTGACCATTGTCCGGATCAGGTTGCAACTTTCGGATCCGGTTCCCAGCACTGCGTTACAAGATGCTGCAGGGATCTGGACTTCCGGTGCACTGGTCATCAATAACTCCCTGGGGGGCTCTGCCGATGGAGCCCTGGTCGAGAGTTTCAACACCCTCACCAACTATGATCCACTGGCGGGCTCTGCGATCTGGGGGGGTGGCCTGCTCGAGTTCAATGCGCTCTCTCCCGAGCCGAACTCGTCTTACGCGGTCGGGTCGGGCACCGTCGATGTGACACTTCAAGCGAATCGCACCTACGAGATGAATAGCCTCAACGGCTCAATCTACGATGTGACGGAAGATCCGCCGATCGAGATCCTTGCCGGGGGAACTCCTGGCGAGTTTCAGATGCGCACCTTCAATCTGGAGGAGAATGCGATCGTCCAACTGACCGGTCCCAACGATGCGCCGGTGGTGATTCGCTGCTCCGGCACCGGCAATCCGGATGATCTGGTCTTCCTGATGTCGGGAACCCTCGACCTCTCCGGTCAAGATGGTCTGGAGGGGGTGGCGGGGACGACTGCTGCTGCCGGTGGATTGGGCGGTCCTGGCGGCGGTACTGGCGGATCGGGTTCGGTGATGGAACTCAATGCAGCCACCCAGCTGATCTCGAGTGTCACTCCGTCGACTGCAGGAGAATTCGGAGGTGGAGGCGGTACTTCTCTCGACCTGGTGATCCCGGCGTCGATCTACGCCACTCGAGCCGGCAATGCCGGTGGCGGTGGTGGTGGAACCCACGGCAAGCCAGGAATCATCACCACGTCCTATAACCTCACCCATCGAGGCCACAATGGAGATGGCGGCTTCCCGACCTCCGATTCCCTGGGGATTCAACTCAGGGGTGGCGGTGGTGGAGGCGGTGGTGGAGCCGGAACACGGCGCGCCACCACGACCGCAGTCCCCGTCGTCAACAATGGCGGTGGCGGCGGCGGCGGCGGCGGAGCCCTGGGCATCGTGGTCGATGGTTCGATGCGGATCAACGGCTCCATCTTGCTCTCCGGTGGAAGCGGCCAGCGCGGCGTTCAGGGAACGACTGCCGGAGCCGGTGGCGGTGGCGGTGGTGGAACATTGATCGTGAGAGCGACCGGTGACCTGGAAGTGGGTGCCTCGGCATCGATTCAGGCGACCGGAGGATTCGGTGGAGTCCAGCTCGAGTCCCCCAATGGATCGCAGATCCAGAAGGGGGGAGCGGGCGCAGAAGGTCAGGTTCGCTTCGAGATGAATGGTGCCCTGGTGGCTCCTGGAACGATTGATGTGAACACCCTCTTCCCACCTCTCGGAGTCGGTGCCGGGACCTCCTTTGGAGTCTCCTCCGGCTTGATCGAGGTGGGTGTCGGGACCACGGTGATGTTCTTGACCGCTGCCGATAGTCCATATCTGGCCGATACCGATGCGGGAACCATCGTCAATGGTGCGGGCAGTTTGATTTACAACAACGGCGTCGATGGAGTATTTGAATTCGCTTCGATCATCATCGAGGAGTTCGCCTTACTCGAGGCGGTAGGACTCAACTCACTCATCCTGAGATCTGCCGGCAGTGTCGATCTGTCGGGAACCGTGGATGTGAGCGGATTGCCGGGAGGCATCCCTGATCTGACCGACCCGGTCAATCCAGTGATCGCTTCAGGTGGTGCTGCAGGTGCCGGTGGAGGAGTCGGGGGCCAGGGTGGCTTGGCCCAGTCAGGGCTCCTCACCGATGGCGAGGATGGAGGGATTCCTGACGGAG
This sequence comes from Planctomycetota bacterium, assembly GCA_014240375.1. GTDB lineage: Bacteria > Planctomycetota > UBA8108 > UBA1146 > UBA1146 > QNYK01. The sequence continues at coordinate 20,197 of JAAZXB010000002.1, read as the reverse complement.
TTCCTGCCAACCTGATCTACGGAGTCCCAGGTGGAGGAGATCCAGGCGGCACCATTCCTCCCGATCTGATCGCGGCATCGACAGGCGGCCAAGCTGCTGAAGGATCCGGATTGACCTGCACGGTCGGTGGCGGTGGTGGCGGTGGCTATGCCGATTCTGGATCGAATGGAACCGGTGCCGGCGCATGTACCCTTCCAGAACTCCCCGATGCGGGGCAAGGGGGAAGTGCCTATGGTACTGCATCCTTCATCGTTCCCGATCCTGACAACCCGGGGTCCAGCCTTCCGCTGAATGTCGGCGGCCTCGGTGGAGGCGGCGGCGGTGCGCTCTTCGATACTGACACATCGACCTCGATTCCGGGATCGGGTGGTGGTGGTGGTGGTGGATACTTCGAACTCACCGCCAGTGGACCGATGGTGATTCATTCTACCGCTGGCATCTTTGCCACCGGAGGGAAGTCATACCTCGCTCCTGAGGGAGCGGCTTCCGGTGGTGCGGGTGCAGGGGGTGCGATCCGGGTTCGCGGGCGAAGCGTCGTCATCGTTGAACCGGGTGCCATCCTCGACGTCAGCGGAGGATTCGCCAATCAGCAGTACCCAGGAGGTAGTCCCTATCCGACCACCTCCACCAACTCTGGTGGCAGTGGAGCAGAGGGGTGGGTGAGAGTCGAGACTCCGCTGGGCTTCTCCGATACCGGGATCGACGTCATTCCGGCTCCGTCAGTGGCTTCTTTCTCGCTCTTTGGCACCGATCTCAGTTCTGCTGCATCGACTCCATATGTGCTGGTCAGCGATGACGGAGGCTTGAATTCTGGTCTGTTAGTGGATCCTGCAGTGGCCGACCTTCTGGATGGAAGCGCACTCAACCTGCAGGTGCTCTACGAGGGCTACGGTCACAGTGACACCGCATCGGGACAGCCTGGTCCCTTGCTGGGAATCGTTTCCGAGCCCTCGAAGTTGAAAGACCCTCAGTCGGTGGTGATGCGTTACTTCCTCTACGCAGATCCGGCCAATCTGGGATCGACTCCCCTGATCGATAGCGTGACGGTAGGGTTTACAGAACGTCCACTGGAGATCTGTGACAACGGTCTCGATGACGACGTGGACGGTTTAGTCGATTGTGATGATAGCGATTGTGAAGACGATCCGGCCTGTCCATAAATCGAGCGGCTAGCGCCCTTCGAGTGGTTCTGCCAGCAAAGAGGCCCTTCGGGAGATCCCCGGAGGGCCTTTTTTCATCCCTGGAGAATGGCTTCCAGCGCAATTGGTGCGAGATTTGTCGCACCAGCCAGATTCATCGAATATTCTCGATGGAGGCGAGTCGAAAAGGCTCCCTGGGCCATGTCGGCGCAACAAGTGGGCTCACCATTTCGAACAGACGAATGACTCGATTCAGATACTAGCTTGGGGGACCGTGATGTCTAGAATTGTCCATGTCGTGGGTACCGGAACCATCGGCGAGCCGCTCATCGGCTTGCTCTGCCACCTCAAGGATCAACTCGGGATCGACGAGGTGACCTTCAACAAGCGCTCACCCAATCTTACAGATCGATCCAAGGTGAAGACTCTTCTCGACCGCGGCGCCAAACTCTCGACCGCCGAGGATACCATCTCTGGATTCGAAAAGATCGGAATCCGCCCCTCCTTCGTCACGCGCGATGCCATCGAGCGATCCTCGGTGGTGATCGATTGCACTCCTTCCGGTGCCGGTCTTACCAACAAGGAGGAATATTATCAAACCGCCTCTGGCGTCAAGGGTTTTGTCGCGCAAGGGTCCGAGTTTGGCTTTGGAAAGATGTATGCTCGAGGCATCAATGACGACGCTCTGATCCCCGGGAAAGATCGCTATCTCCATGTCGTCTCCTGCAACACTCACAATCTCGCAGCGATCATCAAGACGATGGCCCTTGGGAATGGTTCGCAACCAGATAATCTGGTCTCCGCCGACTTCGTTTGCATGAGAAGAGCCAATGATGTCAGTCAGGATTCAGGATTCGCTCCCTCACCCCAGGTGGGGAAGCATGGGGACGACCAGTTTGGAACGCACCATGCCAGAGATGCGTATCACCTGTTTCAGACCCAGAATCTTGAGTTCCCACAGTTGTTCTCTAGTGCGGTGAAATTGAATTCACAGTACATGCACACCCTCAGGTTCAGGCTTGAGGTGAAGGACCCGACCACGGTCGAGAAGTTGCTGGGACAGGTGAAAGAAAATGACAGACTGGCGCTCACCTACAAGAAGTCCGCCAACCAGGTGTTCAGTTTTGGCCGCGATCATGGCTTCTTCGGTCGGATTCTCAATCAGACTGTGATTCCCCACGAAACCTTGTCGGTGGTCGATGGGACCCAGATCACCGGGTTCTGCTTCACCCCTCAAGATGGCAACAGTTTGCTTTCTTCGGTGTCGAGTACCTGCTGGCTGCTGGATCCGGAAGGCTACGAGGAGAACTTGCAGGCGCTCAAGCCGTGGTTCTTCGAGGAGGTCTAGGCCGCTCCTCAGCGGGGTGTGGCATCGGGATCGGCATCATCCGTAGCTTCGGATGATGGCAGAACTTCGCTCAAGGAATCCTCCCACAGAGCCGGATCCAGATCCCCACCGGGGACGATTTCATCCTCTAACCACCGAACGACCTGTTCGATGGGATCCTCAGCATGCCCCTTCAGCCCCTCGGGGTGCTCCTGTAGAAATTCGAGAGCGTCGAGGATGAAAGCATTGCCGCCGGGGTAATCCCTCTGCAAGACCTGCTCCATCAATTCTGTAGTTTCTGCCACGCCAAGATGAGCGAGGGCGATCGCCGTCGCTTCCTTCCTCAGGTTCGGAAGTTGAGGGCGTGTCAGGTCGAGGCGTAGCTGAGTCTCGATGCGATCACGGCTATCCGGGAGGTCGTGAAGGGATACACCCTCGAGACTCTCGATCATCAGTGCGGCCACCTCACCATCGAGGTCTGGATCTTCCAGTAGTTCAAGAATCGAATCGAAGGAGCGGGCGCCGATTCGCTGGAGGGAGCGTGTGGTGATTCGCTGGAGGATCTCATCGTCTTGTTGCAGGCATCTGAGCAGAGTGTCGGTGCTGGGGGCGCAACGAATTTCGCCCAGGATCAAAGCGCAGCAGAGTTCTCCTGCATCGAAGCCTTCCCCCTGATCGAGGGTCCACTGGATCAGATCGATCAGCTGCTGTTCCAGTTCTGGATCATCAAAAACGATCGGTACCAGTTCGAGGCAAGCCTCGCTCACGGTACCGGGATCATCCGAGAAGATCGGGTCGAGACGAGGGTCTCGCTGTGGTCTGGTGGAATTCGACATTTCCTGATTGTCCCGGCTGGGAGAATAATTTCCAGTCGATCGAGGGCTGTAGATGAAGCGAGTTGGAGATATCCTCTTGCCATGTCCTTGCTCGATTGGCTCGTCATCGGCGGCTACCTGGCTCTGGTATTGACCATCGGACTTCGTGTGTCTCGTCGTAACGACAGCGCCGATGATCTGCTGCTGGCGGGCCGTGGACTCGGCCCGACTGCGGTGATGCTTTCGCTGATCGCCACCGAGCTGTCGGCCGCCACCTTCATCGGTGTTCCACAGAATTCCTTCGGTCAACTGAGCTGGTATTACCTGCAGTTCGCCTTCGGCGCACTGCTCGCCAAAGTGGTGCTCTCTCGGACGCTGGTTCCTCTCTACCATCGGATCGGCGTCAAGACGGTCTACGGTTTGATCGAACAGAGTTTTGGCCCGATCGCCTGGCGCGGCACCGCTCTGGCGTTCGTGGTCGGGAGGATTCTCGCCAGTGGGGTTCGCCTCTATCTCGCAGCCATCGCATTCTCTGCGCTAACGCAGGTTTCGATGGAGTTCTCTGTGCTGATTTGCGCAGTGGTCGCGGGAATCTACGCGGGAATCGGTGGGATCCGCTCGGTGATTGCGACCGATGTGATCCAGGGTGGCGTGTTCATCGTCTCTGCGCTGGCGCTACTGTCCGTGGCAGTGGCGTCGATTCCCGGAGGAGTGGAGACCTTTCTCGACTGGATGAGTCGGACCGATTCCACCCGGATCATCTTCTGGCCCTCGGAGGTGGCCCACCAGGGGGGAAGTGGCTTCCTTGGCTGGCTGTCGGACGGCAAGTCGTTGCCGGTGGCGCTGATCGGAGGTTTCTTTCTCACGATGGCGACTCATGGGACCGACCACGACATGGTTCAGCGGCTGCTGACCTGCAAGGATGGCCGCTCTGCAGGACGGGCTCTGGTGTTCTCCGGCATCCTCAACATTCCCCTGACGATGCTGTTCCTGTTGCTGGGAACAGCGCTGGCGTGCTCCAGTGCCTTCATCCCACCCGAGACCCTCATCGATTCGCAGGATGTGGTGCCGCTCTTCGCCCGGGACCACTTGCCGGCAGGCTTGCTGGGGCTTTTTCTTGCCGGGCTGCTGGCAGCGGCCATGTCGAGTCTCGATTCTGCCATCTGCGCCATCTCTGCGACCTGGAGTGTCGATGTGCTGCAGAAGAAGACCCAGGATCAGCCGCAGTCGATGCGAATCATCGCAGTGGTGATCACCGCACTGCTGGCGCTGACAGCGATGGGGTTTTCCTGGCTTCAACAACGGGGCTGGTCTGCCACCGAGGACCTGGTCACACTGGCACTCTCCTCGATGACCATCATCTACGGTGCGCTACTCGGCGTGTTTCTGTGTGCCGCATTTCTTCCGCGACGCGGCAGTGGGCGCAGTGCCGTGACGGGCTTGATCGTGGGAAGCGTCGTTGGGCTGGCACTGTTTTTTCAGAAACCGTTACTGGGAATCGAAGATGTGTGGATCGCCTGGCCGTGGTGGATCGTCATCAGTGCGCCATTGACCGCGGGGATCTGCGCCGTAGAACCGAGGGAGAAGCGATGATCGGCAGGCGATTATGGATCGGCATTCCTGATCCTGAAATCTCACCGGAGACTTCCCGTCACCTCGAGCAGATCGATCCGGGTGGGGTGATCCTGTTCGGCAGAAACGTCACATCTCGTGCAAAGTTGGCCGACCTGGTGACTGAACTGAGAGAATTGCTGGGATCCCATCTGCGCATCTGCATCGATCAAGAAGGGGGCAGAGTGGTGCGGATCCCCGAGGGAATTACCATCTTTCCCGGCAACCTGTCGCTGGGTGCGGCGGCCTGCAGCGATCGAAGCCGTGCTCTCGAACTGGCCCGGCTACAGGGCCAGATCTCCGGCCAGGAATTGCACCAGATCGGCATCGATGTGAACCTCGCACCCTGTGTCGATCTGATCGAGCACAGTGAATCTCGCGGAATCGGATCTCGCTCCTTTGGCTCGGACGCTGCACTGGCGCTGGCACTGGCGACCGAGATCGGTAAGGGACACCGGCAGTACGGGGTGCACGATTGCTGGAAACACTATCCAGGGATCGGGTCGGTGCAGGTGGATCCTCATCATGGTCTGCCACGACTGGAGAGTCAGGGCAGCGAGACTCACCTGCTTCCCTTTGCGGGAGCGAGCGCTGCTGGAGCCTCGATGGTGATGACGACTCATGTGGTCGCGGAGCGCTTCGATCCGATCGATCCGGTCACCACCTCCGCGGCTGCGGTGAGTTACTTGCGTGAGGATCTGGCCTATCGGGGAGTGGTCATCACCGATTGTCTGGAGATGGGTGGTGTCGCTGGATTTGATTTCGAGCAGGTGATCCGAGGGGCGGCGATTGCGGGTCACGATGCGCTGCTGGTCAGCCACACTCCGGCCCGGCAAGTGGAAGCGCTACAGGTGCTGGAACGACTCATCGATACGGAGCAGGAGAGTCAGGAGCAACATCTACAGAGTCTTACTCGGCTCGAGTCTCTGTCGAGGATCGCAGTGGAGCATCCTCCGCTGGCCACTCTCCACGGTGAGTCGGTGGCACTGGAGATCGCCCGTTGCGGAACGACTCTGCTGGCGGGGCCGGCGGCGACACTGTCAAGATCGACAAAGGGGTTACTGGTGTTGCCTCAACTACACACTACCAGTCCGGTCGAGGATCCCCTTCAAGGGGTGGAGTTGAATCTCCTGGTAGAAGAGCTGGCCGATGGCGTGGAGACCCTATCGATCGATTCGGAACCGAGCCGACAACAGATCAAACGGGTACTCAGCACCGCTCGAGGGGGAGCGGAAACGATCCTGGTGCTGAAGGGATTTCGCCACAGTTCAGCGGCCCGAGCGCTGGTCGAAGCGGTGGCGGCCCAGCAGGATCGACTGATCATCGTGTTGCTGGAAGATCCGCGCGATCTGCTGGCGATTCCCGCGGGAGAGGGGATCTCTGTGATCACAGCCCATGGCTGCAGACCGGTCCATCAGCAGGCGATCGCCGATGCCCTGCTGGGGCGAATTACACCCTCCGACTATTCTCCGATGAGATGACCGTTCGCCGCTTCCCGCAGCGGGCCATTCTCGATCAGAGGCGGACGTACTCGAATTCCAGCGCCTGGCCATTGATCCCGCGTGAGGGAGCAGCGATCCAGTTGGCCATCTTCCCCGGTTCGATCACCTGATTCATGATGGAGACGAGGTAGTCATTGTCTTCGGTGTTGAGAAGCCAGCGGCTGCTATTGGCTTCCAGCGCTTCTTTGGTGATGAGGTTTCCCTCGGGATCGAACGGATGATCGGCGTAAATCCCCTGGTGCCGATGGAATCGTCGACTGGGAAGCGACAACTCGATCCCCAACCCGGACTTCTCGAGGGTCCGATTCCACTTGCGCAGGGCACGCTGGCAGTCATCGATGTACTCGTCACGCAGCACCTCGTTGATGGCGTTGCGATAGGGGACTTCATCCTCGATGAGTCTCCCGGAGATGACCTGCGGAACTACCTTGATTCCATCTTTCATGACGTGATCTTCGTAACGCGACTTCTCTTTGAATCGCCCCTTGAGACCCTCGCCGAAGAAGTTGGCTGCATTGGAAGAGATCTCACCGCCGAACAGATCGAGGCTGAAAGTGAACCAGTAATTGATGGCGCGCTGGATCATGTCGATCGGAATTCCACCGGCTCTCGTCGGGTCACCGTCGGTTTCCCGGGTCAGTTCAGCACTGCGCTTGACGATTCGATCGAGGCCGGTTTCTCCCACGAACAGGTGGTGAGCCTCTTCCGTGAGCATGAAGTCGCAAGTTCGGGCGAGCGGTTCAAATCCACTCTCGGCGAGTGAGGCGAGCTGGAACTTGCCGTCGCGGTCGGTGAAGTGGGTGAAGCAGAAGAAGGAGAGCCAGTGATCGCAAGCCTCGTTGAAGGCGTTGAGGATCCTCGGTTTGTCTTCATCTCCACTGCGACGGCTGAGTAACTCTTCCGCTTCGTCGCGACCATCCTTGCCGAAGAACCGAAACAGCAGATAGACCATAGCCCACAGATGCCTGCCCTCTTCGACATTGATCTGGAACAGGTTCCGCATGTCGTAGAGTGAAGGTGCAATCGTTCCCAGAAAACGTTGTTGCTCCACCGATGCAGGTTCGGTGTCTGCCTGGGTCACGATGATTCGACGCAAGTTCCCACGATACTCTCCGGGGATCTCCTGCCAGGTCGGTTTTCCGTAGTGGTCACCGAATCCGATGCTGTTGACGGAATCGTTCGGTGTGAGGAAGATTCCCCAGCGATATTCAGGCATCTTGACATAATCGAAGTTGGCCCAGCCACCGGCTTCCACCGAGACTGCAGTTCTCAGGTAGATGTCATTGGTCTGGAAACCTGCAGGTCCCATGTCGTTCCACCACTCCATGTAGAGCGGGAGCCAGTGCTCGAGGGCTCGCTGGAGTCGCTTGTCTCCGGCGAGGTCGACATTGTTGGGAATCTTTCCGGTGCGATCCACACTGCTCATCGATTTCCTCTTCTCTGCGATGCGATGCAAAACATTCAGACTCGATCCCAGGCAAACTCGGGCCTCTCGGGTCTTCCGTACAGGGTCAATGCGCCATGGGGTCCCGTTGCGTTGGGGCGGATGAAGATCCAGTTTTGCCAGGCACTGAGACGACCGAATACCTTGCTCTCCATGTTTTCAGGACCGGCGAAGCGGAGGTTTGCTTCCATGCCGGTCAGCGAGTCGGGAGAGAGACTGACTCGTTCCTGGATCGCCACCGGAACCATGTCTTCGTAATCAAATTCATCGAGTGCCTCGGTGACCAGTCCCATCTTCTCGGCGGTGGTGGCGTCGAGGCGGGAGTAGTTCCCGATGGTGGAGTTGGCCAGTTCGACTTCACCCAGCAGTCGGCAATCGGTACGGGTGATATCGGTGGTCATCGGCAGCAAGCCTTCATTCATCGGCGAGCGCTGCACCTCGATACCATCCTCATCGAGCATGTAGATCCGATCACAGGCGAGTGCGATTTCTAGCATCGAGCCACCGAAGCAGCAACCTTGTTCCACCAGTGCGAAGAAACTGCAGGAAGTACGCTCCAGCCGCTGAATCACATGGCTGAACAGATGGATGATCTGATCGATGAACCAGTCTCCGCGATGGTCGATGAGGATCTGATCCCACGCCTGGATGTCATCGAGGTTTCCCTGGGTACGAATCAGTGCCAGTCCGATTCCTGTTCGATTGACCCGCAGGTCGAGCAGCGCATCTTCCAGTTCTCGAGCAAATCTCAATGGCCAGAAGGAATCTCCGGCGGCGTGGATCTCCTTCAGCGTGGTGGGGGCCCCCGCCACGGAGGGGATCTGGAAGGTGAACTCGGCGGTACGTTGTTGAGGTTTGTAGTCGACTGATAGGGTCGAGGTCTTCCTCACACCATCTTCCTCGGAAACTTCGATGGGCCCGAGGGTGATCCCCTGGCGTTCACTGCGGCCCGATCGATCCGCTTCGATCTGATCGAGGTACTGTTGCAGTTGAGAATCGAATTTTGATCGGGGGGCGACCACGTCGACCAGGCCCCAATCGAGAGCTCGTTTGCCCTTGAATCCCTCGGCAAGGGTACAGAACACATCGGCTCGATCGCGGCGAACCTTGCGCTTGTCGACCAGGCGCGTCAAACCGCCCGTGCCGGGGAGAACTCCCAGCAGTGGAGTTTCCGGTAAACTCACCGCGCTGTTCCCGTCATCGATCAGCCAGATCTCGTCGCAGGCGAGGGCCAACTCGTAGCCACCCCCTGCACAAGGGCCGGTGATAGCACAGATGGAACGAACGTCTGCCTGGGCGGCCCAGTCCTCCAACTCGCAGCGAGTCTCGTTGGTGAACTTGCAGAAGTTCACCTTCCAGGAATGACTGGAGATTCCCAGCATGTGGATGTTGGCTCCGGAACAGAAGACCTGTTCGTGACCGCTGCTGACCACCAGGGAGGTGATCTCTGGGTGCTCGAATCGAAGGCGGCGAACGATGTCCGCCAGTTCGATATCCACTCCCAGGTCGTAGGAGTTCAACTTCAGGTCGTACCCTTGCTGGAGTGGAAATTGCGGATCGACATTCATGTGGATCCGCATCACCGAGGCCTGCTTGGAGACGTCCCAGTGCCGGTATCGAGAGGGATCTACCTGGAAGGAGATCGTGTCCATCTGTGGCCCCCTTCCGCGGGATTTGATCGGAGTCATCTGGATCCTGGGTCGGTGGGCTATCGCCTCCCCCGAGATCTCGATCATCCTGCCGTATCGAGCCGGATGGGGCAACCAATCTGGCATCACGGAAGATTGAATCTGGCGGCTGGATCGAGTCGAATCACTGTTCTCAGACGGGCCCGTCAGGATATGATCCCCACTTCATCAGGCACTGCTTGTTTCGGCCCGAGAGGATAGGTGAGAGTCATGCGGCGCACGATGCTGCATTCAAAGATTCATCGGGCCACGGTCACCGGGGCCGACCTGGATTACGAGGGATCGGTGTCGATTGATACCGATTTGCTCGAGGCGGCAGACATCGTCTCGGGGCAGCAGGTCCACATCTGGAACATCACCCGGGGTAGTCGGATCGTCACCTATGCTCTACCGGGGGAGTCGGGATCGGGGACCATCTGCATCAACGGTGCGGCCGCCCATCAGAACTCGCCAGGGGATGTGGTGATCATCGCCAGCTGGGTTGAACTGGAGGAATCGAAGGTTCAGCATCATCAACCCAGGGTGGTCAGGGTCGACTCCAGCAATCGCATCACTGGTACCGAGCAGGAGATTCCAGGGCCTTCACAGCCCTACGACTCCCGGATGCCATCCTTCGAGTAAATCCGCGAATCGGGGGGACATGTCTCAGCAATCCACCACCCGGACCCTGAGGGTCAACGGTGAGCCACAACAGGTCGCCTTTGCCGTCCATCACAGTTTGTTGGAGGTGCTCCGGGAAGAACTGGGCCTGACCGGTACCAAGCATGGCTGTGAACTGGGCGAATGTGGCACCTGTACCGTGCTGATCGATGGCAAGCCTGTGCTCAGTTGCCTGGAACTGGCCGCCGAATGTGAGGGCCGATCGATCGAGACGGTCGAGGGCATGATGCAGGGCAACCAATTGCATCCGCTGCAATCGTGTTTTGCCGATCTCGGAGCGGCTCAGTGTGGCTACTGTACTCCGGGTATCTTGCTGGCCGCCCAGGCGCTGCTGGCAGAGAACGATTCGCCCACACGAGATCAGATCGTCGAGGCGCTCTCCGGTAATCTCTGTCGCTGTACCGGCTACCACAAGATTCTCGAGGCGATCGAGTGGGCTGCCGCCCGGCTGCGGGGAGACGATCAATACCAACCACCCAACAGTGCGATCTATGGCGATCCTGTGCCCGGGAAGCAGGCTAAAGATGTCTGATGCGGTGCACCCCGATGACGAAGAAGGACCGGTGACCAGTGATCAGTTACGACTGATCGGAACACCGTTTCGACGGGTCGATGGCCGCGCCAAGGTGACGGGCCAGACCCGTTTTGCCGACGACCTGTCGTTCCCTCGCATGGTTCACATGAAACTGGTCCGCTCGACGGTACCGCACGCAAATATCGTCTCCATCGACACCTCCAAGGCGAGTGCGATGGCGGGGGTGGTGGGGCTCCTGACCGGGGAGTCGATGCCCGATCCTTTCGGTATCTTGCCGGTCAGCCAGGACGAGCATGCACTCTGCATCGACAAGGTGCGATTTGTCGGAGATCCGGTGGTAGCGGTGGCAGCGCTCACCGAGGACCAGGCGCATGAGGCGGCACTGGCGGTGGAGGTCGAGTACCAACCGCTGGAGACGATTGCAACGGTCGAGGAGGCGATCGCTACTCCGGAGCCACGCATCCATGACTACGGCGATGAGGGCAACCTGCACAAGAAGTTGTCGATGGAATTCGGCGATGTCGATGCTGGCTTCGAGGAAGCGGATCAGATCTTCGAGGACGTCATGTACTTCGAGGGCAACACTCACCTGCCGATGGAACAGCATGCGACCGTGGCGCTGACCGAGGAAACCGATCGGATCACCGTCTACTCCTCGACCCAGACACCGCACTACCTGCACCGCTCGCTGGCCAAGGTACTGGGACTGCCCGCCGCCAGGATCCGAGTCATCGCCTGCCCCAACGGTGGTGGATTCGGCGGCAAAAGTGACCCCTTCAATCACGAGATCTGTGCGGCAAAGATGGCGCTGACGCTGGGGCGACCGGTCAAGATCTGTCTCACCCGAGAAGAGGTCTTCTACTGTCACCGGGGCCGACACCCGGTGCTGATGAAGATCCGAACCGGGGTCAAGAAGGACGGCACCCTCACTGCCCAGCACCTGCAGACCGCTCTCGATGGCGGCGCCTACGGCAGCTATGGCGTGGCGAGCACCTATTACACCGGTGCTCTGCAAACGGTCACCTACGACCTGCCGAAATATCGCTTCGAGAGCATCCGCGCCTTCACCAACAAGCCCCCCTGTGGACCCAAGCGGGGCCATGGAACTCCACAACCCCGATTCGCCTTCGAGGTGCATCTCGACAAGATCGCCCACCAGCTGGCGATCGATCCCGCCCAGTTGCGTCTGCAACAGCTCGTCGCTGCCGACAGTGTCACATCCAACTGGTTGAAGGTCGGGTCGATGGGACTTGGCAAATGCATCGAAGCGGTGGTGGAAGGCAGCGGCTGGAACCAGCGTCATGGCAAGATGCCAGAGGGCAGGGGTCTCGGCCTCGCCTGCGGCTCCTACCTCAGCGGCGCAGGCCTTCCCATCTACTGGAACCACATGCCGCAGTCGGGAGTGCAGTTGCAACTCGATCGTTCCGGGGGAGTGGCGCTCTTTTGTGGCGAGACCGAGATCGGTCAGGGATCCGATTCGGTGATCGCAGCCATCACGGCGGAGATCCTCGGGATCGACCTGAAGGACATCCGCCTGTGCGTGGCCGATACCGATCTGACTCCGGTCGATCTGGGAAGTTATTCCTCGCGAGTCACCTTGATGGCAGGAAATGCTGCAATCGAGGCCGCAGAACGGGCGCGCACGCTGGTCGCCCGGGGAGCGGCAAAGAAACTCGATGTGCCGGCACGAGAACTGGTCTTCGCCGAGGGTCGGGTGTTCCACGGCGAGAACCCTGAACATGGACTCAGTTTTCAGGAAGCGGTGATCGAGGCGGAGTCACGCTTTGGTACTCTCGGAACCACTGGAAGTTACACCCCTCCCCGCTCTCCTGGCCGTTATCGCGGTGCCGGAGTGGGACCTTCTCCAGCATACAGTTACAGCGCCGCCGTGGTGGAAGCAGAGGTCGATCCGGCGACCGGCATCTACCGCATCGAGCATGTCTGGATGGCGCACGATGTCGGCAAGTGCATCAATCCGGCGCTGGTGATGGGACAGATCGAGGGATCGGTCTACATGGGTCTCGGCGAGGCGATGATGGAGGAACAGGTGTTCCGCCGCTTGCCGAAGAAACGATCGGGTGCGCTGGTGCACAAGCATCCGTCGATGCTGGAGTACAAGTCGCCGACCTTTGCCGAGATGCCGCCAGTGACCAGTTACATCATCGAGGATCCCGATCCCAACGGTCCGTTCGGCGCCAAGGAGGTGGGGCAGGGGCCGCTGCTCCCGATGATGCCAGCGGTCGCCAACGCCATCTTCGATGCGGTGGGGGTGAGGGTCGATCAGGTTCCCATCGCACCGCACATGATCCGACAGGCGATCGAGGCCAGAGAAAAGGGAAAACCGGGCCGCTTCGGGCCGAAGTCTTTCCCCGAGATCGAGTTCGGTGTGCCGCTCAAGGTTCCCACTCCCGCGGAAGGTGGCGACGGCAAGGCCACCAATGTTGATGATGCCGGGGTGCGCTCAGGAACCGGAACCATGACCGAGCGCAAGGATGCGGTGAAGGGAGAGAACTGATGCTGAGACTGCCCGCGTTCACCTTCCATCAGCCCGAGACCATCGAGGAGGCGGTCGCCTTGCTCGCCACCGATCCCGCCCACACGAGAGTGGTTGCCGGCGGCACCGATCTGTTTCCCAACATGAAGCGTCGTCACCAGGGTGCCGAGTCGGTGGTCTCTCTGAGAGGGATCGATGCTCTCCATGGCATTACAGAATCAAAAGATGGCAGTGTGATCATCGGAGCGACGACGACCCTCGATGCCATCACCAGGGATGAACAAATCCAGCAGAAGTATCCCTCGCTGGTGACAGCGGTGGCCAGTATCTCCAGTCCAGTCCTCCGCAATGCCGGCACCATCGGCGGCAACCTGTGCCTCGACACGCGCTGTACTTACTACAACCAGAATGAGGAGTGGCGCCGCAGTATCGATTACTGCATGAAGGAGCAGGGCGACATCTGCTGGGTCGCTCCCAGTAGCCCCCGCTGCTGGGCGGTCTCCAGCGGAGATTCGGTACCGATGCTGTGTGCCCTCGGTGCCGAGATCACGCTCGTCTCCAGCGAGGGGGAACGAACCCTACCGCTGGCGGAACTGTTCCGTGACGACGGCATCGATTACCTGTCCAAGAGGCCCGACGAGATCCTCACCACCATTCGAATCCCATCACCCTCCGGCGCCAGAACCGGTTTCTGGAAACTCCGTCGCAGAGGTTCCATCGACTTCGGTGTACTGAGTGTCGCCGTCTCCGGCTGGTGTAATGGCAACACCACCGACCGCATCGAGATCTGGCTCGGCTCGGTCGGCAGCACCCCGGTGCGCTGCACCGCCAGTATCGCGGCACTCATCGGCAAACCGCTCGATGACGAGACCATCGCAGCCGCTGCCGCCCTTGCGCGCAAGAGCGCCGGCGCCAACCCCCTCGGCAACACCGACTTCGTGCCACAATGGCGCGGCAAGATGATCGAGAAGTATGTCGAAGCAGTGCTCAGAGAGGTGGCGGGACTGCCGAGACAGAGGATGGTGCCACGGCATGGGTCTGAAAAATGGCCCTCCTGAATTGTGTTTCCAGGATGTGGATGAGAGATAGTACTCTTCGATTCTGCTACTCAGCCCCAGGCAAGGATAAGCTGACGCTTTGTCTGCATGACTCCGAAATCAAAGAGGGATGGTTCAGGTTGTGACAGGTGGCGGGGAAATGACATTTTCGCTGTTCTGTGTCACTGTAGTGGATGCCCGCAGGTAGTGATTGAGCGAGGATGTCTCCAACAGAAAAAAGTGGTCAATTCAGGCTTCCTGAGCATCCAGAATGCAACTCAGAACCGGATCCGATCTTAATATCTCCCGTGTAGTGATCACCCTTGCACAGGCAAGTGACCGCGTGAGAGCGATGTGCATCCTGGTGGCATAGTTCGTCTGGTCAGGACAGAGATCGGTGATGATGACGGCGTCTCGCTCGAGGCCCTTGAATCGCAGAAAGGTGTCGGCGATGAGATGGTCGTCGGCGAGTTCTTCATCGACTGAATAGCAGTCGATATCTCGGAGATCGAGCTTTTTCAGGATGGAGCCCTCAGCGGATTTTCCGCGGAGAGAAAGTACGGCGATGCGGTGAGCCTCGAAGCGGTCTCCGCGTAATTTCTTTATTTCCAGTTCTACTTTTTTTACGATGGAAGAAGGGCTGGGTGCGCAGATTACGTCCAGTGTCTTCTCTTCCAGGGCTGTTTGCACTGAAACTGTGGAATCGCCAATTATCCCGTATGAATTTGCAACTTCCATCAAACTATGTGGGGTTCGGTAGTTGTTCTTCAAATTGATCTTGGTGTTGAACAAACTTTGATCCGGTTTCCTGTCTTGCCAGAACTGCTGTTTCGGATCGTGGAATGCCCATAGTTTGTTTTCCCCTGAGAGACACCGAATCAACTCCCAGTCGCCGATTTCCAGATCCTGCGCCTCGTCCACGATCACCGCATCGAAGAGAAGGTCGGGATCTTCCTTTTCCTCTACAACACCAGCGGCTTCGAAAGCCATCTTGTCCCACTCGAGGTTTTCACTTCCTGCATGCGGTAGGGAGTGCGACTTGTTCTTGAGTATTGACTTTGCGAAGATACGGATCGGTTCCACTCTGACCCCTGTGTCGATGTGTTGCGCCTTTAGCCAGCGAGCGAGTCCTTCCGTGAAACACAGCATCAGGACTTTCTTGCCCGTAGCAGCGAGACGACGAGCCGCTTCGCTAGCGATCAGTGTTTTACCGCTTCCCGCGCACCCTTTGATCAGAAGGCGATCAATTTCATCCCAGCCTTCCATCACTTCGAACTGGCGTTCGTCCAGGGGGATGCGTGCGTCGGAGAATCGTTGCGCCTTGACCCCCAGGGGGACGTGTGAAATCCAGCAATCTCCCCAGAGATCGTGGAGAGACTGGACCAGATTACTGGAAGTAGGTTTTGGATTTTGAAGGATGGTGGAGAATAAATTTTCGAGACTGTCGTTGAAGGAAGCCAGGTCCTGTTTTCCAAGGAGGCGATCCTGAAGATCGTTTTGGCTGGGTGGAAACATGAAGTTTGTGTCGGGGAAAAATGCTGCGACCTCCCAGGTAGGAAGTCGTACATTTTTTGCCCTGAGACGTGAAACAAGTTTTCTGACGTATCCCTCTGCCTGATCCAGGGGGGTCTTCTTCAACTTCTTTTCGTTTTGAAACCAGTGGCCACCCATTTGCTTGAGATGCCCACCCTTGACCTCAAGGACTACCATTCCTCTGTCGGGGTCGACGATGACGAAATCACCTTCGCCCTTTTGACCATCGGAGTCACGAATTTTCAGAGAATGCCACGCATACCAGCCATCAGGAAGATCCCGTTTCATCACGAGATGGATGTTCTCTTCAGCACGTGACTCGGTGCTACGAGGCTCGTCCAGTGGATATAGGCCGGGTTTAATCATGATGCGATTGTTGCATATTGAATCAGGAAATCAAACTTCCCAACGTTCCCGAAGAAACTGGTACCGAGGTCTAGTTGCCAGCGGGATTCGATAAGTACTCTGCAGCAGTCTCCAATGCTTCATCACGACCCCCTTCGATGAAGTAGCTGGGATCGGGGTGCACCTCGATATCGACCTCGATACCACGTCCATCATAGAGCCAGCCGTTGGGGCGGAAACTCGCCATCGAGGCACACTTCACCTCGATCCAGGAGTGGGGCAGCGTGAATCGCTGCGATCGAGCACTGCCGCCGGAGGATGCGGTGCCCATCAGCGTCACTCGCGGGTGCAGTTCCAGCGCGCCGAGAAAGATGTCGGTGGCGCTGAAGCAACCGGCATCGGAGAGGATCACCACTTCCTTGGTGTAAGGGAACTCCTGTGGGTGACCGGTACGGTCGAGGAGTAGAGCGTGCCACTGGCTGAATCCATTGGGGATCTGCCACTCGGGTTTGAAATTGGCGAAGGCACGGTCGATGGCCTGGCGCTGTTCGGGGGTCCATTCATCACTGTCGAGGCGGTGCATGAAGCGATTGGCCAGGTGATCGTCATCGAACTTCGATGACTTGCGGTAGACGGCAAAGTTGCCGACCCAGGGGCTTTCCTCCGCTCCGATCAGGAATCCAGCCAACGCCAGCAGTGCGGCCCGGCTGCCACCTCCGTTGCCGCGGACATCGACGATCAGGCCGTCGCTGTCGCGGAAGCGTGGCATCCACCGGTAGACTTCTTGCACGGCTTCCTGGTCCATGCGAGCCAGGCGTAGATAGCCGAGATTGTCGTCGAGCAGGCGGCTTTCGCTGCGCGGCCACTCCCCGTATGTGGGTTTTTGATCGGTCGGGTTGAGTTCGAGGGTACGGGTCTTCTTGCCATCCATCGAAACCAGTTCGACTGCGAAGGGACGATGCATCTTCCTCTCGACATCGCTGAATCCGATGCCACCGGTGTTCCGACGCCATATCGATACCTCTCGCAGCAGGCCCACGGCGCGGCGGCGGATCAGCTGTGGACTTCCTGCGGCGATGAAGGGGATCCATTCCTCGATGCACTCCTCGATGGGGCGTCCATCAAGGGAGACGACGTACGGATACTGCGGATCGAGTAGAGCGCTGCGATCGGTGCGGAAGGCGATCACCTTCCCACCGAGTTCCCCGAGCAGGAAGGGGATGAACGGTTGACCCTCTCCGAGGCGAAAATTGCTGCTGCGGACATCGGCATGGCCATCGCCGAATTGCATCAGCACCCGTTGCAGGATCATCACCAGATCGACCGGCGGCATCCGTGTCGGCAGGCCGCGTGAATAGTGTCGATGCACCTCTTGCTCGATCGCCTCGTCGAGATCGACCCCCTTGAGGTGCAGGTAGGCGAACTGATCCCGGAGTGCGGCGCTAAAGATGGCGATCTCTTGCTCGACCTGCTTCTTTGATAGCCAGGAGGGAGAGAGTCGCATTGGAGATGGTTGCGGGTTTCGATCAGCCTGTAGTCGTTGTCGCTTGCCGAGGGTATTGGGGATTCCTTCGAGCACCACATCTTTCGCTGCCGCGCTCGCTTTCAAGCGCAGCGTGACGGTACCCCCCGGCTCATGGCCCAGCAGCGCCATCGCTTCCATCAAATCCTCGGCGAATCGTTTCTGTAACTGGCCGGGCCACTGCTGGCGGCACTTCTCGAGGATCTTCTCGACCTCAACACCATCGATGGCGATGGGGATGTACCACTTTCCCCCGACCTGGACCTGTACTTGTTGTTCAGACCAGCGGATCGCATCAAAGGGGGATGCTTTGGTCGGATGATCCTGCGCCAGGATCGAGGGCGCACCGAAGAAGTGGAAGAGCAGCAACAACGAGAGCGTCGAACGAAAATTGATCATCCTTCTGTGATGTCAGTGGGAAGGTCAGAGAGTTCTATTCGACGGAACTGGACCGGGGCCCCTTCCGCCTGGATGGCGATCTGGCCACTGCTGGCGCTGCAGTTGTAGCCGAAGTTGACCAGATCTCCGTTGACGAAGACCACCACCGTGTCATCGCGGCACTGGATCACCATCTGGTTCCATTCGCCTGCGGGCTTCTCGGAATCGTCGGTGAGATTGAGGATCCGGCGGCGCTGATCCTCCTCCACTCCCCACTCATCGGGATTTCCTCGACATTGGGTCATGTTGTCGACCTCGATATTTTCACCGATACACCAGAAATCCCCGGCGTTGCCGACATACAGCTGACACTCGATCGACTGGGGAAACATCTTGTAGAGACGCCGCGGAGTCGATGCATGGACCAGGATCCCGCAGTTGCCAGGTTCCTCGAGCCAGCGATATTCGACCACCAACTGGTAGTTGCTGTAGGAACCCTCGGTGATCAGGTGCCCCTGGGGATTTCCTTTGCTGATCAGCATGCCATCCTCCGCGACGAAAGATGGGGGTACCTCAGCGCCACCATCTGCAGCGGGGATATCGGCGTACCAGCCGTCCAGGTTCTCTCCGTTGAAGAGGGGGGTCGAGACCGGGCCAGCGGGCTTGCGCAGGGGGAAGGCGTCGCAAGAGACCAGCAGCGGACACAAGAAGAGTGCCAGCAGCACGATGTTGGGCGGCGTGTATTTATTCATATCGTCATGGTAGACGACAGTGGTGGTGAATCTACCGGCTCTCAGACAGGAAGCGGCATCGTTTGCTCAAGAGCGAGGTAGTTCTTCCAGGCGTGCCTCCAGGCGCGTCGAGTCTCGCGCAGCGAATGAAGCATCGCTTTTGTGACCTCTCCATCCCGACATGCGCGCCGGTAGTCTCGCAGATCTTGTGCCCACTGGCTCAGATGTTGGTCCACCAACTGGCGAGCGGAATCGACCCGGAGTCGCCAATCCGCACTCACCTCGGGAATGGAATACGATGCGGAGGTCTCATACTTTTCTGTCTGTCGTTCGAGGCGCTTTCGCCAGCGCACGGGTGCCTCGGTTCTCTTCAGATTCGAGGTCAGGCCGACCAGGCTGGCGACACAGATGAGCCACTTTGCCGGGTCAAATTGATACCACCGTAGCCCATTGCGATAATCTGCAGGAAATGCGTGATGAAAGTTGTGGTAGCCCTCGCCAAAGGTGATCAGTGCGCAGATCCATGAATCGCGCGAGGTGTTGTTCTTGGACCACGGTTGGGTGCCCAGGATGTGGCACAGACTGTTGATGCAGAAGGTCGCCTGATGGGTGAAGACGATGCGAGCGAGTCCGGCAAAGAGCAGCATTCCCCACGGTCGATCGATCAGTAGTCCCAATCCCAGCGGAATACCGATGTTGAGGGAGAGAGCGATGATCCAGTAGTACTTCTCTTGCCAGCGAACCAGAGGATCTGCCTGAAGGTCGGGGACATTACTCAGATCATCTACGAGCTCGTTGTCGTGAAAGATCCAGCGCATGTGCGCCCACCAGAAGCCGCGGGTCGCATCGTAGGGATCTCCGTGGTGATCGGTGTGCTGGTGATGGCGACGGTGGGAAGCAGACCAGACGATGGCTGAGTTTTGCAGTGCCGTGGCACCCGCAATAAGCGCCAGGAAGCGCCACACCTTTGAACCCTTGTAGGAACGGTGGGCGAAGAGGCGGTGGTAACCGATGGTGATCCCGAGTCCGGCGACCCACCACAACACGCCTGCTGCGAGCCATAGTGCCCAGTGACTGCCTTCGTTCCACAGGTAGATGGGAATCAGCGCTGCAGCGATGAAAGGGCTCAGGCTGAGGAACAACGTGTTGACCCACAGGATGGGGCCATCATCGGTCTTGGTGCCAGTCAGTTCGGTCTGGGTCATGTGGCTCTCATTCTATTGGGCCTGGGTCTATTGGGCCTTGTTGGGGTAGGGATTACAAGCCAAGTTGAAGGGCAATTTGTTAGACCCGCACCAGGGGTGCAGGAGAGTCCACTGAAGGTGATCGAGATTCTCACCCCAGCAGCGGTTCGATCACCTTGCCGTGGACATCGGTGAGGCGGAATCGCCTCCCCAGGTGCTTGTAGGTCAGTTTCTCGTGGTCGAGCCCCAGCA
>JAAZXB010000029.1 GCA_014240375.1 Planctomycetota bacterium | reverse complement strand
GTCCGCATGGCAGGAGTCGCCCTCCGCGGCTAGGCCCCATCCCTGACGACGTCAGGGCTTACAATTTAGTAACAATCATCCAGATCGGAATCCGCAGCACGCCGTCAACGACTCCTGAAGCACAACGAATAGCCGTTATTCGTCGTTATAGGGGGGATCACGGCGAGAACCCTTTGTCAGTCCAGACAGTTGACAAAAAAATGCACGGCATTACAATAGACAAAAGAAGGAAGTACGAAGTAGTAACAAAAGGTCAGTAGGTCCGCCTTCTCTCCCTTTTCAGACCACTTCGCCAACAGCGCACAAAATCACAGCGAGAAGAGTTTCGATCCTGTAACCAATGCATCCTGTTGCGGTTCAGGTGAGAGTAGCGAGGAGTGTGGGATGAATGACAAGAGGACGCTCACTACCGGTGAGATCGCCAACTACTGCGGGGTCAACTTCCGCACAGTAATTCGCTGGATCCAGCGGGGACAGCTGAGGGCGTATCAACTCCCCGGACGTGGAGACAATCGCGTAGAGGTCAATAATTTCGTGACCTTTCTCAGAGAAAATAACATCCCGATTCCACGAGAGTTCCTGCACCTGGCTCGCAGAGTACTCGTGGTCGAGGATGATGTGCTGGTGGCGCAAGCCATCGAGCGCGTACTGCGGAAGCACAACTTCGATGTGTACGTTGCCCAGGACGGATTCTCCGCCGGATCGCTGCTTCGTGAGCACCTGCCGTGCGTCATGACCCTCGATCTCCGGATGCCCGGCCTCGGTGGATTCGATGTCATCGAATACGTTCGTCTCGCTCCCGATCTGAACCTGACCAAGATTCTGGTGGTCTCCGCAATGGAGGACATCGAACTGGATCGGGCTCGCCTGCTGGGTGCCGATGACATCCTTCCGAAGCCCTTTGAACCCGAAGAGCTGGCCGCTCGCGTCGTCCGCATGGCAGGAGTCGCCCTCCGCGGCTAGGCCCCATCCCTGACGACGTCAGTGTTTACCAGACGATGACCCCTGTTTGATCGCTCACGATCAAACAGGGGTTACCTTAATTCTGGCGGCTGAGTTTCTTCTTTCAAAGCACTGGAGTGAACGGAGATCGAAGTAAACGGAGATCGGATCGATCCTCCAGCGATCTCTCCTCCAACTGAATCTGCAGGAAGCCGATCAGGGCCATCCACCAGAAGTTCCGCGCTGAGACTCCCCGCTGTATCCAACCCACCCCGCAGCAGCCTCACGCAGCAGCAGGCGCCCCTCAGCAAGCTCACACAGCAGCGGCACAGCCACTCATGAACGAGATGGAAGGAGCCTACGGCAATGGTTCCGATGGTAAGAGAAGCACCAAAGAGGTGGGACCTATGTCGATCTATCGGATGCTGGTGGATCGACATCCAGAGCCGACATCCAAAGCCTCTGTACGGAGCGTTGATCCTGCTTTCCCCGACTCCAGACGATGAGTCGGAACGACCCTGATCGACAATTCAAGAATTGCTGGAGGCTATCTAGTGGAATCGTCGGATCCACCGTGGAAGTGGGCAGAAGAAGTGGCAGAAGAAGTGGCTCGGGTTGCGAGAACGGTCGCTCCAGCCTCTCCTCAACGACTCCAGCCTCTCCTCAACGACTCCAGCCTCTCCTCAACGACTCCAGCACTCTTGTTCCTCGCAGCGCTGACGATCCGTTGTGGACACGATCAAGGGCAACTGATTCGAGGAGTACAGGGCAAGATCAGTGGATCGGGAGCCAGATCACAGGCGGGAAAGGGCGCTGCAGGAGGATCCCCGAGGCTAAAGAGGTAGGTCACCACTCGAACCGCATCGCCGATGTCGGTGCCGCCATCGCCGTCGGCGTCTTCAGCCGCCAGGCAACTTCCTGGCGGATCGATGCCGAACATCCGGCGCAAGATCACCACCGCATCTGCGATGTTCACGACGCCATTGTCATTGGCATCTCCGCGGAGAAACGGCACCGGGATCTCGATATCGATCTGCGCTGCGGAGAGTGACGCCTGCACCATGACTCCGCCAGAGACCCTCATCTGGGCAATGGAGCTGCCGTTGATTCCGATCGGGGCGACGGTGGTTTGCACTGGGTTGGGGACCATCGCCACCTCTACCTGTAGATCGGCGCAATCGAGCACCACTCCCGCTCCCAGGCCAAAGCCAGACGGGAGCCCCAGATCGCAAGTCAAAAGGACCCGGTCAGCTGGAGTGCTGCCAAGATCCACCACCCACACGGCGGGGCCGGCAGGGCCGGTGGCAGCCATCACCTCAGCAGAGGGGGTCAAATCGGTCGGAGTGAGCAGGCTACGATCCAGTTCGAGGGCCACATCATAAGCTTCGATGGCACGGTTGGCGGCGACCTTCAGCGGGATCAGCGCCGGTAGCCCGGCAGACACTCTCTGCGGTTCAAGATGGAAGTATCCACTGATATTTTGCGGTCCACAGAATGCCGTGATCACTTCGAGATCGCTGTGATCCATCCACAGATCGACCACTCCATCGGCGTCGAGGTCGGCAAAGCGAACCTCGAGCGGCCCCTGATAACTGAAGAACGCGGCTTCAGTGAGGAATCTCGCATCGCCCTCGTTGAAGCGGGTAGCAACCACCCCGCCGGAGAAGGGAGCGATGATGTCCTGAAAGCCATCCCCATCCATATCCGCCATACCGATTCTTTGCATCAGTCCCCACCCGAACACTCCCAGTGGAATCTCATCGCCCTCGATGAATCCGAGACTTCCGTCTCCTTCGAGCAAGATCAGTGACTTGGTCATCCAGGTCCCCAGCACCACGTCCTGAAAACCGTCACCGTTGAAGTCATCGGCTACGACCGAGTATGGGTGAGGTAACAGCGGGAAGAAAATCGAAGAGGCAACGGTGAAGGCGCCGGTTCCATCGTTCTCCAAGCACACGAACATGTTGCCATCTCGACAGGCCATCACAGCATCGAGATCGCCATCGTCGTCCAGATCATGGGCGAGAACATCCGTGGCCAGCGAGGAGAAGTCGGTGTGTGAAGGAGCAGAGAACAGAACTCCCCCACCGCTGACGGCTCCCAGTGAACGGAGCACAGTCAAGGAAGCCGGTTGCATGATGAGATCGAGTACATTGGTGCAGCAGACGATATCGTCTCGCCCATCCCCATTCACATCGCAAAGTTGAAGATCAAAAGGAGTCCGATTCACCTGGCTATCGAGTGGGATGTCGAGGCGCGGCCCCAGCACCCCACCTTCATTGATGTAGACCGAGATGTATCCACCAGGATCGCTCGGAGTCGCCCACGCCATCGCGATGTCCACGTCGCCATCTGCATCGAGATCCCCCACATCCAGCGACCGAACCAGTCCGTCGATTCCAGTTCCAGGATCGATCCTCACCCGGTTCCCATGAGCACCGGTTCCAAATCCGAAGCTGATGGTGATGACTCCCTGGCCATTGACCGCGATCAAATCGAGAATCCCGTCGCCATCGATATCGGCGCTGGCCGAATCGCGGATCGAGATCCCGGTTGCGGTCGGTATCGGGCTGTTGAATGGGACCTGCTGACCCCAGCTGATCGAGACGAAAAACAGGATGTTCATCACCAGCATCAGTGGAGTGGTCCCCAGACGGGGACTCAGTAGGGGCCTCAGTAGGGGCCTCAGGTATAGCATTGGTACTCCAAGTGTATCGGTAGATAGTTACCGAATAGCCGTTTCAATAAACTCAAACCCTGGCATCCCCGGATCGCCAGAAACAATGAGATCTGTTTCGATTATCCTGCTTCGAGTGAGAGCAGGACAGCAATTTCCAAAACTGACAGGTTTGGCGATCCTCGCGCGACACCATGACAGGAGAGACAGGTCTGACAGGTCTCTCCCGGTGCTAGTGAGCGATACGACACGCGATCCTCGAACTTCGATCCTCCTTGAACTCCTCCATCGACTCGAACTCCTCCATCGACTCGAGCTCCTCCATCGACTCGAGCTCCTCCATCGACTTGTGGCCGTGTGGACCGCAACGACACTCTCCCCTGCAAAGAGAACGCCGGGGAACCCGATCGGGTTCCCCGGCGTTCTTACCGTCACCAAACTTCGCTGAGGCTTCAGCGGCTCGTTTTCTTGCCCGCCTGGCGGAATTGCCCCATCACCCACACCGAGATCTCGCTGCGAACTTCATCATTGGTCTGAATCTTCAGTTTTCCCAGCACCGTCGGCTTGCTCTGATACTCCGACAAGGTGACCCAGACCCGATAGCTCTTCTGAGGAGAGACCACTTCGATCCTGGTCTGGAATGCATCGGCAATCTTTGGATCGAGTAGAACCCCTGTCACCTCGAACTCGATGGTCTTGTCTCCCCCTGTCACCAGGATGCTCTTCTCCAACGGCTCGCCTCCGGCGAGTAACTTGCTCGTCTCTCGGTTGAGAAACTTCAAATTTTGTTTCGGTTGGAGCACAATCCGTGGGCGGTGATCCACCTGGACCAGGAAATCAAGGGTTCGTTCCTCGCCGTCGCTGGTCAGGACCTCCATCACGAGCTTTTCCTTGATCAGCGCCGGACGGGCATTGGCCTTGGCAGTGAGGGACAGGTTCCATTCCCGACCCACCTTCACCTCTTCCAGTTCGCCGATATCCAGCAACGATCCGCGCGACTTGATCTCGATGATCTCCACATCGAGAGGGGAACCTGCAGTGAATGTGAAGGAGTTGGAAAGGTCACCCCCGGCCAGACCTTGTAGTTTCAGTGCCAGCGGCCGGGTCTCGAGAATCTCCAGGATGGTTCCCTTGATACTGAGTTTGTACTCGGGATTTTCAGGATCATTCGAGAAGACGGTCACGGTCTTGGTGATGTTCTTTCCACGAGCCTTCTTTGCGTCGAGTGTCACGGTCACGGTTCCCACCCCACCGGGGGGGATCTGGTCGTCATGATCGGCGACCAGGCAGCCTCAGGTGCCGTTGACCTTCTGGATGATCAACACTTGATCCCCAGGATTTTTGATCTCGAAGACATGCTGATATGGCGATCCCTTGATCAGTTCGCCCCACTCCGCTAACGGCGCGTCACAGACGATCTGTGGCCCCGCCGGATAAGTGGCGCCCGCCACCCACCCACCAGAACTGGCGCTTCCTTGCAGGAGCACTCCAGCCCCCAGCAGGATCAGCAGGCCCGTCATCGTAGCACTTCTTTTCATCGCTTCACTCGCCTCTTCGTCTTGGCCAGAATTGTCAGCCGTTCATTCTTCGTTGCTTATCTACACCATGCTTATCTACACCATGCGGATCTACACCATGCGGATCTACACCATCCACAGTCCAACGGCACTCCCAGCGATACTACAGCACGACCGCAGGAGCATGGGGAAGTATAACACGCCCCCTGCAAATCCGGAAATTCAGCCGTGTCAGCCACCGGATCTACCGATCCGAGCGCACTTGTCGAGCTCGTCAGAGCCCGACAACCGTCCTTCACCGTCGATGTACCCCCCCCTCCCCCATCTTCGGAATCCAACAGATCCATCAGGAACAAAAAATCAGGGCCCGCGGGAATCTCCCGCGAGCCCTGAACCGATGGTCTACGCTGACTGAAAATCAGTCGCAGAGGCCGAATCCTGCACATGGCAGGCTTCCAGTGGTCGGATCAAGACCACAGAAGGGGAACGGCGCAGCCGGATCGGCACCAGTGCTGAAGAGGTTGTTGAGGGAGTAGATGATGTCTCCCAGATCAACCAGTTCATCGTCGTTGGAATCGAGAGCCAGCAAGCAAGCCACCGGATCCGCATCAAACAGGTATAGAACCGTTTCGACCGGGTCGGAGACGTCCAGATGGCCGTCGATGTTGGCGTCACCGCGGATCACCGCCAGTGCGGTGGAAGGCGGTGCCGAAACACTGATCACGATACTCGCAGTCGCCGAGCCTCCGTGACCATCGCTGACAACATACAGGATCGTATCGCTGCCATCGAAGTTGTCGTCTGCAGTGTAATCGAGAGTGCCATCCGGATTGATCACAGCCAAACCGTGGAACGGTCCGCTGGCCAAACTTGCCAGTGTGAGCGGATCACCGTCGGGGTCTGAATCGTTAGCCAGAGGCGCAATGGCGAGGAGTTCTCCGCCAGTAACAGACAGATTCGCGTCATTGATCGCAACCGGAGCATCGTTCACCGGCAGGATGTTGAGCGTCACTGAACTGGAACTACTGCTGAGAACTCCGCCTTCAATCACATCATCGGTCACATCGTAACTGAATGTATCCGAACCGTGGTAGTTGGCGTTCGGGTGGTAGATCAATGCCGTGATGTTGTTGTTCGCATCGGTATCGATCGTGACCAGGCCATTGATTGGTTGTCCCACATTTGTGATCCGTAGTGGGTCCCCATCTGCGTCACTTGCGACTGACAGAAGCAGCGCTGAAGTGACAATACGAACTCCATCCTCGGCCATCGGGAGTACCGAAAGTGTGCCAGCCACGGGCACGTCATTGACGGCCTCGATGGTCACGGCAACCGTTGCAGTCGACTGTCCACCAGCGCCATCGTGCATGGTGTATGTGAACAGGTCCTGCCCGTGCTCGTTCGGGTTGGGAGTGTAACGAACCGATCCATTAGCGAGCAGGCTCGAAATGCCTCGGATTCCCTGAGTCACCGAAGCCACCTGAAGGGTGTCTCCCGCGTCCACATCGGTATCGTTCGCCAATACATCGATGTCGATGGAGTTGTCCTCCAGCATGGTGTTACCCAGATCGTCGCTAGCCACCGGAGCGTCGTTGACCGGCAGGATCACCACGCTGATCGTTCCAATGTCTTCCAGTGTTCCATCCGTAGCCACATAGCTGATCAGCATTGGAGTGAGTGAAGAAGCATCTGGATCTGGAGTGATGGTCACATTGCCGTTGATATTCCAGGTGACAGTACCGGGGAAGTTGGCAGGAGGTGTGACTGAACCGATCCGGAGTTGATCTCCGTCCACATCGACATCATTGAGCAGTACGTTCAAGGTGGCCGCAGTGTCTTCCAGCAACAGGACTGTATCAATCCCTGTCACAGGCTGATCGTTCACAGGAATCACCAGAACATCTACCAGTGCGGTACTGAAGGCTCCCTGTGAATCGGTAACGATGTAGATGAAGTTCGCCGGAAGCCCAATAGCAGTGTTAGGCACCGGCGTGAACCGAAGTACCCCACCTGGCAGCAGTGTGACGGTTCCGTCGAATGCTGCAGTGGTCGGGATCGACACCGTCATGTTGTCACCCTCGGGATCATAGTCGTTGGCCAGCACGTGGATATCCACAGAGGTATCTTCCAGCGTCGTGACCGCGTCATTGAACAATCGAGGAGCATCATTGATCGGATTGATCGTCAAGGTCACGGTGGCGGTCGCTTCTGTCCCTTTTCCATCGGTGATGGTGTAGGAGAAGGAATCGGTACCGTTGGAGTCGAGATCCGGGGTGTAGAGAAGACTGCTACCAAAGACGATCTCCACTGTTCCCTGCAGTGCAGCAGAAACAGCGCTGATCGACAGTGTATCTCCTTCGGCATCGCTGTCATTCAGCAGTGCGTTGATGGTCGCAGGGGTATCCTCGTCGAGGGTTGCAAGATCGTCGGTAGCGACAGGAGTCGCATTGTCGACCCAGAAACGCACCACATTGACGGCTGATCCTCCGGCGCCGTCCTCAACGGTGTAAGACCAGGCACTGAGCCCGGCACCGGTCGCAACGAAACTCCACAGACCCGGACCGGTCGAGGTGACCGTTCCCGGAGAAGCTAATGGAGAGATCTCTGTGATGGAGGTGATCGTCAATGAATCCCCATCCACATCGTGATCATTGGCGAGCAGATCGGCATCCGTGAAGTCGTAGGCCGCTGCCGAAGACATGGTGATCTCATCGATCTGAGCGACAGGATCGTCGTTGACCGCAGAAATCGTCACGGAGACGGATCCTCTTGAAATTCCACCGTGACCGTCGGTCACACTGTAGTAGAACTCGTCCGGACCATTGTAATCCTGAGCGGACTGGAAGGTCACCAGGGTACCGTCGGAACTGACAGATCCACCATTGAGACTGGTTCCCTCGACCATGAAGACCTCGAGTCTGTCATTGTCGGGATCACTGTCGTTGGTGAGAAGATCAGCCGTTGAAATCGCAGTCGCAGTATCCTCGACCGCCAGAAGAGCGTCGCTGGCGGCAAAAGGTGCGCCGTTGGTCACGTCACAGAGGATTCCCGACAATCCATCGAGGATGGGAGGGAACTCACGCGCAGGAGCATCGGCTCCGTATTGCGGTGCAAAATCGTCGGGACCGAACGGATGATAAGCGCTGAATCGTTCCGCCGCGAAGACCGGGACTCCGTTGTTGATGGAGTGCTGGACCCAATCGGGATCTCCCGAGGACGGGAACGGATCCAGGGCGAAGGTACCGATGGGAACCGAGGCAGGATCTTCACAGGCGAATGCTCCGGCGAGTTCCGGGCAACCACCGACACCAAGGCGTCGATCTTGATTCCACGGAATCCCATCGAAGATGAAGGGGTAGCTAATCTTGTTGAGATTGATCTCGCCAAACTCCGGGTGCCCGACTCCCGAGGGGGTCACGTACATGCCATGCTGGGCTTCTCGGCCAAGCACGTCGACCGGGAAAATGCCTGGCAGCAGTTCATCACGGTGACGAGAGTAGCCGACAATCTCCCTGTGAACAGGCATCGAGACATTGACTTCTTCCACCATTGTTCCGCCATTGGGGCAGACATTCCAGCCCGCATTTTGCAGGTTCTGGCAGGGGCTAACCCCGGCACTGACAGGAGCTCCCAGCAGGAAATCGATATCGTAACCCACCTTGAAGATGCCACCAGCATTGGGCGGCATTCCATGGAACCTCGTGCCGATGTTTCCGACAGATGAACCCCATGGGTACTCCATATCTTCACCAGAAACTGGGTCCTTGTGGAGCTTGTAGAAGTCCACCCAGGAACTGTCGAGAGTCGTGAACGCAATGCAGAGCGATTTGATCCTGGCGTTATCGAAGGGCGGACAGTCCTGCTCCACCTCAGCCCAGATCATGTGATCCGGCTGGTCCGGTTGATCCTTGGTCTTGAGACCATACTGGATCGTTCCACCGTAGGTCGAGAAAAAGCGAACACCGTTGACCACTTCGAAGTTACCATCAAAACCGACCGGATCTCCTGGAACCAGCGGAACGAAGAATCTCGAGTCGGGAACGGTTCTCTCCCGAGGCCCTACCCATTGGCGATTCCACATCGGACAGAACTCGTCGCCCTCTCCCGTGATGGAGTCGGCACCGTTAGTACGCTCGGGTGCAGTAACATCGCTGCTGGGAATGCAAA
The DNA here is from genome assembly GCA_014240375.1 of Planctomycetota bacterium. Lineage (GTDB taxonomy): Bacteria > Planctomycetota > UBA8108 > UBA1146 > UBA1146 > QNYK01. The sequence goes on along the minus strand of JAAZXB010000029.1, from coordinate 12,024 downwards.
CCGGATATCCGGTCGAAAAAGTCAACGAGTAATTGTCTGGATCGACACAGAAACGTTCATCCGGGGAACAGTTGGCTCCATTTGCATCATCACATCCAAGACCCGACTGGACCGTCTGACGGCTTTCCGGATCATTGATCCGAACGATGACACCTTTTCTATCGGTTCCACCATCCGCGGTCGGTTTCTCATTCATGGTACCGTTGACAACCAAGTAGCCCTGATCGTAATCGATATAGGAGACATATCCGCCGACAGTCGGTCCCACAATCCCACCTGCGACGTTTCCGACCATATCTTTGAGGATGAAGATATCACCAGCAATGGTGAAGCCATCCGGCATACGGTTGCAGATTGCCTGCAAACCACCACCACCGAGGGCCTTGCTGGCCAAGCATTGATCGGTGCTGGCAAGCCCCGATTCGCCGTTGGCACGACAATCTGCCGGAGCCCCATTCATTATATCTCGAAGGGTCAACCGGTTGGCTGGAAGGTCGATGAGAAGGTTCGCAGGAACCCTGACCGCAGTACCGTCTGCGATGATCCATCCTGCTGAGAACATATCTTCCATATCGTCGACAAAGATGTGCTCGATTTCACCCAACACCACGACTGCCTGAGAAGTCGGTGGCGGGCTTTCGCTAACCTGGCCTTGTGCTATTCCCGCTGCGAAAATCATCGCAATCGAGCACAGCAGGGCAAAGGATCTCGTGAGAGATGTCATCCTACCCTTCTTTCTATTCTTTTCGTTGAACATGTTGTCCACTCTCCTGTTATTCCACATTGCCAATATTATCGCGTTCTACAGCGCCACCTGGAAACTGAGGCTTCCGGTGGTAGCACCACCATGTGCATCAGTCGCAGTGAAGGTGAATGTTTCATTTCCGACGAATCCTGTCGCCGGGGTATATACATAATCTCCGCCAACCAGCGCCATCGTTCCGCCGCCGCTTCCAGCACCGAAGGTGATCGTGAGTTGATCTCCATCGGAGTCAGTGGCGATGTCGGATTCCGCAATGATCAGGGAAGTGTCCGCCACCACGGCGATACCATTGGCCCCCGGAAGTGCGGCGGCTGGATCAGCATTGAAGCCCTCACAGGGTCCTACGATTTCTGGAACGTCTGCTGCAATGCCTGGCGCAGGTTTCAAATCTGTCGCGTAGCTAGAGACTGTACCTTGCGCCGTCATGAATGGGAGCACGGTGGTCAGGGTCTCCGCACCGTTGAGCGGATCACCATCCAGATCCTCGTAGGTCATTGGCCAGTAGCCAAAGATACGTTCCAGGTTAGTTGGCACGAAGGTGAACCCGAGTACGGCTCCGATTCCGACACAGTCGACAGAACCAGCACACTCAGGATCAAAGCAGTCGATCAGACCGTCGCCGTCGTTGTCGATGGCGTCTCCACACAAACCGAGCTCGCCGATTTCTCCGCCAGCTTGGTCGAGAAGAACACAATCGGCGAAGAGATCACATTCGATGTCGTCGCAATCGATAGCAAGGTCGCCATCGTCATCGACACCGTTATCGCAGATCTCTCCCAGGACCGTATCGATCTCACCGCCGTCTTCAATCGGCAGATTACTTCCACCGATGATTCCAGTCAGCGGATTGAGACCGCCGTAGGGGTACGGGTCGAGGTGCAGATCTCCGACCGGAACCAGTGCGATGTCTTCGCAATCGACGACCTCATCGCCGTTCGTATCGAGACAACCACCAGGGCCAAGACGTCGATCGAGATTCCAGTTTTCACCGGCGAAGATCAATGGCATCCACATGCGATTGAGATCGATCTCATCCCATTCCGGATGGCCGATTCCCGCAGGAGTGAGGTACTGGTCATGAGTCCAGGCATCTCCCTGGATGTTGTAGGCTTCGATTCCCTCATCGAGGGCATCGCCGTGAATCGCACGGAACTGGACATCTCGAGTGATGGGGGACAGTAGTCCGAACTCTTCGGAGATGGTTCCCCCCTGGGGGCAGACATCAAATCCAGCGTTGGTCAGGTTCGCACAGGGTGAGCGACGAATCGTAACAGGTGCTCCCTTGAGGAAGTCCACATCGTAGACAACCTTGAAGACGCCGGCGCGACCCTGGCCGATTCCGTGGTTAATAGTATTTGGGTTATTTCTGGTACTGCCCACCAACCGCTCGTGACCCTCTTGGGTCGCGGGGTCGAGGTCGACGGCAAACATATCGACCTGCGAACTATCCAGCGTCGAGAAACCGATCATCAACACCTTGACCCGCTCGTTGTTGAATCCAGGAGCATCCCACTCCACTTCGTCAGCCATGATGTAGGAGGGTTGGGTGGGATCATCTCGCGAAGTAATGGCGACTGCATTCGCCGCACTGTGACAGGAGAAGAAAGTGACCCCGTTGATACTCTCGACATTACCCTCGGCACTAATGTTGTCTCCGAGTTGCAGTGGCGCCTGGTAGCGAGAATCGGTGGCTTCTGTTCCGTTGCCCCGAACCGGTCCTTCACGGTTGTAGTTGGGGCAGAACTCATCACCATTTCCGTCAGCATCGGAACCAGCGGTGCGTGCACCTCCGGTGACAGGGCTGGGAAGGCACATCGGGTAACCATTGGAAAAGACTATCGTGTAGTTTTCCGGGTCATTGCCGAAGCGGATATCTGGGGTGCAGTTGGGCTGTCCCTCAAGACATCCAGCACCACTCTGAATCGAGTGAACTGCATTGGGGTCATTAAATCGGACCATGGTTCCGGTGCCGTCCTGGCCCGAAACACCATTGATCCACAGATACCCCTCGTCGTAATTGATGTAGGTCACTTCTCCTGTGAGGAAGTCCGAACTCTTCTGGAGGAAGAAGTCGCCGGCGATATTTCGTCCATCCGGCATCTGATTGCCGATAAGGCTGGCGATGGCTCCACCACGACCACGAAGGGTGCTGTCACCCTTGACCAGTCCGGTCTCACCGAGGGCGAGCGCCTCAGGCGGAGCTTGTTCCATCATTTGCCACATCGTCAGACGATTTGCAGGAAGGTCCGCCACCAGGTTTGCTGGAATGATCCACATTTGACCGGCCACGACCATAGTGCCCGAGGAAAAGGGATCATTCGGGTCATCGATCGAGAAGAACTCGATCTCACCGCTGACTCCAGCTCCTGTGATTCCTTCACTGGCTCCCCCGACACTGATCAGATCAGGCGGAGCAACTTGTGCAATTCCAAAACTCGATAACCCCAATACCAGAGCTACCAGCAGGGCGATGTGTTTGATTCCATGAGTAGTCATTGCCCGGAAACTCCCTTCAATACAGTCATCAGTCTCCTGATGACGAAATCGTTGATTCGTCATGATTCGCATTACCATTTCAACTTTCTCTGGGCCCGGTAGAGCCACCGAGCGTCACACCTCCGTTTGAAACCGCGGCGGATCCGCGGGTTCTATCTCTGAATAATCGTCCTCAGGCACCTCCGCCTGGGGAGTCTCGTTAACCAGACGCCTGTTACATGAAGAAACAGAAGAACTGGACTCGTAACTAAAGATCCTAGCCTCCCTATAGATAACAAACAAGTGTTGCTTGGCTGTTCAGAGGAATGTTCAAACATATGTCAAAAAAGGGATGGAAGACATATTGACTTGCCCGGCCCGGAATCATCTCCTCAGCAAATGGCGACTATTGCGTATATTTCCGATACAAGGGCATCTCGCTCTAGCCGGGACTGTCTATCATGACTCTCGTGAACTTCCTTTAGTACATACTCTGTCATCTTCAACAGGTGTTTACCTTCTTGCTCTTGATCCCTCCTCTGTATAGGATCGGGTATTGACGATTGACTGTCATCCGCCTGGATCCCCTTGCCTATAGCAAGCGGAGAGTCTGGCGAGTGATCTTTGTGGGGGTGTTTTTATTTGCGACTAGCACTGTGTCGTTTCTGCCTCCCTCCCCCGGGGAGCATTCGAACGGCAAGGATACAGACGGCTGGTCGCCACAACCTAAGAGGTGTGTGACTCGGGTTGACGCCCGATGCATTCACTTTGAATGGGGAGAGTCTTGAAAAGAAACATGCTTCAGGTAGCGAGCCTGCTGGCAGTACTGTTCGGATCCACCTTTGGCTACGCCCAGGTTCCAGACCCAGAGTATTATGCGGTTCCTTGTAACCGCACCATCACTGCTGACGTGGTCGCTCTCGATCAGGTGATCAACTACAACCGCTTCGGCGCGGTAGATCGTCACGGGATGATCTTCGCCTTGTCGCACGATGTCATCCCGAGAGTCGCAGGCACCGCCATCGCTCCCGGAAATGTCCGGCTGCGCAACAATAAGCGGCCGCGCCCACTGGCTCTTCGGGCCAATGTTGGCGACTGCCTCCAGATCACCCTGACCAACCTGTTGAGTACCTCTCCGTCTTCGGTTGGAGGGGGCGGTACCAATAACGGTACCCGAACCGTGGCCTTCCACGTCAACGGACTGGAGCCCACCTCCCCTGCCAGTGAGGGACTGGCACTGGGAACCAATGGCACCGCTGCTCTGGCGGCGACACAATCATCGACCTTTACTTACTACTGCACTGCGGAGGGCCAGTTCGCCTTCCATTCCCCATCCTCCAGTATCGGAGGAGAGGGTGCCCACGGCGCCATCGCTCGTGGACTGTTTGGAGCTGTGACCGTTCAGCCCCAGGGTTCAACCTGGTACAGGTCTCAGGTCACTGAGGCTGAACTGGCTCTGGCCACCACCGGCATCAACCCCAACGGCACTCCCCAGATCGATTACAACACCACCGATGCCACCGGAAAGCCGATCTTCAAGATTCTCGATGACAACCTGAACACGGTTCATTCTGATCTCACAGCGATCGTGGTTCCGGGGGGCGAAGATTGCATCGACGCACCTCCCTCCAGCACTTGCGGCGATCCCTACCGCGAATTCGTGATCATCTTCCACGATGAAATCGGCATCACGCAGGCCTACCCCGTACTCAAGCAGGACAAACTCTATGCGGGAGTTCGCGATGCCTTCGCCATCAACTACGGAACTGCTGGCATGGGTGCACCTGTGATCGCCACACGCATCGGCGACGGCCCGGCAAGAAACTGTGGTGAATGCAAGTTCGAGGAGTTCTTCCTCGAGTCGTGGGCCAATGGTGACCCGTCGATGCCTGTCACCAGAAATTCTGTCAGTGGTATCGTCGAAAGTGCTTCATTCTCCGACGATCCATCGAATGTCTACCATTCATACTTGAATGATGCGGTGCGATTCCGCAACCTTCACATGGGATCCGAAACTCATGTGTTCCACCTCCACGCTCACCAGTGGTTATTTGAACCGCGGAATCCGAACTCGACCTACCTCGATTCCCAGTCGATCGCCCCGGGTGGTAGTTACACCTACGAGATCAATTACAGTGGAAGTGGCAATCGCAACAAAACTGTCGGAGACAGTATCTTCCACTGCCACCTCTATCCTCACTTCGCCCAGGGGATGTGGAGCCTGTGGAGAACCCATGACGTGTTCGAGGACGGCTCCACTTCAAGAAATCTTCCCGATGGAGAGATCCCCCAGGGAACACCTGTACCGGGGATCGTGCCTCTCCCGGGCAAGACGATGCCGCCGATGCCGACCACAGAATTCCCCGGATTCCCGCATTACATCGCGGGAGAAGCCGGACATCGTGCTCCTCAACCACCGCTCGAGATGGTCCACGATGGAGGTCTCCAGCGTCACCGGATCAAGTCCAGTACCGTGATCGATGGTGAGGCCGGGATTGCCGCCAAGTACCTGATCGATCCGGTCCATCAGAGAGTCAAGGCCAACGACCCACACCCGGCCAAGACCGGCTGGAGCAGGGTGCTCGAATCGGCAGAGATCGAATTGCTGCCCCCCAACGGAACCGCACTTGAAGTCGCTGCGCAGGATTTCCATTCCGGAACTCTGGGCAACAGTGCCGTCGATGTGACCGACAGCCATAATTGGCCCGGCCGCGGCTATCCCTCCTTCGACAGTTCTGGAAACGCCGGGCTGTTTCTCGTCAACGGTCGCGCTCCCATCGCAGGAGCACCCTTTGCAGATCCCTGCCCCGATCAATTCGTCGACGGTACTGGACTGAACAGAGCGGTCGCAACGCGTACATACAAGGCCGCCTACATCCAGTTCGATATGACCATCAACGAACTCGGATGGCATGACCGCCAGGCTCGCATCGCAGTCCTCAACGAGGATGTGATGCCCACTCTCAACGGAACCAGGTCACCAGAACCGCTCTTTTTCCGGGCCAACTCCGGTGAGTGCATCGTGTTTGAATCGACCAACCTGATGCCGAGCAACCTCAATCTCGATGATTTCCAGATCTTCACGCCGACCGACATCATCGGTCAGCACATTCACCTGGTGAAGTTCGATGTCACATCATCCGATGGAAGTGCCAACGGATGGAACTACGAGGACGGTACCTTCTCACCGGAAGAGGTGCGGGAGAGAATCCACGCCAATAATGTCTGGCAGACCACCAATAATTCCGGCCAACAGTTGCTGAGTGCAGAAACCCATCCGGTCTTTGGTCCTGGTACCAACGACGAGTGGGTCGGAGCTCAGACCACCGTTCAGCGCTGGTGGGCCGATCCCCTGGTCAACAATCAGGGCCAAGATCGCACCATCCGTTCGGTGTTCTCCCATGACCACTTCGGCCCCAGTTCTCACCAGCAGCATGGGCTTTACGCGCTGCTAGTGGTCGAACCGACCGACTCGATCTGGACCTACCCCAACGGCAACACGATGCTAGGAACCAGAGCAGACGGTGGACCCACCTCCTGGGCTGCCAATATTCTTGCCGGTGTACAGGGTGCAGATAGCATGCGCGAATTCGTGTTCGAAACAGGGGAGTGGATGCCGGTATACGATGGTGCCAATAACCCCATCAATGCACCTCGATCCCAAACTCAGGATCAGACCCAGGTCGACGGTGCCAACATCTGGCCCAACATGTCTGGCATGAACAACCCCGAGGCGATCTCGATGGGCGGTGGGGCTCAAACCATCAACTATCGCAACGATCCCCCGACGCGCGGTGATGCAGGATCTGCCGCCAACTCATCGTTTGATTCTTCCGTCTATGGTGATCCGTTCACCCCGCTGGCACGTGCTTATGAGGGGGACAACGTGAAGATCTCCATCGCACATGGTGCGCAGGAGGAGTTCCACTCCTTCACCGTGAATGGCAACCGTTGGCTCCAGGAAGCCTCCAACCCCAGCTCGGGATACACGAACTCGCAGTTCATTGGCGTCTCGGAGCACTTCGAGATGTACTTCCAGCTCGGCGATGGATTGAGACACGCCGCCGGTAGCCATGGTGCCACCGACTACATGTATCTCGATTCGGTCGACAAGGGTGCCAAGGAAGGGATCTGGGGCATCCTCAGAGGCTATCATGAGCCTGAACCTGGACTCGCCTACCTTCCCAACAACTCCGGGACCACTCCACGTCCACAGCACCCGTTGCAGTCTGGATTGTGCCCGACCGGTGCTGGATCCCCGCCGATTCGACAGGTTCATATCCAGGCCTGGCGTGCCGCCGACCTACTGGGTGGTGCTGGACTGATTTATAACGACCGGTTCACGATCTTTGACCCCAATGGAATGCTCTACATCCACGAGGAAGACATGATTCCATTCATGACCGGCCAAAAAGAAGTGGATCCTCTGGTGATCCGTGCCAACGCCGGTGAGTGCATCGAGGTGACTCTCACCAACATGCTTCCTGCGATGATCCAACCCGGTTTCGGAACCCCTCGACTCAACGGATTCGAGTCGGTCCAGACCACCGTCGGCCTCAGTCCTCAACTGGTCGCTCATGATGTCGGAACAGGATCGTCCTCCAATGTCGGTTGGAATCCTGATAGCCTTGCCGGTCCCGGTGAAACCAAGCAGTACGCCTGGTACGCAGGATCGATCGATGCTCAACCCGATGGATCGACCCAGTACACTCCTATCGAGTTTGGAATGACCAATCTTCGTTCCTTCGGCGACGTGTTCAATCATCACAAGCATGGACTGTTCGGCTCGCTGGTGATCGAACCGGAGGGGTCACAGTGGTTCTACGATTACCAAGATGGAAACGGCTATGTCGAGGCCAGGAGTGGCTACGAGGCAGACGTTCTCGACCAGGACGGATTGTTGCTGTTTCGAGAGTATGTCATGCAGGTGCAGGACTCATTCCCGCTGCTTCGCAAGGGACAACTCAACCAGCAACTCGATGATAAACAGTTAGAAAATCTGGCCGGATACAACTACCGGACCGAACCGACATGGCTTCGCATGGGAATAAGCAACTCGCCCCCTTGGGTACAACAAGGGTCGATGGATCACACCAATGTGTTCAGTTCTACCGCTGGCCTCACCGGCTGTGCCAACCTTCCCTGTCTTGATCCAGCCACGCCTGGCTGCGATGCAGAGGCGGGACAGATGGTCATGTTCCGGGTCGGACAGTCTGGCGGAAAAGATAACGGTCACGCCTTTGGCGTCTCCGGTCACTCCTGGCAGAGGCAACCCTTCACCGACAATTCCACTCGGATCGGTCTCAACCCTCAGAGCATGGGCATCGGTGCCTCGGGTCCGATTGCTGCGCAGTCCCACAAGAACATCTTGATCAAAGCGGGCGGAGAAGCCCGCTCTGCTGGGACATACATGTACCGGATGACCGACAGTTTCGCCTTCACCGGTGGCTGTTGGGGATTGTTGAAGGTCGATCCATACGTGAGGATTGCCGCCCAACCGGTGACCGCTCTCAGTTGCACTGCCCTTCCCGGTACCGGAGTTCAGTTGAACTGGACCAATAGCGGAATCGATTACCTCACCGTCGAACTGTATCGAAACGGTCAGTTGCTCTCGGTGATGCCCGGATCCACCAGCAGTTACATCGATGAAATCGCCGTGCCTGGGATCTACACTTACGCTGTGGTTGCGGTCAATCAGGACCTTCCATCCACTGAAACCAGTTGTAGTGCGACCGTCACACCGCCGGCTCCGGGAGCATTCGCCTGTACTCCTGATAACTTCGGCGCCCTTCTCAGCTGGCAAAACCAGAGCATCTACGACGAGGTCGTCGTGGTGCGCGACGGAGTGACGATTGGCCGACTGGCGGGAGACCAGACGACTCACGCGGATCCGATCGATCCAGGTGAATACAACTACTTCGTCGTCGGCGTGGTCAATCAGGTCAATGCCCCTTCGGACGATTGTGCACTGGTACTGGCTCCCACTCCGCCGGCGATTTCGCCAGCCGTGGTGGTCGATCCCTGTGCACACATCTTCGATGTCTCCTGGACCAACAGCAGTGTCACCACCTCGATCGTGGCGACCCTCGACGGCGTGGTGCTGGAGAACTTGCCCGGAGAAGCGACCTCGATGAGCGTCACCCTTTCGGGACTCGGTACCCAGCAGCTATGCCTGACCCCGGTCGCCAACGGCGTCAATGGTCCGGCTTCCTGTATCGACATCACCGCCGAAGGGATCGCCTCCAGTTCCCCCACCAGCGTGGCGATCAGTATCGATCCAGCCACCTACATCGCGACCCTCAGCTGGGATTCCACCACCGAGATGGACCAGTGGCAGGTGACCGTCGATGGAGTCGAGGTTGCAATCCTCGGTGGGACCACGCTGGAGTGTTCGGTTCCTGTTGTAAACTCAGGCTTATTCACGGCTTGTGTCGGCGGAATCACCATCTGCGGAGACGTCATCGTGGCGACCTGTGGCGAAGCGACGGCACCGCAGAGGTTCCAGCGTGGAGACAGCAATGCCAACGGTAATCTGGACCTGGGAGACGTGATCAACACCCTCAACATCGTGTTTGGCGGCGCGCCAACCCTTTGTCTCGATGCTGCGGACTCCACCGACGACGGTGCCATCGACATCACCGATGCGATCTCTCTGATCAACTTCCTGTTCGCGGATGGTGCCGGACCTGCAGCCCCGAGTGGTGAATGTGGAGCGGATTTGACCGCCGACACTCTCGACTGCACTTCCTCCACCAACTGCCCCTAGTGTCAACTGTGCCCGTCGACCTGATCCGCGCCCTGCGGATCAGGTCGGCGGCGATATGATGGGTGCTCTTTCTGATAAGCGGCCCCTCGAACAGGTGAAACTGATGAACTCATTCGACCATCCAGGACTTCTGACAAATGTGACCCTTCTTTGCATCCTGTCATCGATAATGGCCATCTCGACGCTCCCTTGCAATGCGATGGCGACATCACTTCAGCAAGAGAATTCAGAACCTTCCCAGGAGCCGCAGGAGCCACCCTGTTGCGAAGATGACAAGAAGCCGACTCCGAAGACCGATGACAAGGAGTGCTGCGAACAGAAGGCGATACAGGAGCCCAAAAAAGATGAAAGCTGCTGCGAAGAGGGGACAGATGAGGATTCTTCCCGCGCCACCGCCTTCATCGAGGCACCAAAAATTGCCGACCTGTCGGTGCTCGACCAGGATGGCAATCGGGTTCAGTTCCACACCGATCTGATCGCCGGCAAGACGGTGCTGATCAATGTCTTCTTCAGCACCTGCACCACCGTCTGTCCGCCGCTGACCGCCACCATGCGCAGGGTTCAGCAGATCACCAAGGAGCAGCACGGCGACGCCATCCGCATCATCTCGGTCAGTGTCGATCCGGCCAACGATACGCCCGCTCGCATCAAGAAGTTTGGAGCCCTGTTCGGCGCCGAGCCGGGATGGAGCTTCATCACCGGCGACAAGCCGACGATGGATCAGCTGCTTCGTTCACTCGATGCGGCCACCGGAGACATCACACAGCACACCGCCACGGTGCTGATCGGCAACGATCAGACCGGCGAGTGGGCCCGCACCTACGGACTCTCCAGCGCCGAGGGGATCGCCGAGATCGCCTCCGGCATCGAAGAGCGAGCGGCGGTCTTCCGTCGCCTCGCAGAGGCCGCCGACTACTTCCCCAACAACGTGCTGGTCGATCACGACGGCAACTCCCTGCGCTTCTTCGACGACCTGCTGCGCGACCGACTGGTGCTGATGCATGTGCTGTTCACCCGTTGCACCGGCGTCTGCCCCCCCATCATCCAGAACCTCAAGAACACCAGCGCCATCCTCGAGGATCGCATCGGCCCCGAGGTGGTGATCCTCTCCATCACCGTCGATCCGGAGTTCGACACCGTCGAGCGGATGAAGGCGTACCACGATGCCGCCGAACTACCCGACGATGGCTGGCTACTGCTCGGGGGAGAGAAGGCGGATGTGAAGCAAGTGCTGACCAAGATCGGCGCCTGGACCCCCTTCAAGGAGGACCACAACGGCTGGCTGATCCTCGGCAACACCCGCACCGGCGACTGGCGCAAACTACAAGCGATGGCTGCGCCGACACAGATCGCCGATATGGCGAAAGAGATGCTGGGAGAAAGCGTCCCCGTCCCGACCCCAGAAACCGCCACCCGCGAGAAGTAGCCGGCGGCACGCCGGCGCACGACTACACGCACCCGTCCCTCACCGCAGTACCGCTACACCCTACTCGACCGACTGGTCGTGCAACTTCCAGTACGCCTTCGTACCCTTCAACTTGTCGTTCCCCTGGGCGTGATCGATGGCCTTCTTGCCATCCTCGTCCTTCGCCAGAGCATCGGCGCCCTTTTCCAGCAGCAGCGTGACGATCTCCGGGGTCGAGGAGGCGGCGGCGGCGTACATCAGCGGGGTCCAGCCGTCGTTATCCCTGGCCTCGATCTCTGCGCCCTTTTCCAGCAGCAGCGTGACGATCTCCGGGGTCGAGGAGAACTGGGCGGCGAACATCAGCGGGGTCCCGCCGTCGTTATTCCTGGCCTCGACCTCTGCGCCCTTTTCCAGCAGCAGCGTGACGATCTCCGGCGTCGTGGAGACTGCGGCGGCGAGCATCAGCGGGGTCCCGCCGTCGTTATTCCTGGCCTCGACCTCTGCGCCCTTTTCCAGCAGCAGCGTGACGACCTCCGGGGCCTTGGAGAAGCCGGCGGCGTACATCAGCGGGGTCCCGCCGTACTTATCCCTGGCGTTGACCTCTGCGCCCTTTGC
>JAAZXB010000028.1:16347-22464 GCA_014240375.1 Planctomycetota bacterium | reverse complement strand
AAAATCCGTCGGTTGCCTCGGAGCGCCACCCTGCTGCTCGATCTGGAAGACAGCATCGCCGCCGAGCACAAGGCGAGACAGCGCACCCGGATCCGTCAGCTTTTCCAGTCGGGCGTTCTGCAGGGCCGCAAGACGTTGCTGCGGATCAACGGACCGGACAACCCGACCGAGATGCGCGCAGACATCGCCAGCTGCCTTCACCAGGATCTCGCTGGATTGCTGCTGCCGATGGTCAACTGCGCCAACGATCTCGTCGAGATCGAGCAGATCGTCACTGTTTCGGAGCAGATGCTAGGACTGGAAAATGGACACACCGCATTCGTGCCGCTGATCGAGCGACCCGGTGCAGTGCTCCGAGCTTCGGAGATTGCAGCGGCATCCGATCGCAATGTTGCGCTCTCCTTCGGACATGTCGATTACTGCCTCGAGGTGGGTGCCGAAATCTGCGAAGAATCAGTCGAGATTCCACGCCAGATGACCCTGATGGCGGCCAAGGCACATCAGCTAACAGCGATCTCCTCGGTGTTCCCCGATCTGGACAACCTTGATGCCTTCGAACAACATAACCAGCGGATGAAGAGTCTCGGCTTCGACGGCTGCTTCGCATTGAACCCTCGTCAGATGCACAAGGCGCTCGAGGTGTTCTCCTACTCCGAGGAAGAGATCGAGCACTCAAAAAGAGTGATCGAGGCCGTTGAAATGCAAGGATCCATCGCCAAACTGGACGGAAAGATGATCGGTCCTCCAATGCTCAAGAGAGCATTGAAGATCATGGCCGACACCCAGGAGGAGTCCAGAGAGGCAGCTTGATCACCATGCAAGGTCGTTTCCCCGTCTACGGTCTGAATCTCCAGACCGCACGTCCTGGCGAGATTCTCGAGAGCCCCCACGAAGTCACCATCGATGCCAGCTGGCGCACGGCATGGCAGTCGGCATTTCCAGCGTCGAGCCGCATCTCGACCAGCGCAGAATATGCCACCGGCTGCGGACTCGAAGAGATCGCCATTCCAGCATCGATGTTGCTCAACATGACCCTTTGTTTCTCGGTAGAGCCTTTCTCGCAAACCTGTCGCTATCACCTCGGCCTCGAGAATGCTCGTCAGGAAGCAGTCGTGCGAGAAGGAGACACCTTCCGCAGTTTTACCCGACTCGACCGGATGGGAAACACATCGCGCGGTGATGCCAGCGTCATCCACACCACTCATATCCTGGTCAACCAGCGCGACGAACGTGTCTTCTCGCTGCTGAAGCGTTCCTATTACGATCCGATTCCGGCTCCCGTCGATCGAGAAGCGAGTTCGGATGCTGGCGAGCATGCCCGGTACTTCACCGATATCGGCGAAACCTTGCTCGATCGATTCCAGTCAGTGAAGTCATTTCCAGCCGCTCCGATGCAAGACCTCTCCACCGATGATGTCATCCTGCACCCTGCAGTGCGCCCCATCGGCTGGACAGAAAACCTGGCACTCTCGACCATCTATCGCAATACCCACCCGATCCACTGGGACTCACAACGCTATGGCCGCGAGGGGATTGTCGTCTGTGGTGGATTTGTTCAGTCCCTGGTCTTTGCCATCGGTGATCGAGAACTGAGACAAGTCCTCGATGAAGTGCTCGAGCGATCATCTCATGTCAACACGGTGGCCCCGGAGGATCGAATCGGAGCCGTCAGCCGGATCCTCTCGGTGGAACAGATCGATGGCCAGCTGCAAGCGGTGCGAATCAAGACGCTGGGCCTGAAGAATGTCGACGTGGAGAAGGAACTGGTCGGGGTCGAGATCCCTGCAGAACTACTCGATGATCAGCCACGAAAGCCATCCGAGATCGAAACCCTCTGCCAGCAAAAGTGCCCTGTGCTCGCTGGCAAGATTGCCTTGCAGGCGGTTCGAACCATCATCCGGCCCAATTCCTGAACCAATTCCTCGATCTGGTGCTGGATGGTTGCCCTTCCTACCGCAATGATGTGCTCCATGGAAACCACCTGCACCGAAGAATCGATCCTGAAGAAGGAGCTGCTGAAGAAGGCGCTCCACGAGCAGTCCAGCCGCAAGATCCGGCGTGGCCTCTTGTTACTGGTAGGCGGTGTGGCCCTTTGCTACTACTGCGTCCAGCTCGCAGCAGGGCCGATGCCTGAACTGACCCTGGAGAACATGTTCCAACTCGACGATCCGGGGATCCGCTTCAAATATGGAATGTGGGCATCGCTATTAGTGGCCTACATCGGCGGACTGGAAATCACTGTCCACTATCGGCTGCTAAAAAAACTGAAGGACTGATCCAGGATCCGACAATTGCATCGACAGCTGCATCGACAGCTGCATCTTTGTGCTTCCGCTCATCATCCCGCTGGAATCAGCTCGATATCCGCCTGGTGAATACCTCGAATCTGTTCTCCTTCAGTGATGTGAATCTCCACTTCCACATCACCTACTGGAAGGTCCACTGACCGAAAAGAGCAACTTCTGGTGGTCGGCAAGATCGCTTGTCGAACCTCGACATCTCCACAGATCAGGGTGATCACTCCCGGTACTTTTTCTGGAGAGAAACGGCACTCGATACGGTAGGGCCCTTCGCTGGCGATCGTCACGTGCCACTGACCGCGTGAATCCCGAGCCCATGGACGACCATGGGTATGTCGCCAGTCCTGGCGTGTCAACACCGTCATCTTTTCATGCTCGGTTCCGATGATGATGCGCGGCGGAGCCCACGGATCCTCCCGACCTGATGAAACATCCAGGAACCACGCCTCGTAATCGCCCAGCAACCGCTGGACGATCTCCGGATTCTCATCGGAGATGTCATCGAGTTCATAAGGATCCTTGCTCAGGTCATAGAGCTGGAAATCAGGTTCGCCCTCGAAGGTGTCGCGCCAGAAAGGCGATGGGTGCACCAGCTTCATGAAGTTTTTCCGGGCCATGAAGTTGTGATAGAGCAACGGCCGATCGCCTCGATGGGCCTGGATCACCACGGTCCTTGGCCTTCTCTTGACCTTTGCACCCTTCAGATCCGCCAGAAAACTGGTGCCATCGATCTTCACTCCTTGTGGGACCGGAACGGAACAGGCCGCAAGAACTGTGGGAAGCACATCGTAGATCGCTGCCGGCCAGGAAGTCGCCACCCCCGTCTGAAGAGTACCGGGCCAGCGGGCAAAGAAGGGTGAACGAACACCCCCCTCAAGGGTGCTGCTTTTGGAACCGCGAAAGCCGCTGACGAATCGGCGCCCTTCCGGTCCGTTGTCGCAGAAGAATAGGATCAGCGTCTCCTTGCCGATCCCCATCGCATCGACCTGTTCGATCATCTTTCCGATGTTCTCATCGATGTTGGTGATCATGGCATACGATCTACGCACCTGGTCCTGGTTCCAGTTCCCCTTCAGTGGCGCACCTTTCTCCTGCGGAAACGCAGCCACCGATAGATCCACATCCTTGTACATCTCTAGTTCCTCAGCGGGAGTGTCGTGCCACGGCCCATGGGGACAGTTATCGGTGATGATGGCCAGGAACGGTTTCTCCTCCTGGTGTGCCTGGCGAGCAAACTTCAGCGCCTCATCGAAATAGATATCGGTGCAGTAGCCCTTCATCTGCCGCGCCACACCGTTGTCCATCAAGATCGGATCGGTGTACTTTCGTTCTCCGCCAACAGGATCAGATGGTTGGCCGATGCCACCGCCTCGATGCACCAGCGATTTTTCGAACCCCTGATCCCCGGGTCGCAGCGGATAGCAATCTCCCAGGTGCCACTTGCCGAAGATACCGGTCGCATAACCAGCATCCCTCAGGATCTCGGCGATGGTTACCTCGTCGGTATCCATCATCGCCCGCCCGATGTAGGTGTCGATGGCTCGGGTTCGCTGATGACTTCGGCCCGTCATCAACGATGCGCGGGTCGGTGCGCAGACCGGGCATACGTAGAATGGGTCGAGTCGCGCACTCTCTCTGGCAAGAGCATCCAGATTCGGGGTCTTGATCACCGGATTGCCATGAATGCCGAGATCTCCGTACCCCTGGTCATCGGTCATCACGATGATGACATTGGGGCGCTGAGATCCCACCTGCTGGCTGGTTGCTGCCTCCTCAACCGAGGCGCCGGCTTTGATGTCCCACTGTGACATCAAACTCGTGATCGCACCTGTCAAGGCTGGCACGCTCTGGGCGCGCCCAGATCCTCTTCGCATACTCCCGGGTAACTCGAATTGAAGCGTGCGCATGCCTTCTTTACGGTAATGGCTCGTGATGTATCCGCCGCTGAAGTACTTCTTTCCAGCGGGGTGAGGATTCTGTGGTGAGGGAACCGCCTTCAGCCCCGCTTTCTCCAGCAATGCACCGATGCTGCGAGGACCGCGAATCCATTCGTAATCCTCCAGCTCCTCATCTGGAACTGTCAGTTCAGAGGATGACAGTAGATGCCCGACTTCGATCCAGTCTTGCGGGTGTGCGTGCCCATGAAGATCGACCAGCAGCGCCTTGCCATTCCCGATCGTCTGCGCTGCGCGGCACGATGCTTCCACTGCTGAATGGTATGCCCGATATACCGCCACAGCGAATATCCCACCCTGTGTCGCCTCATCGATGGCCCGGTTGGGGTCCATCTTGATGCGGTGCAGTCGATTCGTGATGACAAAGGGTCTTCCGCCGGTTTGTTTCTCGATTTCTGCGGCCAACTCGAGAGCCAGTTCGCGTGTGTTGGTGTCTCGAACCAGCACGCCACTGGTACGATCGGGAACTCCATGTGGTTTTTCGATGCCGCCGTGGGGAGCCGAGAGAACCAGCGGAATATTCCCAGGCGTCACATCGATGAAATTGTCTGCGGGCACGATGGGTGAGCCCATCATCGTCAAGATCAATATCAGAATCTTCATGGACATCCGTCTATCCGAGAGATCGCTACAGGTCTTTGATCGGTTCGTGAACTAGAAACCAACCCCCAGTGACAGCACCGGACCCGATTCATAACTACCATCGGAGGAGTAGGGGGTGTCGATGGAGATGGGCAAGACCAAGGTGAGGCTCCAGTTGCGAAACTCCTCATCTTTCCAGCTGATCCCGAGAGTTCCCGATAGGGTCGTAAAGCCCGAGTTCGGGTCAATCACACCATCCCAGGTCGCCTGCCCGTAGTCCTGATAGAGTAGCCCCGCAAGGCCGAAGGAAGTCTCGCCAGACCCAAAATTGCCGAGTGGCTTCATCGCTCCGATGCCGCCCTGGATCGACTGCGATCCCTGAAAGCCTTCATCATTAGTGGAGCCCGGGAATCGGCCCTGGCAAAAAGCACTGATGATGGAGTCCTCGCCGAGCGGTCGGCTGTAGAAGAGTTCGACAATCGGATCGAATGTGCCATTTCCAAACTGGATGTGCTCATGAGACTCACCGACATCGCCAGCGATGTAGGGGTTTTCCTCGGTACGCCCCAGTGGAAAGGTGGTCCCCGCCGATGCCGAGAAAAACGCACCCTCTTCTCCGACATCATGCTTGTGCCAGCACAGCAGCATCTCCATATCGCCAAAACCGGTCAGGGTGCGGCTCGGGTGATGAAGTTGCAGGTTTCGCTCCATCGCTTCGATCTCGATCGGCGTTGCTGCAGGATCGATGCTACCGACGGATGCTGTTCTCGATTTCTGTTCGATGGGAAGACGCCAGCGAACCGCCCACGGCTCATCAAAGGTGTATTCCATCTGGAACTGTAACCGTGCGATGTCGAGCTGGACTTCATGTCGATGGAAGGGAACCGCTATGACATCTCCAGCCGAATCGACGCCGGTTTCTTCATCGTGGCTACCATCGAATCCGAACCCACGAGTGAGGGCAAGTCGATATTGCCAGGTGCCAGTGCCGTGTCGGAGGGAGCCCAGACCGGACCCCAGCGCCCCTGCATCGGGAGCGTTTGGATTGGCTCAGGCAGGTCAGCCCTGTGCCCAGAGGGAAGGGCCCGCACACAGTTGCAATAGCAGTAATAGCAGTAGATATCGGACAACCACGCTTCTCATGATGCTGCTGTATTCCCCTCAACACTGCTGGATGATCTGTCAACAATAGCAGTCAACGAAAATAACCGATCTCGGTTCCCGAGAATCGTGAAATCTCAAATTAAATGGCGAAGTTGGCGGTCCGTGCGCTCACTGTA
>JAAZXB010000028.1:0-16132 GCA_014240375.1 Planctomycetota bacterium | reverse complement strand
GTGTCGTACCCAGCCCGTGGCTCGAATTCAGGATGAAATCCACTTCCTCTCGTCGATTCGAAGCAGTGGTTTTCCCGCCTCCTATCCGATCGAACGAACCGATGGTGGCTCCATCACCCATGTCGAAGATGAGAAGGTGATGATCTACCAGTTCATCGAGGGAGCAGAACCCGCGGTGACTCCTGAGAACGCTAGTCAAGTGGGAGAAGCGATCGGCCTGCTCTCGACCCTCGAAGTCCCGGCGGGTTACTCATCCAGATCACTGAGTGACATCGTGGAAGCAAATGAATTCCTCGATTCGAAGGCTGAGCAGCTGAAGAAGTACCCCGAGTTTCACGCCCAGTTTCAACAAGAGACCCGGGAGATCGAATCGTTTCTTCAAATCGAACTTCCACGTGGATTCGTCCACGCCGATGCTTTTCCAGACAACACCATTTTCCGAGATGGAAAACTGGTGGCATTGATCGACTTCGAGGACTCCTGCGTCGACGCACTGCTCTTCGATATCGGAATGACTCTGTTGGGCTTTGGCTATCACGACGGTCACCCCGATCCCGACCGGATCAGCGCACTCCTCGAGGGTTATCAAAGCAGGCGAACCCTGACCCCACTGGAAGTGGAGTCACTACCGATGATGGTACGCTGGTGCGCTCACGGCATGACCTTCTGGCACCTTCAAAAGTACATCCAGAATCCCACTGACCGTCAGCAGCGCAGAATCAGCGAGCTACAACTGATGATCCAACGATTACATGGAGAAGATTCAGACATCATCCGCTCGGCTCAAAAGGAGTAGCAACATGCAACTGATCGATGGTCACTGGCAGTTGGCCGGACACGATGTTGAGGATCTCGCCGATCAACACGGCACTCCACTCTATCTCTATGATGAGCAGACAATTCGCCGTCAAGTGAAGAGGTTTCGAGATGCCTTCTCTGCCTTTGACCACCGCATTCACTACGCCATGAAAGCCAACTCCAATCGCGATGTACTGAGCCTGATGAAGAAACTCGATCTCGGCATCGATGCGGTTTCCATCCATGAAATCCGTCTGGCACTGGAGATCGGTTTTGATTCACATGAGATCTTGTTCACGCCCAACGGCGTTCCCTTCGATGAACTGGAGCAAGCCATCGAACTGGGAGTAAGACTCAACATCGAGAATCTCTCGTATCTTGATAAACTGGGTGAGGCTTACCAGGGTGATGTGCCGTGCACCTTGAGAGTGCATCCGGGCCTGGTGATGCCGGGTTCACCCCGCGATGCCACGGGTTGGTATCAACGATCACGATTCGGGATCGGTGGGGATCAGATTTCAGAAGCACTGCGGCTGATCGAATTGCATCAAATCCGGGTCGAGGGGCTTCATGTCCATTCCAGTTCGATGATTCTCGACGAGCAAGTCTTCGGCGCTGCCGCAGCGGTGCTGCTCGACCTGGCCAGAAAGCTTCCGAGCGTCAGAGCCATCGATCTTGGTGGAGGTATTCGTCCCCCCTATCGAGCTGAAGATGATCATCCGGATCTGGATGCGCTGGCACTTTCACTGACGAAACCACTCGAGCAGTTTGAAAACGAAACCGGGCGTTCTCTTCAACTGTGGTTCGAGCCGGGGCGCTACCTGGTCGCAGAGAGCGGAACACTACTGACCCGAGTGCATGTCATCAAACAACTCGGTGACCGAATCATTGCCGGAGTGGACACAGGCTTTCACCAACTGCTTCGTCCAAAACTCTACGACGCCTGGCACGAGATCCGAAACATTTCCAATCCGGAGGGATCACAACATCTCATCGACATCAGTGGCTGTCTCTGTGAAGAGGATGACCTGGCTCTCCAGCGTTCCTTACCTGAAGTGCGCGAGGGACATCTTCTGGCGATTCTCAACGCCGGTGCTTACGGCTATTCGATGGCGTCTACCTACAACTCTCGCCCATTGCCAGCCGAAGTAGTGCTGTGAAACAGGTAGGGACGATCGGCCTCGAATCGAGAGACATCCCCGCTATAAATCGAGAGACATCCCCGCTATAATGGAAATATGTCACATCACTCTCGATCACTCTGGTCAGTCCCTGCAGTAGTTATCGCCGCGCTCATCTGCGTGGGGGCAACGGCCCAGGCTCAGATCCCGGATGTCACCTATCATGTCGAGCCGCCAATCCTCGATGAGATCGGAAACCAGGTGAGTGCGATCCACCGAGTCACCACGGAATACTCTCAGTTTGCTTCCTTTGGGTTTGCCATCTGTAACGATTCTGAAGAACTACTGCCCATCGATGTAGAGCCCGGATCTTCGTTACCCCAGGCTTCTCAAATATTATTCTATGGTACCTACATCGAGCCGGGAGGTGCTGGCCTCGGCTGCGTTCTCGACGGTGTGGGTGCAGTCACCATCCCCACAGGTGTCGGGCAGCACATCACGACCGTCCAGTACGAGGTCATCGGTGGCACCCTCGGCGAAATCGCCACGCTCAACTACTGTGAGGTGGTCGACGCCTCCAGTAGCGGCCCAGTCTCGTACTTCAACTGGCTCTACTTCGAAGGCGCCACTCTGGTGCCAGAACAGCTTCTTGGTTATCCACGATTCAAGCGCGGCGATGGCAATGCAGACGGTGAGGTCGATATCTCCGATGTCATTTTCGGCCTCAATGGGATCATCGGGGGCGGTCCATGGGGGAATTGCAGGGATGCACTGGATGCCAACGACGATGGGACCGTCAACATCGTCGACCCGATCTTCACCCTCACGTTCCTCTTCATTCCTGGTTCTCCACCCCCACCACCGCCATTCACTTTCTGTGGTGACGATCAGACACCAGACTCGGTCGATTGCGAGCAATCTACAGCGCAGTGTTGATGTTCGGCCGCTTGCTAGTTGCTCTCTCACCCTGGCAGGCGGAGACTCGTAGGGGAACTGATGATCAAGAATCAATATTTCCATCATCAGCACCCGTGAAAGAAAATCCATCATGAAGAGTTTCATCATCTCCCTGGCCGTCATCTGCGTCGGCGGCTGCGGAATTCGTCACCGACAACTTCGGGAATGTGAAACTCAAGTTGTTTATGCTTCAACGCAAGAATCGATTTGATGATGCGGTTCTGGAGAAAGTGATGCCGTAAATTTGCGGTTGGGGTCGTGAGGTGTTTAGTTTCAAGTCGTTTCCTGACGGCCTGAACTCATTAGCCAGGGCGAGAACACTATAGATTCTTCGGTGTGTTTGCTGAAGTTAATGATTGGAGCCGTTGATTGTCTAGTTTTGAGTCCATCGAGTTTTTTCAAGAAATGACATTAGAAGACCGCGAATGGGTTCTTCAGTCTGGGAGTGAACTCCAAATAATCTCAGGCACGAAAATCATCGCACAGGGCGTTCCTCTTGATCGGATGTATATCCTCTTGCAGGGGTTGCTTACTGTTCATCTAGATGAGTTCCCTGAGCATGAGTTGTCTTGTGTTGGCCCCGGTGAATTTATAGGTGAGTTGTCGTTCCTGGAAGACCGTCTACCCTCGGCGACTGTAAAGGCGCGAGAAAACAGTCTATTATTACAAATCCAATTTGAAAAACTGTCGGGAAAATTGAAGGAGGATGTTGGATTCTCTTCACGATTTTATGGAGCACTCGCCCGGTTGATGGCTCGACGACTGATAAAAAATTCCAGACATCTTCAGCCAAGAATCGGTCAAGAAATCCCGCAGGAGATCGGAATATCTGATGCACTAGAAGAAGGGCTCACCAAATTAAAGAGTCTTTTCTTGAATGCTGAAGAGCTTGAACGTACGAGTGAAGAAGGTTTGACAGAAGAGTGTTCGCAGGAATTTGTGAATCACGTCTACGAGTTGGAAGGCCTGGTAAATGACCTGATAGGAACATCTAGTGACCTTGACTCCACACGCTGTGAATATTTGGGTCGGCGCTTGATGACGGAGCTGTTGCCCTATTTATTGGTCACGCGAGTAGGAGAACGTGCCTACTCTAAACCCCGAGGATACGCTGGCGATTATTTGACTATAGAGTGGATTTATCAAAATAACCCCAGTGGTTTCGGCCCAATGGGCGAGCTCATGGACAAAGCGGTATTGGGTTTGAGTTGTGCTCGTGCCGTCAGGAATCGAAGAGGATTGATCACTGCCCAGATTGATAGAGCCCAAAACCTGCGACCTGACCATACGATTGAAGTGACTAGCTTGGCATGCGGCCCAGCGAGGGAACTTTTTGATCATTACCAGGCCAGTTCAGGCGAATCAAATGTTCAAAGTCATCTAATAGACATCGATGAGCAAGCGTTGAAGTTTGTCGAGAACTGGCGCAATGAACAGGATTTAGAATCGAAGATAGATCTCCATCACCTGAATCTTGTTTATCTTTGTTTGGGCAGAGAAACCTTGGATTTACCTCAACAGGATTTGGTATACAGCATCGGTTTGATCGATTACTTCGGCGATGGTTTTGTCATTAGACTTCTCAATTATATACATGGATTACTCCGACCGGGTGGGCGAGTCATCTTGGGTAATTTCCATACCTCAAATCGATCAAAAGCAATAATGGATCATTTGTTCGACTGGAAGCTGATCCACAGGGATGAAAATGATATGAATCGGATTTTCCGAGCATCCTTGTTTGGGCGTGATTGCAGCGAAATCCTCTACGAGGACCAACGATTGAACTTGTTTGCTTGCTGTGAAAAACAATCCTGAAAATGACGTCCTGGTGTTTTAATGCACTGATACATGGTAGCGATTTCCGGTAAGTGAATCGTCGTCGAAGGCTCATTGCTCATCGGTGATCAGACCTACCATGTGATCCATCTCGAACGTGCCCCCAACTCCGGAGATTTTGTTGCAGGCCTTGCAAAGTCGAAATTCTAGATCGTTGACCTGCTGTCGCGGCACTGGTAATACGGCTGGGAGATCGAAAAGAACGAGTACGGCCATGGCCACGACATGGGCATGACCCTCATCAGAAAGACCGCTTCCGACTGAAGTCGTCTATCACCAGGAGGTGACTTCGATGTTGACTGGGATGCTGCTGTTGACTCTTGTTTCAGTTGTCGATGATGCTGCCGTACAGAAGGATCCACCCATCAACATCGTCATCGTGCTGGCCGATGATCTCGGCTACGGCGATCCCGGTTGCTACAACGATCAGTCCAAGATCCCGACTCCACACATCGATCGCCTCGCCGCCGAAGGTCTACGCTTCACCGATGCTCATACTCCGTCGAGTGTCTGTTCGCCGACTCGCTACGGTCTGCTGACCGGGCGCTACGCATGGCGAACAAAATTGAAACGTAGCGTCCTGTGGCCGTGGTCATTACCGCTGATTGAAAAAGACCGCCTGACGCTTCCGGCGATGCTCCAGCAGCACGGCTATTACACCGGTTGCATCGGCAAGTGGCATCTGGGCTGGGACTGGCCCATCGATGCAGACGGTCATGTCAGCGATGAGTTCGATGGGGTCGCCATTGCGGCCAACAAACGCGTCCCTCTGGGCAAGCGCATCGCTTTTTCGCGACCGATCGCAAGTGGTCCCACCTCGCGCGGTTTCGATTATTACTTCGGCGATGACGTTCCCAATTTCCCGCCTTATTGTTTCATCAAGAACGATCGCACCGTCGGCATTCCGAGCGTCGATAAGCCCAAGAAGATGTTCGGCCACGACGGACCGACACTGGCCGGCTGGGATCTGTCGGTAGTGCTTCCGACTCTGGCTCAGCAAGCGGCTGCCTACATCGAGGAGCGTGCGAAACATCCCGAACAACCGTTCCTTCTCTACGTTCCGCTGACCGCTCCGCACACCCCCATCGCCCCATCGCCACACTTTGCAGGCAAGAGCGAGGCGGGGATCTACGGAGATTTCGTGCATGAGGTCGACTGGGTGCTGGGGCAGGTTCTGTCTGCACTCGATCGAACCGGTGCCGCAGAACGCACCCTCGTCATCTTCACCAGCGACAACGGATCACCGCAGCGGAATGGAATCGACATGAGTGGGCCCATCGGCTCGGTGAAGGACTTCGGACACGACCCTTCACGACCGTGGCGCGGCATGAAATCGGATGCCTGGGAGGCGGGCCACCGGGTGCCCTTCATCGTGCGCTGGCCCGGGAGAACACCGTCTGGAGAAGTGTCCAGTGAGCCGATCATCCTGACCGATCTGATGCGTACCTTTGCCACCCTGGTGGGCCATTCTCTCCCCGAAAAAAGCGCCGAGGACAGTTTCGACATCCTGGAGGTACTCGAGGGAAAAAAACCGCATCGGCCGATTCACGACCATCTAATTCATCATTCCGGCAATGGTCTCTTTGCCATCCGACAGGGAAACTGGAAGTTGATCCTCAGCAAGGGGTCGGGCGGCTTTAGCCGTTACAAGGCGCCGGCAGATGCTCCCGCTGGACAGCTCTACCATCTGGGCGACGATCCAGCAGAGCAGATCAACCGCTACTCCGAAAAACCTCAAATCGTCGAAAAGCTGACTCGATTGCTCGAACTCACACGCAGTAGTCACCGTTCGTACCGTCTCCCCTCTGCAGTGCGACAGGACTCCCCAGGATCATCGGACCCGCAATAGAATTCCATCTGCGCTCGCGAGTGGACCGGCTCCCTTACCGCCTTACCTGACCGCCTTACCTGACCGCCAGGAACAGTTACCAATTATTGCTCACTCTGTGGCTTTTCCTGTGGCAGACTGCCCATCATCTAAATCTTAATCTTGTTCTAGGATGACAGTAAATTGCACTCCGAGTGGAGTAGCAGCAGCGAGGTGTCCGGTGACCGATTCCACGACAACAGTTCCCGGAACTCTACGTGAGGACTCGACCACCGGTAGCGGGCCGACCTTCCTCAAGCCGACCGCGCCGATGGGCATCTACCAGACACTCTACGCGTTTCAGGCTGCTTTCGGTCAGCCGATGGGAGCACCAGGCACTCATCCATGGAGTCAGGGGTTCCCCCTCACCGAACAGATCCCTGGTGGGCCTGAATTGCCCTCTTCGGTCGCGGTCTCCTCAGAGGATCTGCACTATCCAAAAGCATGGGGACTGCCGGCACTGCGCGAACGAATCGCCAGCTACTACAACGAGCATTACGGCGCTTCCATCGATGTCGACAATGTGATGGTTTTTGCCGGTGGACGCCCAGCACTTCTCTCGACCCTGCTATTTCTCGAAAAGGGCATCGGTGTCAAAATTGCTTCGACCGAATACACCCCTTACTTCGACATCCTTGAAGGTCTTTCTGTGCCGTACGAACTGGTCGATAGCGACATCGAGAATCAATTCTGTCCATCGATCGACAGTTACACATCACCAGGATCGCACCAACGAACCATGATGCTGCTGAGTAATCCGTGTAATCCAACCGGCATCACCCGCACCGGTGCAGACCTCGATGCACTGGTCGCTGCTGCGAGCACGCCCAACTGCGGATTGTTGATCGATGAAGCCTACGAAATGTTTCATCAGCCACCGGTCAGTGCGCTGGCTCATATCGATGACATCAATCAGACCAATATCTTCGTCATCGGTGCCGCCACCAAAGGGCTGCAGTCTCCTGGAATTCGCATCGGCTGGGCAATTGCAGCGAAGCACCACATCGAAGTCCTCGGCAACTTCTCATCGTTTGGAATGGGTGGGGTCTCTCATCCATCGCAATGCTACGCACTCGAATTGATGGCCCCGCGTCGTGTCGAGCAGGTGCGAAAAGCAGTCCCCGCTTTCTATGGCCAGCAGCGCCAGCGATACGGCGAAGCTTTCGAGAAGATGGGGCTACGCCTCTTCACCGGAGATGGTGGCTTCTACCACTGGTGCCAGCTTCCCGATGGACTCAACGCTGCACAATTGAACTCTCGGCTCTTTTCCGATGGTGCAGCCATCCTGCGCGGATCCGATTGCGATATGCGGCGCCTCGATCACCAATCACCTCTGCGCAACTTCTTCCGCTTCTCCTTCGGTCCCCTGGCCCCGGAATCGTTCGAGGAAGACATCGAGATCCTCGCCCGGGCGCTCGGACACTGAAGCCTCGAGGAATACCTCTTAGAATCGGCAACAAGGAGTAAACGATGACATCAGAAGAGAGCCCCTCGCAGTTACCTCTTCCCGCCGTCGATCAACTCATCGATTTCCTCCAGAGCAATCCACTGATGGCATCCCTCTCGCCTGAGGAGCTGGCGGAGTTGGTCTTCATCGTTCAACTGCTCCGGGGATCACCGGACGAGATCATCGTTCATCAGGGAGATGTTGGAGATGCCTGGTATCTTCTCTTTGAGGGGCGGCTGCAGGTCATCCGTGGAGGAGTCGAGGTTGCAACCTTGCATCCTGGAGACTGTTTCGGGGAGCTCTCTGCGCTCGATGGAGAACCTCGGAGCGCCACCGTCATCTCGATCACAAAATCCATTCTGGTACGAATCCCTCGCAGCGGTTTCGACTCCCTACTCGGCGCCAACAGCCTGGCAGCATACAAGTTGACGCTGGCGCTGACCCGTGTCGTCACCGGTCGCATCCGTTCCCTTGTCGCAGGTGAACTGCCTGCCGAAGCAGACTATGCCTCGGGAGAATATCAGTGAGTCGCATCTACGATATCTTCTTCGGGTTTTCTCAGATCGCAATACGCGGCGAACTCCCCACCGAAAGAACGATGTTCGATAATCTCCTGAGACAGGTGAAGCTCGCCGATCAACTTGGATTTCGCACCGCCTGGATAGGCGGGGCTCACCTCTCACTGGAGGAGCAACATCGATCGGGGGAGATTCCTGTGCTTCCCCACTTCGAAGGGGAAGTGTGCCTCAACACCGACATCCTGCAGCTTTCCCACCTCCTGATGTCACACACCTCTCGGATCGACTTCGGATCAGCACTTCAAAGCATCCTGGTAAACGGCGGACCCATCGCCCACGCCGAGGCGGTTCGGACCTTTCTTACTCTCAAGGAAATGTCTCCAGCAAGTAACAGAAAGCTGCGCCTCGGTTTCGGAAGTGGACGCTTCCCCTTCGTGCAGGAGGCCTATGGCCTGGTCCCCCGTAACGAGGTGGAGAGGGTTGCCTGGCCGGTGATCCGCGGCCTGTTGCTCCGACAAGCTGCCGAGATCTTCGTCCGGATGGTCGATGGCGAAGCACTCGCCTCTTCCGATCTTCCTGCTCAGGAGCTCCGGCGAGAAAATTTTCGTGACGAGGAGCATTGGCGAACGGTACTCCGTGCCCACGGCAAGGAAACCGATTCCATCGAGATCCCCGAGTTCTTCAGCTTCGATCGCTTGAGACTGATTCCGAAGGAGAGCCCACTCGAAACGCTGCGCCTTTACCTCGGAAGCACCGACATCGAGACAGCGGTACGGATCAATCGGTTCCACCCGTGTCGTATCTTCAACCTGTCAAGCACCAGTGCCGAAGCCATCGATTCCACACATCAACAGATGAGCAAAATCTACCATCCCGATGGCGGACTGTGGAAGCGAGAGTACATGCCAAGGACGGTGATGGTATTTGCCGATGCCAGTGAAGACCTCAACAGGCAACAGCGCAATGAGCGGGCAAGAAGCAATGCCATCGACGCCCTGCGTGCCTGGCAACTCTCCATGGAGGGCACCGTCGACGAGGGCAAGCTTCCGCAACGGTTGAACAATGCTGTTCATGGTTCCCCTGAAGACGTTGCCGATCAGATCGAAAAGATGTTTCACCCGGACGACACGCTGATGCTATGGTTCGATTTCAACAATCACGACAGCGATGCAGTGGAACGAAACATGATAACTTTCGTCGAGGAAGTGATCCCCCGGCTCGATCCGGGCGGGAGTGAAAGATGAGTGCCGGAAACGGAAACCCGGATATCGTTCATGTGGTCGGGGCTGGCCTTGTTGGCTCCGTTACCGCCATCGGACTGGCGAGACTCGGTTACCGGGTAAAACTGTTCGATCGACGTGAAGATCCGGCAACCACACTGCCAGACCGCGGTCGTTCGGTGAATGTGGTCCTCTCCGCCAGGGGCTGGAAGCTTCTGCAAACACTCGGTCTTTCCGATGAAATCCAGAAAATCTGTACGCCGCTGGTGGGACGAGCCGTCCATCCCTGGCGAGGTGAGATTCGCGAACAGGCCTACAGCAGTCAGGGAGATCAAATCTGGTGCGTCGAGAGACCCCGCCTTCATCAGATCCTCGCCCGGGCGGTGGCCAGGGTAGATGAAATCGAGTGCCACTGGCTCCACCAGCTCGAATCGGTCGATCTTGATCAAAAACTGATTTACCTGGCGCGTTCATCTACGGGTAACGAAGATGCAAATGAGCACATCAGTACCGAGCAGGTGCAAGAAAGTTACAAGCGATTGCTTGGAACCGATGGAGCCTTCTCCGTGGCCCGGTCTCAGCTGCTCCATCATACATTTGACTTCCAGCAGAAGTATCTCGATGTCGCATACAGGGAGATGCAGATCCCTTCTCATCAGGAAGGGGGACCGCACCTGGCTCTCGATCGATTTCATGTGTGGCCCCGGGGACGACTCTTCCTCGGTGCCTTTCCCAACCAGGACGGCAGTTTCACCGGCTCCCTGTTCCTGCCCCGGGAGGGCTTTCCTTCCTTTGCCTCCATCAATACGAAGCGAGACTTCGCCGGTTTCCTGCGAAATTTCTTTCCAGATCTCGAGGCGTGGCTTCCACAACTATCTCGTCAATTTCTGAGCAATCCTTCCTCTCCGATGGTGACGATGCGCTGTCAACCGTGGATCCTCGATGATCAGCTAGCGCTTCTCGGCGATGCCGCCCACGCCGTGGTGCCCTTTCTCGGCCAGGGGATGAACTGTGGCTTCGAAGATGCCGGGGAACTGTGTGAGCAACTGATTGCCCACGATCATGACTGGGGCGTTGCACTTCCCGCCTACGAAAAACGGCGACGCCCCAACTCCGATGCCCTCGCCCAGCTCTCCCTTGACCATTACGAACACCTCAATCACATTCCTGACCCCCTCTACGAGACGCGCGAGAAGATTGGTGCGATTCTCGATGAGATCGCTCCCGAGAAATTTCGCCCCCTCTACGAACTGGTGGCCTTCACTCACATTCCATACGCATCCGCCCTCCGGTTGCAGCAACTGCGGCATCAGACCATCGAGACCATTGTCCGCGATTTATCCTTTCAGCAGGGGTGTCCCGATGATGCTCGTGAGCGTATCGAACAACATCTCGAGGCTGATTCCCCCTGAATTCGGGAACTTCCTACCTCGATCTTCCCGGGTTCGCTTCCGCATCCGATCGACGACGATAGAATTCCACCATCGGAAGCGTATGCAATTTGCCACTTCCGGCCCTGGCAGGGCAAAGAGAGTGAGAGCAGTCTTCCGATGCAGGAACAGATTCGAAACGTGGCGATCATCGCCCATGTCGACCACGGCAAGACGACGCTGGTCGACAGCCTCCTCTATCAATCAGGAATGTTCCGCAACGAGGAACTCGACCGCCTCGCAGGAGGACAGCACGGCCTGATCTTCGATAGCAATCCTCTCGAACGAGAGCGCGGGATCACCATCCTCGCCAAGAACTGTGCCATCGAAGTCGAGCGCGAAGATGTCCTCTACCGCATCAACATCATCGATACTCCCGGTCACGCTGACTTCGGTGGCGAGGTCGAGAGAGTCCTGTCGATGGCAGATGGAGCCCTGCTGCTGGTGGACTCCTACGACGGCCCGATGCCGCAGACCCGATTCGTCTTGCAAAAGGCGCTGGAAAACGGGCTCACTCCGATGCTGATCGTCAACAAGGCAGATCGAGTGGACGGACGCCCGGCTGAAGTTGTCGACGAGGTTTTCGACCTGCTGGTGAGCCTCGAAGCAGGTGACGATGCACTCGATTTCCCCATCTTCTTCTGCTCTGGGCGCGATGGTTGGTGCTCGGAAGAGGTGGGCGGCGAGCGCTTTGATTTGCAAAGGATCTTCGACGCCATCATCGAACACGTTCCCTCACCCCCGGTCGAGGTCGAGGCACCTCTGCAACTCAGAGTCAGTACTCTCGACCACTCCGAGTACGTCGGTCGTATCGCCATTGGTCGCATCGCAGCCGGCACTCTCTCCGCCGCCGAAGAGATCAAGGTGCTTTCTGAGGATACAGGGGCGAGAACTGCCCGTGCCCAGGAGGTCCACCTGTTCGAAGGACTCGGTCGAAAAAAGGTCCAACAGGTCAAGGCAGGCGACATCTGTGCCGTGATCGGCATCGATGGCATCGAAATCGGCGACACCATCGCCTGTGCCAAAGATCCGGTGGCACTTCCAGCTTTGCGAGTGGATGAACCAACCCTCCACATGACCTTTCGGGTCAACGATGGGCCCTTTGTCGGCAGAGACGGTAAGTATGTCACCTCGAGGCAACTGAAAGATCGACTCGACAAAGAACTGGAGCGAAACGTTGCGCTTCGGGTGGTCCAGGGCGAGCGTCCCGAAGAGTTTCTCGTCTCAGGCAGGGGACTGATGCATCTTGGCATCTTGCTGGAGACGATGCGTCGTGAAGGGTTTGAGATGTGTGTGGGCATGCCTCGTGTGATCGAACGCCTGGTCGACGGCAAGTGGCATGAACCTTTCGAACACCTCGTACTGGAAAGCCCCATCGATGCACAAGGGTCAGCGATGGCATTAATCGGCGAACGCCGCGCCGAGATGATCGACATGACATCGAGAGCCGGTAGTGACATGGTGCACATGGAGTTCAAGATACCCGCACGTGGTCTCATCGGCTTGCGTACGCGATTGCTCACAGCCACCGCAGGGCGAGTCATCTCACATCACAGTTATCTCGAGCATGGCCCCAAGTCGGGCTCAATCCCTCGAAGGAATTCCGGATCACTGATTGCAGTCGAGACGGGACAAGCCACCCCCTACAGTCTTGATGCCCTGTATGATCGGGGCACCTTCTTCATCGAACCTGGGGATCAAGTTTACGAGGGTCAGGTGGTCGGAGAACACAGCCGCGATCGCGACCTCGAAGTGAATGTGGTACGCACCAAGAAACTTTCCAACGTACGAGCATCCGGCAAGGACGACAGTACCAACGTCCGGCCGCTCAAACGATTGAAGCTAGAAGAAGCGCTCGAGTTCGTCGTTGAGGGAGAACTGGTGGAGATCACTCCCGCCAACATCCGTATCCGTAAGCAGCTCCTCAAAGAGTCAGACCGCCGTCGCGCTGGCCGCAAGGCGAAGAACGAGAGCTAGCGAATCTCTTCAACCCAGGATCCATCAAGGATCAGCGGGAACTTCGGGATAAAGGGTATGAGTTCCCGAATCAGTGATGATTCCGGGAGTCGTCCCCCGCACCTCGAACGCTTGTGTTTCATGACCTGATTTCGTGGCGCGAACTTGCCAGTCCCCCGCATCGATGCCATCGACAAGGAAATTTCCCTCCTCATCGGTTCGAATTCCGCTGTTGTTGCCGAGTTCAATGACACCTCCTGAACCCGTCGAAAAAGAGATGCTGATCGAGGTATTATGTTGCGGCTCAGGTTCTTCTCCGGGTCTCGAGACCGAGACTCGAACCCCTTCCAGCGGTTCCCCTGTGACATCCACGATCCGCCCGGCGATGGCTGCACCAGGTTGCAGTGAAATGGTGACGGAAGTGGTGGATCCCAGTTCTACATCGACCTCTGCCGTCTCCTTCACGTACCCCTCTGCCTCGATCGTGATTCGATGAGAGCCTCCCGACAGCCCGATGATGTCAAAAAAACCATCTGGATGGGTGTACTCGACACCAGAATTGCCATCACCGAAGAAGAAGAAATTGCCCGTCGAGGACGCACCACGACCCAGCTGAAATGAAGTAATTGGTTGGAGCGTGATGGAATCCACCACCGTGCCTTCGATTCGCCCACCCTCGGTAACTACTACCTGTGCGTTCAGGTTTCCCGCATCGACTGTGGGATTTTCTAGAGAACTCCAGTGCTGTCCTTTCGCGACCGCGATGAGATATGGAATCTCCTCTGAAACCTCGAACCGAAAGTAACCATCTTGGGCACTGGTCGTTCGGATTCCATCTCCTGTTCCTCCCCCGCCCAACATCGCGAGAAACTGAGTCTCTGAAGGGGCCGCTTTTCTTGCAGTCAGGCGAACCCCGCCCACCAGCGCACCCAGATCATCGATGACTCGTCCTTCGATGACAAAGACGGTGGCCAGATCGAGTCGAACACCCTCGATCGATCGAAGTACAGAAAGAGGAACCGTTGCTGAAGATCCATACCCCACCGCCTCGGCATCGATCTCGTAGTCACCGCGATTTTCAACCACGATGGAGAACTCGCCGCCGGCATCGGTAGTGGCACTCTGCACCGTATCTCCGTCAGAGGCTGCTTCCATGACCAGCCCGTTGGCTCCGCCAAAGGTGAAGGTGAATCCCTGCTCTTCCTCTTCGGCACCCGGTAGTGCCAGCTGCCGAAGGTTCACCCTGGCGCCCTTGACCGGTGTCGTTTCGGGAGACAACACCACTCCACGGATCGTCAGCCCCTCCTTGAGCACCACGTCGCCGAGATATTGATCCCCTACCGTGTATCCAGAAACATCGAGTCGGGTATCGGGATGGTCATGATGAGAGATCATCATCATTCGGTCCTGCGACTGGCTCGGGTCGATCCGCAGTTCAAAGGTCCCATCATCTTCGCTGATGGCGATGAATCCCGGCTGCGAACTCCCCGTTCCGATAAAAGTAGCCCCGGAAACTGCTACTCCTCGGTGATCTACCACCCTGCCATGGAGCAGTGCCGGAGACTTCAGTACCAGTTCACCGGCATCATTCACTCCGGGTTTGAGGTCGATGAATCGACTCGCCCTGACAAACTTCGATGAATCCACCACCAGTTGATGCATCCCGACCGTCCCGGTATTGAGCTCGAAATGACCCACCTTTGGGTTGTTGGAATTCTCTTCGGCCAGCAAGGATCCCTCGCCTCGCCGAGCAGCATGGTTGGACTCCTCGGCATCGAGTCCGCTGAACAGTTTCACCGCAACATCCTGAGGGGCACCTCGTTCATCGACCACCACGCCGCGAAGGATGCACTGTTTACGCAGCTGGAGAATCACCTCCGGGGTTCCAGGGGTAACATTGACGGGCTCTGATTCTGCATGATCCAATCGGCTCGCCCAAAGCCTGTAATCCCTGACAGGAATCCCCGCCAGTGTGAAGGTTCCATCTGTTCGACTGGTCGTTTCGGGCCAGATGCGATCATCTTCCTCCGAGGAAGTTTCCATGATGATGAAACCGGTGGAGATGCTGCGCGTGGCTCCGGAGAAAACAGCAGCACCAGAGACCGGGCGCTCCTCTGCATCGATCACGATTCCGTCGATGTGCAACCCTTCGGTAAGGGTCACGATGAAGCGCCTGGGATCCTCAGCATCCGCTCTCACATCGGTGACCACCTGTCCCACCAGCGAAGGCAATTCCTCTTGCAAGCGACGATCGTTATCACAATGGATAAACAGATCTCCCACGAAACCGGCTTCCACCTCCATCATGAACAGACCGTCACTGTCGCACTCCACCAGTGGCTGTAAATCCAGATCCAGAGAAGCGCTGGCAAAAATGGCTGGGTTGCCATCTTCATCCACGACTCGTCCCGAGATGTACCAGGGCGCAACTTCGACACCCCGCTTGGATTGCGAGGTGGTGGAACCAGCAGAACTGGTGTGAACAGATCGGTCAGCACTATCGTCGACATCAGTGTTTTCTTCGATCTGTATCTGGTCCTGTGGAGAAGGTCCGGGGTCGATGAAAGATCCCGGATCTGTTGGATCAAACATCATCCAGAGAAGCAGAAGTAACGCCACAATGAGCAGCGGAACGAAGAGTTTCACGACGACCTCATTTCACAGTGGAAGCGATCATGCTACCGCTCTGCCATCGACGGAGTCCATTAATATGTGGAGTACAGCAGCAGTTCCCCCGCAGCCTGCTCTCGGTGCTACTTCATCCAGATACTTGTGCAACTCGGTGCAATGGCGCAGGACATTTCAGCAAGATCCGTGAATACTGTAGGATAGATGATGTGAACAAGGAGAAATTGGACGGTGATCACTGGACAGTTGCTTACAACTGTTCGGATACACCGATTGCGCTTCTCTCCCCCCGTTGTATCGACATCACCGCGGACTGGACTGAAGCCGTTGAAAGGGACATCTCTTGCGTGG
>JAAZXB010000027.1 GCA_014240375.1 Planctomycetota bacterium | reverse complement strand
ATGACGCTCTGCCCGGGCACGAACTGCACCTTGTTAAATAACATCGGGCCTTGTCGGTAGTCCAACTCACAGTTGTCGAGGGTGCCGTTGGAGTTGCAATCGAGACCGGTTCCGGAGACCAGTTCGCAACTGTCGGGAACTCCATCTCCATCGCAATCGACGGTGCCGGCGACGATATCGCAGATGTCCGGTACCGAATTGCCGTTGCAATCGGGAGTACCGGTGGCGATGTCACAGTTGTCGAGGGTGCCGTTGCCGTTGCAGTCGAGACCGGTTCCCGTTGTCAGTTCACAGCTATCGAGGATGCCATCGACATCGCAATCGGCCTGGCCGCCTGTGATATCGCACTCATCGGGGATGGCGTTGCCGTTGCAATCGAAGGAGGTACCGCTGGCGATATCCTGATCATCGGCGACGCCGTTGCCGTTGCAGTCGGCGGAATCACATTCGTCAGGGATCCCGTTGCTGTTGGCATCGACACTGGTTCCCGCCGAGATATCACAACTGTCGGGGACACCGTTGCCGTTGCAATCGGGGGTCGTTCCCGATGAGACATCGCAACCGTCATCGACACCGTTGCTGTTACAGTCGGTAAAACCGGAACCCTGCGCCTCGATCACCACCCCCCAGCTGTTGACGACTCCATCGTCTGCTGACGGGAACACATCGATCACCGACAGGTTCCACGTGCCTTGCTTCTGCTGGCCATCCACTGCTGAGAGTGGCTGGAAAGGTAAGGTACCGGCACCGTCGTCATCGAAAGTGGTGATGATGTCCGCACCGCTTCCGCCCTGTTCATTCTGCAGGCGGACGGTGGTTCCCACCGGACTGGTCAGATCCACGACGAGATCGCCAACGAAGATGTGATTGATATTCACCTGGACATCGACATCGAGGATCAATCCGGCATCTGCCACCACGATGTTGTCGCTGACATCGGGAGGAACAGGTGCTGCTGGACTCGATGAATAGGTATTGACCGATACCGCGTCGCAATCGTCGGGGATTCCATTGCTGTTGCAATCGGAGCTGACCCCTCCTGCGATGTCACAGGAATCGATGGAACCGTTGAGGTTGCAATCGCTGGCCCCGCCAGCGATGTCGCAGCTGTCGATGGCACCGTTTGAATCGCAATCGACGGCACCACTGGCGATATCGCAACTATCCGGCACTCCGTTGCCATCGCAATCGGCGGCAGTGCCGCCAGAGATGTCACAGGGGTCTGCCACACCGTTGCTGTTGCAATCGGGCTGGCATTCGTCGGGGACCGAGTTTCCATCACAATCGGCGGATGTTCCCGCCGTGGTGTCGCAGGGATCTGCGACACCATTGAGGTTGCAATCCTCCTGGCACTCGTCGGGTACGGTGTTTCCATCGCAATCGGTGGAGGCCCCCGAGGAGATATCGGTGTCGTCGGGGACTCCGTTGCCGTTGCAGTCGGGTGGAGCGAGTTGCACGCCGCCGGTAACCACGGCGGCAAATCCCTGGGTTCCGGTGCTGACCGCCGTGGCACGGATTCGCACCGTCCACGAACCGACCTCCGGCGTCTGGATGTGAACCTGCTCGACGTTATTGATGGAATCGCGGGTGCCTCCACTGCTGCTGACTCCGCCGCTGAAGAAATTGCCCAGGAACAGGGTGCCCGTTGGAGAAGTGA
The DNA here is from genome assembly GCA_014240375.1 of Planctomycetota bacterium. GTDB lineage: Bacteria > Planctomycetota > UBA8108 > UBA1146 > UBA1146 > QNYK01. Next base: position 24,737 of record JAAZXB010000027.1, on the reverse strand, counting down.
CCTCCAGATCGAGATCATTGACCGGAGCCACTCCTGCGCCTGCAGTGGCAGCGACATCGGTCCACGCCAGGGTGATGCGAAGTCCCTCACCTGAGTTGACGACATTTACGTTGTAGGTCGTCTCTTGACCGGTGTTCATGCCGTTGACATTTCTCACATCATCGAGCACACCAAGGGTCCGGGCATCTCCGGTGAAGAAGAGTGGATCTCCGATGCGCGCCCGGCCCCACCCCTCCAGATTCGATGGATATCCAGCCACCCCCGTCATGTCGACGGCGGAGTTGACCAGCATCGCCTTGATCAGTGCGCCGCTGGGATTCAGCGTATCGGGAGAATTGGCGGATCCACTGGGGTAGTACCCCTCGATGAAGTACTGCCGTATCAACGCCGCAGCTCCCGACACCGCCGGGCACGCCATCGAGGTTCCGGTGGAACCGACCACGCTGCATGCGGTGTTCGACTGAGAAGACTGGGTGGAACAACCGGGGGCGTAAACCTCTGGCTTGCGCCGCCCGTCGCTGGTGGGGCCCACTCCACCGGAGCAGTGGTTCGCCTCACTCGGCGTATCTTGACTGGCTCCCACCGCCAGCAGGTTCTTGGCATTCTCTGGATTTCTGAGAACCGCACCGTTGGTCACCGCCAGGCACACGAAACTCTCCTCGTTGTCTCGCAGGAATACATCGAATCCCCGGGCGAGACTGTCGTAAGCGGTGGTTCCATCGTTGCCCCAGCTATTGGTGTGGATGCGCGCACCCTGCCCGTGGTGGAGATCGAGGCGACCGACGATTCCCGCTTCGGTGAAAGCGGGAACGGTATTGGTCACCAGCAATGCCTCGTAGGCGATGCCGCGGGTGTCATCGTCGACTCCGTTATTACCGGCAGCAGTTCCCGCCACGTGGGTTCCATGGCTATCGGCTCCCGCCGTGCTGTTGTAGGCGACGATCTTGCCCGCGGGGAAGGAGCAGTGATTCTGATCGACCCGACCATCGAGAACGCCGATCACCTGTCCTTCTCCATGAATGCCGTTGTCATAGACCGGCACCTGGTTGTTCACGTTGGTCTGGATGATCCAGCGGGTGGTACTGTTTCGGTAAGTGACATCGGGCGCGTCCTCGATGAAGAGCACGCTTTCGATGGACGAGAGCGCCAGCAGCCGTTCGGGGGTGGTGATGACGGATAGTTCGTCATGAGTCCCCACCCGCTCCACCAGTTCGACGGTGGCGCCGCGATCGCGGATGTCCACGATCGCTTGTTCGAGCTCTTCCCCTGGATGAAGCGATACGATCAGCGCCAGCAATCCCATCTGATCCAGATCTCTTCTGATCGATTGCTGATGGGTTCCGAGTCGTTCGACGATTCTCGGCTGTAACTTCCAGGAGTCGTTGTAATCGACCACTCGCACGACGCCGGCAACCCTCGACAGTGCCACCCGTTCGACACCGGAGAGGCGCACCGTGAAGGCATTGCTCGGCAGGTAGTCGAGCCACCGAACGCCGAGAAAATCGAGGCGACCCCTGAGGGCATCATCCATCGGACGGTCGAGGACCAGCACACGGACGCGACTCGAGATGAAGGTAGGTTCAGCCGCAGCAAGCAGGTTCTCGAGACGATCGGTCTCGACAGTTCCGGCTTGCAGGTACAGCGTCTCACTGCCGATCGGTGTTCCCGGCGAGAGTTCCTGTGCCGAGACAGAACCCATCAAGAACACGATGCAGACAAGGATGCTCAGCATGCCCCACCTGTGGCGAGAAGTGGTCATGAGTTTCCTCCCAGATAAGTTCCCGAGGTCACGGCGATGGAGTCATCCCACTGCCAGGGTTGCGAAGCCCAGCCGATCAGGTCCCGGAGATACCGATGTAGCATCCGGATGATGTCTCTCTTCGCACACGAAAAAAAATAGGAATACAATTCTCGTCACTGAAGATACATCACGAATGTAGCATCTTCACGACTCACAGCACCTTCACTGCCCAGGAATACTGATCCATCTCTCCGAATCAGTGACGACCGATCGTTTTCCCTGCCACGAGAGTCAGTTGCTGGATATGTGGCACACGACGGCATAGGGCTGGATCTGTCGTGGCGGCGTGCCCTTCCCTGGCAGATCGTCTGGAGCCGCAACCATCTCCTGCGGATCGATGGCTGAGGGATCCTGGGATCGGGTTGAGCATCGGAGCTGTTGCGGGCTATCCTGCTGGAGCACCGATACGATCCATCCCGCATTTGAAAGGGAGTTCTTCCATGTCCATCACCGAGCAGTATCGCCGTCGTGGTGTCATCGTTGTGATATTCCTGGCGCTCTTCACCCTGTCGAGCTGCTCCATCACCACCTCGACCCACATCGATGACGATGATGGTACGGAAGTGAAGCGTACGTCCTTCGCCATCGGGACTCCCTTTGGCACCATCGGTGCCAAGGATGATGACGACGAAGACGACGACTAGGCTCGATCTCTACGGCACCACATTGAGTGTCGCGTAGACTTCCTTGTGCAGCAGTGCCTGTCCATCGGTCGACCGCACACCATCGAGGATCATCTCGGTGACATAGCCGATGCGCATCGCTCCGGGACCCATCAGTTTCAGCGTTACGGATTTCCCATCGGCAGCGGCCACCGCCGCTTCGATGGTCACCTTGGCACGATCGACCTCGGGACTGCCGTAAGGGCTGTGCAGCTTGTAGGTGTAGTTTTCGAGCCGGTAACTGGCGGTATTTTCCAGGGTGCTTCGCACCATCGGCTTGGTGAAGCTGATCGTGTAGCCGTCGTGGGTACTGCGACAGGTCAGAATTTCACAGGGCATCTCGCCGGTCCAGCGCAGATATTCGAGTCCTTCCGACTTCTTGCCGACCGATCCCCAGCCACGAGATGTCTGACCGATCAACATCACATTGTCATCACCCCAGGCGAGGCGTAACGCGCCACAGGAGAGCCCTTCACGAAAACGCATCGCCGCACCCTGCCACACTCCATCGACCTGCTCCAGATCGACCCGCATCACCGAAGCATGGTGTTGATCGGCAACAAACAGTTGATCCTGGAAGGGACCAAAATCACCCCCGGTGGTGTCCCACAGCATCCCTGCGGCACTCTTTCCCATCTTGTTGTAGGGGAACCAGATCGCCGGCAACTTGAGGTCGGGGATCTTCTTCTTCGCCTCGACATAGGTCAGTCCATCGGGAGTCTTGCCCGGATACTCCATACGACTGCCGGGCAGCTTCGCAGATTCCACTCCCCAGGTATGGCCGAAGTAATCGCCTTCCTCGATGTGGCACAACTTGTTGGTGCCACACCACTCCCCCTGGTTGTCGGTGTAGAAGACATCACCCCACGGCGCAATCTCGAGTCCTGCCGGTGATCGCAAGCCGCCGGCCATCGGCACCATCTTGCCATCGTCTCCGATGCGCATCGCCCAGCCACGCCAGTCCATCTTGCCGAAAGGTTCATCGCCGAAGGGTCGATTGAGAGTGAGCCAGAAGTTGCCATCCTTGTCGAGTCTGGGACCGAAGGCGTACTCGTGATAATTGCCGCTGATGGTCCAATCATCGCAGAGCGTCTCGAGAACATCCGCCCGCCCATCGCCATCTTCATCACGCAGACGACTCAGCTCGCCACGTTGCACGCAGTGAAGCCACTGATCCTTCCACAGCAAGCCGAGCGGCTCCTGCAAACCATCGCTGAAGAGAGTGAAGCGCGGAGCCTGACCGTAGGCATCTTCGATCTTCCAGATATCGCCGCGGCGAGTACTGGCGTAGACCTCTCCGGGTCCTGGTCCCACTGCCAGTCCGCCCACCTCCAGCACGATCCCGGCAGGCACCGGAATGTTGACCGCCTGATAATAGTCCGCCTCTCGAGCGACCTTCGGAATGGTTGAATCCACAGCGCCCTCGACGGTCGCCAGCGGTCCACTGGAAGTCATCATGTGTGTCATCAGTAGTAGCGTGATCATCACCACCGCACCTCCACTTCGATCTCGGCCCCGGCTCGGGTCACCGATCCTCTCAACTCCATCATGCCATCGACTTCCACCACGGCGGCCGAGAGTCCTCGTACTGCGAGGGTCATCCCCTCCCGGGTGATCCACGCATCATCCCCCGCCGCAGAAATCTGTTTGGAGCGGGCAAACCGCATCGCCAGGTTGCGCGGCATCGTCTTCCCCTCGAAGCGGAAGAATCTCCGCAGATGAATTCCATCGGCAGCCACCAGCGGCACCACCACCTCGGTCATCTCGACCCCTCCCGGGCCGGAGATGCGAAAGACCGGCCTGCGCTCTGCATCTCTTCGATGACCACGATATCGCCAGCCCTGATCGCGAACCGGATCGTCGGGCCACTTCGAATCTCTCTGCTCGATGATGGCGACCGGCAACCCGGGCGCAAAGTCGATGACATCGGTCCCGGCAGGAGATTCCAGCGATCCTGCACGCCCCACCCAGGTACCCTTGACGTTGATGAAGTCACCTCGCCACGCCTTACCCAGTCGGACATTTTCCATGTCGTAGGCAATGCTGATTCGATCGGGATAACCCACAGCAACGACCCTGCCACTGAGACCACGCATGAAGACACCGACCATCGTCGGTTCCTCGGCAGTCGGCAACAGATCAAAATCACTGCGGTTGATGATCAAGCCCTTGGGAAACGGAGCCGCGGAACCCGCTGCGAGGTAGGTCCAGAGTGCGCTGACCTGAGCATCGCTATCGCCCCCCAGAAGGTCGGGGAACAGACTCACATCGTCGAACCAGAAGGTTGGCATCCGGGTATCGGGGCGCTTCGATTGAGGATCCATCATGTACTCGTGGAACCAGCGCGGTTGCAGCCTCGCTCCCATCACGGCCAGATCATAGGCGGGCTCGCCGAGGGAATCGTGTCCTGCAAACTTGTGACAATCGATGCACCTGAATCCGTCAGTACCGGTGAGTTGATGCCCTACCTTGCGCGACTCGATGCTGAATGCTGTAACCAATGGTTCGGATGGCGGTTCATTATCGCCCGCGAAGATGGCGCGAGTCACTTCTTCTGCAAGTGCTGCAGGGTAGGAGGGCATACGACTGACCACGTAGGGCCGCACCTTCAGCCCCTCGGCGATGGTCTGGTGCAGAACATCGTACTTCAGCTTCGTGCCCACCCCGGTCAACAGTGGCGGCAGACGCCCTTCGTCACCCAGTTCTGCAGTGCCGAGAAAAGTCTTGTTCTTCTCGGCGTTCGGGCCACCCCGGCCATTTCTTTGGTGACAACTGGTACAACCCGCGTCGTCGATGAGGAGCTCGGCATGAGCACCAGGCTCAAGCGCCACCTCGAACGGGTCCGATTTGATCAATGAGATCAACTGCTGTGTCATCTCATCATCGAAGTTGTATGCAGGGCTTCCGATCGGAGGATCTGTCGAGAGACACCCGACAGGTGCTGCTCGGAGTTGATTCCAGGGTTTCTGGATCGGGGTTGCCTTCGGCTCATGACAAGCATTGCAGCCGTATGTGGAATAGGCCTGACCCCCTCGGATGATGCTCCCCGGTTCCAGCTGGAAGGGTGGCTCCACCGGCAATGCAACACTGGATCGGGTTCGTAATTCTGCAGGCTTGAACTCGCGCTCCTGATCGATACCTGGACCCGACCAGCGGACGATGATGGATTCTCCACCACCGTGCTCAAAAACCCTCGCATCGACACCGTGCCAGCCACTGGTCAGTTCCATGCTTCCGGTCTTCGTCGTGGGCCCATGAACACCACCGTTATCAACAACCAGAACGCCGTCGATCCACAGTTTTGAACCATCATCGCTACGCAGCGAGAACTGATACTGGCCCGCTCGAGACACCAGAAACTCGCCGACAAAACGGAGACCGAAGTTGTCCTGTCTCGGCTTCGGGTCGACCGAGATCTTTTCGGCGTAACCACTCGACACCAGTTCCCCTTCGATGATCTCTTCACAATTCGCGAAAGTACCCAGATAGGCCTCGTATCGCAGGCCAGGAATCACATCGATGAAGGGATCGCCGTTGGCATCGGTGGCCTGATCGCGAATCAGGTAGGTGGCGATGGCAGCAGCCTCGGTCGGTTCCATGACGATCTGCGGCATTCTCCCGGAACGATGGATGGCATGAGATTGTTGTAATTCCTCGGCCAGGGCAGTCTTGGTAGTTCGGCGCGCCATCCGTGCCGACAGCGCCGATCCGTCGTGACAGGCGGCACATCCGATGGTGTCAAATAACCGTTTTCCCACATCCACATCGGCACTGTTGAACTGCACCGGGCTCCAGTCACCGGGTCCGAGATCTCGCGCGATGAGGAAATGCGAGATGTTTGTCGCCACCTCGCGTCTCTGATCCTCGGGGAGCGCAGCCAGTGCATGCGGCATTCGCGTGCCCGGCTCATCCGCCGCCGGATCGAAGATCCAGTCGATCAGCCAGTCGGGACGAAGTCGCAATCCGGCCCCATCGAGGAGCGGCGGAGGAACCGACCGTAACCAGTTGGACCATTCCCCCTCGGCCTCATGGCATTGCAGACACGCACCATCTCGTACGGCACGAATCGCCGATTCGTATCCTTCATCCTGGGAATGCACCTGGCCAGAGCCAGAGAACAACAGCACCAGTGTCATCAGCAGGTAATTGGGCTTTCTCGAAAACAACTTCACTCCTCCCGGCGGCCGATGGGCCACGGAATGATCGTCAACCAGAGGAGAGAGGGAGTCAACGAGGCGACCGAAGGGGGTCGATCGTCGACGCTGAGAGATCGCATCGTGATCCCCGTCGGGGTACTCCGCTCCTTCATGCTGCAAGCGAAGGGAAGAGGAGCCCAGTTGCAAACCACAAAGACCCCTTCTCGACCCCCCCGTTGCTACTTCCAGACCTGGTCGATGGCACTGGTTCTGCTGATCTCCTCCGATCCAGAGATCTCTGCCGGGACCCGCCCGACTGCCTGGAGACCGGGACCAAACGTCGAAAGAACTCATCCTGGCGCCCCGATGGTGTCCCCGTCGATCGACGGTGGCCTGGATGCTGATGATCGGTGGGGGCCGCAGATTCGGCTGCGCCAGGCAAATTCACGACACTGCACGACCATCCTGGCGGCTCGATGCGGTGTCCGTTTCGACCCCGAGTACGGTGGATCTGCCGCTCGCGCCGCACTACTGGCCAGTTGCCATCTTCTCTCCGATTCAGATCCTCATCTCGGGACCATCTACGCGTGGCCAGAAATCGGCTCCAACGATGGAGTCATCTGGATTCACCATCTCGACTCCGACCTGCCGCGGCTGCTGAATCGGCTGGATAGACTGCTTCGCGGCACACCAGCTCCGATCGAGACGCGTCGTGCCATCGATGAACTGGGCGAACTTTCGGTCGGCAAGAACAACCCGTGCGCATGCATCTCTCGCTGTTGCTGTCGCCCTCATCAGAGAATCCTTCACCGGATGGTGGAAGCGATCGATCCACTTCCTCGAGCGACACGGCGAAGCGGTTGTCCTCGAAGAGCAGCACTACTTCACCCAGACATCGTCGATCAGTGGCGTAAGGAACACATGGATGGCGGATCTACCGTGGTAGTGTTTGAATGCGCTGAAAATCTGAACGATGCAGCAGTTCGCACGGCACTCACCAAGGAGATCCAGAGCCACCTGCACTCCAATCCGATCCGCTTCAGGCCCGCAGTGATCGACCGAATGGATTTTCTCAGGCCGTGTCGAACCATCGTTTCTCCTCCGACCATCTGTATCGATGCGATCCCGGTAGAATCGGAAAGAATCGTGGCCGGCTGGATCGCGGATACGGCGAGTCCCATCTCTACGGTGGGACCACTCGAACCTCGCGTTGAGGTGTGGAGCGAGACTCTTCACCCGGGAGAGACCGTATCCATCGCTTTGCTTCGGCTTCTTGCGAGGCGCACCGATAGCCGGCTGGGTGGCAATTCGGTAGTGCCAGTCACGCGATCGAAGATCACCTCGGTTCAGCAGGCGTTGATGATCCTGCGCAGCAATGATGCTGCAGTCCGCACCCTTCTCCCCCGTCACCGACGCAGCGCACCGGTCATCACGGTTCTTCGGCGACAGCAGGATGATTGAGGAGTCGATGGTCTTGCTGCTGGTGAGTGCGAGCAGCGGGCTCTTCTTGCGGCACCACTGCTCCCCACACCGTAGAACACCGTAGAACACCGTAGAACACCGTAGAACACCGTAGAGGAATGACGGCCACAGATCGTCACGGAAGGGGAAGCGGATCCGGCGAGCGGATCCGGCAAGTGGACCCGACTCGAAGGCACCACTGCGAGCCCCCGCAGAATCTGTGTCGAGAAGAGAGAAACCGCAAGAGAAGCCCCGTATTGCTCGATTACGCCTTCTGACAAGGCAGCTCATCCCCACTGAGCGACTCCCGCAGAAGAGTCGAATCGAATCCTCTAGACGATTCGATACACTGGTAACTGGAGATCTTGCTCGACCGTGATCCCGCCGTCGTCACGATTCTTCGGCGACTTCCGGATGATCGAGGCGTCGATGAGAGTCGTATCGCTCGGAGGGCCCAGATGCCTTCCATCAGTACAGAATTCCCGGAGAGGAAACCGATTCGATGATCACCATCATACTGAGCCTGATGCTGCTGATCCCATCGATGGCGGAGAGCCATCCGATCCCCTCCGACGATCCACCACAACCTGCCGGCGATCGACTTCGCCAGGTGTGGTACCCCCTCGAGAATGGAATGGAAGTGGGGCTATTACCGCTTCCTTCACGGTTGCCCGCCGCTTCGCAAGAGGTCTCCATCATCACCGCCTGGAAGGTGGGAGCCGATCATGATCCGGTCGGGCTATCGGGAAGAACCCATCTGGCTGCCCAGTACCTGGCATCCCAGTACCTGGCCACGAACGGGAATTCGGCCACCGAGCATCCAGCAGAAGTCCAGGCGGGCAGTCATCAGACCTGGATCATCGAAAAGGTCGCCCCTGCACAACTGTCGCAAAGCATCGAGGCCATCGTCAATACCTTCGACAGCCAGCAAGTCGATGAAGCCAGACTCCAGCGCTGTCGCGGCCAGATCCGCTCCCTCGATCGAAGCGGAGCCGAAGGGGACGCCGATCGGTTGAGCCGATTGATCCTCGATTCACTCGATCCACTCGCCTCCGGCGCGAGAGGACTCGATCAACTCGATCAGATCAGTGCCCAGGAGATCGGCACCTTTCTCGCTCGAGCCTACCATCCGGGAACGGTTCGCATCGTCATCGTCGGACCTTACGATCCAGCCCCCATCATCCAGATGATGAAGGAATCAATCGCCTCGATCGCCGCCGGAGAAGAACTGATCCCCCCACCGGCCCTGGCCACCACTCCCGGTGAACTCGACCCCATCGCATCCACCGTGACAGATCACGGGATGGTCGCATTTGGTTGGCGAGTACCACGCCCCGGAACCCTCGAATCGTTACCACTTGGATTGTTCGTTCCGAGGTTACGAAGAGCACTGGAAGCGGAAAAGGGTAGTTGCTCGTGGAATCCGATCCTCGAACCGGAGATCGTCATCATCCGCCAACCGATCGTTCCGTCACCCAGTACCGTAGAACAACGTATCTCACGGGCAATCCAGCAACTGAAGGGTGCGGTTTCCTACGCGCTCGACCATCCGGTCTCCGGTGAGCTCTTGATGCAATCTCGCAGTGGTACTGCCATTCTTCTGGGTGCATACAGGGTCCATGATCCGACGTCGATGATCGACCCCTACCCCGCTGCAGAAGCGTTGATGCTGAGACGTGTCTTCGCCATGAATGAGTCCCAGCTCCGCAATAATTTCGGTCGCATGGCCAAAGAGCAGCTGAAGAAACTGAAGATGGATCACATCCAGAAGGATCAAACGGTCACCGGAGTCCTCACCCCTTGATCGGTCCGTGGCCGCTTCGAGATGGATACGATCGAGAAGCGACAAAGGTTCCCGACCCGTCTCATCGACCCGTCTCATCGACTCATCGACTCGTCTCATCGACCCGTCTCATCGACTCATCGACTCATCGACTCAGTGCCGCCAGACTTCCGACCAGGTCAAAGTCACCCGCCAACGCGTCTTCCGGAGAAGCGCACCGCCAGCCCTGTCGAAGATCGACCAGTTTCGGATTCTCCCCCACTCGATATCGCCTCACCACTTCACCGCTCTTTGAGTCTGCATTCACCAACTCTCGTGCCTGTTGATACACACCCGACTCCCCCGCGGGTGATTGGCCGAGAGGGCGCGGCACGACATCGATTCGTGCATGGAGGCGACGGTCATTTCGACTCTCCTCCGGCCGTTCAAGTTCGTGGATTCCAGCCAGCGGCTCCAGCAATGAATAGGCTGCAAAACCGGTCACGGCGGCCATCCAGCTGCCTTCCGGTTCCCCCACTGCCGACGAAATGTCGAACTCGATCAGGGTCATGTTTCTCTTCTTCGCCCAGGTCTTGACCATTTCAACGACCTGTTGCGACCACTGGGCCCCATCCTTTGGCGATTCTCGATCGCGCTGGACCGGACGGATCCGGATGAAGGCATCTTGCGGCAATTCTTCATCCAGCACCTGAAGGGCGCTCTCGAGCAGATGAATCTGCATCGCGAGCCGCCGAATCAGCTCTTGAGGATATCGATCTCTGGAATTCTCTGAGTCACCTCCGAGGCGATCGAGCAACGACCGTGCAGTACAGGTTCCAGAATCGATACGGTCCCTCAGTTCTGACGAAGCCAGCACCGGCAGGCGATCATTGGAGTTCCAGAAGTCTGCAGCAGACATCCGTTCGAGGTCCTCCATCTTGGCAGAATTCCACGAAGCCGACTCGATCCGGCCTTCCAGCTCCTCGACTCGGTCGGCGAGAATCAGTACCTCTTCCAGTCGTCCCGAACCACGCAATGCAACTCTCGCCACGGCCTCGGCGCCGATGCGAAGGTCACCACTGGTGATATCCACCGGAGACAGTTCCGCTTCCTGCTCCTCCGGGTCCGGCACATCAGGATCGACAAAATCGACCTCGATCTTTTCTCCGTTACTACGCACGAACAGAAACTGATCTTCTTTCGGGATGTCGTGGAGTAACATTTCCTGCGCGATGGGCGTCAGTGCATGTTTTTCCACCGCCCGGCGGAGCGGACGCGCCCCTAGTTGTGAGGTCAATCCCCGCGACAGCAGGAAATCGATCGCGGACTCTTCCCATTCCACTGCCCACGGTCGATCTCGCAGGCCACGTCGCGACAGAACTCTCTTCAGTTCCATTTCCAACAGCGCGCGTTGTTCCGAACGAGAGAAGGGACGAAAGGTCACCACATGATCGATTCGATTGAGAAACTCCGGTCGAAAGGTCTCGCGCAGGGCTCTCTCGTAGAGATTTTCCTGACCCGAGTCTGAATTGAATCCAAATGCCCCCTGCGCAGCTTCCCTCGCCCCAACATTGCTGGTCATGATGAAGACCACATGACGGAGATCGACCGTTTGTCCGTGGGTATCCGTCATCCTTGCGTCATCAAAGGCTTGCAGGAACATGTCCCACACCTGCGGATGGGCCTTTTCGAACTCATCGAGAAGTACCACACAAAACGGCTGCCTACGGATGGCATCCAGCAGACTGTGATGCGACCCGTGGTGGCGATCATCGGGTGACCCGACCAGCCTCCCCAGGTCTCCTGCAGTCTGCAGTTCACTCATATCGATGCGCTCGAGCCGCTCCTTCGATCCAAACAGGTACTCGGCAAGCACCTTGGCGCTCTCTGTCTTGCCAGTCCCTGTCGGTCCGGCAAAGAAGAACACGCCAAGTGGCCGTCCCGGATCAGTAAGGCCCGCCTTGAGCAAGGTGATCCTGTCCGCCATGCACTGGATCGCCTCATCCTGGCCAATGATTCTCTCCCGAAAGAATGACATCACCTGATCAGGATCCAGCATCTCTTCATCATCGACGATCACACTGGGCATTCCTGAGCGTTCGGTGATCGCGCTCACCGCGTCGGAATACACGATCTTCGATTCCCCTGCCTGCCGCTTTCTTTCCATGATCGACTTGAACAGATCAAAAGAAGATCCAAAAACAGCCTGAGATGTGAGGTACTGCTGAGACAGGGTGACGATCTTCTTGAGAATCTCATCGGTAACTTCAATCTTTGTGTCCTTGTAATTGCAGTGCTGTCTCACCAGGACTTTCAGCCCCTCCACTGTCTCATCGATGCCTGGTGCATTGACCTCGACCAGGTCGAACGCCGTTCTGATCGCTCGGTTCTTGCGCAGCAGCGTCTCGATTTCGGCACCTTCTACAATTCCAACGGTGATCAATCTCTTCTTTCGGATCTCAATGATCATCCGATCGAGCAGGCTGACGGGGTTATTCATGTGTCGCCCCGCTGACTCCATCTCGATGAAATCTGGAATGAAGAGGATGGTTTTCTTGGCAGAGAGCTGCTGGACCAACCCGGTCCAGCGTTCTTCGAGCTGACCTACATACATCATCCCTGCGACCAGCTCCTGAGCGGACGCCTCGACGATGTTCCAGCCATCTGCCGCCAGGTCGGCGAGGATCTTACGGATCAAAGTTTCCTTGCCGGAGCCTCTGGGCCCCACCAACAACAGCGACCTGGGGGCATCTTCTTCGAGGCGCTTGAGGATCCCATCCGTGTACTCCTTGAACCCCGGCAGTTCGATACACTCCTTCTGGTGCTTCTCGATTTCGTCGGTAGTCCAGGGACTCGTCACCGAGTTCGAGGTCGATTCCTTGCCTTCAATCATCTGATTACTCAACTCTCTCAGGAATTCGTCGTCCAGAAATGTAGCCAGCATCGTCAATGCAGGACCTGAGTCTGCGTCCCATGACTGGATCCACCCTGCGACAATTTTCGCTTCTGTTTCTGGAGGAGACCTTCGGTAAACCACGTCCAGGAGTTCGCCGATGATCTGGCGTATTCCCTCATCGGAAGGCCAGGGGAACAACTTCAGACTCTCACTCAGCGTGATGCCGGAATCACGAATCAAGATCGCTCTCACCGCGAGTTGATCCCATATCACCGGCGTATGCTCCGTGAGCACCAGGCCTATCAGTTCGGCATCTCCACGATCAGGATCTGCGAGAATCATCAATGCAGATGCAGAGGATTCAAAGTTGTCATAATCGCTCGCAATGTCGATCAGCACCTCATCGGAATGATTCGCTTCCTTCATCTCCTGGAGCAACGATTCTGGAACTGACACTCCATGAGCCTCTACCCTCGGTACTTCTCGCTCTTCCGATTCCTGTTGCTGCGACTCCTGTTGCTGCGACTCCTGCTCGATGTCATCATCAGGCTGCTGGACGAGAACATCCGATCTGAAAATAGCGACATAGAGGAATATCGATCCCCCTCCAAGGTAGACGAGAATATTGAGCACCTGGTGCCCCATCGACCAGAGTGTCGGGTTGGTGGCAGCGTCGACAGGAGGGGTGAAGATCCACTCCCTCACTGATTCACCACCAATTGCCAGGAGGGCCACCCCCAGCAAGAACAGGAACATGGTTTTGGTGATCAACATCTTGGCGACCATTTCTTCTGGTGATTCGCAGGAACGGAGTTCCCAGAACTCTCATCTGTGTACTCGAAGTTGAGTAAGGTGCAGAAAAGGCCGATTTCCTTCATGGTATGAATCATGCCACATCCACGACAATATATCCTGCATCTGCTCAATTGCTCTCCAGCCCTCCGGCATGGGCGAGTAATCGCACCGGCGAGATGACCTTCTGGACTCCCAACAAGCTTTCCCAACGCAGGACGCATCCCGGGTTTCCGCTGATTATTTGATCTGCTTTCACGGCTACGAAGCGATCGCGAGCCACCTCACCGATCGAGCGCGAGAGTTGGTGCCGTCGAAGCATGTACATTCCTGCAGCTCCACAGCAATGCTCTGGCGCAGGTAACTGAATCTGTTCTTCCAGGCAGTTCTCGAGCAATTCTGTTCCTTCATCGAAATCGAGTGATGAATGCTGCTGGTGGCAAGCCAGTGAGAGGACAGATCTTCCCGGCAGTTTCTGTTGGATGATGAAGTTACCGCCTCGTGCTAACAGCGTCGCAGTGTCAGTGATAAATCCGGGCTCATGACCGCTGGTGGAATTCAAATGTGCAGCACAGCCGGCAGATTCGATGACCACATGATCCACTCCCTCAGATGCCAGGTCTCTCCAGCGCAGACGCATATGCTCTCGCGATTCTTCGACCATGCCTGCATGATGATGTAATGCACCGCAACAACCCGCCTCGGGGATGACGACCTTCCAGCCCGCTTCGCTCAGCAAGAGGGCCGACAGATGAGTCTCTGCCCGAAAAACTCGATCCGCAACACAGCCTCTCAGCAACGATACGGTTCCTCGACAACTTCCGACCGCTTCCATCACTGCGGGTACTTCTGGAGCGGGGCGTAGGCGTTTAGCAGACGGCAACTCCCTGGCGAATGGAAGCCACCTCAGCCAGGGGGCGATCCATCTCAACCCGCTCACCAGTGCGGAAAGTCGCCCTGGATGCGGAATCACTTCTCTCAGCAGCCACGACTCCGCTCGTGCCGGAAGGTCGGATCTCTCCCGGCGACTCTGCTGTCGATAACTGGCCATCAGCTGTTCCATCGAGATTCCCGAGGGACATGCACTTTCACAAGCACGGCAGACCAGGCAACTTTCCAGACCATCGTGGATCGCATCGCTGACCCTGGAACGATCCTCGACCACCGCACGAAGGGCGGCGATTCTCCCCCTGGGAGACTCCGCTTCCCTGCCTGTGGCCAGATAGGTGGGGCATTCTGGAAGACACAGACCACAGTGAACACAATCCTTGAGCGCTGGAATTTCGCTGAACGGACTCTTCATTTGCGGTCCCCATGCCAATTCAGATTCTTCTGTGGATCCCAGTTCATCCGCAACTTCCGCGTCAGGACATCGCTGGGATCTGCAGCGACGAGGGGGATCCCCGAGCGCTTCTGTGCTTGAAGATCCTCTGCGGTCACCCTTCCCTCCCGCTGCTGGACCTGCTCGATCATCTGTTCGAACAGATCTCCCCGCTGCCACCCTTGGAGCAGCCCATATCCTGCCGCTGGAAAGACCGCTTTCCACCCACCTCCAGCCGTGGAGAGCAACGACTTCCAGTCTTGCCAGCGAGCTCGCACTCGTAGTGCCTCTCCCCGGTCCGCTCTCATCCGTGCATGGATCGCGATATTTTCCTCTCCATCTAGCTGCCGAGAGGTCGCCTCGTTGGAGAGATTCACGATCAGATCCTTCTTTTCTTCCACACTGCGAACAGTGCCCGAGAGCAAGATGACCACCTGCTGCTGTTGCGGTTCGATGGAGATCAAGTGAGGCTCAAAAGGCAACGCCCTCAATCGATCCAGTCGCATCCAGCACTGCTCATCATTGTGAAACTCCCAGCGGATGATGTTCCAACAAGGAGGAGCCGATTCCAGTCGTAGATGAAGTCGAGTGACCACTCCCAGTGCCCCCATCGCCCCCCCCAACAAGCGGGTCAGGTCATATCCGGTGACATTTTTCACCACCCTTCCACCCGATAAGATGGGGCCTCCATCTCCACGAACCCCTTCGATTCCCAGCACATGGTCTCGGAACCTCCCGGTGCAAGAATCTGCTGGCCCTTCTCGGGGATCGCTGAAGAGCCCTCCGACGGTGCCCTCCTCATCGGGAAGCACTCCACTGACGATGAGGCCCTTCTTCTGCACCTCTTCCCGGAGAAACTTCACCGAAGTCGCAGCTCCGACCGTCGCTACCATCTCTGCTGCATCGAGGTTTTCGATCTGATCGGAGAGAAAGCCGGTCGATGGTGAGGGAGTTGAGAGAGATGAGGGAGAAGGCTGTGATCGATGAGTGGAGTGCTGGCCTTGCGTCGATGACAGGCCCCGACTGCCGCTTCCGTAATTCCGGGTCAAATCCCATTTCGTCATTCCTGCCCCTTTCCACGCCAGTCGCTCGGTCAACTTTCGACCCTATCCGGACAATCTTGCTGGCAAATTAATGAAATCCAGGAACTTCTATTCGGAGCCTAAACCCTAATCACTGCAACAATTAGGGAATTATTTCCTGGTTGAACCGCTTCAGAATGCCCGAGTTGTCCACTCCCCCTGCATCCCATAAGATGGAGGCAACGTCGGATTGGATCAGGATTCCGCAGCCGGAGCAGGTGATTCACCTGCAGATTGCATTCCTGCTCACACTCGACTCTTGACACTCGACTCTTGGGTTCTGCGTTAACGATAAAAATTTGGGCTCTCTTCCGGCAGGCATGCTCTGCGATTCAAGCCTCCATCGGCAAGATCGCGTGGCTCTCCGTCGGAGTGCATTTTCTTACATCCAAGAGGGGGCTTCCCCTGTTCCATCTCCTGAAAGGAGACTCACGATGAGGATTCGTAATTTGCCTGCTCTGGCAACGGTATGCCTGGGTCTGGCAATCTTTTGCACTCCAGCAGTTCATGCGCAACTGCTTGATTTCGATGACTTTGAAAGTTACGCGGTCGGATCAGGAATCGCAGGACAAGGATCCTGGGACACCTGGGACGGTGCGCCTGGCGTCGATTCCGATGTTGTAGACACCTACAACTCCACAGCTGGTGGAGATCGTTGTATCGAGCTGACCCCAGCCGACGATGTGGTTCGAATCTTCGGAGGACTGACCTCTGGCGCATTCTCCTTCACGTCAAACGTGTATATTCCTTCGGGTCAGGCCGGAGATTACTACTTCATCTTGATGAACACTTATGACGGTAGCGGCTCCGGCTACGACTGGTCCGGACAGATTCACATGTCCGATGCCACGGGCGTGTGCAACGCCGATAACGTCACCGGTGGCGGCGGAACCTTTGGCGATGCTCCTCTGGTTTGGGACGCCTGGGTTGAAGTGAGAGTGGATGTGGATCTGGATGGCAACCTGTACCAGGCATTCTACAACGGCACCCAGATCGTCACCGATGGTGGCTGGTTCGGTGCGGGTGGTCAGCAAGCCATGCAGTGCCTCGACCTCTACAACGCCGGTGGTGGACAGTTTTACTACGACGACGTGCAGGTCTCCTGCATCGGTTCCTGTGGCTGCTTGCCCTTTGATGCGTTCAATTGCAACATCGATTGCGCCACCAATGACGTGACCATGGACTGGACCACATTCCTCAATGTTCCCGGTGGATACGGCGGCGGCATCCAGGTGCTCCGTAACGGTGTCGTCCTCGACACCCTCCCCGGCGACGCGCTGTTCTATGACGATCTCAACGCCCCGTTGGGATTGAACGAGTACCAGATCATCGGCGACTGTACTGGTGGTTCCACCACCACTGCGAGCTGCACCGTTGCGTGCACCGGAGGGCCTTGCCCACCGCCAGTCGCAGGAGATGAGTGCTGCGATGCATTCCCTGCAGTCTCTGGCGCAAATGCTTTCGATCTGGAGTTCATGACGGATAGTCCTGACCCGATTGCCGGAGGCAACTGCACGGGCACCTTCCTCGGCGGCTTCTACAGTGACATGTGGTTCACCTACACGGCGAACACCAATGCCTTCTTGAGGATATCGACCTGTAACAGCATCGATACCGATCTGGCCGTCTACGAGGCCAGCGGAGCCTGTGGAACCAAGATCGATGTCGCCTGTAACGGAGACTCCTGCGGAGTCAGTTCCGATCTCAACTTCTCCTGCACAGCCGGAACCACCTACATCGTTCGCTGCGGTTCCTGGGATGATCCTCAGGCAGGAGCGATCCTGACCGGCGACCTGGTCATCGAAGAACTGTGTGACTTTGGTCTCACGGGCGTGATCGGCATCGTCGATTGTGGCACCGGAGATGTCGCCCTGGGCTGGAACCCTGCCGGTTTCAGTAACTACGACGTCCTTCGCGATGGAGTGGTACTGGCCAGTGCGCTGCCCTTCGGCACTACCGCATATGACGACATTGCTGCTCCTCCAGGACCGCACACCTACGAAATCGTCGGTAACTGCACCACTCAGGGCACCAGTGTTGTGACTGAAGTGAATGTCAATGTCCAGGGCGGCGGTGGCTACAGCGATATCATCGTCATCGGAGAGCAACCCTCTGGAATCGACAGTGCTGCGGCATTGCAAACCGCCCTGGAAGCGATGGGCCTGGTGGTCGATATTCTTCCTGGTGGACCCGCAGATCTCCCCTGTATCACCGATGCCTCACTCGAACGCCTCTGGTACATGGGTGGTACCTACCCCTCCGGCCGTGCTCTGACTGCCGCCGACGGTGTTGCCATCGCCATCGCTCAAGGCGCAGGCAAGCACATCTATGTTGAAGGTGGAGATGTTTGGGGCTTCGACGCCGCAACCGACCTCAATCTGATCGACGGAATCGCCGATGGAGCCGGTGATGGAGGTGACAACTTCCTGATCATGGATGGTCTCGATACTGCTCTGGGACTTGACGTCAGCGACCTTCAAGACATCGCCTACAACCAGGACCAGGCAACTGCCAATGACTGGACCGATGAACTTCAAACCACTGACCTCGATTCTCTCGGCCCCAACTCAGCTCTGGTCTGGGAGCCCGATGCTCAGGCCTTTGGTGCGGGTGTCGGTACAGCTGTCTTCTACGACACCGACTCCGGTGGAAAGGTCTTGTGCCAATCCTGGGAGTTCGGCGGATTCGGCGGAGACCAGAATGATCTTGCCGCCCGATACGTTGGTGTCCTCGGTGGAGGCCCATCCTCGGAGCCGCAATTCCGACGCGGTGACAAGAACATGGATGGCGGTTTCAACATTGCCGATGAGATCTACCTGTTGGCTGCCTTGTTCTCTGGTGGCGCAGCGTGCGCATGCCCGGATGCTTGTGACGAGAACGATGATGGAGCTGTGAACATCGCAGATGCCATCTTCGGACTTGCTGCACTCTTCTCCGGAGGAGCTGCTCCACCTGCCCCGGGCCCCGACAATTGTGGTGAAGACCCAACTGCAGATTCTCTGGATGAATGTGTCTACACCGGTGCTTGCTAGATAAACTCCACGACCCGTCCTGGAGGTGTTGTTAGAGGGGTGTCTCTTTCCCGGAGACACCCCTTTTCTTTTGCTCCGGCAGGCCGAGGATCGACTCGGTTCTCTTCAGGTGATCCGAGTTTCGAAATCCAGACTCGGTACATCCACGGCCAGCAGGAAGTATCTTCCCTGGATTCGCAAGACCGTGAGGATCGACCGCTGTTCTGAGGAGCCGCTGTGTCTCCAACTGTTGTGGTGAAAAGATCAGCGGCATGTGATCTCTCTTTTCCATACCGATCCCATGTTCACCCGACAATGTGCCACCGAGAGCCACACACAACTTCAAAATCTCATCCCCCGCTTTCAGAACCCGGGCTCGTTGCTCGGGGATGTTAGCGTCGAAAGAGATATTGGGATGAAGGTTGCCATCCCCGGCGTGGAACACGTTGCTCAACACCACACCCTGGTCACGACCGATCTGCTGGATTCCGCTGATGGCTTGCGACAGTTTTGATCTCGGCACCACGGCATCGAGAACATACAGATCGCTGGCGATTCTGCCCATCGCTCCAAACGCTCCCTTTCTTCCGCGCCACAGTCTTTCTCTCGATTCTTCGTCGAGCGCTTCCTCGATCCCGATGGTCTGTTCGCCCACCGCAGCGCTGCGAACCGCTTCGGCCGCCTCCTCCACTTCACCAGTGAGACCCTCGAGTTCGATCAGCAGTACCGCTTCCGCGTCTTCTGGATAACCCGCACGAAACACCGACGCCTCGACCGCCCCGATGGTCAATCGATCGAGAATTTCCAGTGCTGCAGGTCGCAGACCGCGGGCGATGATGGCTGTCACCGCCTCACAAGAAGCCTCCAATGAGGAGTAAGAGACGAGGAATGTACGAACACAGGGAGGCCTCGGCACCAATCTCACCTTCGCCTGAACCGTGACTCCAAAAGTTCCTTCCGAACCGATGAATGCACCTCGCCAGTCGATCCCTCCTGTGTCTCGCTGGAGATCGAGAACCGTTCCATCGGAGAGCACTGTTCGAACCTCCAGGATGTGGCGTGTGGTCATGCCATGAAGAAAACAGTGCGGCCCGCCGGAGTTCTCGGCGATGTTTCCGCCGACGGTACAGGCGCGCTGGCTCGATGGGTCGGGGGCAAATCGCAGTCCATGAGCCGCTGCGGCTTTATCCAGATCAAGATTGATCACCCCCGGCTCGATCACAGCGGTGCGCTGCAACGGATCGATGTCGATGATCTTTCGCATCCGGTGCACATCGAGAACCCAGGCACCGCCCATCGGAACCGCACCGCCGCTGAGACCGGTTCCGGCACCGCGCGCCACGAAGGGGATGCCGGCAGCTGCAAGTACGCCTACCGAGTGGACAACCTCCGCCTCGTTCTCCAGCAACAGCACGCCTGGAGTCACACCACGATGCAGCGTCAGACCATCACTGTCATACAGCCGACATTCATCTTCATCGGTGAGGATGCGGTGTTTCGGCACCATCTTTTGGAGTTTTCGAGTGATCGGTCCCAGCGTCATCGGCACCCCTTCAACCGACTCAGGTTCTCCTCCGTCAGACCTGCTGTCCAGTCGAGAAGTTGCAAACTACACATTGCATGGCCCCTCCTCGATACTGGATGATCCAGGTTCAGAAGTGGAGGTGTTCGATGTGGCTTCGATACTGGCTGGTCCTCTCTTTACTGTGGCCCGCCGCTGCCCTGTCTCAACCTGTCAATGACGATTGCTCCGGGGCCTCCGTGGCCTTCGTCGGCACCACCGCATTCGACATCTCCTCGGCCACCGATTCTGCCGTCCCCGCCGATGATTCCCTCTGTAGTGGTGCACTGCTGGGACAGTTGCACCGAGATCTGTGGTGGCGATTCACCCCGGATACTTCCGGCCTGCTCTCGGTCAGCACCTGTAACAGTGCCAATTTTGACAGCGACCTCGCGGTCTACAGCGGAACCTGTTCCAACCTGCAACTGATCGGATGTAACGGCGATGCCGCCGGCTGTTCCCTCTTCACCTCTCACGTTGCCGATATGCCGGTTGCTGCCGGCGAGGAGATCTTGATCCGGGTCGGGGGTTGGGCCACCACTTCCATCGGTAGCGGTGATCTGATCGTCGAGTTGTCGGGACCGATCCCCCCCATCGATTTGCAGTGCTCGACGGGACCGGGCGGTCTCAGCGCCAGCTGGGGTGCACCACTTCCTGTCGACAACTGGGAGATCTATCTGAACGGAACCCTCTTCGACACCCTCGACGGAAGCGCCACCCGTTGGATCGGTGGAACAGCACCGGGGATCGGCGAACAGGTGCAACTCTGCGTGGCTGCAGTATCCGGTGGTGAGAGTGCGCAGGAGTGCTGCACCATCCTCGGTGGACCGATCCACGACAACTGTAACGGGGCGCTGGAGCTCACCACCGAGACCATCGATTTCGATACCAGCGGTGCCACCGACAGTAACGAACCGTTCGATCCTTCCCCTTGCTCCGCATCATTGCCGGGAGACCTGGTGCAGGATATCTGGTATCGCTGGATTTCACCGGGCAACGGGTCGGTGCACATCTCCACCTGTTCGATGGCCACCTTCGACACCACTCTCGCAGCCTATGGCGGCGACTGCTCATCGCTGGTCCCGCTCGGCTGCAACGGTGACAGCAGCGGTTGCACTGGATACACCTCGATGATCGAGGATCTCGTGGTCAGCAGCGGCGATGAGATCTGGATCCGCGTCGGTGGCTGGCAACAAGGAGACGCCGGCACCGGCACCCTCTCGGTTCAGTTTTCACCGGCACTGGTCGACAATCTGATCGCAGACTCGCAGCCAGGAAGCGGAATCATCGATGTCAGCTGGCAAGCGATCTCGGATCTGACCTCGACCGCCCTGTTGATCGATGGTGTTCCCTACGCTTCCACCGGTGCGGTGGCCGCCGGAACCCTTCTGCAACAACAGGTCTCTGGATTCCTCTGGCCGGCTCCCGTCGAGATCTGCCTGATGTCCAGTTCGACAGGCGGTTCTGCGGTTCCCATCTGCACCGCTGTCGATGTGCTCGGAACTGCAGTGGAAGTGGTCAGAGGGTCGACCGGTTCCATCGCCGATGACTCGGTGACCATCGCCAGCGTCACGGTCAACAGCAATGCAATTCCTGCCGATCTGCGAGTGGAAATCGACATCGATCATCCGAGAATTTCGGATCTACGAATTCGACTGCTCTCTGCCGAGGGAGAACAACTGGTCCTGCAAGAAGGTGCCAGTGGTTCCGGTCTCGATGCCATCTACTGGCAACCCGCGACACCCGCTGCGCCCCCCTTCAATGTCGGGGCCACCATGAGGCCCAGCGGTCCCGGTTCGCTGCTCGATCTGTGCAACTCCATCGCCGCGGGTGAATGGACCCTCGAGATTGAAGATCTGGTCGCTGGAGAAAGTGGCACGCTGGTCGCATGGTCGCTGGTCTTCTTCGATGTTCCCCCTGCGTATCTCCCCGCGCCCGATCTGATCGCAGGAGATCACCAGCAGATGAGCCAGCTGGGACGCGAGGGAGATGAAGTCGGCCTGATGCTGCAGTCGGTGTGCTGCAACCATGGTGACGAACCGCTCGACTGGCACGGCAACCCGAGCCCTCTGCATCCGTTCATGGTGTTCAACCTGTACCGGATTTCCGAGGATCGCATCGTTCAGGTCGGCAGTTCGTGGGCGAAACACGCTCCCGGTCCCGCCACCACCGCCGATGCCTGTGGATACGGTTGCACCGTTCCCGCCGATCCCTACACCCTCGGGGTCGGCTGTTCCGACATCTACAGCGCCGGCTACAACGGCACCCAATCGGTACTCGGACCGCGCTCCGAGATCGATCCATGGAGCGGCAGTTACGACTACAACAATTCCATCCTGAATGGGCCGCTCGGAAGCGTCACCCCCGTCGATCGACGCTTGCGCATCCACGATGCCGATCTCGACCCCTCTGCAAATCCAGATTCCGATCTGGTGGTCGAGGCGCTCTACATCGCTCATGACGATCCAAACCCAGGCGACAACATGATTCACGAGCAGGTTTCGATCACCTCGGGCGCACCGGGTCAGACATGGCAGTTTTCACTCTCCGATCCGGGTCAGATCGGCCCCGCCATCCTCGCCTGGACCGGCAGTACCATCTCGCAGATCACTCCTGGAGATGGTTCCGATGGGATGGCCATCATCGCAGCAAAAGCTTTTCCGCTCGATGCCAGCGAGTCGTCATGGCGCTACGAGTACGCCATCTGGAACCACAATCTGTCGCGCCATGTCGGAACAGTCGAGATCCCCATCGCTACAGGGGTTCAGGTCAGCGATCCCTACTTCCATGCGCCGCAGATCGAAAGCCTCGGCTACATCGATCTGCCCTGGCAGATCGAACTCGACTCCACCGCCATCCGCTGGAATGCACCGCCACAGAACCCTCTTCGCTGGGGATACCTCTACAACTTCGCCTTCACTTCTAGTGCCGCTCCAGTCTCCGGCGATGTTCAGGTGACCGGCCACGATGTTGCTGGCCTGATGCTGACGGAATCGTTGATTCCAGGAGGTCCGGTCACCCCTGCGATGCGCCGCGGAGATTGCAATTCCGATGGTTCCATCAACATTGCAGATTCCATCACTGCTCTCGACATCCTGTTCATGAATGGATCAGCACCAGCCTGTAACGATTCCTGCGATGTAAATGATGATGGCCTGCTCGACATCGCGGATCCGATCTCCCTGCTGAACTGGCTCTTTGGCACCGGCACACCACTACCATCACCGGGTCAGTCCTGCGGAGAAGATCCCACCGACGATTCCCTCGACTGCCAAGATGGAGCACCCTGCCTCTAGCTCACTGATCGTGTCCAGATTTTGACCTGCCAGATCAGGGACAGTTCAGTTGCCCGCACTGCAATGCATCGCTGTCGTCGAAGTCCTCGCCACAACCGGTGGAAGGATTCGGCGGGGCCGGAAGGGCACCTCCCGAGAAGAGGAAGGCGAGGAAATAGACCGGATCAGAGATATCGAGTCCGCCGTCGTCGTTGATGTCGCAAGCATCCTCACAGGGAAGCACGACCGGTCCAACGAAGAGATGCCCCAACAGGTACACCGCATCGGCAACGTTGAAACCTCCATCGCCGTTGCAATCGCCGCGCACGAAGAAGACCGGGTCGACGATCACCAGCGGAAAGCAATCGAACTCGGGCCATACCGCCTCGCCAGCTTCCGTCACCATGCGAATCGCCAGCGGCGGATCACCGATGGTTTCGCACGGGCAGAACTCGGTGAAGCCCAGCTGCGATGTGAGATCGACCTCGTACTGCGCTTCGATGACCCTCTGTTCGCTACCGGCTGGAAAAGGCTGTGCGTTGAGGAAGCTCATCACCACAGCCGCAGTCCATCCGCCCGGCTCGATGACAACATCGACGAATTCAGGTGCGGTCGGTTGCAGATCGGCACCCAGATCCAGCTGCTGCACCGACCCCTGGCCCGGGTCGTGACACAGTCCGAAGGAAAATGCATGAAGAGGATCTGGACTGGTGGAGGCGACGATCAGTCCAACAAATTGCGGCTGGACATATGTCACCATCACTTCAAACCTGTGTTCTGCAGAGAGCGGTGGCACCACCGGAGGATCACACGGCACATCACAGAAGAGAGTTCCTGGCGTCGGGTCTTGCTCACACGATCCGACCGGCGGTGGCATCGTTCCGTCGAGTACCACGTACAATGTGATCGTGATGAGATCCTGCATATCGATGGTGTCGTCATCGTTGGCATCACAGGCAAGTGCACAATCGATCGGC
>JAAZXB010000026.1 GCA_014240375.1 Planctomycetota bacterium | reverse complement strand
CGGTGATCGATCGGGCCGCTCACTGGGTCGCAGCGACCCGACCGGAGGACCCCACGGCTCCCGAGACGGTCCGACGAGGCCTCCGGCTCGGTGCCGGAGCGCGCGCACTGCAGGCGCTGGTTCTCAGCGGCAAGGTCGAAGCGCTGCGCAACGGCCGGACTCACCTCGATGATGAAGACTGGAAGAAATGGCGTCACGAGGTGATCCGACATCGACTGGTGTACTCCCTCGAAGGGGAACTGGATGGCCTCGGTCCCGAAGAGATCGTCTCGGCAGTGGACCGGGCGGTGGCTCATCAGGGATGACGACGATTCAGCGACTCCCCCGACTCCCTAGCAACCGAATCCCTGGCAGCCGACTCCCCATCGGCCTGCTGGTGAGCGTACTGGCACTGTCTCCCATCCTCGGAGTTCACGGCTACGATGACGACCCGCTCGAAGCGATCGTCTCGCTGATCGCCTCCTCCCCGGACGATCGGTCGAGAGTCGAACGAGCCTTCCTGTGGGCTCGTGACCAGCAGCGAGTGGCTGAGCTGATCGATGCCATCGCCGAGCACGGTCTCCAACATCGGTCCCTGGCAACGGTCCAGGCCGCAATCGACATCGCCACCGAGAAGGAATACTACGAGCGAGCGGTGGCGATCCTCGAGACATCCGTTGAACTCGATCCATCCTCCGGAATACGGCATCAGTTGGCATCGATGTGGCTGGCAGGAGGCTGGCCGCAACAGGCTCGCCAGGTCGCCAGCCACCAGCTCTCGAGGGACCGCTTCGCCGACATCCGCATCGGAGTGCAGTTGTTCGAGGGCCCCCTCCCCTCCACCACCGCTGCGCAGATCTCCAGCACCCGATTGAAACTGCTGGCCTATCGTTCGGGGCAGTGGAAGTGGGGCGTAACACAACTTCAACAGCGAGGAGATGTGGCGGCGGCACTCGAGATCGCCATCTCGGGGGGCCTCGTCGCCGAAGCGCGGCAACTCCTCACTCTCGGCGCTCGTCCCGAGGAGGGTCGAATGAGCCTACAACTGGCGCGGCTGCTGGGGCAGACGCACTGGCAAGGAGAGCCGCTGATCGACGAGGGTACCGAGGATGGAACGCGGTGGCGCGCCTCGATGGGGATCGACACGCTGTGGCGGTCGATCCCGCCCCGACCCGATCGGTTGCCGCCATTGAGCAGTGCCCTGGAACAGCTCGATGCCGGTGACGAGTCCGCTGCGCGAAGGACCGTCGCCCTGTGGCGGCTGGCAGGTGGCGGCAACAGCCACCAGGAATTGAGCACCCGACTCATCCTCGACCAGCGCAGGCCGACCTGGCTCGGTGCCGACCGCCTGCCCGAAAGTATCGAGCGACAATTGCAGCAATCCTTCCGTCCACAGGATGCCCACCTCGCCATCTCTGCAGCGCTGCGCGCCATCGAGGGCACCCCTCTCGAAGCGAGACTCTGGTTCCAGGCGGGACGGCTGTCCGACCAACCCGAGCAGATCCAGCGATCGATGCGAATCGGTCCACGAGGAGAGGTTTCCGTGCAATGGTCGCCGGGTATCGACGCTCGCTGGAAGCTACCCGATCAGTTCACTCACCTCTCCGAGGTCTGTGATCCCGTCGCACTGCTCCCCCCGACCACCTTGCCTGCAGCGGGCGCACTGATGGGTAGTGTCGCCGGTATACCGGTTCGAAGAGTGGGGCTCCCCCCCAGCGATCGACCATTCCATCTCGATCACTGGCAACTGCACTCACCCGGTGGCGATTCAATCGCCGGAAAAATCGGCGGTCACGGGCTGCGGCTTCGCATCACGGACGGAGTCTGGCTTCGCGGAGATGATCGATCGCTGCAAGTGATCGATACTTCAAGCCCTGTAGAACGAGTGCTGATCCGCTGGCTCCCGCGCAAGGGCAGTTCGCTGCTCGACCGGGATGGATTGCCCAGAGCGGAGATTCTCGACCAGATCTTCGGATCCTCGGCCCGACAAGAATGCCTTCGAGTCGCCACGGTTCCACCACCGATGGAGATGGCGATGCAAACCTTTGGCGAGGACGCTGGACGTAGAGCACGAGATACCGAATCGATGCGCTGGATCAATTTCCGCCCGGCGGAAAAGCAGTCCTGGTGGGTCGATGTGGCCGGTGTTTCGGGGTTATTCACCTCCGAGGCTGGTGCCCGTGCTCCTCGCTCACTGCCGCAGGAAACGGTGCCAGCCAGTTCCATCGAGACCATTCCTGGCCCCCTCCCATCCTCCCCACTGCAGCACCTCGGAACCCGTCAGCACGGCATCGAGCCGACCGCCAAACAGCCAACCATCGATGCCATCGATGCACCACGACCACTGCTCCCCAGCGGCGAGCGATGGCTCCTCTCAGCGGGTCACCGACAGCGGGTGGTGGTGACCGACTCCGGTCTGGTCGGCTATTTTGAGAACGGGGCTTCGCGTGCATCGTGGTGGAAAGAACTACTCACCCCGCCGTTACCCGGGGTTGGCGGTTTCGCCCCGCTACCGTCCGCCACCGTTCACCCCGATCTTCCCTGGGCCGATGGTGCAACTCCTCGTCTGATCGAAGTTCACGACGGTGACGGCGCCCGGCGATTCCTACTGCTGGCAAACCGCCCCACCATCATCGATGGTAGTCTGAACCCGCAGCCGTGCGATACTTTTGCCGACACCGATGCCTTTGCCGCTGGCACCATCGACGACGAGGGTCAGATCTGGCTGATCGATGCGAACGGTCAACGACTGTTGAGCCGAGCCGGGAGCGAACCGTTACCCCGCTCCGGCGCCTATCAGTTGATCGCGACCGCCGACCGGGTCGTCATCCTCGGCATCGAAAAGGGTCAAACATGGCTGATGCAATTCGACGGCCACTCGCTGCAGGAGTTCTCACCACCACCACTGCCCGACGAACGGGATCGACCTCATCTTCGGGTCGCATCTCTGGCTCGCTGGGGAGATGAAGTGTTGCTGCTGGCGGACCGATTGTGGCGGATCTCCAGCGACGGGAAGAGTCATCATGCACTGACTCCGGCTCCAGACGATGGCGTCTACAGACCGGTCCACTGGGTTCAATCGGCTCCGAGAATCACTCACGGTCCGAATGCCTCGACCCTCATCGAAATCGACCGCCCCTGGGGTGTGACCGAAATCTGGAGCACTCGATGAGTGCTGCGTCATCCTTCAATCACTCGCGGCTGATCGAACGACTCGCCGGTCGCTTGCGCTGGAGGGGTGCGATCGATGGAGTGTCCGCCGGCCAGGGTCGTGGTTCACGCAGTGCCGCCAGCGGCGAGTTCGACAACCACGCCCGGTGGTGCCCCGGGGACGATCTGCATCGGCTCGACCTGCGAGTATGGTTGCGGCTTCGCCAGCGCTGGACACGCAGTTATCGCGACGATAGTTCGGAGCCTCTGACCATCATCCTCGATGGCGGAGCCTCGATGGGATTCGGCAACAAACCACAAGCGGTATCGTGGACCTGTGAACTGTTCCTGGCGGTGGCTCGATCTCGTCGCGATCCTCATCGATTGTGGATCCTCGACGACGGAAATGCGCGAGTGGCCCTTGCTGGCGATCGCTCAGGAGTTGCGACCCGGGGAGATCTCCGTAGCGCCCTGCAGCGAGTGGAACCGACCGGTTCTGGGCCAGGAAGAGTGGTGATGATCTCCGATCGCATCGTCTTCGACGATCTCGATGACCAGCTACAGGGACTGAACCGCTGGGCAAAGCCGATCTGGATCAGCCCCTGGCTCCCCGAGGAAGTGACCCCCACCGCCAGCGGTCAGGTCAGACTGGAGGCGAAACAAGAGCCTCCCTGGATCGGCACCATCGATCGCTCCAGCTGTCAGAAATATCGACAACAGTTCGACAGGTATCAGCGTGCCCTGCGATCGTGGCTGACTCGCCGCGGTGGTTCCCATCTTCCGATCGATGCCTCGCAGCAAGGAGAGGTGCTCTTACGACCGCTACTCCACCGCAGTGGCCCCCTCGAGGTGGTCTCCGGATGACCTTCGAAGTCGTACATCCCGGCTGGCTGCTGCTGACCCCGTTGTTCCTTCTGATGTGGTGGCTCCAGCGCACTCGATGGATGGCGGCGGCCACCACGATGGTCGTCCCCAGTACCTTGCTATGGCACCGAGCGGTACCTCAGCACAGTCACGGCGTACCGATCCGAACGTTGCTGTTGGCACTGGCACTGCTGTTCACCGCATCGGGACCACGCTTGCTGATGCCGGACCCGACGGTGATCGGTGCCCGCCGAACTCTGGACCAGGCGATCGTCATCGATGTCCGGATCGAGTCACAATCTCGCTGTCAACTGCGCATCGGAGAGGGTCCGACAGAAACCCTCTCACTCGATGATGGCGAGGCTACGGTGAAGATCGACGCCCCTCCCCCGGGCACTTCCATCGTGGTTTCCTGGGAGCAGCACTCGGCGGCTTGCCAGGTTCCTCCGAGGCGACGACCGATCGCCATCCAGGATGACTCACAACTGGAAACGGTCGCGGCAGTCCTCTCGGTACTGGAACAGACTGGATCCATCATCCTCGACGAGACCGACCCCGATCTGCTCATCATCAGAGGAATCGCCACCGCAAGTTCTCGCCCCTTCATCTCGTTTCCAGTTGCGCCCACCGATCTGTTCCTGCCCCGGGTGATCCCAGCCTCTCCCGCTCCAGCGCTACTCGAGGGGCTCCATCCTCGATACTGGACCATCCTGCAGGGGCAGGTGGCGACCGGGGTGCCGCTGCTGATCGATCAGCAGGGTCAGGGGCTGATCGGTCGCTCCGATGGTGGATTCCACTGGGGATTCCTACCCGATGATGGAGACCTGTGGCGTCGCTCCGACTGGCCGGTGCTGTTGGGTCGAATGATCGAGGAACTGGTGCCCACTGCGTATCGCCAGCCACCATCGATACCGGCGATGGCGAGCGCCCAGCTGCCGCTGATCCTGGCACTGCTACTGGCACTGTGTGGATCGCTATGGCTCGGCCGCAGTGGTCTGCTGGCGACCGTGCTGATCTGCGTCGCCATCGCTATCGGACAGATGCCCAGTTCGGCGCGCCCACTGATCGGAGACGAGAACCTCGAACAGATCAGTGCGACCACCGATGCCGGTCGATCTTTGCAACTGCTCGACAGTTCCTCACCGGCGTCCCCCGATCTGATCCAGCGAGTTCAACAACGAGGGGTCGGTCTCACCCTGGTGACCGATCCGAGCCGCCTCAACGATTCTCCGATCACCCGCGTCCGACCGGGTCAGCAATACTCCATCGAGGGATGGAAATCGGCACTGGCGCTCTCGCCGCAAGGCACCACGACCCGCATCGAGTGGCCATGGATCGCCGAGCAGTCTGGAGTCTGGTTACTGAAACGTGAAGCACAGCAGCCGCTCGGCGATGCTCCCGATCGGATGGTAGTGATCGTCGAATCATCGATCCCTGCAGCACTCTGGAGCGATCCCGAGGCGATCGCTGCACAGTTGTTACCGCAACCGGAGTTCTCGATGGTCGGTGGGATCGGCCACTTGCCACAGCCGGCGGCGGGATCCGTCATCGTCTGGAATGGAATCCCCATCGCGGCAGATCTGTTCGACCCGCTGAAATCCTGGATCGAGCAGGGCGGCGCCTTTCTGGCCCTTCCCGCCGATCGCTTCTGTGACGATGAGCCGACCCGCATCGGTCTCGAAGGGATCCTCGCCACCGCGATCCCTGCGGCACCCGACCCGCCACTGCAGGATCTCGGAGTGTTGTTACTCGATCTCTCCGGCAGTCTCTCGGGAGCATCCTCCACGATACTACTCGATGGGACGATGGCACTCCTCGAAGGCTCCCCGCGAAACAGTCGCTGGGGCATCGCGGGCTTCCGCGATCGACTCGACTGGATCATCGAACCGGGAACTCCGATCGATTCCTCGTGGATCGAGCGGATCCCTCCTCAGATCACAGCGGGAGGTGGAACCGATCTGGGTCAAGCGTTGCGACAGTGCCGGGATACGATGATCGATCATCCAGGAGGTCGCTCTTTGGTGGTGATCACCGACGGGCGCACGACACCGGACGACTGGATCGCCATCGGCGACTCGTTGATGAAGGCTGACATCGAACTCGACATCGTACTGGTTGGAGATTCGATCGAACGATCCGCGGTGGAACAGCTCTGTCGTCATTCCGGGGGGCAACTCCACCACGCTCGAAGTTCCAGTCATGCCGCAGCTCTGCTGCAAGATGCAGTGCAATCGACAGAACAGGGCTGGCAACCGGTCGAGTCACCGGTACTGGTATCCGCTGTCGATCGCTTCATCGAAGCGGGTCCGAGGCTTCCCCCGGAACCGAGCCGCAGAGTGGCCATCGACGCGCCTTCGCGTCACCCCGATGGAAAGTGGCTCTGGGTCGATGGCAGTGGTGCGCCGATCCTGGCGATTCGCCCCATCGGAGAAGGGATCAGTGCAACCTGGTATTCCGGCCTCGATCGATTCAGTTTGGCCGGATCCGTCGACCAAACTCATGCCCATCTATCGCAGTTGTTGGCAGCGGCTGCCGAACAACGCCAGCCACCGCACCGAAGAGGATTCGTCACCCGCACTGCCAGCGGAATGCCACAACTTTGGTGGTCTCGACTGGAGGGTGATCCTTTGTCGGGGGAGGTCACTGGCGGTCCTGTGGGGAGCGAGGCGATGCGGCTCCGGGGTGTCGCCACTCCCGGAGAGAACGGGTTCGTGGCACCGCTCCCATCGATCACCGGAAATACCCCACCGTCACCGATCTGGTGGAAACAAGGCTCTCACATCGATGCAGCAGCGATTCCTGCTCGTGGAACTGCTCGGCGCTGGCGCTCGGTACTGGGCGATCGAACTCTGGCCCCATCCAGCCTCGGGGCGCCGGTCGGGTGGCTACTGGTTGTGGCTGCTGCGTCGTTGCTCAGCAGCCGAGTGCGTCAGGGGTGGGATCGACTCCTGCAACGGGATAAGGCGGTGGAAGCGGCCCGGAACCGTTGAACAGTACTTGCAGGATGACCACGGCATCGGAGATATCGAGACTTCCATCATCGTTGGCGTCTCCGGCGTCCTCACAACTGAGCTGGGTGGTACTGCCGAAGAGCAGATCGAGCAGCAGGATCGGATCGCTGATGTCGACGGTGAAATCACGATTGGCATCCCCACGGATGAACGTCTGTGGACCCGGAGGAGGCGGGACGATGGCCGAGCCGGGTCCTCCAGGACTGCCGAGATCACCAGATCCATAGGGGGTGGTGGCGCTGATCCAGACTGCTGGATCATTGGGATCGGGCGCCAGCAGGTCGAGAAGTTCCGCAGAGAATCCAGCCAGGAAGGGCCAAGTAGCGGAAGAGTACATCACTCTCGCTCGCTCCACCGCCAGTGGATCGATCAGCACCACTTCATCGATGCTGTTGGCCAGGATCAGATTTCCTCCGTAGACATAATCCGCGACCACTCCACCGTTGGTCGCGACATTTCCATCGCGAGCCAACACGAGAAACTCCAGCGGTTCGATCAGAAGCCCTGCGGGTGCGTTGATCTGATGAAGATCGATATCGTCATCGCGAATTGTCCAGCCGTTGAGATCGACGGTGGCACTTCCTCGGTTGAAGATCTCGAACCATTCCCCGACCGCGTCGCTGACCACCGCAGGATTCGGCATCACCTCCGAGATCACCAGGTTGACGGCGCCGGGATCGGGGGGGGGTGCTCCACACCCCTGGCCAGTTAGCGGCACGGCGGACACCGTCGATCCTGTGGCACTCTCATTTCCCGAAACATCGGTCGCAGTGACCTGATAGAAGTACTGGGTTCCGCCATCCACTGCGGTGTCGATCAGGCTGCTGACAGACCCGCTGGAGGTGAGCAAGGTGAACGGTCCCTGAACAGCGGTCGCTCGGTAGATGGAATAGCCGGAAAGGTCACTCTCGCTGTTGTTTGCCCAGTCGACGGTGACCTGGCACTCTCCAGCCACCGCCGAAAGGTTGGTCGGAGTCGCCGGCGGGGTGGTATCGGAGGTGGGACAGATCCAGATCTGACAGACATATTCAGGATGATCGATGTAAGGATTCCTATTCCCCTGATATCCGAAGACCACATCGTTTCTCGTCTGTTCCTCGGCACTGACCGGATCCTCGATGTGCCACTCGAGCAGGGTCGAGAGTAGTCCCATGTAGGCGACACTCTGATTGGCCGATGTGTTCGACACGATCTGCGAACGATTGTCAGTCAATCGGAGATCCGGTTCGCTGCAGCCACTGATCGAGTGGGTGCCTCCCTCGTACCGCGTCTCCATGTAGAACATCGATCGTGCCGCATCTCCTCGGCGATCTTCCCACACTTGCCACGATCCGGAGTTTCCGGCACCACTCCCGAGATTGGTGAAGGGGGTGCCCTCGGCGGTCCAGGAGGAACAACTGGTGAAGCACCAGTCATAGGGACGATTGCCCCGCGCTGAATTGTAGGAGGGGCTGGCCGCATGGAGGTGATGAGCATCCGAGTAAGGGTAATTGCAGGAGTTGTCATTGGTGTAGCCATAGGATGAAGGCCAGGTGTGCTCCCGGTTCCAGCCATTGGTCGTGTTCTGGGCGGACCACGGGACCGAGGTGTTGCGATAGAAGTTGATCACATTGGCAAGATTGGCTGGATCTTCGTCGGCGGCACCGACGATGTCCCAGGTATCGGTCGCAGAACTGGTGTAGGGAAATCGTTGATGATCATCGATGATGGAGTGCAAAGCCTGGCGCAGGGATTCCCCGACCAATCCATTGGCTGGATTGTAATAGCCCGGCGGTGGGTCCGCCTGCAACGGTCCTGCCGACAGCAGGCAGAGCCACTGAAGCCAGATGCCGATGAGAATCGTAGGTGTCCGTTTCAGGACCATTATCGTCCGATCTAGGGCTCTCTGAAGTCTACCTCAGTCCCCAGAGGGGTGAGAGACTTCTCCAGAAGTGACTATCTAGTCCATACTACCACTTTACAAAGAAAGGCAGGGTCATTTACCCGACTCCGTGCTGGATAGGCGACGAAGTGGTGAAGTCTCCTGAAGACCTCGTACCTGGCAAATGCCAGTCTATTGTCAATCTACGATAACGTAACAAATGCGAGCAGCGATCATTTACAAAATTCCTGCGGGGTGGATAATAAAACACAACCAGTGTGTGGAGAAAGAAAGAAGGGGTGGGATGGATTTGCCGATGTCGTGGACATCTGTTCTCAGTGCGATTCTGCTCGGCGCACTGCTGCTGCTGCCTCCCCAGTTACAAGCTCAGGGGTGGGTCATCACCGGGACCGTTGCCGATGCCCTGGGGAGCCCGATTCCCCAGGCGGACCTGGATCTGTTCAACGATCTGGCCCCATCTGTAGAGATTCTGGTCAGTGGAGACACCGCCGGTCCCGACGGTACCTTTTCGATGACCATCCTCGAGGCGGTTCCTGCTGGAACCTTCTCGCTGCAGGTCGATCCCCCACCTGGATTCCTGTCGACCACCCTCTCACTCGCCCTCTCCGGAAATATGGATGTGGGAGTCATCAACCTCGGCAGTGGCTGGATCATCAGCGGAATCGTCCACGACACCAACGGCAATCCCTTGACTCCCATCGACATCGACATGAGAGGAACCAATTCCGGGTGGCTCGACTTGACCGGGGATTTCACCAATGCCGCTGGAATTTTTGAACTCACCTCGCCAGCACTGGTCGATGAATATCGAATTGTATTTTCGATGGAGACTCCCACACCGACAGTATTTCCCCTCCAGCTAGACGATGTCTTTCTGTTTGGTGACACCGACCTGGGCATAATCGTGTTGAACACAGCCTTCACCGTGACCGGTTCTATCATCGACGATACCGGAGCTCCACTATCGGGCATCGACATGAACGCCATCGATGCGCAGGGCATTCCTGCGGATCTGTTCAATGACGATTCTGATGTCAATGGCAACTTCTCCGTGTTGTTTCCGGCAGGGACCTGGAACGCGGGGCTGCGCTCAGTCGATCCCAACGCGACCCAGGAATGGATCCCACACTCCTATCCAACGATGGTCGTGGATGGACCTCTCGATCTTGGAACGGTCCAGATGTTTCCCGGCTATCACTTCATTGGTGAGGTGCAGGACTCCATTGGTAATTGGGTTGAAGGGGCCGACCTGGATGCAGAGCACTCCGCGACGGGAATCCCCATCACCGTCAACAATGACACCACCGATATCAACGGTCGATTCGACGTATTATTGCCCATCGGCTCGCTTTTGCTCGAAATCGATCCACCCCTGCTCGGTCCAGTTCTTCAGACCGTGATCGTGCCGCTCGGTGTGGTTGCAGGTGCTCCTGTCGACCTCGGGATCATCGTGCTTCCCGACGGTGTTCTGCTCTCTGGTAGGTGCATCGACTCGACTGGCGTACCGGTCGGGCTAGTCGATGTGGAACTGTTCGATTCCGCGACAGGCATTCTGTATCCGACCATCCATGAAAATGGCGCCGCCGATGGCACCTTTTCCTTTGCCATCGACCCCGGCGTTTACGATCTGATGATCATCCCGCCAGCAGCAACAGGAGTCGCTCCCACCCTTCTAGCAGGGATCAGAGTACTCACCAGTACAGACCTTGGAGATCTGGTGATGGACCCCGGTATACAACTCTCGGGAACCGTCACTGCAGCAGGAGTGGCGCAACCCGATGTGCTGATAGAGGTTTCGGATGCAGCCAGCGGTATCATCCCTGCATGGGGAACCTTGATCACGGATCCACTCGGATACTACAACGTGTCGCTGATTCCAGGAACCTACAATGTCAACTTCACCGCGCCTTTAGCCGGCGGATACGATGACCATGTCCTGACAAATCTATCTCTCGTCAACGATTTGATCCTCGACATCGACTTCGCTAACCAGGCACCGGTGGGCGTGGCCTCCTTGCTGTGCAATCCCGCTGGAAGCGCCATCGAGTTGACCTGGATCAATACAGAACCGGATTACGATACGATCACAGTCTTGAGGGAAGGGCTCATCCTCGGCCAGATCGCCGGCACAGAAAACCAGTTCCTGGACTTGTCCCCACTGGTCGGAATCCCGGCCCTGTATGAGATCATGGCCACACGCAATGGATTGAACTCCCCGAGCAGTCCTTGCAGCGTCACCGCACCGATAGTATTCGTCCGCTGTGATGCGAGCCCGGATGGCCTGGTCAGCATCGCAGATGCAGTGGCGATCCTCAACCACATGTTTACCCAGGGATCTCTGTCCTGTCTGGATGCCGCCGATTGCAACGACTCGGGAGAGATCAACATTGCCGACCCGGTGGCCGTGCTGCAGTTCCTCTTCATCACCGGAACTCCACCGCCGATTCCTTACCCCACTGCCGATGTCGATCCGACGCCGGACTCACTCGGTTGTTCCTGATCCAGACCCACTGACTCTCTCTGGATTCGGCTGGCAACGCGGTTCAGATGGCAACGCGGTTCGGAGTCCAACTGGGTTCGGAGTCCCACTGGGTTCGGAGTCCCACTGGGTTCGGAGTCCCACTGGGTTCGGAGTCCCACTGGGTTCGGAGTCCCACTGGGTTCGGATGGCAAATGGGTTCGGAGTCCAACGCGGTTCTGGTTCCACCTCCCACGTTCCGGGACGCAAACCTCGAACCTCATAATCCCTGGCGGACCTTTTCTCGATGCACTGCCTGGAGGATTCCCTCCCAGCTCTTGTCCGCCAGTTTCCTGCCATTGAGGTAGAGCACAGGGGTGCGATCGATGCCGAGGCGTTGGCCCTCATCCAGGTCTTCGGTGATCATCATGACCAGAACGGGTGAGAGTCGATCTCTCTCGAATCGCTCGAGATCGAGACCGATCTCTTTCGCCAGCGCGGTGATGGTGGCGGCGGAGAGCGAGTCCTGAAGTTTGAACAGGCCAGTTCCCATCTCCCAGTATTTCCCCTGGAGGCGAGCCGCTTCCGCAGCCAGTGCTGCTGTCATCGACATCGGGTGAATCGATCCAAGGGGTTGATTTCGCACCACCACTTGCACCTGATCCTGGTGCACCTCCTGCACTTTCTCGAGAAATTCCCAGAGATCCTTGCAGCGCTCGCACTGGAAATCGACGAACTCGATGAACTGGATCGGCGCATCGCTGGGCCCTCGGGTTGCTCGGCCGTCGGTTTCGATGATGTGGACGGGCGGGCTCGGCTTCTTCAAGTAAATCACCACGTCTGCAGCGGCCCTCATCCTCTCGGCAAAACGAGCTTCCAGCACGATCCGTCTCTCCGATAACAGATGAGCACGGATCGATTCACTGATCTGATCCAGATCACCGACGATTCGAGTACGGTTCATGTTGAAGAAGGACTCGACTTCCGAATCCTTCACCGCTTCCAGCTTGGAATACACTTCCTGCTGGAGGAGTTGCCTCCCATCGATCCCTTGCTTCTTGCATTCCGCCTGGAGCAGCCTGTCATTGATTCGTCGATTCAATTCGCCGATCTCGATCTCATACTTCTTCCAGTCGTACTCGTGCTCAAGATCCTCCAGGCCTTCCTCGATATCGAGAATCCTGAGCGGTTCTTCACCCACCATCACCACCACATCATCCATTCCGAGGTCGAGAACTCTCTTCCGGAGTGGCTCCAGTTGATACTCAACTGGAATTCTCTGACTGATCTCCTCCAGCAGTGTGCGACCTATCTGGGCCGCTTGCTTGCGCATTACAGCGGCGTTCACTTCCTCACGCACCTGTTCGAGGTCTGAACCGTACAGATCTGGAGCGGAACGCAGTTCCTTCAGCAGTTGCTGCTCGGTCGGTGGAGACATCGATTGCATGATCGCTTTCTC
This sequence comes from Planctomycetota bacterium, assembly GCA_014240375.1. Classification (GTDB taxonomy): domain Bacteria; phylum Planctomycetota; class UBA8108; order UBA1146; family UBA1146; genus QNYK01. The sequence continues at coordinate 13,704 of JAAZXB010000026.1, read as the reverse complement.
GATGAACTCTTCTCGATTCAATCCGAGGCTACGGGCTTCCTGTCGAAACAGACGGTCCTGAGTGGCGATCTGAACCAGGTCAATTCTCGCCGCGATCCGCTCGACCATCAGCGATTCAAGTTGACCACCGACCCACTGGCCCAGTTGCAACTGCGGAATCTGTTCGTTGCCGATCGCTGCCACGATCCCCTCGGGGGTGATCTGTGGGCAATCCTGGTCGACAGTGATCGTGGTGGGATCCTGCAACACAATCCTCCCTGGCTGCGAGAGCAACAATTCCAGGGTCAGTAGCGCAGAGATCACCAGCATCAGTTTCCTTTCTTGTGGTCGCGAAGCCTGGGAATGATCCAGCCACTGACTGGTTCGAATCGGTTTTCTGCCAGATTGACCTTGAGGACATGGGAACCCAGTGCACCGATGTGTCGAGAAGGACTGAACGAGAGGGGCGGAGTCAGTCCAGTCCGTAACTGCTGGATCTCCTCCAGTTTCTCGATGAAGAGATCTCTACTGAGTCTCCTTCCACAGTTCTCGACAGCTTCCTGGACCAGTTTCACGGCGGAAAGCGCAGAACTCTGAACCGCAGGACTCTCGATCTTGAATCCGGTGTCCTTGGCGAGGTAGAGCAACCAGGTTAAATCCGATTTCCGACGATCGCGTTCCAGCACGCTCGGAAATGAGATGTAGGTGCGATCACCCATCGATACAGGCAAGGAAAAGGCGTCCCGTCCGAGCACGCTTCCAAGTGTGTAGATTTTCGTGGTCGAGTCGAGCACCTCTAGCCGCAGAGATAAGCGTGTTGTTTGCGTACCTGAAGCGAGCACCACCACCGCTTCAGCGCCGGAATCCTCCAACGCCTGGGCGAGCAGGATCGGATCAAAGTGCCCCTCTGCCGGGACCAGTTCAAGCACCGGTTCAGTTCCGAAGATGGCGAGTTGCTCCAGTACTCCACTACGAGCACCGTCGAAGGCAGGGTCAGACGCAACCACTAGCGCCACCGGAGGTATGCGATCCGGAGTCTCGGTGCAGATGAATTCGACCAACGACCTGGACTGGTGGTAGTAACTGGGGAACAGATAATAAATCCATGGAAAGGGTGGATCCTGCGGACTTGGAGTGGTGGTGATGGGGCCGATCATCAGCAGTTTCTTTCGCGAGAGGATTTCATCCATCCCCTCGACCTTGGTCGGAAGGTGACAACCGACCAGTGCGAAGACATCTTTCTCGCTGATTTTCTCGAACGCCCTCAGTGCTCCTTCTGGAGTCGACTCGCTATCCTCGATCACCCAATCGATGGAACGGCCGTAGAGTCCCTCGGGTCCGATTTGTTGCGACCACGCCATCAAGGCCGTACGAACACTCTCTCCCGAGCGACGATGCTGCCCTGTCAGAGGAAGTACGGTACCGAGCCTCAACTTGTCATCCTTGACGCCGGGATCGAAGACTTGTTCCCTTCCCAAAATCTTCAGATAAGCTTCCAGGTCCAGTAACTGCGAAGATGACATCTTGTAGCGAGGCATTCCCGGATGCAGTTTGACCCCGTCAGGATCGACTCCATCCACGATCGCCCTTCTCAACGACTCGCCGTCGAAGGCACTTCTCCTGCGCCCACTCAATTCGACGGTGGCGGGTCGGGTCAGGTCTTTCCAGCGAATCGGCGGAGGGATCAGTCCCCCCTCACGCGTGCCTTTTCCGCCTTCACCGTGGCAAGAACTGCAGGGGAAAGAGGTCGCGGGCAGTTCCAGGTCCGCGTTGGCCAGCAGCAGTCGAATCTCAGGCCCAGCGGTCTTACCGGTGAGATAGATCTCCCCACCACGCATCGCACTGGTCGGGTGCGGTCCATCGGGACCATCGCTCCCGGTGAGGAAACCCAATATCAGAGTGAGCCAAAATGGCAAGATCACTTTTTCGTTCCTGGGTGCACGGGGATCTCGAAGAGAGGAGAATTCCTGAAGGTCAGGCCACGGCTCTCTACCTGAACCAACAATCCAAATCGGAGTTGCTCCGGGAATGAACCGAGGCACTGGTATATTCCATCTCCCTCGGGCAGTGCCGCCAATCGCTCCTGGAAGGAACCATCGAGGGGAAATAGCATCACTTGAACATCTTCAAGACCGTCGACCGGATCACCCGTTTCTGAATCGATGACCGCCACTCTCAGTGACACTTGATCTCCAGCACGAATCTTGTCCTCTGGCTCAAGAAATTTGACGCCTACAGGAGTGACGACCTCGGCCACAGGAATCTGATCGTCTCGTTTCACTTCCACCTCGAAGCCCACCAATGCTCTGGGTTGATCGAGCAGGAAAGGAACATCGAGAATCCCCGGTCGATCGAATCGAACATAGGTCGAGTATTCTCCAGGACCCGATTCTTGAAGCGATCGATCCATCACCAGTACCCCGCGAGGGATTCTCTTGTAGGTCTGGAAGTTACCCATCGATGCCATCATTCCCTCGACATAGTAGTAGATCAGTTTGTCGGCAGAGTTCCCCACGAACATCGAATTTCCCTCGGGAGTCGGTGCCAACAACGAGGTGATCTGTCTTCCTGCGGAAGTACTATCCATCGAATCGCGTCCGATCCCCAGTTCTGTCACGACCAGTTCTTCGCTAGCGAGACGATTCAGGTCGACCAGGATGATGTTGGCACGCTGGGTGTCGTGAATGTAAGCGAAGGAAGATGTACAGATGACACGGTCCGGTGCGAGCGCAGTGGTGATCGTGTCGACCAGTTTCTTCGAAGCGGTGTCGAGGATTGCCACCTCACCTTCGCTGGGACTGGAGAGAAAGGCGAAACGCCCCGTGGGGTCGACCGAGACATCGACCACTCCCCTGGGGATCTCCAGGCTTCGAGTCACCTGGGCACGTTCAGGATCCACCACTCTCAGTCGATTCTCATTGCTGCAGGCGATCAAGAAACGAGCCGCCAGCGGCGCATACTGGAGAGCGAGAGGGGTCTTCCCCACCTCGATTGTACGGACCCGTGATCGATCATTCAGATCGACGATGGTGACGGTCCCATCTTCGGTATTGGTCGCTGCTAGCCAGTTCGAATCGGGATCGACCGCCGTGACATGACGTCCTTTTCCCAGCGGAATCCTCGGGCCCTCTTCGAGCGAGATCAGATCGATGGAAGCCAGCTGGTCAGTCCCGTCGAGAGAAACCCATGCAATCTCATGATTCTCCTGAATCAATACCTTGACCGGCTCGGTTCCCTCCCCGAATTCGATTTTCTTTTCGATCTGAGCACGAGTCAAATCGATGACCAGCAGTTGACCTTCATCCGGCAAGGTCACCAGGAGTTTTTCATGGATCTCGTCGATTGCCCAGTCGACCGGATCTCCAGGGATTCCAATCAGATTACGAAGTTTGGTGATGCTAAAGGAAATCTGCGGATCGATGATGGAGATGGAGCGATCGCCATTGAGTACCAGCAAGTAGTACTTGTTGAGATCATGATCCGCTGGGACGCTGATCAATCCTCCGAGAAATTTTGAAGTCAAATCCTTCAGTTGCTCTTTGTTCGGTGGAAATTTTCCCTCGCGCCCATGCATCCAACTGAGCGGATGCAATCCGGTCAATGGCTCTCCTGAGTTGGCATCGCGAATCGTGTAGGTCACCCTGGCATCGACTCCCTGACGAAGTTCGGTGGCTCCATCCAACGGTTCGATCTCGAGTTGGATCCGCAGCCCCTCGACGACCTGTTCCTGGATCAGCGAATCCCCCTGCTGCGATTCCACAGATTGCTCGCCGAGAATTGGCGATGAGACGGAAATGGTATCGAACGGGAGCCCCGCAAGCAGGAGTATCCAGAAGATGAAGCGCAGCGGTTGGGGCCGCCACTGGGTGTGATCATTCGACATCGGATCCTCCGGGAGGAATGGGATTAACAATACCCGATGTAAGTTTACAACACCCCCGCCAAGACCACTACCTCCCACCCCGAATCAGGGGCAATTTGCCGCTCCAACACAGCCCAGAGTGTCGACGGTTGGATCGGCTCCGCAACCAGGGAATGGAGCGGTTGGAGCGGTTCCAGTGCCGAAAATTGCCGCCAAACCTGAAACTACGTCAGCCAGGTTCACCGCAGAATCGTCGTTAACATCCAGCGCTGAGAGACAGTTTACGGTTCCATTGCCGAATAGCACCTCCAGCGACAGCACCGGGTCCGAAATATCGAACGATCCATCGTTATTTCCGTCTCCTCGGACGAACTGAGGCAGGGCGACCACCACGATGTACCCGACCCGGTTGAGCACGCTGGTTCCGCCAGGTCCGGTAACACTCAGTGAGACGTCGTAGTTGCCTGCGTTGGCATAACTGTGACTCGGATTCTGTAGCGTCGAGGTGGTGCCATCGCCGAAGGTCCAGTTCCAGCTGCTGGCGGGACCACCGCTGGAGAGGTCGCTGAAGACCACCGTCATTCCGACGGTTCCACTCGTCGGGGTACCGGAGAAATCAGCGATCGGTGCCAACTCTGCCACGGTGATGTAGCCGGTACGCGCGAGGGAATCACTGCCGCCCGGTCCGCTGACACTCAGCGAGACATCGTAGCTGCCGGCAGTTGCGTAACTGTGGCTCGGGTTCTGTTGTGTCGAAGTGGTGCCATCGCCGAAGGTCCAGCTCCAGCTGCTGGCAGGGCCACCGCTGGAGATGTCGCTGAAGACCACCGTCATCCCGACGGTGCCACTGGTCGGAGTGCCGGAGAAATTCGACACGGGAGCCAACTCTGCCACGGTGATGTAACCGAGACGAGAGAAGCTGTCACTGCCGCCCGGTCCGCTGACACTCAGCGAGACATCGTAGCTGCCGGCGGTCGCGTAACTGTGGCTCGGGTTCTGTAGGGAGGAAGTACCTCCATCGCCGAAGGTCCAGCTCCAGCTGCTGACAGGGCCACCGCTGGAGTTATCGCTGAAGACCACTGTCATCCCGACGGTTCCACTGGTCGGAGTGCCGGAGAAATTCGATACGGGAGCCGGCTCTGCCACGGTGATGTAGCCGGTACGCGCGAGGGAATCACTTCCGCCCGGTCCGCTGACACTCAGCGAGACATCGTAGCTGCCGGCAGCTACGATGTCTCGCTGAGTGTCAGCGGACCGGGCGGAAGTGATTCCCTCGCGCGTACCGGCTACATCACCGTGGCAGAGCCGGCTCCCGTATCGAATTTCTCCGGCACTCCGACCAGTGGAACCGTCGGGATGACAGTGGTCTTCAGCGATAACTCCAGCGGTGGCCCTGTCAGCAGCTGGAGCTGGACCTTCGGCGATGGAGGTACTTCCTCCCTACAGAACCCGAGCCACAGTTACGCGACCGCCGGCAGCTACGATGTCTCGCTGAGTGTCAGCGGACCGGGCGGCAGTGACAGCTTCTCTCGTCTCGGTTACATCACCGTGGCAGAGTTGGCTCCCGTGTCGAATTTCTCCGGCACTCCGACCAGTGGCACCGTCGGGATGACGGTGGTCTTCAGCGACATCTCCAGCGGTGGCCCTGCCAGCAGCTGGAGCTGGACCTTCGGCGATGGCACCACTTCGACACAACAGAACCCGAGCCACAGTTACGCAACTGCCGGCAGCTACGATGTCTCGCTGAGTGTCAGCGGACCGGGCGGCAGTGATTCCCTCGCGCGTACCGGCTACATCACCGTGGCAGAGTTGGCACCGATCGCTGATTTCTCCGGTACCCCGACGAGTGGAACCGTCGGAATGACGGTGGTCTTCAGCGACCTCTCCAGCGGTGGTCCCGCCAGCAGCTGGAACTGGACCTTCGGCGATGGCACCACCTCGACGCTACAGAATCCGAGTCACAGTTATGCCAACGCAGGCAACTACGACGTCTCACTGAGTGTTACCGGACCTGGCGGAACCAGCGTGCTCAACCGGGTCGGGTACATCGTGGTGGTCGCCCTGCCTCAGTTCGTCCGAGGAGACGGAAATAACGATGGATCGTTCGATATTTCGGACCCGGTGCTGTCGCTGGAGGTGCTATTCGGCAATGGAACCGTAAACTGTCTCTCAGCGCTGGATGTTAACGACGATTCTGCGGTGAACCTGGCTGACGTAGTTTCAGGTTTGGCGGCAATTTTCGGCACTGGAACCGCTCCAACCGCTCCATTCCCTGGTTGCGGAGCCGATCCAACCGTCGACACTCTGGGCTGTGTTGGAGCGGCAAATTGCCCCTGATTCGGGGTGGGAGGTAGTGGTCTTGGCGGGGGTGTTGTAAACTTACATCGGGTATTGTTAATCCCATTCCTCCCGGAGGATCCGATGTCGAATGATCACACCCAGTGGCGGCCCCAACCGCTGCGCTTCATCTTCTGGATACTCCTGCTTGCGGGGCTCCCGTTCGATACCATTTCCGTCTCATCGCCAATTCTCGGCGAGCAATCTGTGGAATCGCAGCAGGGGGATTCGCTGATCCAGGAACAGGTCGTCGAGGGGCTGCGGATCCAACTCGAGATCGAACCGTTGGATGGAGCCACCGAACTTCGTCAGGGAGTCGATGCCAGGGTGACCTACACGATTCGCGATGCCAACTCAGGAGAGCCATTGACCGGATTGCATCCGCTCAGTTGGATGCATGGGCGCGAGGGAAAATTTCCACCGAACAAAGAGCAACTGAAGGATTTGACTTCAAAATTTCTCGGAGGATTGATCAGCGTCCCAGCGGATCATGATCTCAACAAGTACTACTTGCTGGTACTCAATGGCGATCGCTCCATCTCCATCATCGATCCGCAGATTTCCTTTAGCATCACCAAACTTCGTAATCTGATTGGAATCCCTGGAGATCCGGTCGACTGGGCAATCGACGAGATCCATGAAAAACTCCTGGTGACCTTGCCGGATGAAGGTCAACTGCTGGTCATCGATTTGACTCGTGCTCAGATCGAAAAGAAAATCGAATTCGGGGAGGGAACCGAGCCGGTCAAGGTATTGATTCAGGAGAATCATGAGATTGCATGGGTTTCTCTCGACGGGACTGACCAGCTGGCTTCCATCGATCTGATCTCGCTCGAAGAGGGCCCGAGGATTCCGCTGGGAAAAGGACGTCATGTCACGGCGGTCGATCCCGATTCGAACTGGCTAGCAGCGACCAATACCGAAGATGGGACCGTCACCATCGTCGATCTGAATGATCGATCACGGGTCCGTACAATCGAGGTGGGGAAGACCCCTCTCGCTCTCCAGTATGCGCCGCTGGCGGCTCGTTTCTTGATCGCCTGCAGCAATGAGAATCGACTGAGAGTGGTGGATCCTGAACGTGCCCAGGTGACTCGAAGCCTGGAGATCCCCAGGGGAGTGGTCGATGTCTCGGTCGACCCCACGGGGCGTTTCGCCTTTCTCTCCAGTCCCAGCGAAGGTGAGGTGGCAATCCTCGACACCGCTTCGAAGAAACTGGTCGACACGATCACCACTGCGCTCGCACCGGACCGTGTCATCTGTACATCTTCCTTCGCTTACATTCACGACACCCAGCGTGCCAACATCATCCTGGTCGACCTGAATCGTCTCGCTAGCGAAGAACTGGTCGTGACAGAACTGGGGATCGGACGCGATTCGATGGATAGTACTTCCGCAGGAAGACAGATCACCTCGTTGTTGGCACCGACTCCCGAGGGAAATTCGATGTTCGTGGGGAACTCTGCCGACAAACTGATCTACTACTATGTCGAGGGAATGATGGCATCGATGGGTAACTTCCAGACCTACAAGAGAATCCCTCGCGGGGTACTGGTGATGGATCGATCGCTTCAAGAATCGGGTCCTGGAGAATACTCGACCTATGTTCGATTCGATCGACCGGGGATTCTCGATGTTCCTTTCCTGCTCGATCAACCCAGAGCATTGGTGGGCTTCGAGGTGGAAGTGAAACGAGACGATCAGATTCCTGTGGCCGAGGTCGTCACTCCTGTAGGCGTCAAATTTCTTGAGCCAGAGGACAAGATTCGTGCTGGAGATCAAGTGTCACTGAGAGTGGCGGTCATCGATTCAGAAACGGGTGATCCGGTCGACGGTCTTGAAGATGTTCAAGTGATGCTATTTCCCCTCGATGGTTCCTTCCAGGAGCGATTGGCGGCACTGCCCGAGGGAGATGGAATATACCAGTGCCTCGGTTCATTCCCGGAGCAACTCCGATTTGGATTGTTGGTTCAGGTAGAGAGCCGTGGCCTGACCTTCAGGAATTCTCCTCTCTTCGAGATCCCCGTGCACCCAGGAACGAAAAAGTGATCTTGCCATTTTGGCTCACTCTGATATTGGGTTTCCTCACCGGGAGCGATGGTCCCGATGGACCGCACCCGACCAGTGCGATGCGTGGTGGGGAGATCTATCTCACCGGTAAGACCGCTGGGCCTGAGATTCGACTGCTGCTGGCCAACGCGGACCTGGAACTGCCCGCGACCTCTTTCCCCTGCAGTTCTTGCCACGGTGAAGGCGGAAAAGGCACGCGTGAGGGGGGACTGATCCCTCCGCCGATTCGCTGGAAAGACCTGACCCGACCCGCCACCGTCGAATTGAGTGGGCGCAGGAGAAGTGCCTTCGACGGCGAGTCGTTGAGAAGGGCGATCGTGGATGGAGTCGATCCTGACGGGGTCAAACTGCATCCGGGAATGCCTCGCTACAAGATGTCATCTTCGCAGTTACTGGACCTGGAAGCTTATCTGAAGATTTTGGGAAGGGAACAAGTCTTCGATCCCGGCGTCAAGGATGACAAGTTGAGGCTCGGTACCGTACTTCCTCTGACAGGGCAGCATCGTCGCTCGGGAGAGAGTGTTCGTACGGCCTTGATGGCGTGGTCGCAACAAATCGGACCCGAGGGACTCTACGGCCGTTCCATCGATTGGGTGATCGAGGATAGCGAGTCGACTCCAGAAGGAGCACTGAGGGCGTTCGAGAAAATCAGCGAGAAAGATGTCTTCGCACTGGTCGGTTGTCACCTTCCGACCAAGGTCGAGGGGATGGATGAAATCCTCTCGCGAAAGAAACTGCTGATGATCGGCCCCATCACCACCACTCCAAGTCCGCAGGATCCACCCTTTCCATGGATTTATTATCTGTTCCCCAGTTACTACCACCAGTCCAGGTCGTTGGTCGAATTCATCTGCACCGAGACTCCGGATCGCATACCTCCGGTGGCGCTAGTGGTTGCGTCTGACCCTGCCTTCGACGGTGCTCGTAGTGGAGTACTGGAGCAACTCGCCATCTTCGGAACTGAACCGGTGCTTGAACTGGTCCCGGCAGAGGGGCACTTTGATCCGATCCTGCTCGCCCAGGCGTTGGAGGATTCCGGCGCTGAAGCGGTGGTGGTGCTCGCTTCAGGTACGCAAACAACACGCTTATCTCTGCGGCTAGAGGTGCTCGACTCGACCACGAAAATCTACACACTTGGAAGCGTGCTCGGACGGGACGCCTTTTCCTTGCCTGTATCGATGGGTGATCGCACCTACATCTCATTTCCGAGCGTGCTGGAACGCGATCGTCGGAAATCGGATTTAACCTGGTTGCTCTACCTCGCCAAGGACACCGGATTCAAGATCGAGAGTCCTGCGGTTCAGAGTTCTGCGCTTTCCGCCGTGAAACTGGTCCAGGAAGCTGTCGAGAACTGTGGAAGGAGACTCAGTAGAGATCTCTTCATCGAGAAACTGGAGGAGATCCAGCAGTTACGGACTGGACTGACTCCGCCCCTCTCGTTCAGTCCTTCTCGACACATCGGTGCACTGGGTTCCCATGTCCTCAAGGTCAATCTGGCAGAAAACCGATTCGAACCAGTCAGTGGCTGGATCATTCCCAGGCTTCGCGACCACAAGAAAGGAAACTGATGCTGGTGATCTCTGCGCTACTGACCCTGGAATTGTTGCTCTCGCAGCCAGGGAGGATTGTGTTGCAGGATCCCACCACGATCACTGTCGACCAGGATTGCCCACAGATCACCCCCGAGGGGATCGTGGCAGCGATCGGCAACGAACAGATTCCGCAGTTGCAACTGGGCCAGTGGGTCGGTGGTCAACTTGAATCGCTGATGGTCGAGCGGATCGCGGCGAGAATTGACCTGGTTCAGATCGCCACTCAGGACCGTCTGTTTCGACAGGAAGCCCGTAGCCTCGGATTGAATCGAGAAGAGTTCATCGAGAAAGCGATCATGCAATCGATGTCTCCACCGACCGAGCAGCAACTGCTGAAGGAACTGCGTTCCGCTCCAGATCTGTACGGTTCAGACCTCGAACAGGTGCGTGAGGAAGTGAACGCCGCTGTAATGCGCAAGCAAGCGGCCCAGATAGGTCGCACACTGCTGGAGGAGATCAGTCAGAGAATTCCAGTTGAGTATCAACTGGAGCCACTCCGGAAGAGAGTTCTCGACCTCGGAATGGATGATGTGGTGGTGATGGTGGGTGAAGAACCGCTCAGGATTCTCGATATCGAGGAAGGCCTGGAGGATCTTGAGCACGAGTACGACTGGAAGAAGTATGAGATCGAGATCGGCGAATTGAATCGACGAATCAATGACAGGCTGCTCCAGGCGGAATGCAAGAAGCAAGGGATCGATGGGAGGCAACTCCTCCAGCAGGAAGTGTATTCCAAGCTGGAAGCGGTGAAGGATTCGGAAGTCGAGTCCTTCTTCAACATGAACCGTACTCGAATCGTCGGTGATCTGGATCAGATCAGTGAATCGATCCGTGCTCATCTGTTATCGGAGAGACGGATCGTGCTGGAAGCTCGTTTTGCCGAGAGGATGAGGGCCGCTGCAGACGTGGTGATTTACTTGAAGAAGCCGAGCCCGCCCGTCCACATCATCGAAACCGACGGCCGAGCAACCCGAGGGCCCAGCGATGCGCCGATCCAGTTCATCGAGTTCGTCGATTTCCAGTGCGAGCGCTGCAAGGATCTCTGGGAATTTCTCGAGAAAGTGCAGGAGGTGCACCAGGATCAGGTGCAAGTGGTGGTGCGAAATCAACCCCTTGGATCGATTCACCCGATGTCGATGACAGCAGCACTGGCTGCGGAAGCGGCTCGCCTCCAGGGGAAATACTGGGAGATGGGAACTGGCCTGTTCAAACTTCAGGACTCGCTCTCCGCCGCCACCATCACCGCGCTGGCGAAAGAGATCGGTCTCGATCTCGAGCGATTCGAGAGAGATCGACTCTCACCCGTTCTGGTCATGATGATCACCGAAGACCTGGATGAGGGCCAACGCCTCGGCATCGATCGCACCCCTGTGCTCTACCTCAATGGCAGGAAACTGGCGGACAAGAGCTGGGAGGGAATCCTCCAGGCAGTGCATCGAGAAAAGGTCCGCCAGGGATTATGAGGTTCGAGGTTTGCGTCCCGGAACGTGGGAGGTGGAACCAGAACCGCGTTGGACTCCGAACCCAGTTGCCATCCGAACCCAGTGGGACTCCGAACCCAGTGGGACTCCGAACCCAGTGGGACTCCGAACCCAGTTGGACTCCGAACCGCGTTGCCATCTGAACCGCGTTGCCAGCCGAATCCAGAGAGAGTCAGTGGGTCTGGATCAGGAACAACCGAGTGAGTCCGGCGTCGGATCGACATCGGCAGTGGGGTAAGGAATCGGCGGTGTAGTTCCGGTGATGAAGAGGAACTGCAGCACGGCCACCGGGTCGGCAATGTTGATCTCTCCCGAGTCGTTGCAATCGGCGGCATCCAGACAGGACAGAGATCCCTGGGTAAACATGTGGTTGAGGATCGCCACTGCATCTGCGATGCTGACCAGGCCATCCGGGCTCGCATCACAGCGGACGAATACTATCGGTGCGGTGACGCTGCAAGGACTGCTCGGGGAGTTCAATCCATTGCGTGTGGCCATGATCTCATACAGGGCCGGGATTCCGACCAGTGGGGACAAGTCCAGGAACTGGTTTTCTGTGCCGGCGATCTGGCCGAGGATGAGCCCTTCCCTCAAGACTGTGATCGTATCGTAATCCGGTTCTGTATTGATCCAGGTCAACTCGATGGCGCTTCCAGCGGGATTGCACAGCAAGGAGGCCACGCCCACCGGTGCCTGGTTAGCGAAGTCGATGTCGAGGATCAAATCGTTGACGAGAGATAGATTTGTCAGGACATGGTCATCGTATCCGCCGGCTAAAGGCGCGGTGAAGTTGACATTGTAGGTTCCTGGAATCAGCGACACGTTGTAGTATCCGAGTGGATCCGTGATCAAGGTTCCCCATGCAGGGATGATACCGCTGGCTGCATCCGAAACCTCTATCAGCACATCGGGTTGCGCCACTCCTGCTGCAGTGACGGTTCCCGAGAGTTGTATACCGGGGTCCATCACCAGATCTCCAAGGTCTGTACTGGTGAGTACTCTGATCCCTGCTAGAAGGGTGGGAGCGACTCCTGTTGCTGCTGGCGGGATGATCATCAGATCGTAAACGCCGGGGTCGATGGCAAAGGAAAAGGTGCCATCGGCGGCGCCATTTTCATGGATGGTCGGATACAGAATGCCTGTCGCGGAATCGAACAGTTCCACATCGACTAGCCCGACCGGTACGCCAGTCGAGTCGATGCACCTACCAGAGAGCAGAACACCGTCGGGAAGCACGATGATCCCGAGGTCGACAGGAGCACCTGCAACCACACCGAGCGGCACGATCACGGTCTGAAGAACTGGACCGAGCAGGGGTGGATCGATTTCGAGCAAAAGCGAGCCGATGGGCAATAATACGTCGAATCGACCGTTGATATCGGTGGTGTCATTGTTGACGGTGATGGGGATTCCCGTCGCGGAGTGCTCTGCATCCAGGTCGGCCCCTTCAACCCAATTACCAATGGAGTCCTGCACCTCACCAATGAAGTGATAGCCGGGAAACATCTGGACCGTTCCAAGATCGAGAGGTCCATCCACGACCATCGTTGGATAGGAGTGTGGGATCCATTCCTGGGTCGCGTTGGGATCGACTGAGCGCAGCCCCGCGTTCCAGGTCCCTGCCGGAAACAACACGGAGAAGTTGCCATTGACATCAGAATCGTCATTGAACAGATCCGCAGGAATGCCCTGCGCATCGATGGCGTTCATGTCGATGCCCGATAGTGGAGCTCCGGTATCGTCGATGATAGAACCGGTCACGGTGAAGGCTGTGTTCAACACGATTATGCCCAGGTCGGTGTCACCAAACAGAAAGACATCGTCTAGCTGGAGGGGAAATACTGTCGGTGTGGGAGTCTCCATCGAAAATACAATTCGATATTCATCGACCAGTGCTGGCGAGGTGAGTTCAAAAATTCCAGCGGCATTGGTGAAATCCCCGGTCAAGTCGAGCCACCCGGAATTGGTTCCTCTCATGTCGATGTCGATGGGAGTCAAGGGATTGCCGTTGGTGTCGTGGACGATTCCGCTGATGATCCAGCCACTGCCGAGGTTGATGACTCCCACATCCATATTTCCGGAGAGGGCGAGTGAGAGGGTGGTCGACAGGAATCCAGGTGGGGGATCGACCTGCAGCGAGAAGGTTCCAGCAGGAACCGCCTCGAGGATGGTCATCGAAAAGGTACCGTCGGGACCGGCGGTGTCTCCACTGACCAGAATCTCTACAGATGGGGCCAGATCGTTGAACAGATCCAGGTCCGCCTGGGGAATCGGGCTCCCCAGGGCATCGGCAACGGTCCCGGTGATGACCCACCCCTGAGCTTGTAACTGGGGAGGCAGCAGCAGCAGTGCGCCGAGCAGAATCGCACTGAGAACAGATGTC
>JAAZXB010000025.1 GCA_014240375.1 Planctomycetota bacterium | reverse complement strand
CCCGATGACCCGATTACCCGATTACCCGATTACCCGATGGCCCGATGGCCCGATGGCCCGATGGCCGATGGCCGCTTCCTTGGCACTGCCTCATATCGAGAGTTACAGGGTGATCCCGTGGCTGTCGGAAGCCAGTCGACAGGTGCATCGATGGTCCGGATCGGGTCCAATGAGAGCAGTAGCGAAGTGGCTCACGACCAAGGAGGTCGGCATGTCGAGGAATACACTGATTGCACTGGGGCTGGTGGTGGGACTGACACTCCTCCTCGGCTGGTTTCTCAGAGATCAGTGGATCGATTTCGGGCCGCTCGAGCACTCTTCGGTGGCGGTGGAACCGCTGGTGGAATCACCACCGCTCGATCCTGCTCTTTCTCAACCGGACCTGGATCTCGCAGGCACTGCAGAAGTGGGGCCGGTACAGATCTCTGGATTCATTTCATCCTTCGAGAGTTCGGCGGCCCCGGCCGCCCAGGTCTTTCTTTATCGGGTTCAATTCCCTGCCCAGTTCAATGACCGGGGAGGAGTCTCGTTGTGGGAGGTGCTGGACTGGGAGCAGCTCCGCGATGGAGGGGGAGCCCAACTGACGGCCCTGCCATTGAGGAAAGATCTATCACAATCGTTGATACTGCACTCCGAGACGGTGGCAGACCGACGCGGGAGGTACCAGTTTCGGGATCTGAATCGGGGATCGTATCTGGTCGCCGCGGTGACGGAAGGGTCATTGGTGACTCCGGCTCATGAACTGATCGAACTGGAAGATGCACCCATCCGCCGCGATCTGTGGCTGCTGAGGGGCTCACAATTGACGGTCCAAACCATCGATTCACAGGGTGCCGTTGCGGATGCAAAGGTGATCGTGCGCGGCAATCTGGTCGACCCGGCAGCCGGTGGGGAAGCCTGGTACTTTTCCAGTGAAGAGCTGTTGCTGTACATGCTCAATCCACCGATGCAGGGGGGGCGTACCGATTCCGATGGGCGGGTCCAGTTCAATCGGCTGCCTGGCCTCGATTACCAGGTCTACGCCATCAAAGATCCTCTGGCTCAGGCGAGTCAGCGATTGACCCTGAGTACATCGCGAGAGATCACCCTGCTCCTCGATACCGGGGCACGCATCGATGGGGTCGTGGTGTCGACCTCGGGAATCGAGATCGAGGGAGCGATCATCCAGTTGAGGGACCCGGATCAAGGTCGCTGGGCTCAGTTGCCGAGACCCCTTCCCCATGCAGTCAGCGATGCTTCCGGTCGATTTCAGTTACTGGGGATTCCCCTCGGCACCTTCGAGATCAGTGGTCAAGCAAAGGGCTTTGTCGATGGTCGATTGAGAGGCATCGAACCCGATCCAGAATCACCTCTCCCCATCATCGTGGAACTGGAACCAGGAGCGTTGATCCGCGGCTTCGTTCGTGACGAGTCCGGGGACCCCCTCGAAGGGATCGAGGTGGAGGCGACCCAACGGCCTCGAGGCTCCTCTGCCAAGGCTCTTTCCGATGAGCGTGGCGAGTTTGTGATCGACACGGTGATGCCCGGCGAGTATCGCCTCACCTGTAAAGGCAATGAGTGGAAGCAACAGCGTCTGACCATCGAAACCGGTCCCGACCCGATCGAGGTGGTGCTGAAGAAGGCGCCGATCCTGACCGGTCGAGCGATCGATCCAAGGGGAAACCCCATCTCCCGAGCGCGCGTACAGTTGGGGCAAAACTGGGGGACCGGAGATTCCACCTCCACCGATGACAGTGGCAGATTCAGTCTTCTGTTGCACCTCGATGAGACCGGCCTGGAGATCCTCGCCCGCGGATTTCTACAGTGGACCCAACAGATCGACCCAGCGGTCGGCGGAGATCTGGGAGATGTGGTTCTTGCCGAGGCAGAGGTGGTGGAGGGGATCGTCTACTCACCCGACGGGAAGCCCGTTTCCGGTGCCCGCATCACGGCCAACCAGGTGCGCCAGGGGGGTCGTAATCGCTATCGAAGTGCCAGCAGTACTGCCTGGTCGAAATCGGACGGGAGTTTTCGGATCTCTTTTCCTCGTCCAGATTCGCAGTGGCGCCTGACCGCATCGTTCCCATTACTGCTGGCGAGTGAAGAGTTGACGATCGATCCGCAGGGACAGAACACCACCGGAGTGAAACTGATGCTGCGCTGGGGGGCTGTGGTGAGCGGCCTTGTGACCGGTGCCGGGATGCCCGTTCCAGACGCCACCATCTCCTTTCAAACCGGAAGTCGCGGCTGGAATCGAAATAACCGCAGCACACGAACCGATGAGACCGGGTACTTTCAGATCTCCGGACTGGTCGAAGGCGAATTCTCAATTCGTGCCAGTGCTCAGGGGTTCGGCGACGCCCTCCTTTCCGATCAAATGATCCGCGCCGATGAGCAGTTGCGTATCGATATGAAGTTGCTGAAGGAAACCACTCTCTCAGGCATCGTCATCGATCTACGAGGGGCCCCGGTGAATGGTGCCCAGCTCTCGGTCAGCGATTCAACAGGTGCCCGTCGCGGAGGCCTCACTGGGCTCGACGGTTACTTCTCCATCGATCAACTGGCCCCTGGCCTGGTCGATGTACGGTGCGATTCATCCGGCTATCTGCGGACCCAATTGCGAGAAATCGACCCTGTCCACGGGCCCATCGAGTTGGTGCTGGAACAGGAGTTCTCGCTGAGGGGAGTGGTGGTCGACCTGGAGACGGGAGAAGCGATCGAGCGGGCTCGAGTGAGTGTCCGCAGCGTGTCCTCCAGCGAGCAGAGGCGCAGCAACAGGGGGCGTTGGGATCGATCGAATCGGGAGGGTGAATTCAAGGTCGATGGATTGAGGGCGAACCAGTACCAGGTCTCGGCGAGCGCCGATGGATTCGTCACCGCTACTTTTTCGGTGCAGATTCCTGCGGCCGATCCGGAAGATTCGATTCTCATCCGACTCGATCCCGGAGGCCGAGTCATCGTCGATGTGGTGGATCAGGCGGGTACCGTGGTGGGGGGGGCGAACCTGCGTGCCACTCTTCTGGAGGAGAATCCACCTGGAGATGCATCCGACACTTCGAATTCGAGAAGGGGATCCAACCGTTCGGCGGCCAATACCACCACCGACGAGACGGGGAGAGGAATTCTCGCAGGACTCGGCGATGGTTTCTATCGCGTTTCCATCGATCATTCCATGTACATTCCGACCCAATCGGTGGCGGTGGTGAAGAAGTCGGACGGCAGCGCACGGGTCCGGGTGGTGCTCGAAAGAGGCGCCTCGATCCGCGGGCAGGTGCGCGACAGCAGTGGAACTCTGCTCCAGGGCGGACGGGTGTCTGCTCGCAGCCCCGGTCTTCCTCGGCGTAACGGTGAGATCGATGAATCGGGCAACTACTCCATCTCGGGCCTCTCCGCTGGAAGCTACGATGTGATCTATGAGAGTCGTCGGACGCCGCTGGAGCCGCCTCCGCGCGGGCAGATCGAACTCAGTGGGTCGGACCAGAGAGTCCTCGACCTGCGACCCTGAAGTCGATTTCCGAATCGACCCACCGTCAGGGTACTCCCCCTCGATTGGCGTTTTTTGACCAATTTCGTTATGCTTCTGTAGGCGCACCTACCGATTGCCGGCCCCCCCTCGTCGCTTCAGGTGAGACGGGAGCCTGGATTCGTGAACTCGTTGGCGCCAACGACTTCGGAAGGATCCATATCTCGATGGACAATTTTACTTACGATCGACCGCGGTTTCGTTTCTATTTCAGGGGTTGGATGCGATTACTGGTCGCGGTCTTCCTCTTTTCTGCGGTCAGTACCATTCACATCTTCCTCTCCGGTCCCGTGGTCTCTGCCCTGGGTCTCAAAGCTCCGATCGCGGCCTGGCAACCATCCGAGATGATGGAGTCGACTCCGATGTTCGGTCCTGCTTTCGCGGATGGAACTGTGACGGATGAGACTGTGACGGATGGGACTGTGACGGATTCGTCGCCGACCGATTCCGACGGGCCTGCTGCTGCTACTGCTGCTGGGGATGACGAGACCGAGAAAACGGCAGTGGATCGAGAAAAAGAGCAAGCGCTCGCCATCATCGGTGTCGAGGCGCGAATTCCGGATGATGTTCGCAAGCCGATCGGGATGACGCTGGAGGAGTTGCAGCAGTTGACCGATCGGACCATCGTCGAGGGCGAGGCCTTTCTCGCCGAATTCCCGGTCAGCGAGTATCGAACTGCGGTCATCACGGTGCTGTGTCGTCTCTACCTGCTGAATTCAAACCGGACCTTCATCGATTCGACCCGCCTCTACAAGGAGAGAAATGGCAAGGATCCCGAATCGTCCTGGATCCAGGTCCTGCGACGCAACTACTTCGCCCGGATCCAGGCTCATCTGAAGGAAGCGATCTCGGCGATTCCCGAGGGAGAGGCGATCAATTGCAGGCTGGTCCGGTTGAAGGCAGACTCCTTCTGGCACTCCCAGCAGTACGCCAAGGCGATTGGCCAGTACCGGATCCTGATCGACCAGTGCGGTTCTCTCGAGGATCTCGATGTGGTTCGTTGCGCTCTTCTCAATTCACAACTCCGTGATCATGATCACTCGGGTGCGGTTTCGACCGCGGATTCATTTCTGGCTCATCATCTCGAGTCTGAATTGTTGCCCCATGTTTTGCACCTGAGGGGCAAGGCACTGCTCGAGGCGGGGAGGTTGTTGGATGCCCTGCACTGGTGGAGATCGGTCGAAGATGTGATCCACTCCGCCGCAGAGGGCAGGCCCGTGGTCCTCGGTGGAAAACCAGTGAAACTCAGTGTCAAGACGCGCGGTGATTTCCAGAGATACCACGAGGAGATCAATTTCACCCTCGGGTTCATCGAGTTCGCGATGGGTGATTATCTCGCAGCAGAGCAGAGTTTTCGTGAGGAACAGGAACTGTTGATTACTCGGCAGGGAGAGAATCGGATCACCAATGTCGGTCAGGTTTACATCAACAGGACCGAACGAGTGTATGACACATTGGTTCGCCTGGTGGGCAAGCCTGCTCCCTCACTCGATCTGGGAGACGGCTGGATCTCCAACGTTTCTCTCGACCCGATTCAGGAGCAGGGCAACGTGGTGCTGCTGCTTTTTGCCCCCTACAACAATGCGCGTTATCGCGACACGATCAATAATCTTCAACAGCTCTATGTGACCCATTGGCATGAGGGCCTTCGAGTCGGCTGGGTGGCGATTCCCAAGGGAAGAAACGATCTCTCCGGCCAGCTGGATTCCTTGACAGTCGAGGCGGGATCGATGGGTCTGGCATTTCCGGTCGGGATGGAGATGGACAAGGGCTATGGCAATTACAAGGCGTACAATGCTGCGGTCGGCGGCGGGACTCTGGTGGCGATCGATCGCGCCGGAAATCTGTCCTGGTACAAGATGGATCCTACCTTTCGCGATGAATCGATCATCTCCATCGTCGCTCGGCGACTACTAGAATCGGATTCGGGCTCGAAATAGGGCATTCATCCGACCCCTGTTGAGGGGATACAATGGCCCTCGATGTTGCCGGTTGCGACAGTCCTCGAATCTCGGTTGGATTCCACCGTATGGATTCCACCGTATGGATTCCACTCATTGTAGGAGTCGGTTCATGAACCCATCGTTGAGAATCTTGTCGCTGTCGCTGATCGGAATCCTGATCCTGTCCGCGCGACTGTTGCCCGCCACTGAGTTCGCCGAAGAGATCCGATCGGAAGTGGTTCCAGCCGTGGAACGGCCGAAGGACGAGGATGGCCTCTCCGCCAAGGAGATCCGCAAGTTAGTCCAACAGGCTGCGATGTCGGGAGATGCCTCGGCACTCGCCGAGGTCCTTCGTACCGTCGGAAAGATGCCGGGCCGCGACGGCGCCGCTTCGGTGCTCGCTACTGCAGCAGCGCTGGAGAAGGGGCCCGACGATATCTACTGGTTTCTGCTCCAGGGGGTGGCCGGGTTCAAGGGGCCCGATGCCTTCACCGAGATGGGCGAGTTCGTGATTCGATACAAGTCCAAGGCGATCTCCAGGGATCTGCTCAATTCTCTGCGCAAGTGTCGATCGAAGTATGCCAATCGAGTGATCCGTCGAGTGCTGGACCAGGGCAGCGACGACATGCAGATGATGGCGGTCGATATCGCTGCCAATGTTCTGGTCCGTCGCACCGTGGATATTCTGATGCCGATCCTGGCTCGAGAAGACGCCAAGGAGAAGGGTGGGAGGAAGCCCGCGACGGCACTCAAGCGCGCCATCATTGCCACTCTCGAATCACTCACTCGTCAGCAACTGGGAGACAGTCTGATCAACTGGGAGGGGTGGTGGACCAAGGAACGGGTGCGTGGTTTGAAGGTGATCCGCGACGAAGCGGAAGACCAACCCGCAACCACCGGGCTCGCTCGCCCGTTGGACCCGGTTCGGGCGCGTCAGTTCCTGGGACTGGAAGAGATGCCCGCAGGATCAGTGCTGGTGGTGAAGGGGCCGATTGCGGCCAATGGCTTTGACACCAACTACGACCATATCGAACAGGTTCTCGATCGAATCAAGGTGCCCAACACCGTGGTCGAGAAGGGAGAACTGGAGGATCCCTCCTTCTCTCTCGACAAAGTGGCGGCGATCTTCATCAACTGCTCGCAGATCCACAAGTTCTGTCAGAGTCCCGGCCACACTGCAGGAGCCTACACCGGCAAGAGGTTGCATAAGTGCGAGGGCCCGGCCCCCCACGACACCGTTCAGTACAAGATGAAACAGGCCGCCGTCGACAAGCTGGTGAAGTGGGTCGAAAAGGGTGGCTACCTGTTTACCGAGGACTGGGTGCTGGTCGAACTGCTGGAGGTCGGGTTCAGTCGTTTCGTTCGAGCGGGCTCTCCCCTCGAGGGAGGAGAGGTGGTCATCAGTCCCGAACGAGGCATGACTGCTCATCCGATGCTGAGGGGTGTCTTCATTCCTCCGGTGGATCTTGAGGCGCTTCGTCGTGAACGGTGGGCTGGCTACGACGATGAAGACGACGATGAAGATGAAGACGAATACGATCCTTCGGTCGAGGATGACGTTGAGGATGTGGACGGCCGTCGCGGCAAGACCGCCGTCGGTGAGGAAGGCGCGGATTCAGGTTCCGAGATCGAAGATCCCGATATCCGTATGGTCGATCATCGCTGGAAGATTGACAAGGAGAGTCCCGCTCTCGACATCCAGTCGAAGAAGGTCCAGGTGCTGGTCGATTCGGAAGACTTGAGGAAATTGTGTGGGGAAGGCGCGGTGGCGATCACCTTTCCGGTCAAGCGCGGTCGAGTACTCCACGTGCTGTCGCACTTTGGCAAGCAGAGTAGTTCGGAAAATGAAGCGACCATCGAGAATATCCTCGTCAACTTTCTGTTGCAGGTGAGGATCCGTGCCGGCGGCATGAGATAGCCCACGAGTGATGCCTTGCACCGTGGGATCCGCTGGAGTCTCGCTGCTCAAGTTGACTCGCTGCTCAAGTTGACTCCTTGCCAGGGAGGGTCTACCGTGCTCAGAGGAGCGAAGCGGTCCGGTCTAGTGGGGAACAAGCACGCTGACGCAAAGGCTACGGTGACGTCAATGCTACGGTGACATCAATGCTACGGTGACGTCAATGCTGAGGTGCTGCTCAAACTACGGCGAGGGAAACCGCACCGGGCACCAACATTGCCGTATGGATCTTCGAGATCCAAAGTGGGGGAATTTCATTGAATCTGATTCGACCTGGAGTCCAGCAGTGCAGAACTCTCCTGGTTCTTCTGGCGAACGCTGTTCGATCGCCACGACTCTTCCTTCGCACTCCAGCAATCCGCACTCCAGCAATCCGCACTCCAGCAATCCGCACTCCAGCATCTCGCAGTCATTCATGCCGTACGGCACAGAAGATTTTCACTACACAGAAGATTTCTAGCTCTCTGCATCCCCTGGGTTGGTCGCTGATGCTGATGCTGATGTTGTTGCTGGTCGTGTCGACCGGCGTCAGTGCCCAGCAAAGTGCCCGTGGACTGTTCGGTACCGATGAGGATTTCACTCTCTCCTATGATCTACTCGAGGCAGATATCTCGACCGCAGGGGGTGGCCGATCACTGGTGGTGCTTGGAAATGTGGTCTTCGAGGGGCGAGGATTCGCTCTGAGGGCCGATGCCGTCGGGATTTTTATCGAGGGTGTGGACGCCGAGAGGGGACCGATTCATCCGCGGATTCTCGCCATCGGCGAGGTCATCCTCTCACGAGGAGAACAAACCTTTCAGGCCAGCACCATCTTTCTCGATGTCGATGAAAAACAGATGGTTCTTTCCAATGCTCGCCTTCGCATCAGTCAGGAGTTGCTCGAGCAATTGAGATCGATTCCGACCGACGATCCGCTACGGAGCCGTCTGGTCGCTGAATCTTGGGTCGCAGGTGTTTCCGATGTCGTTGAAGGTGTCCCCACTAGATCTCATCTTGGCATCGAGGCGCAACGACTTCGAGTTTCCGACTTTCGTGATGTCGAGGGGGAGGGGATCACCGTCACCACCGACCATTTCTTCGATCCCGAATGGGCGCTGGTGGCGAAAGTGGCACGCGCCAGGTCCCGCAAGGAACTGGGCCAGCGAGCCGATGAAGACCTTCCGGGCGGTTACATCATCGAAGTTGAAGACGCTCGATTGGAAGTGGCAGGGATCCCGCTGATCCCCCTCTCTTCCACCCGCTGGGATACGCGCTGGGGAGGGAAATCCTTTCCGCTACGAGATTTTCGTTTCTCCGATTCTTCCCGCTTCGGACCCCGGATCGATACCGCGTGGAATGGTGATTTTCTGTTATCAGATAGATTCGAAGATGAAATCGATCTGACTCCCCGGATCGATTGGCTATCCGATCGAGGGACCGGTATCGGAATCGATTTCGAACTGGGTCGAGATCCGCTGCGCTGGGCAGCCGATCCGGACGGACGCCTCGAATTATTCGGCTACGGTTCCTTCTGGGGCATCCAGGACCGAGCCGATAGCGACAGTGATGGCGCGCCGGTGTCTGGTCGCGATCGTTCCCGAGCAAGGGCCTTTCTCCATGCACGCTTCGGCCCTAAAACCCTGATTGATGGTGAGTTGGCGACATCTTCGGATGGTGGTTTTGTCGAGGAATTCTTCAGAGCGGAATCGAGAACTCTCAAGAAGCCGGAAAACTACCTCTCACTCCGCCAGATGTTCGGCGAGAGTTACGCCGCAACCGCAATCGCCAGGGTACGAGTTTCCGATCACAGAAGTGTTCTGGAGAAGCAGCCGGAATTCGCATTCCACTCCCTCGATGCCAGTCTCGCAGGATTGCTGAGGTGGGATTCAGATCTGACCCTGTCGACGTTGAGTTGGCTCCCCGAGGAGGGATCTGTCGATCCAGAACTGAACTCGAAGCGTTCCGACCTGCGCAGCGAATTCAGCCTTCCGCTGGGACTCTCCCGCTGGATGCGCTGGGTGCCGAGTGCTGGAGTCCGCTATACCAGCTGGGATTCGATCGAATACGAGTCCCAGCATCGGACCCTGTTCCATGCTGGGGTGCAGGGAGCCACTCGATTGTCGCGAGTCTTCGATGTGAAGAATTCGAAATGGGGCATCGATGGCCTGCGTCACGTCGTCGATTTGACGGCGGATTATTCCAGCCATTTCGACAGTTCCATCGCCTCGCTCGATGTTCCGGTCCAGATCGACGAGGTCGATGCACTGACCGACTTTGACCAGGTACATCTGTCGCTGGTACAGAGGTTGCAAACCCGGGATTCCCGCAATGATCGGGAACGGATTCAGCGGCTCGGAACTCGAACGTTGGCGGAGGCGAGAGTCGATGCCCTGTTCTATCCCGATCCCGATCGCGACAACGGTGGAGAGCGCTGGGGGCTACTCTTCTCGGAACTGGTTCTCCATGGAACCGCCGGTTGGAGCCTGTTTGGCGAATCCACCCGGGATGTTGGGGTCGGAGAGTCGATCGAACGCAATGCCGGTATTCGCTGGCTCGACCTGGATAGTGGCCTCTTCGAACTGGCGCTGAGAGAGCGTCCAGAGACCCACAAGACCTATCTGATCGGCGGTAGAACCGCCGCTTCTGATCGATGGGACATCGGGCTGTTCGTCGAGTACGATGCCCTGAATGAGCAAACGATCGGACAGTGGTGGGAAGTAGGCCGCAACTTCCGCACCTTCCGTATCCTCTTCAGCCTCGATCTGGAGCGTGGCGATGTCGATGAAAGCACCTTCAGGGTCGACATCGGTTTGCGAGAGATGATGGGGGCGATGCGCGGTTCCAGGATCGGATCGACCGGTTCAGGCCGGATGCGCTGAGCGCCATCGATCCAGCGAGCAGAAGGAGACTCGATGCAGGGACCTGCCATCTATCCGGGTACTTTTGACCCGCCACACAAGGGCCATCTCGACCTTGTGCGCCGTGGAGTGCGCCTTTTCGGAGAACTGGTCGTGGCGGTCGCCGATAACCGAGAAAAGGACACCCTGTTCACCCCCGAGGAGCGGGTCGCCTGGCTCCGCCAATGTACTGCGGATCTTCCGCAGGTTCGGGTCGTGAGATTCAAGGGGCTGGTGGTCGATCTGCTCGGTCGAGAGGGGTCTCGTATCCTGTTGCGAGGGATTCGTACCTTTGCCGATTTTGAGGCGGAATACACCATGGCCCTGACCAATCGCTCGATCTCGGAGGAGATCGAGGCGGAAACTGTCTTTGTCATGCCTTCCCTGGAGTATTCCCACTTCTCCAGTCGTCACGTCAAGGAGATCGCCTCCTTCGGCGGTGACGTTCGTTCCTACCTTCCAGAGCCGATCTCGGTCGAGGTCTCCTTGCGACTTGAGGAGTTTCAGGGACCGGGCACGGTGGAATCTGGTGGACCACAGCGGTAGGATTCCACACTGCTGGTTGTCGGTATTTCGCTCCAGTGCAGAAACCAGTGCCTTGACCAGGAGGATCTAGATGAGTCAAACGGATCGAGTCGCCGTCTATACGGCTGAGGCTCCGGCGGCGATCGGGCCCTATTCCCAGGCGCTGGTGGTCGATGGTTGGGTGTATTGTTCGGGTCAGATCCCCATCGTGCCCGGAGACGGTTCCGTGGCACAAGGGATCGAGAATCAAACTCGACAGGTGCTGGTGAATCTTCAAAAGGTGCTGTCCGAGGCGGGGAGTGATTTTTCCGAGGTGGTCAAGACCACCGTCTATCTCTCCAGCATGGCCAATTTCATCGCAATGAACGAGGTCTATGCCCAGTTCTTCGATGCACCATTTCCGGCCCGAGCTTGCATCGAAGCGGCGGCGCTGCCGAAGAGCGTTCTGGTCGAGATCGATGCCATCGCTCGAAAGAGAGAAGTCAGTTGAACGAGGGCCTTGCACTGCTGGAAATCGAAGGTCTCCGAACCTGGTTCTATACCGACGATGGAGTGGCAAAAGCGGTCGATGGAGTCACTTATTCCATCGAGAAGGGGAAGACGCTGGGAGTGGTGGGAGAGTCTGGCTGCGGCAAGTCGGTGACCGCCATGAGCATCTTGCAACTGGTTCCGACTCCTCCTGGTAAGTACGTCGACGGTGAGATCCGCTTCCGAGGTGAGAATCTGCTCGAGTACAATGAGAAACAGATGCGCAAGATCCGCGGCAACGAGATCTCGGTGATTTTCCAGGAGCCGATGACCAGCCTCAATCCAGTTTTTCGGGTCGGAGACCAGATTGGAGAGGCGCTCTGCTTGCACCAGGGAAAGACTCGTGCGGAAGCGAGAGAACGATGTCTCGACTTGCTGCAGCTGGTTGGAATCCCCTCGCCAGAGGCGCGCATCGATGACTATCCGCACCAGTTGTCGGGCGGTATGAAGCAGAGGATCATGATTGCGATGGCTCTCGCTTGCGATCCTTCACTGTTGATTGCAGATGAGCCCACCACCGCTCTGGACGTGACGATCCAGGCACAGATCCTCGATCTACTCCGGGATCTGCAGAAGAAAACAGGGATGTCGATCTTGTTGATCACTCATGATCTCGGCGTGGTCGCAGAGAATGCCGATGACGTGGTAGTGATGTATGCAGGGAAGGTGGTGGAGCGAGCTCCAGTCGAGGAACTGTTCGAGAATCCACGCCACCCATACACGATTGGGCTGTTCCAGTCGATGCCGAGCCTCGGGTCCGGTTCCGACCGGTTGTCAGTGATCGAGGGGAGCGTTCCGAACCCACTCGAGTTCCCCAGTGGTTGCAAATTCCGCCCTCGTTGTGCCTATGCGACCGATCAGTGTGCCGTCGAGGAGCCCGATCTGGTCTCTGTTGGAGAAGTTCATCAAGTGGCCTGTATTCACCGCGAGCAGGTGTTTCGGGAGAACAGCAACAGCACGGGGGCAAAGCGGTGAGTGATCCAGTTCGACCACTGCTCGAGGTAGAGAACCTGAAGACGTGGTTTCCGATCCGAACAGGTGTGTTCTCGAGAGTCACCGGCCACGTCAAGGCGGTCGACGGGGTTTCCTTTCAACTGGGTCGGAAGGAAACTCTTGGCCTGGTCGGGGAATCTGGCTGCGGCAAGACCACCGTGGGTCGTTCGATCCTCAAACTGGTGAATCCGACGGAAGGATCGGTACATTTTGATGGGCAAGACGTACTGGCCAGCGAAGGCGAGGCCTTGCGCGATCTGCGCAAGAGGATGCAGATCATCTTCCAGGATCCCTACGGGTCGCTGAACCCGCGGATGACGGTGGGCTCAATTTTGAGCGAGGGGCCGAGAATCCATCGAATGGGTAGTGAGACTGAGATCCGCGAGAAGACGGAACAACTGATGGAGCGTTGCGGGCTCGATGCCGTCAACCACATCAATCGCTACCCACACGAGTTTTCTGGAGGTCAACGGCAACGCATCGGGATCGCCCGTGCACTTTCGGTCGAGCCCGAGTTCATCGTTTGCGACGAGGCGGTCAGCGCCCTCGATGTGTCGATCCAGGCCCAGATCATCAACCTATTGCTCGACCTTCAGGATGAGCTGGACCTCTCCTACCTGTTCATCGCTCACGATTTGGCGGTGGTGGAGCACATCAGTGATCGGGTTGCCGTGATGTATCTGGGCACGATCGTCGAGGAAACCTCCTCGGAAGAGCTGTACAAAAATCCTCGTCACCCTTACACCAAAGCACTCCTTTCTGCAGTGCCGGAAACCAACCCAGGATTGCGCAAGGATCGGATTCGTCTCGAGGGAGATGTCCCTTCCCCGATCGACCCCCCTCCCGGTTGCACCTTCCACACTCGCTGTCCCAGTGCCGGACCTCGGTGCAGTATCGAGACCCCGGGTGGATTCTCGGTGGGCGAGGCTCACCGCAGCCACTGCTGGCTCGAGGATGCGGGTGGAGTTGCGGGAGAGGCGCTTCAGTCCTGACGGATGGCTGAAGACTCAGGAAGGAGGTGAAATGCCGAGTTGTGCCTTTGTCACCTTTGGTTGCAAGATCAATCAGTACGATACCCAGGCAATTCGCGAGGAGATCATCGATCTCGGTTACCAGGAGAGTCGCGACCCTTCTGCGGTAGACCTGCTCATCATCAATTCCTGCACCGTGACCGAGCGGGCGGGCGAAAAGGTCGGCGAGAAGATTCGCTCGTTGACGCGAAAGAATCCAGCGGCCCAGGTGATCGTCACCGGGTGTATCAGCGATGATGACCGGATTCGCCTCGAGAAGATTCCCCAGGTGGTGCATCTGATCGGCAATGAGGAGAAGCACAGGGTCGCCGAGATACTGCAGGGGGCACCTCTCCTTGAAAAGAAACCACGGCGCAATTCTCGAGCGATCTTTGACCTGCAGATCCATCGATTCGAGGGGCGAACTCGGGCCTTCCTGAAGATCCAGGATGGCTGCGATTCCTTCTGCAGTTACTGCATCATTCCATACTTGCGTGGCGGTTCTCGCAGTCGTGATCATTTACCGGTACTGGAAGAGGCGAAACGACTGGTCGAGGAGGGGGGCTTTCGCGAGCTGGTCCTGACCGGGATTCACCTGCGCCAATGGGGGCTGGACCGTGGTCTCGAAGATGGGCTGGCGAGATTGATGCTGGATCTACGGCAGATTCCTGGCCTCGATCGGGTGCGTCTCTCTTCGATCGGGGAGGGGGCCTTCTCCGAGGCCTTTTTGGGCGCTTTCCAGGCGGATCGAGGCTTGTGCCGTTTCTTTCATGTCCCTCTGCAGAGTGGAAGCGAGCGGATCCTGCGACGGATGCGCCGTGATTACAGCATCGATGAGTACATCGAGGCGATGGAGCGGGTCCACCAGCAGCTGCCAGGATCGGTCCTTGCCACCGATGTGATCGTTGGCTTTCCCGGCGAAACGGAGCAGGATTTTGAGATGACACTGCAGTTGCTCGATCGGCTCCGTTTCGTCAAGGTGCATCTGTTCCCCTACAGTCCCAGACCTCGGACCATCGCCGCCCGTCTCGATGACCACGTTTCCATCGAGACGAGACAGCAACGGATGATCCGTGCACGTGAATTCTGTGAGCAACTGCAGCAGCGAGAACTGGAGCGGCGCATCGGGGACCGTGTTGAGGTACTGATCGAGAAGGAAGCCACCGAGAAGCAGACCAATGAGGATCGAAGGCCGGTCGCCGAGGGTCTTTCTCGCGAGGGTCTGCGTGTTCAATTTGATGATGCGGATGGTACCTTGCGCCGTGGGGTCGAGGTCGATGGCATTCTCGATCGATGTAGGGGACCGAAGATGGTCGCCACCAAACTGGCGATCGGCAGCGGGCAGGAGCGGCAGCGTTGAATCTCGAAGATCGAGCCACCGATTCCGTCGAGCAGAGAGGGAAGCCGCTGCATCTGGGTATCGAACTCCATCTACGAGGATTGCTCGGATGGGGGATTCAACGGATTCGCACTTCTCCGCCGCTCGGTGAGGTGGATGTCAATTCCAGCAGTGTCAATTCCAGCAGTGTTCTGAAGACGGAGGCCCCAGCCACTTCGAACGGTTCGCTGGAGCAGCAGGCGGCAACGGTCGCAGGGTGTCGAGATTGTGACCTGTGCGAGACTCGAAATCTCACCGCATTCGGCGTCGGAGATGCTTCGGCAGATCTACTGCTGGTGGGCGATGCCCCGGGTGAAGAAGAAGATCGGTGTGGGGAGCCCTTCGTCGGTCCGGCCGGGCAACTGCTCGATCGGATGATCGCGGCGCTGGGGCTCTCTCGGGATCGGGTTTACATTACCAATGTATTGAAGTGCCGTCCGCCCCAAAATCGCCAGCCCCAACCTCAGGAAGTGGCGGCGTGTCAGGGTTATCTGGAGGCACAGATCGACCTGTTGAAACCGACCATGATCGTAGCTCTGGGGCATCCCGCAGCCTGCTGGTTCACCGGCCAGGAGACTCCTCTGGCGAATATGAGGGGGCAGGACCATATCTGGCGAGGAATCCCCGTGGTGGCCACCTACCACCCTGCTTTTCTGCTGGATCAGCCGCAGTTCAAGGCCGATTGCTGGCACGATCTGCAGCGAGTCATCGAGACTCTGGGCTTGACCCCGCCTCGTCCCCGCTCTTGAAGACTCGACCGTCACTCTGGGGGGGCAACTCCATATCCTGAGGCAAGTTGACTCACTCCCTCAGGGATCTATACTCCGTTTTCCCGGGGACCGTTTCGATCTCCCGCTGCCGTGGCCATCGGCCCAGAATTGATGCGGCGGAGGAGTTCAAACGTGAGCCGTGATCAGGGAAGGAATGTGCCCCGTGACTCGGGACTGAACCCTCCAGTAGAGCCTTCGAGCAAGGCCCATGCTGGCATCGGGAACGGAATCCTGCAGGCCACGGAGCGATGCGGAGGGCAACTTTCGCTCGACAGGGGTTGTAGACATCGTGGCGAGTGATTCGTTCGATGACTGCGCTGAAATTAGATCGTCCGGGGTGGATCGATATCGGTCCTTTCTGGCGAAGCGAGTCGACGGTTCCACAAGATCCGACGATGCGTAACTGATGCGTAACTGATGCGTAACTGATGCGTAACTGATTTCAAAGCGGTCGATAGCGAAGCGAATGGATCTTGCAGATGGAGCAGCGACTGTTGGTTCCTCGAACTCTGTGATCCCTCCGGGGGAACGGAAGCCATGCGCAATTGGTTCCTGGCGTTGCCAGAACTTTGGATCTGGGCATAGTTTCAGCCCTCTGTTCTGTGGGTCCTTCTGGAGCGCCAGAGCAGTGCGGGGCATTGTTTGTTCGATCGTGATTGCATGCTGTGAAGGCGTAACGGTGTTTGCCCACCGTTAGAGAGAGGTATTCATGTCCGACTTTGATGAAGTTTGGTGCATCGATGCGGGACGCACGTCCCTCAAGGCGGTGAAACTTCAGCGATCTGGAAATGGTGCGGAAGTTGTCGCCGCCGCAAAGATTGATAATCCAGGTGGTTCCGAGGTCGATTCCTCTG
Source organism: Planctomycetota bacterium (assembly GCA_014240375.1). Taxonomy (GTDB): domain Bacteria; phylum Planctomycetota; class UBA8108; order UBA1146; family UBA1146; genus QNYK01. The sequence goes on along the minus strand of JAAZXB010000025.1, from coordinate 11,341 downwards.
CTGCAGCGGTTTCTGCGCTGGCAGCACAGCATGATCTATCCGGTGCGCTCATCGTGACGCTGCCAAGTCGCTCCGCATTGACCAGTTTCATTCCAATCCCGCCGGTGGCGGGCAAGAAACTGGACGAATTGATCGGATACGAGGCGCAACAGAACATCCCATTACCGATCGATGAAGTGATATGGGGAAGCCATGTCAGCGGTGATACCGACGATGGTGAAAAAGAAGTAGGTATCTTTGCCGTTCGATCGGAAGAGATTTCTGATCTGCTGGTCGATTACTCCCAGGACGATCTGGAAGTGGACGTTCTGACCCTGGGCAACGTGAGTCTGCTGAACCTGATTCGTTTTGACCTACGACCGACTCGACCGATCGTCGCCCTTGAGATCGGGTCCGATCACACGGACCTGATTATCGTCAACGGTTCTCGGTTTTGGTTCCGCTCCCTCCCGATTGCCGGCAAAGACTTCACGCAGGCATTGCAGGATAAATTTGGCTGCTCCGAACAGGAGGCCGAGAACCTCAAGGTGACTGCGGCTCAATCGGAGCATGCAGCAAAAATCTTCAAAGAGGTTCAACCTCTGCTGCGCGATATGGTCAGTGAGATCAACCGTTCCATCGGTTACTACAAGTCCCGAGTGGGAGAGATCAAGGTCGAAGATCTGTTCCTGTTTGGCGGCAGCTCAAAGTTGGTAGGTCTGAGAAAGTTTCTGGAAGAGAATCTTCGAATCCGTGTCCAACTGACCAAGAACCTGGCAAGAGTGAGAATCGGGACCGATGCGCTTCCTTCTGGAATACAGCAGGAGACGGCGACCTATTGCACTGCCATCGGCGGGGCTCTTCAGGGACTCGGGCTGGCGGAAGTCGACTTGAACCTGCTCCCCCAGGAGAAGCGGGAAGCGGTCGAGTTCCAGAAGAAGAAGAAGAAAGTGCTGGTCGCAGCAGCGAGCCTCTACATCCTGATCCTCTTCTTCAGTCTGAATTTCGGAGGAAAGATCCGAGAGGCAGAGGCAGTGCTCTCCAAGGCGGGGATCGTCAAGGAACTGAAGAAGAATGAGGATACCCTCGAGGAACTGGCTGGCGATGAATCGCAGGAGAAGTTGGCCAAACAGGGCGTATTGCTCGCGAGAGGGACTGGACGGCTGATTCCACGCGAAATCCTCGGCATCGTTGGATCGGTGGTTCCCGCCGAACTGGGTGCCAATGTTCTGTCGAAGAGGGCCGAAGACGGTCCCGAGAAGGATAGCGTGCTGCGCAATATCGAAGCGGATCAGGAGATCCTCAATGGACAGAAGACCTGGTTGGCGGGACTCGATATTCGCAAGATTCTGATCACTGCGGATGGAGCGATACTCGAAAAAACCAGTTCCGGGAAAGATAGCAGTGTTCGGATCTTTGACGACCGTTACGAGGTCGTCGTCCATGGCTTCCGCTACGATGCGGGAAATGCCGCATCGAACGATGAGAAGTTGAATCAGATGATCGTCGCTCCCATCGAGAAGCGATTGACCGAACTCTATGGTGAGGCGGACTCTGGAACCGCGAGGGTCGAGAGAACGGTTCTTGCCGAAACGATGCTGATGTTCTTGAAGTCCGAGGGGATCAAGACCGGAAGCGGACGAGGAAGCAAGACCGATACGACACTCAATCATGGTACCAACCTCTATCCGTGGAAAATCCGCTGGATTCATCCACCCCTCCCAGGGATCGACATCGATTCCGAATTTGAGAATGAATAGGGGGGCAAGATGAACGACAAGATTTTCTGGTCACTACTCGGGGTTATCCTGGTCGGCTGGGTGGTACTTTTTGCCCTGTTCGTGATGCCAAAGATGACAGAGTACGAATCCGTGACCAAGAAGTTGAAGAACTCCAAAAGGGAGATCGAGAAGTACGCAAAGATGAGCGCATCGGATCTCCCCACCATGGAACTGGTAGAAGCAAAGAGAGAGTTCCTGCTCAACTGGGACAAACAGATCGCCAAGGCAGAGCAGTTCCACATCAATCGAGCGAACCTCTTCACCGAGGGTGCCGTCGGAGATCTGAGTTCCTGGTCTACTCGATACCGTGACAATTTCGGTTTGCTGGTGAGTCGTTATATCCACCACACTGGATACGCGGGGGAGCCCAAGGATTTCCCGTTCACGATTCAGGACAATCTCGACGACCCCGATCAACTGCAGAGTTACGAGCGAGTGTGGCGAATCCAGAAGGATCTGGTCGATCGGGTCATCTCCATCCGGGGAGCTTCCATCGCGGATGGTGGATTGAAGATCAATCAGCAACGGAAAAAGTCCTTCAAGGACAAGAACGAGGGCGGGATTCCGATCTCTTTTCTGGCCAAGTTGCCGCCGGCAAGCGTCGGTGGATTGATCGACGGATTGTTGCGCCATACTTATGTCGACTTCGAGATCGACAAGTTTTCTCTGGCGAAGACCAGAGAGGGACTGATCTACGATGTGGTGGAGGAAGTGGAAGAAGGAGCCGATGGGATCGCTTCTGAACCTGTCGTCTGGGTACTCCTTGAAATGAATGTGCCCGCCGGCGTTGTTGCCGCGGGCAGTCAGTAGAAACGAGGCAATAAGTGCAAAATATCGACAAGATTGCCATCGGTGCGGCGGTGGTTCTACTGCTAGTTGGTTTCACTTCTTCGGCATTTATTGGAGATCAAGGGGCCGAGTTCTCCGATGCGATCTCCACTGCTACAGGGGAGATCCAGAGCACCCAGGCGAAACAATCGGTCGAGAATCAGGCTGCCCCTGAAGTCGAGAATGAGGTCAAAAAGGCCTTTTCCTTCCAGGGCGAAACTGAAATTCCGGAGTGGGTCTTCTATCGCCGTCCTGCCCGATTGGAACTGTTCCGAACTGCTGTGATCCTTCCACCAGAACTGGCTCCAGGTTGGATTGCCAAGGTGGAAGTGATTCGTGAAGGAAGTAGCAAATCGACCTTGCACAGGATCAGCGGACGGCATGGCATCTTTGAGCGAGCCGACGTGGTTTCCTGCAATCTGGAGATGAGCGAGGGGGGATCGGAGTGGTCCAAAGTTTCGACCTTTTCCTCGGTCCAGACCGCCGCAGGCTTTGTCGCGGAGGTTGACTCGGGATTGGAGACGGGCAAGTCCTACAGTTATCGCATCAGCATGCGAGCTCGCTCGACCAGTTCCGTTCCCTTCGCCAGTGGAACCGACGTGGTCACTTCGGGACCCAGCGAAGCGGTTCTTTTTCCGGCCAATTCGATCTGGCGCGTCAGTGGTGCTCAGATCGGGAAATTGGATGGTGGAGGCAACTTTGTTCCAGGACGTGTGACGGTTCAAAATACCGTCTGGGACTGGGCCTCTGGCGGGACCAAGCGGAATACCAAAATCATCACCGAGAGTCCGCAGGGTACCGACGGTGAAGAACTATTTGGCACCGGATATCGCCTCGAGCGAATCCAGGACACCGCAGATGGTCGAACCGTCGTTCTCAAGAACTCGGCCGGGAAGCGGATGTACCTCAAGAACAATGGTGACCCGCAGCGGCTCGATCCCAGGGACTGGTTCAATACCGATGCGGATCCGGCGGAAGAACCGATCGGAGACGAGACCTCAGCAGAAGATTCAGAGGACGATTCCGACGATCCTCCTCCGGCCCAACCCGCACGTCCACGACCCAGTGGTGGTGGCCTCTTCGGCGGTGGTGACGATTGATCACAGAACCGATCAAGGACCCGCACAGCGGCATGTTCGGTGACAAGATTTACCTGTTTGATGGTTCGTAGCGATAGCGACTTTTACTGTGAGCGACTTTTACTGTGACCGAGATCGTCGGATGCGATCTCGGGTGGCTGACAGGAGCTCTGAAGAATCCTCTTCGGAGACCCTGATCAGAAAGAGATCAGAAAGAAATTACGAGATCGGAACCGCCGATCTCTGGATGCGCCTCGGCGAACCCGGAACTCCCCTGTGGGATTCCTTCGACCCGAGGCCCGAAAATTGACCGTGTGAAGCAAGGAGAGATCGATGACGAATATCTTACGAGCATCTTTTGCGCGAATCAGTGTGCTGCTCTTCGCGTTCCTTTTGCTGCTCGTTTGCCAAACGGCGAGTCCCGTCCTCGCCTTCCAGGCTGGCGATGTGGATGATCTGATCCGCGATATCTCCCTCGAAGGCCAGGAGCGCGTGAAGGCTTCTCAGTCCGCCAGTGAGGCGGCTCAGAAGTTGATGAACGAACTGCGGTACGTCGAGGCTGAGGAGAAGTTGCAAGAAGCAGTGCGCCTCGATCCGGGCAATGCAGATGCACGTCAAAAACTGGAAACAGTGCTACTGATCCTTGGCGATCGTAGTGGTGATATCCAGGATCTGCGCCGTCGATTGGTCGAGGAGAAGAATGTCCGCCTTCAGCAGGATGTCTTCGAACTCGACCGCCTTTATCTCAATGGTCGCCGCGCGATGGACGATGACAACTTTGATATGGCGATCAACGTCTTTGATCAGGTACTGGAGAGAATTCGCTGGTTCCCCTTCGATTTTGATCTCAGTGATCTGCAAAACCGAGCCAAACAATCGAAACAGGAAGCCACGGAATTGCGTCAGCAATCGGTCGCTTCGGCTCGACGCGAACAAGAAATACGAATCCTGTCGCAGGCGGAGTCGGAGATGGCTCGTTCCGTGTCTTTCATCCAGAACCGGATCGAAGAAGTCCTGCGTCAAGCTCGACGTCTCTTTTCGGAACGAGATTACGAAGGGGTGATCGACCTTTGCGATACCGTTCTGAATCTCGATCCTTCTCGTCAAGATGTCCGAGCATTGCGCAGGGAAGCTGCGGACTTGCGCCACATGTACGAGACTCTCGATACGGGAATGCAAACATCGTTGGAATGGGACCGAACCTTTATCTCTCAACTCGAGTCCGAGATCCCTTACACCGAGATCTTCAACTTTCCATCCCGCGAAGACTGGAGTCGGATTCTGCGCCGAGAGCAGTCGCTGGAAACGAGACTGCAAGCGTCCGAGAGCCCACAGGAGAAGACCATCCGGAGCAAGTTGCGAGTCCGGGTCGCCAGCGTCGAGTTTCCGGATGAGCCGTTTGACCAGGTGATGGAGTTCCTTTCTGACCTCTCTGGAATTAACTTCGTCTTGACCAAGGAAGCGCGCGATGCGATTGAAGGTGGCGACGGAATCGTCCGCCTAGCAGAGGTCACGGACCTTCCCCTTGAAAACGTTCTCAAGCTGGTTCTCACAGGGAACGATCCGCCTTTCTCCTACGTCATCCGTTCAGGAGCAGTTCTCATCGGTCCATCCGATTCGGTGCGAAATGATCTGTTCCTCGAATTCTATGAGGTCTCCGACATCACCAAGGACCACCCCGATTTCAGAGCACCAAAACTGGCACTTCAGTCGAGCCAGGATGGAGATGCTGGAGGCGGCGGGGGGCTGTTTGATCTCGGAGGAGATGAAGACACCCAGGAAACTACCCTCGACAGCGACTTGCTGGTCGAACTGGTGATCACCGCACTGTTCGGCGACGAGGGTGAGCCGGACGGGGAGAGCGTCAAGTATCAGAATGGAAAACTGGTCGCTCGTACGACGCTGGAAAACCATCGCAAATTGATCCAACTGCTGGACGCATTGCGTAAATCCACCGGAGTGATGGTGACCGTGGAAGCTCGTTTCATCGACCTCCAGGACAACTTCCTGGAATCGATTGGGGTCGATTACGGAAACCCCTTTAACTCCAACTTGCCGAACCCGATCAGTGACACCGATGGTGCGGGTGCGCAAATCGCTTCCGGTTTCGAAATCGTCGACGCTCAGGGTGAGATCGATGTGCGGGCCGCAGCTTACAACGCATTTTCGCTTCCACTGGGTTCTTCCGTCTCGCCCTTCGAGATCAGTAACCGTGGTGGATTTGCCCTGCAGTACAACGTACTCGATTCCTACGCACTCGAGGCGATCCTCGAGGCGAATCAGAAGTCGCAGCAGTTCAGGCGGCTCAATGCACCACGGGTAACTGCGTTCAATACCCAGATCTCTCACTCTCTTGTGGTGGATCAGAGTGCCTACATCGAGGACGCAGAAGTGAATCAGACCGGAGTGGTTCCGGTGATCAATCCCGTCATCGGAATCCTCAATGCCGGTTCCATCCTGCAGGTTCGTCCGACCGTCAGTCATGACCGGAAGTACGTCATCCTGGAGATCGAGCCGACGCTAGCGGTGCAACTGCCATCTCGTTTCAAGGTGTTGACCCTGGGGCTGACCAATCTGAGGGTCGAGTTCCCGGTGTTGTCGGTCACCAATATCAAGACCACCGTGACGATTCCGGACGGTGGAACCGTGCTGGTCGGTGGCCTCAAACGAACCGTGACGCAGGATGCTCAGGTCGGGATCCCGAGTATTTCGAGATTGCCCTTCCTCGATTTCCTGTTGGGTCGAAAGGGTCAGGCGCGGATGCAATCCAACCTGTTCGTTCTCATCAGTTCGAAAATCACGGTGATTCGCGATGAAGAGACCAAACGGTTCAACTGAACCTACTGAGTGACAAATTGCACGACAGAGATGTCGATGCCCGCGACGGGGAGGCGGGAGTGGAATTGATGGAATCATGTAACCGAACAGGGCATTGCCACCTTCGAGGCATTGCACTGCTTTGTGTTTCGATCGGAATGTCGCTACTGGCGACGTCGGGGGTCGGTGCACAGAGTCTCGGGCGTGGTGACCTCACCTCTGAAGAACAATTGCTGCTTCGCGAATTACTCATCTCCTACAACAGCCCCGATCTGGCGCGGATCTGGATCGACTCTCGCAAGAAAACGGCGAGTTCTTCTGCTCGCGCGAGCCTGGAGTACTACCTCGCAGATGCGGCTCGAGTCGAGGGTGATATCGATGGCTACGAGGAGTCGATTCGAACGCTGGCCAGGAAGTATCCCAATCATATACGATCGAAGGGGGCCAAGTTGGAAGCCGTACTGGCTGCCATGTTGCGCCTCACTGACGCCAATACCGAGGCGGTGTTCGCCACCAGCCCTGCGGATCGACAGGGATTCATCGAGAAACGCGATCGTCTCTGGGAGGACGAGGTACGACGGATTCTGAAGGATAATATTCGCATCCAGAACTCGGATGTGGATTCGATCCAGGCCAGGGTGATTGCCGAGAAAGACTCCGAGAGGAAAGGAACTCTGGCACAAACCCTGGTGGAAAAGGTGCAGATTCGAGATCTCTGGGAGTTCCAGGAACTGTCGGCGATCCAGGTGTACTGCGGGTTGTTGCCGGACGAATCTGCGGCCAAGTCGGCATTGTTCGACGAACTGGCACTCCTCTCCAAGCAGTTTGTCGATCTTCGATACGATAACTTTGCCCGACGCTATCGTGCCCAGTTGATCTACGGCAAGGCTCTGGCGGCTTCAGGGCGCCCGCAGGAAGCCGCCGCTGAACTGGAACTGTTGGTCGACATTGAGCCGAGTGGAGACCCTCCCTATGACCCGGAAGTGATCCGGTTCATTCGCAGCATGAGAGTCGAATCCCTCGCGGGATCGCTGGCGGCATACAATCGAGCTTCGATGGCCACTGAAGCACTCGATCTACTCGAGTACCTCTACGAGGAAGTGGACCCCAATTTTCCATACCGCACTACTCCAGAAGATCCAGAAATCGCTCCACTGGTGGCGGTGCTGGATGTCGAGGAGGCGATCTCGCGAATCGCCGGAGGAGATCGAAGCACTGGACTGTCCTTGATGGCGCAACTGATCCAGAGTTACGACACGGTGGAAAACTGGAAGGCCGACCCTTCCTCCACTCGCGAGACTCTCGATCGTCTGGCTCGCGGAATCAGTCGTCTACTCGAGATGAGTGTCGGCAATTTGACACCCGAATTGTATGTTCGAGCCGCTGCAGGATTTCGCGACCGGGGCCAACCGATGAAGGCGGCAGAAGCAGCCAAGAGGGCTCTCGGCTGTCGCAATGACGACAAGAGCTCTCGGCAATGGAAGGCGAAAGCCCTCTACGAGATCGGCGAGTCCTGTGATGCCCTGGGCCGTGTCGAGGAAGCAGCCATCGCGTACCAGGTGCTGGTCGAGCGATTCCCCGAGAGCGATGTCGTGGCGATGGCCAGCCAGAACTTCTTTGCCATCGTTGGGGATCTGGGAAGTGACCGCGGTGGTGCCTGGGCTGAACTGATTCCGGTCGCTGAGAAACTCTTTGCTGACAACTCACAGGGCCTCGGTAGCGAGCAGTTGAAACTACAGCAAGCGAGCGAGGCTGAGGACCGAGGAGAATACAGCAAAGCACGTGACCTGTTTCGTCGAATCGGCTCGAAGTATGACAATGGAGCGGGAGAAATGACGGTTCCGTTTTTCTATCGAGCTCGAGCGGGGGGAGCACGCTGCCTCTTTCGATTGAGTACCGATCTGGAACAGGGGACTCGGGATGCCGCCGGAGAAATACGTGCACTGCTGGGGGATGCTCGCAGCGATCGCGATGTCTCTGGAGAATCTTCTCTTCGCTATGAATTGGGTCGAATCTACTGGAGTGATCGGGGTAAGGACCCCTCCTCCGCCATCGAGGCGCTCAAGCCTGTGCTCGAGGAGTTGTCGGGAAGCTCTGTATATCGTGAGGGAGCGATCTTGCTCTTGCACGAGGTCTTCTGTGCCGAAGGGCAACTGGCCGAGGCCGAGAAGAGTCTGGCGGAGATCCGCAAGAACTGGTCGACGGAACACTCTCTGGTGGCCGGAACCTACTACCTCATCGAGGCTTGCAAGGTTTCGTCGACAGTGGAGAACTCTCGTCGTGCGGGAGAACTGGTGCTGGAGTGGATCGAGTTGCCCGGTTCCCAGTTCGATGAGATAGCGCCAGCAGTGAAGCTGGGTCTGGCCTCGATCCTGATCGATGCCAAGTTTTCCGCCGAAGCGGCAACGATGCTGGCAGAGGCACAGCAGGATGCGGAGGGTGCCGGAGATCCCGTTCTCGATATCGGGGTGGCCTACTTCCTTGCCAAGGCAGCCAACGCTGCCGGAAAGCACCGGGACGCTCTTGCGAGTCTCGACGACCTCATCGACAAGTATGCCGATGAGACCTACAACGGTGCCTATCCAGATGCTCCATTTGTACTGGTTCAACGAGCAACTGCGAATCGGGGTCTGTATGAAGCAAATCGTGATGACAGTCGCCTCGAGATGATGGCGGATGATCTTCGATCGGCACTGGCGATCCTGGATCAAAGGAGACAATCGATGCTCTTTGGAGGTGAGATTCCACCTCTCTTTGAGCGCGATTACTGGTCCACCTGGCTTCAATACCTGGAAGTATTGAAGGCCAGAAAACAGTGCGAGCAGGTGATAGGACTGATCGGCAGTCGTAGATTGAAGGCTGGAGGGGGAACTTCAGCGTTCGCTCCCGAGAGTCTTCAGCCACGATTCGATCAATTGGAAAAAGAATGCCAGTGACGATGAAAGACGAGTGGATGAAATTAGCAAATAGTCCCATCCAGACGGCTCACGCAGCTCGAGGGTGGAATCGATGGATACTGGCCGTACCGGCCGTACTGGCGGTACTGACCAGTGGACTGGTGGGCCACTCTTCTCTTCGCGCCGATGAAATCATCGTCACCGGGGGCAGGAACTACCAGGGGGTCACCATCTCGACCGCCACCTGGGAACAGGTCGAGTACCGGTTACCCGGGGTCAGTACTTCCCAGAAGCTCTCCTCCGACAAGGTGCTGGAACTTCGCTTCTCCGGGGAGCCGGCAAATCTCTCGCGAGGGCGTGGGGCGCTCGAGCAGGGAGATCTGGAGGGAGCGGTGAGCGCTCTGACGTCTGCCAGCAGTCAGGGAGCCGACCGCCATCGGTCCAACGCCAGCTACCTTCTGGCAGAGGCGCTGCTTCGTCTGGGCCAGCAAGATTCCTCGAAGTTGACCGCGGCGATCGGCGCTTTTGATGCCTTCATCGCAACGTACGAACCGAAGAAAGACTTCTATGTGCCGTACGCCCGGATGGGCCTGTCGGCCGCCTACAAGAGTTCCGGGAAGTGGTCCGATGCCTTGCAGGCACTCCAGCCACTGGCCCAGGGAGACCTGGGCAATAAGTGGGTCCTGGGAGGGACCCTGGGCAAGGCCGAGGTGTTGCTTGCCCAGGAAAAATGGACAGAAGCTCGTGAAATGTTCTCCTCGGTCGCCAACGATTCCCGGGCAGGGGCTTCGATGGGCACCGTTGCGTGGCTAGGATATGCGAGTTGCCAGTTGGGACAGAAACAATGGTCTTCCGCGACCGATACTGTTCGCCAAAAAGTGCTGGAAAATCGGGATCGAAACTCCTCAGTAACAACCGCCTCCAGAGCGCGGGCATGGTTGATCTGGGGAAGAGCCAGTCAGGGCCAGGCGAGTGGGGATCGAACTCAGTTGCAATGGGCACTGATCCGCTACTTCAGGGCTGCGGTGATCGCCACCACTGGTAATGGTGACATCCTCGCGGAATCGTTGTTTCGGGCCAAGAGTGTTGCCAGGGAACTTGGATTGAACGATAGAGTCGAAGAATTGACCCAGAGGTTACAAAAGTTGGCTCCAAACTCTGTTTGGAATCAGTAGATTAATTGTCGATTCAGTTTTCCCGGTAATTCCGGGACTGTTGAGAGGAAACAAGACGATGAAGAAGTTGAGTTCCACCTGCGGAAGAACTGCAGTGCTGGCTCTACTGTTGATCACACTCGGCGTTGCATTCGCTGAGCAAGTACATGCTCAGGATGCTGCTCCGACTACAGTATCTGTGCTGGACAACATCAAGGCTGCCGGAGCAGTGGGTGTGATCCTGGTATTGCTCTCGATAGTGGGAGTGGCCTTGATCATCATGAATGCCATGCAACTGCGCCGAGATGTTCTGGTGCCCCCGGAGCTGGTGGGTCATGTGGAAGGGCTGTTTGAAAGTGGCGATTTTGAATCTGCTCTCGATGCGTGTGAGCAGCAACCCAGTTATTTTTCCAGTGTGCTGGCTGCAGGTTTGCCCAAAATCGACCGCCCTTATGGCGAAATTCAGGAAGCGATGGAGGAAGCCGGTGAAGTCGAATCCGCAGATCTCCACCGAAAGATCAGCTTCATCTCCTTGATCGCGGCCATTTCTCCGATGCTCGGACTACTGGGTACCGTGATCGGCATGGTGACGGCGTTCAACGTCATCGCCATGAGTAAGACTTCGCCGAAACCAAAGGACCTGGCGCAGGGGATTTCACAAGCGCTGATGACGACGATGATGGGGCTCATCGTGGCGATTCCTATGACCGTCGCTTACTTCATCTTCAAGACCAAAATTGAAGCTGCCGCAGTTGAAGTGAGTAGCGTGGCTACAGAATTGATGGAACAGTTCGACGATCACCAGG
>JAAZXB010000024.1:2458-30766 GCA_014240375.1 Planctomycetota bacterium | reverse complement strand
CGACGGTGACCTACACCTCAGACGATGCCAATGGTCTCTCGACCAGTGCTTCCTTCGACATCACCGTCACCGACGACGAAGCACCGGCTTACTCCGGAGCACCGGCATCGCAGGATCTCTCCAGTGATCCCGGTTCCTGCGGGGCAGTGGTCACCTGGGCTGCACACAGCACTTCTGATAACTGTGGTGTCGCCTCGGATACGTCGACCGCGACCTCGGGTGATACCTTCGGACTCGGCACGACGACCGTGACGATGACTCTCGATGATATTCACGGAAATTCCACCACTCATGAGTTCACGATCACCGTCACCGATACCGAAGCTCCGATGATTCATGATCTGCCCGCCAGCATGACGCAAACCGCCGAGGCGGGTACATGTGGCGCGAACATCATGTGGACTGCTCCGACCACCACCGATAACTGTCCAGGTGCCGTGCTCACTAGCACCCATCAGCCCGGCGATAACTTCCCGGTCGGCACGACGACGGTGACCTACACTTCAGATGACGCCAACGGTCTTTCGACCAGTGCTTCCTTCGACATCAGCATCAGCGACGACGAGGCACCGGCTTACACCGGAGCACCGGCTTCGCAGGATCTCTCCAATGATTCTGGTTCCTGTGGAGCGGTGGCCACCTGGGCTGCCCACAGCACTTCTGATAACTGTGGAATCGCCTCGGATACATCGACGGCTGCCTCCGGAGACTTCTTCGGCCTGGGCGCCTCGACCGTGACGATGACACTGACCGATACCCACGGTAACTCGACGACTCACCAGTTCACCATCACCGTGTCCGATACCGAGGCTCCAACATTGACCGGAATGCCGGCCTCGATGTCGACCACCAACGATCCCGATCAATGTGGGGCGATTGCTGGTTGGGGCGAGCCGACAAGTTCGGATAACTGTGCCGGTGAAACCACCAGCAGTAGCCATTCCTCCGGAGACTACTTCGAAGTGGGAACCACTACCGTGACCTACACGGTTCAGGATGGATCAAATAACAGTACCGATTACTCCTTCGACGTGACTGTTACCGACGATCAATCTCCGGAATTCGATCAGGCGCCAGCAGATATGACCATCAGTGCGCTGGCCGGACAGTGTGGGGCGAATGGCACCTGGGCAAGCGTGCTCAGCAGTGATAACTGCGGAAGCCCGACACTTACCAGTTCTTCCAGTTCTGGTGACATGTTCTCTGTTGGCATGACGACGGTTTCGATGTCGTTGATGGACTCCCATGGCAACAGTGCACAGCATTCATTCTCGGTTACGGTCACCGATGACGAGTTCCCGCAGTTCAGTGATACGCCGGGCGACATCGTTCTCGACACCGATCCAGGGCAATGCGGTGCCGTCGCGTCCTGGACTCCGGCGACAGCGAACGACAACTGTGGTCTGGGCGAGTACGTGACCAGTCACCTTCCGGGAGATACCTTCGAGGTTGGAACTACAACCGTGAGTTACACTCAGTCTGATATGCATGGCAACCTCGTCTCCGGAACGATGCTGGTGACGGTGAACGACAATGAAGCCCCGAACATCACCACCAGTGGTGACATCACGGAGCCTGCACCTGCCGGCACATGCGTTACGAGTCTGACGATACCGACACCCTCGATCACCGATAACTGCACTGTCATCAGTCTTTCCAACAGCCTCAATGGCACGGATGACGCCAGTGGATCCTTCGATCATGGCACAACCAGCATTGTCTGGACTGGAATCGATAATCATGGCAACAGCAGCGAAGTGACACAGACCGTGACGGTCACTGTCCCTCAGGCTGATTGCAACGCCAATGGCAGCCCGGATGTCTGTGACCTTGCTTCTGGAATTTCGGCTGACTGTGATGGCAACGGCGTACCTGACGAGTGCGATGTCGATTGCAACCAGAATGGTTCCCCGGATGCGTGTGATATCGCAGCCGGCCTGAGTGTCGACTGCAATGGTAATGGTGTGCCGGATACCTGTGACCTGGAAAGCCAGGATAGCCTCGACACCAATGCCAACAACATTCCTGACGAGTGTGATCCAGCATTCCTCAGGGGAGACGCGAACAGCGATGGCGGTGTCGATATTGCAGACGCGATCTTCATGCTTTACAGCCTGATGCTCGGAGGCGCACCTTCCGGTTGTATCGACTCCACGGATGCCAATGACGACGGTACTCACGATATCTCGGATATCATCTTCGTTCTGAACTACCAGTTCCAGAACGGCGCAGAGCCGCCGGCCCCGGGACCGTCCCAGTGCGGAATTGACATGACCCCTGATGATGGCCTTGGCTGCGACGTATACGGAGGATGTCCGTAAGCTGTAGCCGAGTGCCAAGAAGAATGGGCCCGAGAAGGATACAAATCCTTCTCGGGCCCTATCATTTTTACAGTCATTCGTGGGATCATGGCTCCGGATTGCCGACTCTTGATGGAACTCCCCAGGAGAGGAAACCATGGAAGATCACGAATCACCGAAGTTTTCAGATCTCGAGATGCGCATGGCATTTCAAGAGCGTCATCACGAAAAAATGCAGCAAGAACTGGTCGATATGGAGAGACGACTCACCACCATTGAGGGGAGAATCGCCACGCTCCAGGATCAGCTGAAGTCTCAATCTGGTGGCGAGGAAGCCGATCAGTTCTAGACTGCGGCTTCATCTTGCACTGAGGTTTTGGAGTTCAAGTCATTGCCATCGTCGGCACTACCAGAGTCACCACTGCCGTCACTGTCATCTCCGAGGTCATCCAGGTCTTCATCCTGGAACAGGTCCGGAGCGACTTCCTCGACGGTGTCGAGTAAGATGGTTGCGACTGCTCCGATATCGCGGAAGTCGACCTTGTTCTCGGCACCAAGGTTTTCAAATGTCAGAAGCATTGCCTGATGAAATTCTTCATCCATTTGCTCCAACTTGTCCGCGGGTAACTCCTCGATCGCCGTATCCTCATCCACTGCTGTTCCCAGATGCTTGATTTCGAGCGCAGTCTGGAATTCCTCAAAGCCTTCGATGAGCATCACCAAGGCGTTCTGAATCTGATCATTATTTGACATGGTAGTGTCCTCCTGTTTCAGCAGTATCTTACTGCACATCCGCCCGATGGAATCTCGATCTCGAAGAAAGAAGGCCCTATTCCCGGGTCGGGAATAGGGCCTGCTGCTTGGCCTGAGGCGCTTGAATTGTCCAGAACGCGCTTATTGGCGCTCTACTTCTTCAACTTCGTCTTGGCGGGGGTCTTCACCATCTGGATGTACTTGGCCGGATTGAGCGCGACTTTCTTGACGCACCCCTTGCAGCACACTTTGACCAGTGTGTTGCCGACAATCACATTTTTGGCCGGTCCCATGCTGCCGAGAGCTTCCCCGGAGATGACACAAGTCTCGAGGGGATACTTCTTGGTCTGTGTCTTTACGATCGCCGCATCGAGTTGAGCAGTGAGTTTTGGCGGTAACTTGTCTTTGATCTTCTTGACGCAATTACCACAACAGACACGAACCAGGCGATTATTCACCACCACGCTCTTGGATTTGTTGTCCAGTTTTTCCCCGGAGATGACACAGGTCTCGAGAGGGTACTTGTCTTTCTGGGCCGTGATGATCTTCTTGTCGATCTTGCCGATGAACTTGGCGGGATCTTTCTTGAAGGTGGGCACACACCCCTGACAACAGAAGCGGACCTGGCGTCCCTCATGAACCAGTTCGATGGAATCGCCCATCGATCCCAGTTTCTTTCCGGAGACGGCACAGATATCCAGTGGGTAAGAATCTGCAGGCGAGATCACATCGGCCATCGGGGCGACCGGAGCGATCAGCAGCATCAATACAAATGAAAGCATCTCTTCCTCTTCTCTCTTGAACGATTCCAAAGTAGCCACGGATTCCGGATATTGAACCGGACCGACTCCGTGGCGGTTGATTATTCATGGATCACTACAAAACGACAGACCTGCTCAATAACCAGATCCACAGCAGATAGGAACCTTTCAGCAGTGGAGAATCAATCCCCGGTTTTTGGTTCGACCTCTGAAAGCTCGATGCGAATGTCAAATTTGATCGGGAAATGGTCGCTAAAGCCCTCTTCCCAGCGTCCGCGGAATTGACGGAATCGAGCAGGTCTACGAGCATTTTTCTCCGAATCTCGCATGAAGTCGGGTGCATGGACCTGAATCGATTCCTGGATCACCTGGATCCCCGCATCGTCGAGCATCCCCGGGCTGACGATGACCTGGTCGAAACAGTTCCAGCTCCAGTCATTCCAGTAGTAATAAGTACCGGTGTCTGGTCCGCTGGCGAAGCTCCACGATGGGTTCCAGAGGCGGGGGGAAAATTTTCCATCTCGACCTGGCTTGAGGTTGCTCTCGTGGGTCACGGCGCGAAGTTCTCGCACCGCTTTCAACTGTCTGCGAACCGAGTCATCCCAGGGATCGTCATTGAGATCTCCGACGATGATCAGATCTCCATCGTGGTCATCGGCCAGTCGTTGATCGGTGATCTTGCGCACCGTCTGAGCCGCTGCTGCACGCCTGGGGGCGCTCTTCTCCGCACCTCCGTAGCGAGATGGCCAGTGGTTGACCAGCACCGTCAGGGGGCGTCCGCCCGCCTTGACGGGCACTTCCAGAACTCCCCGAGTGGGGGACGCATTGCCTCCCAGATCGATGGTGTGGAGGGTCGCTTGACCATCGAGGGAAAACGGCTGGCGAAACAACAGAGCCAGGTCGATTCCGCGATGGTCAGGGGAGTCGATGTGAGCGATCGACCAGTTCTGCTCAGCCAGTGCCGGCTGGGAAATCAAGTCCTCCAGAACCCGTCGGTTTTCGACCTCACAGACCGCCAGCAACTGGGCATCGAGCGAATCGACCGCGCGAGCCAGATGGTCGAGTTTTCTCAGGTACCTCGCCTCGTCCCACTCCTTTTCGGGCAGAAACTCATCATCGCCTGGGTTATTCGGATCATCTTCGAAGTCGAATAAGTTTTCCAGATTCCAGAAGGCGATGGTGGCTTGCTGGTTGTCGGTCAGCGCGACCGAGACATCTGGCTGGAGGATCGGGAGAGGCAGAAACAGCAGCCATGCGGTCAGCGTCCATGTAGTTAGCGTCGCGAGCATCATTCCTCCGCTTATCAGTGTCAGAGTGGTTCGAGAGGGTCCGCATGCATCGTCAGGGTTGGCGAGGCCATGAGCAAGTCCGATCGTTGCGAGACTTTCCATCCGGGACTTTCTCGGGCATCATCGACCTGGAGGGCGTCAACAGCCCATCGAGACCGTCACCAGATAGAATTGGAGAGAGAAAATGCACAAGGCAATGAGGATCAAAGGACTGGTAGTAGTGGCGGTGTCTTCGCTGATGATCGGCACGCTACTGGGCGGATTTGCGGTCAGTAGCCCAGTTCTGGCAGAATACAGCGGGTTGTTTGGCCTCTGGGAATCGGCAGAGATTCTCGAGGGGTACGAGATCTCGGTGGGTCTGGATGCCCTGGGTAAGCCCAGATCGATGAAGCCACATGAAGAATTACGCACCGAGTTGCTGGTTCCGCAGCACTATGGAAATCTGGTGGGAATCACGGGGAATGGCACTGCGTCCATCTTCTGGTACCAGGATGGAAGTGGTGTGATCAGGAATGCAGTGGTTCCTGATGCCGCTGTTCATGCGGTGCGCATCAAACTTCAGAACACCCGCAAACTGGAATTCAATGTCAGCCGCGACTAGGTAAGAACTTTCGCGGTCCGGTCTCCAGTGAGAAATGGGATCACTTCGTCTGCACGCTGTTTCGCATCTGATTCACCCAGTGACAGAAGTGCTTCGATGTACTCGGGCTGGAACATCAGAAGTGACAGAAGGTCGTGGCTATCGGTCTCCTGTGTTCCGAGACCTCGCTCGAGAAAGCGAAACGGACCCGGCAATCGCGGTTCGAAATTGGCTGCGAGGACTCCCAGGTCTTCACTGGGTCGTGCGGTGAGCAGGTCCACCGGACGCAAGCCACAGTGATCCTCTTCCGGGAGTTTATTGAGCAATGCGTTGAATCTCTGCGTCGTTGCCGCATCGAACTCGAGAGCGTCGAGGAAGATGGCATTCATCAGTACACCTGCAACTTGCGCCGGAGGTGGATAGCCCTGAGCAGGCCCAGTTTCCGGAAGCATGTCTGCCGGCAGGCTTCTGGTGGAGATCGCGAGGATCTTATCTGCCCCGAGGTGCATTGCAGGAGAGAGGGGAGTCGTCTGTCGAACTCCACCATCACCGTGCCACGAGTCGCCGATCTTGACCGCAGGAAAGACCATGGGAATCGAACTGGAAGCCATGATGTGATCGAGACGTATCTTGGTTTCTACACCTGCACGATAGGTTCGATTCCATTCACTGGTCTTGTTGCCGTGAATCCAGGTCACTGATCTTCCTGTACTGTAATCGGTGGTTGTGATGGCCAGTGAGTGGAGGCGGCCTCGAAGGATGTTCTCCTCGATTCCGGGTATCTTGCCATTGGGTAGGCAGTTGGTTTCACGGGTGAGAAAATTCTTGAGAGGGGTGGTGTCGACCAGTCCACGGGTCGTCGGAGAGAAGGAAGATCCTCCACTGAGCAACCGCAGTCCCCAGCGAGCCACCGTCCCTGCCAGAGATCCGGTATTGGCCTCGATCACCTGATCCATCGTCAAGCCCTCCCAGAGTTTCCAGAGGTCTTCGACACACTCTTGGAGATTGCCCTGGTGTCGGGCCAGTTGAACCGCATTGATGGCACCTGCAGATGTGCCGCTGAGGATCGAGAATTTGAAATGAGGCAGTCGCTTCGCAATATAGCGAAGAAAACCGGCCTGATAGGCGGAACGGGCTCCTCCACCCCCCAGAACGAGGGCGACCCGGTTTCCAGCTTCCATCTCTGACTCCAACCCGTGAATTGGGACCACACCTGGTCCATCCAAGAATCACATCTTCTGGCAGATGGGGCACATCCGACGATGAATGGAGGTGACGGGTTGCTCCTGCAGGATCATCGTGCACTCATCGTGGGGATCAGGAGTTCTTGGTCGTGGACCAGTGGTCCTCAGGAGATCCTCAGCTCCGTACTCCAGTCGTTTGGAATCATCGAGCGAGTTCGTTTCCGCCCGCTTATTCCGAGAGGAGAAAGAGTGCTCTCGGTGGTGATCCCAATCAGAAACGGGACCGCTTTCATCCAGTATACGACCGAGACCGTTCTTTGGTTTCTCGATTCACTGGGCAAGGGGTACGAGAGTGAGTTGATCTTCGTCAGTGACGGCTGTACCGATCAGCCAGAGCGGGCTCTTGAGAGCTGGTTGGACGTTGATTCTCGCGTTCGGCTGGAGCGCCTGGGCAAACATTGCGGGAAAGGTGCTGCAGTGAGGAAGGGAGTTCTCGCTGCAAGAGGAGATCGAGTCGCATTTCTCGATGTAGACCTTTCGGCACGACCAGAGATGCTGGTTCGCTTGCTCGCCGCTCTCGATCGAGGAACCGATTTCGCCTGTGGTTCGAGGCATCTTGTCGGGTCCAGAATCACCGTGGGTCAAGGTCTCGCGAGGGGGGGACTTGGTAAACTCTTCAGGGTCATGATCCGAGCCGCAACTCATCTCGATCTGCAGGATACCCAGTGTGGATGCAAAGCCTTTCTCCGGAAGCCGATGCTCCCCATCTTCGAGCAGATGAAGGAGCAGGGGTTCGCTTTTGATATCGAACTACTGCTGGAAGCACGGCATCGAAATCTGGTAATCGAAGAAATTCCCATCGACTGGGCCGATGATTCATCCAGCAGCGTCCGGCCCGTGCGAGATGGCCTTCTGATGTTGTGTGCTTTGATTCGCCTGGCTTATCGCGACCGAATGCGTGGACCGGATGAAACGACAGAGCCGTTGGAAAAACTCTAGAGTTCTGCAGTTTTGGGAATCTCGGCGGGTTTCACGCCGATCTCGATGAGTAATTGCCCGAGGGCATCATCGAGGCTGTCTCCACGAACATCCTTGAATCGAATCACTCCCTTGGTGTCGATCAAATAGGTGGTTGGCCACCCTCTCACTCCCCACTGGAGCGCAATCGGGCCGCCTGTGCCGCCTCCATCATAGAATGAGGTCCAGCTGATGTTCTCTCTCTTCATCGCTTTGAGGAGTTTTTCTTTCCCACGATCCGAGTTGACTCCGATGATGACAAAATGATCAGAGTACTTTTCCACGAGCGACCGCTCGTGAGGGTACATGGCCCTGCATGGTCCTCACCAATCACCCCAGAAGTCCAGTAGGACGATTTTTCCCCGATGATCGGTGAGTTGGAACGGATGTCCGTGTACATCTGCTCCAGAAATTTGGGGAGCCTGTTGGCCGACTGACAATGAATCCTTGGAATGTGGAGATAGCATCGCCGAGGCCATCGCTCCATAGGTCGTATCGCGAAATGCGAGGTCTCCGTATCGATCTCTCAACCGGAGCAGCTGTTCACGTGCGATCGATTGCTCATCGGAATCCTTGCTTCGCCGAAGGCTGTTGGCCAGAGAATGCAGTGCCGCGGCATCGACCTGATCATGAGGGCTCGCGGCTTCGAGAGCTTCCATCAACGGCCGTAGCCCTTTCCGGCCATACAGGTAAGAGAACTCGGCCAGGTGTGCCAGTTGGGTCGAGGTCTTGTATTCCTCGATCAGCCTCTTTGCATGGTCGATGGAGATCTGTTCCATCGTGCCCTCGGATCGTTTCCACCAGTGATTTCGGAGTAGCCAGAGTTCTGCGCTGAGACCCGATTCGGAGCGGGCCAGTTCGCTGGCCAGAGCTTCAAATCTGGGTCGAAACTGTTCGGCAACTTCGCGCCGGTTACCGCCCTCTGCTGCGGCATCGTGGATCGCTTCCAGTTCCTTGACCCGGTCTGTAGCGACCTCCAGGGAAACGGGTTCAGGAGCGAAGGCAGGAACTATCTGGCTGGATTCAGCCGATGCGCCCTGGCTGCCAGGAAGGCACAGCAGCAGCAGTGCGAGAGAGAGGTCGATCATGGGAATCTCCTTTGACGATCACCATACCACTGTTTCAAGAACTCGATGACGATGAACTTGCGTGAATCGGTTCGATGATTAGGCTCTTGGAGAGGAGGATGGTTGATGAGGCAGTTTCAAACACGACAGTGGAATATCCTGCTGCCAGTGGCCCTGATCAGCGCACTCATCTCGTGTGGGAAAACTCAGACCCCGGTAGTTCCTGCCAATTCATCCATGGAGTTGAAGAATCCCGGGGAACCGACTTCCGCTACCGATCCGGTGGAGATCGAACGGCCTTCTGTCGGGGCTGTAAAACCCGGCCAAGCATCCTCGAACCCGATCCCGAGCCAGGAGCCAGACCCGGCAGAAGTTGTCGAGCCGGGATCGTCCGATACTGAGAAGGCTCCAGTCTCGCTATTGCTGTCGGATCCCGAGTTCGAGAGACGTGCGAAACTCGGCCATCTTGTGGCCAAGCGACGCTGCATCCTGTGTCACAAGGTGGATGGTAGGGGAGCGATCCTCCAGCCGCCGCTGATTCAGGTGTCGGTGCGGCGACTCGAAAGAATGAAGGTCATCTCCGAGCATCTGGATCAGTTGCAAGCGGATGATCCTGATCGATACCAGGCCAGAGTGGATCTCTTTAACTCCATCGAGGCCGAGCCAGATCTCCTGCGGAAGATGTCGATCTGGTTACATGGATACCTGAAACAGCCCACCTTCGACAACCCTCAGGCAAAAATGCCCTTGCAGGTGTTGAAGCCAGAGGAGATCGACCAGTTAGCCAGTTATGTCATTCAACTGGCTGTAGAAGGTGTCAAACAGGGTGTTCCTACACCCGAATGAGAGTCGTTCCTGTCTTTCTCAACACCTGACTGACATGCCATCGGGGTGCAACATCCATCAAGGTGACCTCGGTTCTCTCCGGTGTCACCCCCCGTCCATGAAATTCAGGATCTACCATCCGGTTGTCATGCAGCAAGGGTAGTCGGTTTTTCTACTCCTGATATCTTGGACATCAATTGAGTTTCTTCCCGTGTGCAGGGTGTCACAGGATGATTTCGGGGGATTTCTCCTGTCGTTGCTTCGGCAACGAGCCCGGCACACACCAGCGAGCCTCAGGCTTGCCGGAACTTCGTGGGAGAAGCGGGGGACTGCAGTGGATCTAGGCTTTGCCTGGATCCACACCCCTCCCGGCCTGACTCCTCAGGTCGGGAGGATTTTTTATATTAATAGCTCTGGAGAGTGTGGTTCAGGAGCCTCATCTGACCACCTGTTTCTACACACCTGCTGCTACGCACCTGCTAGTAGTGCACGCCACATTGAATTCAGTTTCTGGAGAACTGGGACTAGAATCCTGCAAGACCCAGATCGCTTTCATCGAGGCAGTTGAATCCATCGGATTCGAGCAAGGCGTGGGCAGTAGAATTCTCATCGACATGGATGATCATCACACCAAATCCGTGCGGCCGGGTCAGCATCGGGTAGGCGTAGTGTATGTTGATCTCGGCCTGAATCAGGCTTCTGCAGATCATCCGGATACCAGCACGTTCGTTGGGCACTTCCACTGCGAGGATCGGATTGACTGCAGTGGGAACTCGATGGTCGGTCAAGACCTTGTGAGCGGTCTCGACCCGGTCGACGATGAGTCGGACGATGGCATGGTCAGCGCTATCCACCACTGAGAGTCCATGAACTAGCAGGTCTTCACTGGTCAACTGCCGGAGAATCTCGCGAAGTGTGCCCACCCTGTTCTCAAGAAAGAGGCTGAGTTGCCGAACAAAGGGCTCGGAGAGTTCTTTTTCAGATCTCAGCATTTTGCAATCCTAGCGTCGGAGTCGTGTCATATGGGTGATGCTCACCGCGAATCTGTGGGCAAGATGAGACCAAGGCTGGCCCCTCACTCCACAGGGTGTGGAATCAAGCTCCAGACGAATTTGAGCACCTAGAAGCCACCAGTGCGGCCTCCGCCGGAGTTGCCGTTGCCACTATTGCCGTTGCCATTATTGCCGTTGCCGTTATTGGAGTTGCCGTTATTGGAGTTGCCGTTATTGGAGTTGCCGTTGGTGCTGCCACCAAAGCCTCCGCCCCGACGACCGCCAAAGTTATCCTGTGGTAAGGCGAGGTAGTCTTCGTACTGGGTCGGAGTCAGAATCTGTTCCACTTCGATGTTTTGTTCGCTTCTGGTCTGGTCAAGGAAGCTTCGCATCTCTCCGCGGGAGAGATCCATTTCACGGGACTCCATCATCAGTTGCATCCTCTCGGCCGAGTGGTCTACCAGCAGTGCTGTGAACTCATCTGCTCGAGTTCCGGACAACCCGAGATCCTCAGCCATCTGGTTGGCGCGTTCTGCAGCACGATCCGCTATCCGATCCTGCATCCGCTGCTCACGTTCCATACGCTCTTCATCTTGTACGGCAGCGATGGTGTCCCGGACCTGCTGATCGAGTTGATTCGACGCCAGTGGTGGGCCATCGGAGGCAGGAGTGGGGGATGAGATTTCTTTTGCGATGGTACCGAGTGCCGAAGAGTTCTGAGCAATTTGCATGGCGACCGCAGAGACCAGTCCCTCTGGAACATTGATCTCTCCGGTGACAGGATCGGCCGAAGGAACTTGCAAGGAATCGATTCCGATGGAGGTCAGGGAGTCCTCTCTCTGATCGAAGCGTTCACTCAAAACCTGAAATTTATTTTGCAATCGATCCAGCTTTTGATTGCTTGCTTTCAAGGCTTCAGAAGTGTTGTAAGCGAAGCCTCCAGTGACGACGACTAGAAGAGCAAGAATTGTGGTGACGGCTTTCATGATTCCTCCTGAACTCGGTAATCCTGTTTACATGACCAGATGCAAGAACCCCTGACCAAGGATAACCCCACCCGGGATCCTTTGGTTTCTCATGAGCCAAGGATTTCTTCCAGGCGCTTCTGGCAGAGATCCAGTGTACTTCTTGCATCGTCCTGAATCAGCGTGATTTTCTCCGAGACGCTGTTTCTCCACTGTTGGTCGGTGATTTCAAGCAGGTTTATCCTGACATTCAGGATCGCCCCTTCCAGGCCCGCTCTGGCCATCCAGCAGGCAGTCCCGGCATCGGTGATTCCCGATGGAAGCCCCTGTTCAGTGGCCCTCAGGGCCAGAGCCATCACCTGCTGGCATAGCCTGGCGGTGGTGAGGGGAACCTCGGTGGCATGGCGATAACCAGCTTCGATGGATTGATCTCGAAGTTCTTTCTGTTCGGCAGTGCCTTGAGGAAGACGCATCGCATCGATGACCGCCTCGAATGCAGCGGTGTCCTGGTCGACCGCTCTCAGCAGTTCATCTTTCAGGGCCTGTGCTTCGATGGATAAAGCCTCCATCTGTGGACGTCGTTTTCTGAACTTGCGTTTGGCAAAGGTCAGGTTGGCGACCATCGATGAAAGTGCAGCGGCCAGCGACCCGGCCAGGGCGGCGATGGATCCTCCTCCCGGTGCCGGTGAGTCGCGAGATACTTCGTCGACAAAGTCAGCCACGTCCAAGCCTGTAAGGGTTCCCTTGGTTGAAGGTGTTCCCAGGACGGATTTCTCGGCCTCGAAAGGAGTGATGTCGGACAATCCAAGAGATTGGATGGCCGTCTCGATTCGATCTGCGATGGGAATTCCTCTGCTGGATCCCTGGGTTTCCAGATAATGTTCACCACTCTCGATGATGGCATCGTGAGGAACCACACCGACCACCTCGGAACCCGTCACGGCGAGCCCCCGATCGGAGGCGAGAGTACGACAAGCATCGACCACATGGTGCATGTTGGTGACATGGAAGTCCGTCAGGTTGATCGAGATCTGAGCCTGCCCATATTCAGGGATGACCCAACCCACCGCTCGACAATGCTCGAAGGATCCACGTTTCATCACCATCTCACCTTCGAGAGCATCCGGATCCTGTCCGAAGAAGGAGGTCTCGTTGGCGAGGGTGGTGTCGTGGATCTTGAGATGTTGTTCGAGGAGATCGCGTGAAGGAAAGACCTCACCGGTGATTCCCGATGGCCAGATCCCCTCGGAGGGAAGGTAGCGAAGCAGTTTGCCGCTGGCGTAGTAAGGGGTCTTCGGATCTACCCGAACGGCTCGTCCCTTCTCTCGGATCTCCATCGCGAGATCATTCGCCTGGCTCTTGTCACGGGTGTTCAGGTTGACGTTATAGGCGATCAGGAATTCGCGGGCGCCGACCGTGATGACTCCAGTCCTTGGAAGAAATTCTGCAGGTCCAAAATCTGGTGCCCATCTCTGATCTTCCATCTTCTCTGGTAAGGCTTCATATTCGCCCTTCCGCACATCGGCCAGTGACTTTCGGTCATCCCTCAAGGCGGCCCTGTCATACATGTACACCGGAATCCCAAGTTCATCTCCGATGCGCTTGCCAACGCCTTGGGCGATCTCGATGCAATCCTCCATCGAGATTGCACTGACCGGGATGAAAGGGCAAACATCCGTGGCACCGTGTCTTGCATGGGCCCCCTGATGAGTCGTCATGTCGATCAGCTCAGCCGCTTTCTTGACCAGTCTAAAAGCAGCCTCGGCGATGGGACCGGGAGGACCCACCAGGGTGATGACTGTCCGATGAGTGTCTGCACCAGGATCGACATCCAAGACCTCGACCTCGGCCACCGCAGCAGCAGCCGCCACGATCAAGTCGATTTTTACTCGATCTCGGCCTTCGGAAATGTTGGGAACGCACTCGACCAGCGCGCTCTCTTGTGAATCTGCAGTCATCGGGTTCCTCCTTGATGGAGTCGTGAGGGTGTCCATCACTGGGTATTCCAGCTCAGCGGTTTGAATTTCATTTGCCGTGGGCTTCCACGAGGTGCTGATGCAACGGAGATTGATCCAGGTCACGGGCGGGGTCTCGGCGAACGATGTGTACATGGCCGGGGTTTCCTGCCACCCGAACCAGTTCGATCAGTGTCGTGGGCCCGTGAATCCTGTAGGAGTGCCTCTGGTTCTTTTCGAGTGGGCCCCACCAGCAGAATCGAATCGAATCGAGACCTGCGTTCTCGATGCGACGCTTTTCAGCCTGCTCCAGGGGGGAACTCAGCAGACCCAGATGGACATCGATGAGTTGCTCCAGCAGAAGTTGTTGGTCGGGAGTCAACTGGTCTCGGCGGATCCCGATGGGATCTATCACGACACCTTTTCCTGGTCCGTGGATGATGTCACGAGGAATACCCTTGGAGCGAAGTCCGATCTCGAGTTGCTCTGCACGCAGCGATCGGGCCAGTTGCAGAGCAAGGTCCTCTTCATCATCGAGAACTTCCAGGCCGATGTTCGGCCCCGCGGACGGAATTGTCGGTGATGCTCCAAGAAATGCCGGAGTCGAGGAGAGCCAGCGATCTCCCTGGAGCAGGAATCTGAGCGAAACATGATGTCCTTCCACCCGCCATCCCCAGGGCTCTGTGCCGGAGGGATCGCCCAAGATGGCAAAGGTGTACTGGCCGGGAGTTCGAGACGGGTCATCCCCACCTCCCACTCGACTCAGTTCTCGGAGTACATCTTCGAGCGCAACGATGGCATTCCACTTCAACTGACCCGTCTCGGAAAGCGTGCTTCGGACCAATTGTTGAGCGTGGATCCGCTGATCGAGAGTCATCTCGTCGTGGCGTAGACCGGGTCGTCTCCCGGGAAGGAAACTCCATCGAAAGAGTGCATTGCTGGCAGCAGACCCTGGCACATCCGGGTGATGCAACTTCATCCGAGAGTCCCCCTCGGTAGAGGCGATCAGCGCCGATGCGGCGCGGGAGATTCGTTGCGAGACCAGTGGAGGGATCTGGATTCCATCCGACATCACTGGAGCGCCGAAGGACTTCGCCAGGATCCCCGAGAAGAGCATGAGAACCACCAGGAATTGGCGGTTCCGGGAGTGCAGGGCCGTCTTCAGGAAACCGGGTTGCGTTGCCTCAGAACGAGCCATTTGAAACCTCCTGAGCCCATCCTGAGGCCTGAGACCGCCCCGATAAAGGTATCCCTGGGTTTTTTGCAGGATTGGGGAGCAGATCGGCGATCTACGGCGTTTCCCGTACAACCTGCCTTTTTGATGCAGAAGAACTGTTCCGGAAAGTTCAGTTCATGAAGTTGTGGAAGAAGAAGAAGAGGTTCAAGAGCATGAGGATTCGAATTTTTCTCGTACTATTTGCCCTGCTGGGAACGTGGCTGGGGCCGAAAACCTATAACATCATGTGCGCAGAGAAGAGTTGGCAGGAATTCGCCAAGTACTTCGCAATGACCCACACTGAGGCCGATACATCTCCTGACAACGCCAGCACTGAGGGGAAACCTGCGGCGGACTTGAAGAGGGCTGATATCTTCGAGCTTGGAGGAATGGAAGCAGGATATTCAAGAATTGTAGAGGACATCGAAAACTACGAGGCTGGATTCGACAATCTCAATTCGGCCGGTGAAAAAGCCCTACGTGCGGAAAAATACAAAGTCTTGTCCAGGGACCTGGATGCCATCATGAGGAGGCTCGAGAAACGGGCGATCGTTGAACCAATAGACTCGGAGCGTATGACCTGCTGTGATCCGGAACTCAACGAACTGATCCTGCTGGTCAGTGAGATTGATCAGTCCTTGGACACGAGTTCCGAACTACTGGGCGAGCTGGGAATTGAAATCTCGAAGCAACGCAAAGATTTGTACAAGACTACACAAGAGTTCACCAAGAAGCTCATTGCAATGCAAGAGTATGTGGATTCAAGAGCCTCATCGAGCAAGGACTTACCCATGCTTTCTGGATCTACCGAATTCAAAGATCTGAAGGCTGCGAGGGAGCGGTTCAACAGTGCCAGAATTGAGTTGGTGGGCGGGCTCTTCAAGATTTCCAAGAAGGCAAATACTACATTTACATTCCAGAAGAGGTTGTTGTGGAGTGCCGCGGCCATGTATGGCTTGGTAGCCTTGTGCTTCGCCTTCTGGTATGTGAAGTCGCTTATAGCGGTAACAGGGGCGCTGCACAGGATTTCGAAAGTTACACCAGACAGGACCAAATCCCTGGTAGATGAACTAACGAGTACCCCCTTTCTGTCGATCAAAACCCTGGGGGGACAAGCGAGTGCTCTGGTGGAGGCCAAGACCCGGCAGTTCGAGCTATTCACAGCCCAGAAGCATAGGGAGTCCGAGATCGCTGGGGCCGTCGCCCACGAGTACGGGAACAACATCATGGTCATCCAGGGCCTCCTGATAACGGCGATCGAAGCACTGGAATCGGGAGAGAATGGCGAGACATTGAAGTATCAACTCAAGGCGCTCAGTGCTTGTGACGACGCAAAGGCCATCGTCGCACCACTGAGAGAAAGTGGCCAGACAGTCCGCACTAAGATGGTCACAGGAATATCCCTGGAGAGAGTCCTTCAGGAAGAAAGAAGCAAACTCGCTGCCGAAGACGATCAGCATATCGAAGTAAATCTCCACCCAGAGTGTGTGGGAGTTCTAGTCGACGAATCCGACTTCTTGAGCATCATTCGAAACTTGCTCATGAACGCGCAGGAATCCAACGCCAAGGTGAATAGCTCAGCGATCTCACTCTCTACCCATCCGTTAGAGAGACTGGACTCAGAAATTGTCATGGAGCTGCTGGGCAAGACCGAAGAAGGAGCCGAGTTCATCTGCATTGAAGTCGGAGATCAAGGGATCGGGATTTCAGAAGAGATTGGAAACCAAGTCTTCAATCTGGGGTACTCGACGAAGTCTGAGCAAGAAAGAAAGATGCAACCAGGGGCTAAAGGATGTGGTCTTCACATCGTTTGGAACAAGGTGAAAGAGAACGGCGGAGTCATCGATTTCGTGAGAAATGCCAGCGGTGGCGTGACATTCAGGGTCTTCTTGCCCAGGGCGACGAAGTATGAAATCGAGCTTCCAACACGACCATCTGATCTGAGCAAGGTCAGCATGGTTGGTGGTGAAATCCTGCTGGTCGAAGATAACTTTCAAGTGAGGGAAGTCGTAGAATTGATGTTGAAAGCAAGAGGGTATTCAGCTTTTGCAGTGCCAAACGCTGAGGCCGCGCTCCTGCAGTTAAAAATGAGAGAAGGGAAGAATCCCTTCCTTGCGATCATCAGCGATATCAATCTGGGTGTCGACTGCATGAGTGGATTCGACCTTGTGAAAGAACTTCGTGCCATCCAGTGCATGGTGCCAGTTCTGTTGATCACGGCGTATCACTCGGATGAGCTTTCAAGAGATCTGGATCCGGAAGAATACAACTACGCGGTACTCGAGAAGCCATTCACGCCGATGGAGTTGTACGCCATGCTCAAACTGATTGTCGAATTCGATGAGGAAGTCGATGGCGAAGTCGATGGCGAAGTCGATGTCGACGATGTCGGTGGCGGTGGCGGTGTCCTGGAAGAGGTAGTCTAGAGATGACGTGGCCGGAGATCAGGGACTACTGGTCCTCCGGTGGATTCCGTCGCGAAGCTCCAATTTCCGGTTGATCGAGTGACCCTTCAATCCGAAACCTCAGTAGCCGGTTCGCGATATCGGACAGGATCGGGGCGCCACCCAGGGTCTGTGGTTCCATGATCAGGTGAAGTTGCTGGTCGAAACCGACCACGCCTTTCCCGAGGATTTTCCCTGCGGGGCTGCTCAGGCGGATGGCTCCCATTCCCTTGAACTCGAAAAGTTGGTCATGAATGGAGAATTCACAATCCGCAGATTTGATCCGATTGTTTCGACGATTGAGTCCCTCGAAGGGGTTCTGAAGAACCCCGGCGACGATCGGCACCTGAGCCAGGTTTCCATGGCGGATGGAAAAGGCACCATTACCGAGGATGGAATCGGGAGAACCCACTAGCCCCTGTACCCTGGCACTTCCTGCGGCGATTCCTGCGACTCCTGGTTTTCTGAACAGCATTTCTGATCCGAGAGAAAGATCGATATCAGAGACACTGGTTTCGCCGGCAAATCGTCCTCCTCCTGGGGCCAGGTCTGCAAAGAAAAAACCGTCGAGTACGCCGCCATAAATCTCGCTTGATCCCAGTTCTGCCATGAACAGATGAGTTTCATCTACAGGGACCTGTTTGATTAACCATGGAGTAGGAAACCCCTCATCGAGTGGATCCTGAAGTTGTAAGCGGGGGTGTGCCATTCCGTAGGTGAAATGTAGGATACGTGAGGGCGGGAGGATTGCCCGGAACCTGGAGAATCGAAAATCGCCTTCAGAGATCTGGCCAGAGAAGGAATGCCCCAAACCGGGTTTCTTTCCGCCATGTATTTCAAACTTCGCCGACAGGTCTTCTGCGCGCATGGCGAAGTCGAAGCCACTGCCTTCCAGTTCCCCTTCGACGTCGTACTCGACCACTTCATCTTGAGGAGATGGATTCCCTTCCTTGTATCGATACAGCACTGATGCCTGACCTGATACCCGGCCGGATAATTTCATCTGTTGGAAAAAGTTCTTCATGTCGGCTGGTAAACTCTCGACCAGTTCGTCCTGCGAGAGGTCTAACCCGGATCCTTCTTCACTCTTCTGAATATTGAAGTTCATCGAAAGTAGAGTCGAACCTGGTTCGGCCGCAACTTCATCCGACGAGTCGTCCGGTCCGATCTCTCCAGATACGCTCACGATCGGTGATTGATCTGGATCGGTTTTCAATTCATCGAGGCGGATCCGTCCCTCGGTACTGGAAAAGACCACCTGCCCCTCATGGAAGACCAGCGGGTAGGGTAACTTGTGGTATCGAAGGCGGATCGGGTCATTGACCCTGGCGCGGACATAGATGTCGAAGGGATTTCCTTCATCGACACGGAGTTCTACCACCGTGTCCAGAGAACCTCCCCCGGAAAGTATGTCCAGTGAGCGAAGTCGCTCTGCAACTCCATCAGGGAGGGCAGAGAGTAAGTCCTCGTCAGGGATCAACTCTGCACATTCGATGGGGATTTCCAGGCGAGTTGTTTTTCCTCCCGCGTACTCGACGATCCCTGCCGGAAGAGTGAGCTTGCTCTCTCCATGGTGGCCGCTCAGTTCCTGAAACAGGACTTTTCCCCTGGAGGCTTCGATGATCACTCGCCCACGAAGGCCGTCGACGCGAAATGGAAAAGCCTGATGAGAGATACTGGCGCCCTGGGGCTCCAGTTCGATGCGGAGGTCGGCCGGGCCGCCGCCGGCGGTTTTTTCCAACTCGATCCGAAGGTTGGATCGGCCGGATGGGGAATAGGTGTCAAAGATATGAGAGAAGCGGTCTCCCAGGGCCGTTCGAACCCGATCATCGAGTGGCAGAGCCTGCCCTTCGATGACCAGGTGTCGATTTCCAGATGACGCAGAATCCAAGCTACCTCTGATCCGGAGCGGTTCTCCGCTGACTCCTCCTGTGATGTCCAGTTCGGTCCGATCTCCGAGATAGCGGATCTCACCTTGCAAGTTTCGTAAGGGATAGGGGTAGAGGGACGAACTCGCATCGACTTTCGATAGGAGCACCCTGACCTCGGAGAGGGTGGGTGGATAGGTTTCTCCTCCGCCGGAGATCTGTAACCCGAACTTTCCGGATGGCGAGTAACGGTCCCAGGTTTGTTGCAGGCTCGGTGGTAGGATGTCCCGGATCCGCGGTTCAAATGCGAGGTTCTCTATTTGTAACTGAATATCACTGCGACCCGGAGCCAGAGCTTCCAGTTCGATTTCGCCGAGCAAGAGTGCTTCTGACCCGAAGACTGTTCCCTTCAATGGATTCCTGAATGAGATCGAATCGGTATTGATTTCCAACTGCCCAGAGAGATCCTCGATATCGATATCGGGTTCAGATAGATGAATGGAACCGCGCTGTATCGTCAAAAAGGTCGAGTTCTTTACCGGTCGTGCATCTCGCAGGATCAGCACGTGGTTGAGACTGGCCATTCCGGATGGCTGATAGCTATCCCACAGCAACTGAAGTGCGGGAGGTACACGGTCGCGCAGTTCAGGATTCAACTGGATCTGGTCGACTTCGAGTGTCAGTTCGAAATCGCCCATCGACAGTCGCCCGGCTCCGTCCAGGCGGATGCTCTGGACCGAACTGTCAAAAGCCACACCATCCAGGGTCCACAGGTCGGGATCGTCAGGAGAGACTTCGAGTCGTAGTCTTGAAACTTGCATCCCATCTGGGCTGTGGGCCACGGTGATCGGACAAGTTTCGACACGGAGATCGGTGATGACCAGCTCCGGAGGAGTGAGTGCAGTGCTATTTTTTTGGCCGGAGATGGAAGGTAGCTCGGGCCCTTGCATCGGGGCAAAAGCATCTCGGAGCACATCGAGAATGGTCAGATCACCCAGATGATCTCTTTCGAGCACAATGTTGGAACCGGTGATCTCAATACGACTCAGTTGAGCGTCTCCGGAGATCAGTTCCCAGGGTTCAAGAGAAATGTTCAGTTGCGGAACTCGCACCAGTTCCTTGTACCGACTACCTGGGGGAGAGTGGATCACCAGGTCCTTCACCTCGATACGAGCGGGCCAGTTCCAACTGACAGTTCCCAGTGAAAAACCTGAAGTGAGATGATCCCCGAGCAAGGTCTGCGCACGATACTTCATCTGTTCAGGGCTCAGCACCTGAGTTACGACCCAGAATCCCACACTGAAGATCAGCGCTGGCAGGATCACTGCAAAGAACAGGTATCGTCTCAATCGGGCACGTTGCCGAGTTCTGGTCGGTTTCTGAGGACTTCTGGGGAGAGGAATCGGCGGAGGAAGGGGATCGAGACCAATATTATCGTTCATCGAATCAACTCCCTTCCAACTCTAGCTCGTCGGCGATCCTAGTTCGATGATGACGCAAGATGCGTCTACCTAGCAGGCAAGTCACCTCATAAGGAACGATCCCGCACCAGAGTGCGATTTCCTCGACATCGATGCGTTCCGATCCGTCGCGTCCCAGCAGAGTGACTTCGTCGCCGACCACCGTTCCTTCAACTTCCGTGACATCGATCACGGTGTAGTCCATCGTCACTCGCCCGACTACAGGTACTCTACGTCCCCTGACCAGCACTTCACCTCTGTTGGAGAGTGTCGAGGGGAACCCGTCGTGGTAACCGATCGGAATCGTCGCCAGCCGACAATTCCGACTGGTGGTATAGGTTCCACCATAACCGATCGATTGTCCCGGTGGATGATCTCGTAGGTACACGATCTGACTCTTGAGAGAGAGGATGGGCCGAAAGGAGTCCGCCTTGGGAAGCTTGTCGGTGAGCCCGTAGATCGCTCCTCCGATTCTCACCATGTTGGCGTGGGGGGCTGGACTCTGGAGTGCAGAAGCACTGGCATCGATGTGAATCAGCGGCGGGTGGATTCCAACCGCTGCGAGTTCTTCCACGATCTCCTCGAGCAGTGCTCGTTGCCGGGCGACCTCGTTGAGGTCCCAAGGGCTGGGCAAGTGAGTTCCGATTCCCTCGAGACGAAGGTGAGAACAACGATCGATGGTCCGGGCATGCTGTGCGGCCTGGTCGGCGCTGACTCCGAGTCTCGACATCCCGGTATCGATGAGCAGGTGAATCGCCATCGGTTGGTCGAGCCTCCGTGCGGCCTCCTGCAAGATATCGATTCGTCCGGGAGAGTGGACGGTGACTGAAACTCCTTCTTTGATGAGCAGATCCAGTTCTGGCTCCACCAGTGCCCCGAGAACCAGCACAGGGGATGAAATTCCAGCCCCGCGCAATTCCAGTGCTTCACGGGAAGTGCCGACACCGAGGAAATCGATGCCCTCCGCTTCGAGTCGCCTCGAGATGGGAATCGAACCGTGCCCGTATGCATCCGCTTTCACGACGGCGAGAATCTTCTTCTCGGGCAATAGATCTCGCAGATTCCGTAGGTTATCCGAGACCAGATCGAGGTCGATGGTGGCCCATGCACGTTGAGGCTTCACGCCTGTTCCTCCCCTGCGAGACGACGGCGTCTCACTTCTTCTGCACGGCTGACTCGCATGTATCTGGGATTCAACATGTGAGGAGACTCCCACCCTGGCGGTGAATCTTCGCCCTCGAGGATTTCATGCACTCGAGAGATGGCCACCTCTAGCCCCTTTCGAGCGGTCGGCAGATCCCAATCCAACGGGCCCGTCTCTCGCTTGAAGTTCAGCTCAGCATTTCGACTGCCGGCTCCGATGAAGCGGGTTTCTTGCTGATCCAGGACCGGAAGTTGATCGCGATGGCTTGCCAACTCCTCCCCATCCCTCACGGCTCCCTCCTTTGTGATCTGATAGAAGCCGACATCGAGATCGCCACTGCTGGCATCGAGCAACACCCCCCAGCGACCTGGAGTGTCGATATTGCTGGCGATGATATCGAGCGACGAGATTCCCAGTGCCGGGATATGCAGTGCCCAGGCGATCGCCTTGGCTGCCGAGACTCCAATCCTGACGCCGGTGAAGGAACCCGGTCCTGCACTGACAGCCACCACACTCAATTTTTCACGCGCAGCATTTCTCTTCACGATGGTATCGATGCGGGGGAGGAGTTCTTTGCCGTGAACGAGGCCGGGACTGAACAGTTCTTCATCCACTTGCTGGCCATCGAGAGTACCGAGGGCGACGGAGCCATCGCGTTGGCTCGTCTCGATCATCAGGATCCAGCCATCGGAAGGGATCTTCATCGGGGATTTTCTCCGTATCGCTGCTGGAAGTGAACGGCATTCCGGGCGTACTTTGCAGCGGAGGAAAAGAACTCGCTACGCTCTTCCGTGGAAACGGTTCGAATCGTCCGACCGGGAACACCGACCACCAGTGATCCCGGTTCGATCTTGCTTCCCGGGGGAACCACTGCGCCGGCAGCGATCAGACTCCCGGCACCCACCTCTACATCTTCCAGCAACACCGACCCCATCCCGATCAGTGAGCCAGCGCCGATGGAGATGCAGTGAATGATGGCTCCATGGCCGATGGTGACATCATCTCCGATCACCAGCGGCTTTCCTGGATCCGCGTGAAGAACCGATTGGTCCTGCACATTGACTCTCTCTCCGAGGATGATCGGTGCGTCATCCCCCCGTAACACCGCTCCGTACCAGATTCCGCTTCCGTTGCCGATTCGAACATCGCCTACGATGGTGGCGGTCTGGGCATGAAACCAGCCGTCGACCTGGTGGAATCGAGCTCCGATGTCGAGATCGACCGGTATTCCAGGCACCGATCGTTGCTGGCCTGGATTCTGCTGGATTGGCGGATCTTCCGCAGTCATCTGATCATCTCCATCGTTCCTGAGAGCCCCCTTGAATCGGGTAGTACCTGCTCACGATAATCAGAGGAGCGCCGGGCGGCAACGACTGCGGGAGAAGGAGAAGAAAATGCCTCATGCGATTCTCCGGGGAGGAACCTCGATTGCGGAGTTGTGGGAGAATTTCGAACCCCACCAGGAGGTGTCTGGATCGGAAGTGCTGCAGCTGGAGGCGGCATTTTTACGCAAGGACCGATCTCAGATGCTGGTTCTCGCCCTGGCCATCGAGAATGGCGTCACCCAGCGGTTTTTCATCGTGGTCGGAATGAAAGGTCAAAAGATCGCCATCCGCTGCCAGCAGCATCAAGCCTTCGAGAAGACCAGTGGGGTGAAATCACTGGTGACGCATGTGGTGAAGACGCTGGTGGCAGCGGGAGCGGTGGTGCAAAAGACCAATCTGCCCGGTCTGGATGCGGATCACTAGCCGGAAGCGGCCTCGACCAGCGCTCGAACCCTGGCCCCATCGACCCGCTGATTCACCTGCCCATCTTGCTTGAGCGAAGTGCCGACGATGGCAGCGTCGGCAATTCTCAAGATCCTGGCGACATTCCCCACATCGACGCCACTTCCGGCGACCAGGGCTGTGGTTGGAATTGCTTCCCTGACCTGAATCAGTTGGTCGAGATCGAGAGCCGCACCGGTGGCACTGCCGGTGATGATCACGGCATTGGCACATCCTCGTCCGACCGTTTCCACCGCTGCTTGAGCGGCATCGAAGCCCTCCGGATGGAGGGCGTGCTTGACACCCACATCGGCAGCGATCGCCACCTGCTCGGCATCGGTGCTTCTCTGCTGACGAAGCGTCTCGTGGGCTCGTCCTGAGATCCAGCCCTGATCGGTGAGGACCGCAGATGTATGAACATTCACGCGGATGAACTTCGAGCCGGTGGCCGCTGCGATGGCCAGTGCTGCCGTCGCATCGTTTCGCAGCACATTGACACCCACCGCTAGTGATCCCGCGAGCTGGCAGATGGCACCGACCAAGACACTCATCTCGGCGACGGTGGTCGGCTCAACAGTAGTGGGTGTGAAGGGTGCATCGCCAAAGTTCTCGACGATGAGACCACGGACTCCTCCGTCGATCAGCGTCTGGGCATCGGCGAGCGCAGAGTCGAGGATCTGCTGGCGTGAGCCACGGTAGCCGGGACTTCCCGGTAACGGTGCCAGGTGCACCACACCGATGACCGATTTCGATTGCAGAGAAAAAGGAAAACTCATCGCACCCCTTCCGGATCCACGGGAAGTGTACCTCGAAGCGTAAGGTGGGTCAGTGGAGATCGAGCAGGAGCGCCTTTAACGGTGTGTTCGGTCGAAGGATCGGACCAGTCCGCTGATTTCCGCTTTGGAGAAGTCGCCGCTGATTTGGATCTTGTCAGAGACGGCTTCGTTGACCAGTACCAGGACGACGATCTGATCATCGATGATCATCGCCATACTCTGGCCGATCATCTGGTGCGAATATTCTCTCATCTGGTCTCCCGCCGCCTCTGTCAGCGTCACCAAGAAAGCGGGGGATCCGATCTGATCGACGGTCGCCCTGGCCTCCTCGATGTCGGAGGGTTCCATCTGCCACCGATCGATCACCCACTCCACCCGCTCCTTGGCGGGGTAGGGAAGTTGCGAGGCACCTTCATCGACCGCGGAATCGACCACTCTGGCGAAGGATAGGCTCGACAGCGGCTGAGAATTCTCGGGAATCTGTGGATCGACGGTCGATCCTGGTCCGGAGGATGCGGAGAACAGCAGAATGACCAGCCACCCGAAGCCGAGAACGACCAGCAGAAGGACCGCCAATTCGACTCCAACTCTTGTATTTGTCATGGGTTACGCCCTTTCCGCAGGGCTATATGGTAGTCGAGGAAAGTTCTCCATTCCAGGCTGTCCTTGCGGTTCCCCCAGGCGCTTCTTCCGGACCGCAGCGAGACCTCTTTTGAGGCCGATGACAATTGACCCAACTCCTGTAGATGCAATAGGTTGACGCTTTCGAGGGGGTTCGATAGTGTGCATCTTTGGCTGCCCAATCGACCGATCGAAATCGGTGGTTTGAGGGAGCGGACTCGAGACTCCGAGGTCGGGGTGGATGATGGGGACTCTTGACTAGACCCATCATCATCGCCGGCAACTGGAAGCACAATCCCCAGCGAATTCCGGGGGAATCCCTCTTCCGGGAGATCTCCGAGGGTACGATATCGAGGCTCTCCGCTGACGGTGGCGACTCTCCGGTGCGAGTGGTGCTGTTTCCGCCGTTGCCTTGGCTCGGTTGGTTTGTTTCGAACGCCTCGCAGTTCGATCGTTCTGCCGTCGAGATCGGAGTACAAGAGGTCTCCGATCGTCCTCTCGGTGCATTCACCGGCGAGGTTGGAGCTCAGTTGGCCCAGCAGTTTGGTGCCGAGTGGGCGTTGGTCGGGCATTCGGAGCGCCGTTCGATTTTTGGTGAGACCGATCCACAGGCGGCGAGTCGAGTGAAGGCCGCAGCGACGGCAGGGCTACGACCGATTCTTTGCATCGGTGAAACGCTCGAGCAACGAGAAGCGGGAGAGACCTTCGAGGTGGTGAGTCGCCAGCTCGAAACCGGACTCTCCAAGTTGGATGAAGAATTTGAATACGCACTGGCTTACGAGCCCGTATGGGCCATCGGAACCGGTCGTACAGCAACGACGCAACAGGTCGAAGAGGTGCATCGTCACCTCAGAGAAGTATTGCGACGAGCCAGAGGAGCCTCAGCAGATGAGGTTCCGATCCTCTACGGGGGAAGTGTCAAGCCCGACAACGCGCAGGCGTTGCTGGGAATCGATGGGGTAGATGGAGCCCTGGTGGGAGGTGCGAGCCTTTTGTCGGCGAGTTTCTTAGGGATTCTGGACGCGGGAATTGCGACGGCGTGATCAGTGATGGTGCGCCGGTGACGATGACCGCCCTGCAGATAAGGTGAAGCGATGCTTGTGACATTTCTGATGATTGTACTGGGACTCGTGACGGTTCTGCTCGGATTCGTGATCCTGATTCAGGAGCCGAAGCAAGCGGGACTGTCGGGGGCCTTTGGCGGGGGCATGGGCGGTTCCGATCAGATGATGGGAACCAAGGCCACCAGCGGGATCGGCCGTTTCACGGCGATCTTGTCGGTGACATTCTTCTCGCTGTGCATCCTTGTGGGAGTCGTCTCCAGCAGTGACCGCGATAGCAGTCGTCTGAAGAGTGACACCGTGGAACCGGGGTTCGGAGCCATCGATGGCTCCGAGGACTCGGTCGGAGTCGGCGATGCGATCGGCGATGACACTCCCGCCGCCAGCGATGGCAATAGCGATGGCAGTACGGAGGGAGCGATCGGCGCTGACGAAAGCGCTGCAGATACGCCCGCTGACGAAGCACCCGCTGACGGAGCACCCGCTGACGATGCACCTGCGACTGACGCGCCCGCGACTGATGTGCCCGCGACTGATGTGCCCGCGACTGACGCGCCAGCCGACCCGCCCGCAGGAGATGACGGTAGCGGCCGTTGAATACAGTTCTGCGTAGCATGACGGGTTTCGGATCTGGATCCCGTGAAGCGGCGGGGTGGCGGGTAAAGGCGGAGATGAGGTCGGTGAATCATCGCCATCTCAAGGTCTCGAGCCATCTTCCCGACCCGTTGCTGGCTTTGCAGATGAAGATCGATGCCTTGCTTCGTGAAAAGCTCGAGCGTGGATCGATCTCGTTGTCCCTGGTTCTCGAGCCGAGCGATGATTCTGCGCAACTGTCAGAGGTCGATTCGATTCGCGATAGTTACGAAAAGTTGTGTGCACTGAGAGATGAGATCACTCCGGGCGCTGAAGTGAGACTGCTGGATGCCATCCAGCTGCGTCAAGAACAGGGAGCGGTAGTGGCCGAACCTGACGGAGATCTGGCTCAACTGGTGCTCGAGACGATCGAACAAGCGGTCATCGATCTGCGTCAGATGCAGGAGAATGAGGGTGAACACCTACGCAAGGAGTTTCACCGCATCCTTGGATGCATCGGCGAGGGCCTCGATCAGGTCGAGGCAGTGCTGCCGGAGGTGAAGAACTGGTTGCTCACACGATTCCAGGACCGGATCAGTCAATTGATGGCCCCTGGAGGGGTGGATCTGGATCCGAAGGACCTCGCCAGGGAACTGGGAGTGCAGGTGGAGAGGTCCGATATCACCGAGGAACTGGCCCGAATGAGGGGGCACCTCGAGGAGTACGGAAAGATTATCACGACGGGCGGAAGGGTCGGAAGACGACTCGATTTCCTGACCCAGGAGATGTTTCGTGAGGCCAATACGATGGCCTCGAAGGTCGCTCGATACGATCTCGCCCACACGGTGGTCGACATCAAGGTCGAGGTCGATCGCCTGAGAGAACAGACGCAGAACATCGAATGAAATATTGGCCTCTACGAGGGGCCGCTGTTGAGGGAGGCGTGACGGTGGGCGCTGGAGGGATCCTGGTTGTGCTCTCAGGACCATCCGGAGTCGGCAAGACTGCTGTCAGCGAGAGGCTCGTGAAGGAGGACGGAATTGTCCGGGCCATCACGACCACCACCAGGGCTCCCCGGGAACGGGAGCAAGATGGAGTGGATTACCATTTCCTCGACCGAGCCGCATTCGAGCGGCAAGTGGCAGAGGGAGGATTCCTCGAGCATGCAGAAGTGCATGGGAATCTTTACGGCAGTCCAAAGGTTGCGATCGAGAAGCAACGCCTCTCATCGAGAGCGGTGTTACTGTTGATCGATGTCCAGGGTGCTGAGTTGTTACGAAGTGGCCAGGTCGACATGTTGACCATCTTCCTCGAGCCTCCGGGCGAGGAAGAGTTGAAACGTCGGATCGCAGCTCGTGGCGACGAAAATGATGAGATGATGGATCTCAGGCTCAGGAATGCCTTGTCGGAGATCGCAGAAAAGAACAAGTACGACCACTGCATCGTCAATGACGATCTCGAGGATTGCGTCGAACAGATCGATTCGATCATCGAGGCGGAATTGCGCAGCAGGGGTCAATAATGAGATAGATGCGAGGAGTCGCCCCTGGAAGGGGCCGATTCCGGAATGGAGGAAATGTGCTCGATGTCGATATCGAGGACCAGCTCGTCGAAAAGACGGGCGGCAAACTGCAACTGACCGCCCTGATGCAGAAGCGTCTGGTGGAATTGAAGCGTGGGGCTCGCCCGTT
>JAAZXB010000024.1:0-2302 GCA_014240375.1 Planctomycetota bacterium | reverse complement strand
TTACGGCTCCGACCTGAAGAAGGTCAAGGAAGAGCGGATCAAGGAACTGTCCGAGTTCCTCAATCCGACCAAGGAATGATGGAAGCGGTGCGACGCACATCTCGTGTGCGTCGCACCGCGACCGTGGTCCGTTTCATGAAAAGGTACCTCTCATGAACTGGGAATCTCGGAAGATCATTCTCGGAGTCACCGGTGGAGTGGCCGCATATAAGGCGGTGGAACTCGCATCCCGGTGGACTCAGCGAGGCGCAACCGTGCGCGTTCGCATGACACCCTCCGCCTGTAAATTCATCCAACCTCTCACCTTTGAAGCGGTCACCCGCTGCAAGGTCATTTCGGAGATCTGGCATCCGATCGGTACCGGGGATCGTCCCGAGCACATCGGAGCTGGCGACGATGCCGATGTCTTCGTGATCGCTCCTGCAAGTGCCGATCACATCGCGCGCCTCGCTCATGGCTTCGGAGACGACGTGGTGTGCCTGACAGCGCTGGCCTGGGATGGCCCGATGGTCGTGTGCCCGGCGATGAATGATCGTATGTGGCGCAATGACGCGGTGCAGGCCAATATCGGCATCCTCAAGCAAAGACAGATCGAGGTGGTAGATCCGGGGGTCGGTCACCTCGCTTGCGGTGCGGTCGGCCCGGGTCGCCTGGCAGATCTTGACCAGATCGACGAGGTGGTCAGCGGTTTGGTCCTGCCGAAAGAGATGTCATGAATCCCCCGGTCCTGCTGATCACTGCAGGGCCAACCCGGGAGCCGATCGATGATGTCCGTTTCCTCACCAACGGAGCCAGTGGAATCCTCGGGATCGAGGTCGCCCGCGCCGCTCGTGATGCTGGCTGGGAGGTTCACCTGGCCCTCGGACCGGTCCCTCATCCGGCACTGGAGGGGATCCATCTGCACCCCTTTGTCACCGCCCTCGACCTGGAGAAAATCGCCATCCAACTGTGGCCAGAGGTCGATGCGCTGGTCGCCACCGCAGCTGTTTGCGACTACCGCCCGGCGCAGAAAATTGTCGGAAAACGTAAGAAGTCCGCTGGAGACTGGAACCTACAACTGGTGAGGAATCCCGATGTTCTGGCTGGCAGGGGGGCAGAAAAGGGCGCCCGAGTGCTGGTCGGCTTTGCCCTCGAGGCGACTGAAGATCGGCAAGAAGCGTTGCGAAAGGCCGTGAACAAGCGGCTAGATCTGGTACTTTGCAACACGCTGGGGAACCTGGGTGTGGCCATGGGGGATTACATCTGGCTCGAACCCGCAGGGCACTCCATTTCCTTGCCGGAAATTTCAAAGGTGGATCTGGCTCGGAAGTTGGTGGAGTTCATCGGTACAAAGGTCGCTTCTCGCCGCGGCGACCGTGCCTTCAATGGGGAATGATGACAACATCGAATCGATCCAAGCGCAGTCGAAGAGACACCACTCGAACTCCGCAACCGGGGCTCGGTAAGGAAGCACTGGCGCTGGTCTTGCTGGCGATCACGGCCTTCTTTTTCGTCGCACTCTACAGTGAGTACCTGGTGGCCACCGGCCGAAGCGCAGCGAATGCCTGCGGTTCGACGGGCCACTTCATCGCCCAAACGCACTTTAACATTTTCGGCCCTGTAGCCGGTTTCTTGCTAGCGGGGATCTTTGCGGTCTGGTCAGTCATGCTGCTGTTCCAGGTGCAAATCCAATCGTGGTGGCCTCGTATCGGGGGACTGGCACTGCTTTGCTTCGCCGTCTGCTCCCTCGAGTTTCGTTTCACCGAGCAATCCCTGATGGGTGCCGACCAACCCTATCGTGGTGGTTTGATTGGCATGTATCTGGGACAGGCCGCATTCGACGCCTTTGGAATCACCGGAACCACGATCTTCGCATTCCTCGCCGTGGCTCTGGGACTGATGTTTGCCACCGGGACGCCGGTCGCCAACCTGTTGCGTGTGGGACTGGCGCTGATCGGCGGCGCCATCGCTTCGCTGGGACAGAAGACTCCGGGAGTGGCCCGCAAGTTGGTGGGTGGTCTCGGCAGTGCCGGTCAAGCGGCCGGTGAGAAGATCGCTCAGGTCACTCGGTCGTCGCGCAAGGATCCCGATTCCGAAGTGACGGAAGAGGAAAAGAACATCCTGTTCAGAGATGACGAGGACGAAGAAGAGGAAGACGAAGAGTACGAGTACGAGGAAGACGACGAAGAAGAAGAAGAAGACGAGGAAGAAGAAGAAGACGAGGAAGAAGAGGAGTACGAAGACGGAGAGTACGCCGAGGACGACGACGAAGAAGAAGAAGAAGAAGAAGAAGAAGAAGAAGAAGAAGAAGAAGAAGAAGAAG
>JAAZXB010000023.1:21735-31301 GCA_014240375.1 Planctomycetota bacterium | reverse complement strand
TGCCGTAGTTCTCTGATGGTGAAACTGTCCATGTCATGTCTGGCTGCCCAGTTGAGGACTGCCTGTGCTGCACGTCTGTCAGGCTGGTCTGTGCCTGTGGCAGCGATTTCAGAGCACAGGTGCCCTATCCAGTAGTCACCCAGCTGGATGGCTCTGTGCATGGTGTCTGGTTCTATTGGGCCTGTGTGACCCCATGCATGGTGCAGTAGTAGACATGTCCTGGCTGTGCTGCTGATGATTTTGGCCATGAAGCCTGCTATGTGGTGCAGGTCACCTGTGGAACCGATTCTGGTTTCTAGGTTCTTCCGCCATTCATCCCACACGAATCTGGCTAGGTCTATGCCTGGGGTCAGGATGGTGGTGGGGTGTGCACCCATTCTGATGTTCACGTCCTGGCAGAGAGCTTCCCAGGCTTCTTTCAGGTTGTTCTGGATGGTGGGTCTGTTGATGGTTTGTCTGTGGCCTACCAGGGTGGCTGGGTGGCACATCATCAGTCTGGGGGCTAGGCCACGTTCACGCATTTCTGTGTTGCCGTAGATTCTGCTGATGGCTACTGGTTGGGCCATCAGCATCATGTTGATGCTGGGACTGTCCAGGGTGGTGACACCCCTGCCTACTCTGCGCAGGTTGACCCCTTCACCTGACCATGCTTTCAGCATCAGTTCTATGTTGGGTGGTGTGCCTGCCTGCTGGTATCTGCTGGTCTGGTCAAAGATGCCTGGTTCGCTTGATAGCACTGTCAGGTGGCCACCGTTGTCACGTATGGCTTCTATCATGGCTTCTGGGGTCACGTCGTCAAGAATGTAGGTGGGGGTGCCCTGTTCAGGTATCAGGTCCAGGGCATCCCTAGTGGCCTGTTCATCGACCAGGGTGTCTGGGTCGTCTGGGTTTTTGTCTAGGGCACGTTCAGCCTGTTTGTGGCGTGCTTGTGCCTGTTTGCGTAGGGCTATTTGGCGTGACAGTAGTGCAGCGTTGTCTGTGACCATTCTGCCGGCCATGGTGTGTATGGGTTCACACATCCATTTCATGGTTGGTGATTTGCCTTCACCTGTGCCTAGTACGCAGACCAGGTACAGGTTGCCTGGTTCTGTCCAGGTGTCTAGGTCTATGGTTGCGTTGTTCCACATGGCTAGGGTGGCCAGGGTGCCTAGTGCACAGGTGGCTGCCAGGTCTGTGGGTGTTTGGGTGGCTTCTGCCACGTTGTGAACGTAGCTGGCTGCTGCTGGGGGCAGGCTGTCCATGGGGAAGGGTGGGGCTGGTGGTGTGGTGATTAGTGGTTCTGGTTTGGGGCCTGTGGGTGCCCAGATTGCTTCTGGGTTGAAGGTCACTGGTTTGTCTGGGCCTAGTTGGCCAGTTTTGTGTGCCTGTTCCCATTCGTGTGCTTTGGCTTGCCTGTCTTGTAGGTCTGCAGCTATTTGGGCTGCTATTTCGTCTGTGATGGGTGGGGCTGCTGGTGGCCCTTCAGTGTCTGTCATGGGTCATTCTTGGCAGTGCAGTAAGGCTGCCACGTTGTCTGTGATGTGGTGCTGGTGGCCACATTCCAGTGTGACCCAGGTGGTGGTGGGGCCTTCAGTCATCCACATGGGCACACAGTCCAACAGTTCTGTGACGTCATTGGCTGCTGCTTGCAGTGCAGCGTGCAGTGTCGCTATCTCTTGGGCTTGTCTGTCGATTTGTCGCCACATGGCCCTGACTGTTTCTGGTGACAGGTCTGTCATCTGGGTGCCACACAGTGGGCTTTGTAGATCATGGTTTGGCCTTTGCCGTAGGGCACTGGCCATTTGTTGGTGGCCCATCCTGTGTGGTTGACCCATTCTGCTGTGGGGCCAAACAGACCTTTGCTGATTGGGCCTATGTCTATGTGGGTGCCTGCACTGTTCTGGTATCGGTATGGGGTGCCTGTGGGTGTGGGGTTCCAGTCCACACAGGCTGCCACTACTGGTTGCAGCCAGGCCAAATATTGTCTGGTTTCTGTCAGTGGCCAGCCGGCCAGACCTTGGTGCCCTTGGTTTGTTAGCCAGACCTGTATTAGTGCTGCTGTCTGCAGTTCAATCAGCTGGTAGTGCACGCTGCGTTGCCTGTCCTGTTCATGGGTGTTCTGGTCTGTGACCCCTGCTGTGGTTTTCAGTGTGCGTGACATGTGGTTGTTCAGCCAGGCTGCTATCTGTTCTACATCTTGGCTGGTGGGTCCGTTGGGGTCACAGGACAGGGCTGCGCACAGGGTGAACATGACTGACAGTCTGAAGTTGTGGCTGTATTTGAAGTTGAGGTCTTGTAGCAGGGTTCTGCATCTGTTCGCCCAGGCTGCTGCACCTGGTGGCTGGTGGCCTGTGTCTGCACATGCCAGAAAGATGGCTGGCATGGTGTTGCAGCTGGTGCTGATTTGCCCCAGGTGTGGTTGGCTTAACCATGGCCCTATGGATGTTTGTGGGTTCATCTGTGACCATGCGTTTGCCAGGTCATAGAACCTGGGTTCTGGTGGTGTGCCGTTCACTAGCCACTGGTCTGCTTGCCATCTGAGGTGTTGTGCAGCGTTGATGGCTGCAGCGTAAATGGGTCTGGGTGTCCCACTGTAGATTTCTGTGTGCCCTATGTATGGCTGGTTGTCATTGAAGGTCAGCCCTGGTGGTGTGTGGATTCCTGGCCAGGGTTCTGCCTGTCTGGTCTGCCAGGTGCTGCCTACCATGTCCAGTGTTGCTTGCCTGTTGGCTGGTGCAGCAGGTATGGGTTCTGTTTCGTCTTCGATGGTTTGAACTCTGGCCTGTAGTGCTGTCAGGTCACGTTGGAGTTGTGTGACTACTGCTGTCAGGTTGGTGTGCCTGGTTGCCAGGGCACTGTGGTCAGATTGGGTGGCTACTTCAACCATTAGGTCAGTCCT
Source organism: Planctomycetota bacterium (assembly GCA_014240375.1). Classification (GTDB taxonomy): domain Bacteria; phylum Planctomycetota; class UBA8108; order UBA1146; family UBA1146; genus QNYK01. The sequence continues at coordinate 28,423 of JAAZXB010000023.1, read as the reverse complement.
TTCAGGATGGTGATGACACCTATGACCAGCACTGTGGTGGTGGTGATGGTCATGGCTACTACTAGCAGGATGGCTGCAGGTGACGTTGGTGGGGTGGGGGTGGGGGTCACTTTGGGTGCCCCCACTGTTTGTGTGGTGGCCCATTCTCCGCACCATGACTCTGGTGACACTTGGATGCCAACTGGGCCACGTCTGCAGACGTCAACCATGCTGTCTGTGCCCACTGTGCAGTGTGAGTATCTGCAGGTGCTGCATGACTCAGGCATGTCTGTTGCCTTTCTGTGGTTGTGGTGCCCCAGCCCCCACCCAGCAGACCCAGACAAGTCTGTGGGTGGGGTGGGGCTGCAGCCTGCAAGAAGGGAAGGGTGCAGGCTGCACATCTGGTATCAGATTAGGTCACCAGCCATGGGTGTTTCACTGCTGGCAGCAGTGCCTGGTTTGATGCTGGCTTCATACAGTTTGGGTGGGTTGTGTCCTCGCTGTGATGCTTCACCAGTGGCAGTGTGTGTGAACGTCAGGGTGTCACCTTCAGACAGTGGGCTGCCAGCGTCTTCTACTGCTTTTCTGATGGCAAACTTTTTGGCGCCATTGTTGATGGGCAGGGTGATGTGACCTTCTGCTGTTTCCAGCCACACTGTGGGGCAGGGGTCTGGGTCACCTTGGTAGTTGGTGGCTTGCTGGTCCACAAACCATCTGGTGACTGTGCCTGTGTAGCTGGTCCCTACTGTCTCAAATTTGGCGTAGGTGCCGCCACCCAGCATGTCATTTGGGTCTTCAGTCATCGGTTTTTCTGCTTTCATTGTTTGATACCAGTGCAGATAGCACTGGGCTGTCAGCCACTTGGGCTGCAGATTTGGGTGCAGGCAGGTTGACCTGTTTGGCCTGGGTTTTGCCTGCTTTCAGGATGGTGGCTTTGGTGCCTACTCTGACCATGAGGGCTGCCAGGGTGTCTGGGGTCACTGCCAGTGTGCCCTGTTCAATGTCTGCCACCAGCACACCATCTGTGTAGGCAGCCAGCAGGGCTTCAATGGTGTTGACCTGGCTGTCTGTGGCTCTGATGGTGGTGGTCAGACCTGTGGTGGCTATAGCCATGTTCCATGTTGCTGGGGGCACATGGCTGGCCATGTCAGCCAGCCGGCTGGTTCTGATGTCTGCCTGTTCCCATGCGTGTTTCAACAGGCCAGCCACCCTGTTCACAAACCTTTGTGTGGGTGGCGTACCTTTCTTGTGTCCTAGCAGGCTGGCTGACTGCAACACTTCTGTGTATAGGTCTGGGGGCAGGCCCTGTCTGGCTTTGTCATATTCTGCCTGCAGCAGTGTGACCTGTTCTGCTGGGGCTAATGCCCCAGCGTGCATGCCTACCACTTTGCCTGCCTGTGGGGCAGGGTTGAAACTGGCTTCTGTCTGCGTTTCGACAGGTTCGATAGCTGTTTCTATGGCACGCAGTTGAGCCATGGTGTGTATGCCTGTGGACAGGCCACCTGGCACACCTGAAGGCCACACAGGTCTGACTAGCGTTTCTGGTAGTTGTCTGATGCGTTCAATCAGGTTGGCCTGCAAAGGTTTGGGGTCTGGTGGGGTCAGTGCTGGTGGGAATTGGTGCCCATCTAGCAGGGCTTCACTGATGGCGAGACTGTGCAGGAACAGGTCATACAGGTCTGGGCTGGGGGCTTCAACATGCAGGCTGTAGGTGCCGTCGTCGTGGAGGTGGATGACACCTACAGCATCGATGGGTGGCAGTGTCACTTTCTGACCATCACTATTCACACCATGTTGTGCGTTGGCGTATGCGTTTTGTTGCACCATGTTGTCTAGGTATAGACGTTTGCCTGTTTTCCAGTCCAGGATGCAGGTGCCTATGCCTGGCATGTGGCCCAGCACATCTATGGTGCCTGCCCATCTGTCATCCAGGTTGAACACTGTGATTTCTGTGTGCAAGATTTGGGGTGCCCATTCGTTCACAAATCTGATGCCAGATTCCACATAGGGCAGATGGTCAACATCTACTGTGTCAAAACTGGGTCTGATGCCTGTGGTCAGGTATCTGTCTAGGTGGTCATGAATGGCTGTGCCACGTTCAGCTGCTTCATACCTTTTGGCGTGTGCACGTTTCTTCACCAGGGTGACATCAAATTCTGCTAGCCCTGCGTCATCCCAGGCTGTCTGTTGGGCCACTGTGGCTGCTTCATCTGCTGTCAGTTTGATGGCCCAACCCACCATGGCGTCAAGTTTGCCACCAATGTTGCCCAGGGCACTGGTGACTGACACCAGGTCTGTGGTGCCTGTGGTGGGGTCTGTGTAGACCCTTTGGCCTTGTCTGGTTGTGGCCAGTTTGGGGCTGGTCATCGTCCGGCCACGTTGTAGGTCAGTGGTTCAACATCAGGCAGCGTCTGGTGTGCCGTTGTGTGCAGGGCATCAATTGCTGCACGGCAGTCAGTGTGGCAGCCACATGGTGGGATGGCTTCTTTCATGGCTGGCAGGTGGGTTTCTTTGACTGTTCTGATGATGTCACCCCACAGTGTCAGTGTGCTGGCTGCTGTGCGTAGCTGTTGGATGTGGTCAGGGTTGGTGCTGGCCTTGGCCATATTTTCAAGGTCTGATGGAAGTGTCATGACTGGCCACCTTGGTAGGGGTGCCTGTCCATGGCTGCCTGCCTGGCAGCGTCAAGGTTGCTGAAGAAATCTGCTTCACCTTCAGTCTGGGCCTGTGCCCAGGCTTCATGGCTGGGGTAGTGCACCCATGTTTTGGTTGCCTTTCTCCACTGCCTGTCTTCATGCCAGGTCATTAGCTCGAGCGACATGAAGAACCCTCCAATGGTGCCGATGCCGGCCAGTGTCCCAAATCCCAGCAGGTAGGTCCAGTCAATGGGTCTGTTGTGGCTGGTCATCATCAGTAGCGCTATCAGGCTGCCAGCCCAGGCAATGATGCCGAGTGTCAGGTTTGTTCTGTTCATCAGGGTTGTCTTTCTGTTGTCTTCTGGTTCTACGTATCTGGTCACGTTCGTTTGCTGTGGTGTTGCCCCATATCCCAAATGCTGTGGCTGCCCTGTTGTCTAGTGCCCAGGTGAGACAGTCAGATTGAACTGGGCATCTGACGCAGACCTGTTTGGCTGCTGTGCCTTGGTCTGCGTGCCCTGGGTCTGGGAAGAAGAAGGTGGTGGGGTAGTTGTGACACAGGGCCTGTTCTCGCCATGCCTGTGGTTCATAGAATTGGGCAATGAAATCTGTGACCTGGTTGGCTGGGGCCATGGCACGTTCATGCAGGTTGGTGTTTGGTGTGACCATGTGGTGGCCATCATGGCTGCCTGCTTCTGCAGTGGCTGGTGACAGCCAGCGTTTCAGGTCCACAGGTCATGACTTTATGATGTGGCAGAAGGTGGTCAGTGTCATGGTCACGTAACTGTCAGCCACAGGTTTGTTTCTGCGTTTGTGGATGACCACTGGCAGGCTGTCAGGGCTGGCTGCTGTGTGGGCTTGGTCTAGCCAGCCTGACAGGTTCAGGGTGCCATGGTCTTTGCATTCAACATGGATGCCTGCAGGGCCACCTTGAATGTCACCCTGGTCACGTCTGCGTTCTAGTTGACGTTCAGCGTTTTGGTAGCCATGGTGTTTGAACTGTGCAGCTATGGCACGTTCAAATCTGGCACCTTTGTCTCTGGATGCTTTGCCAGTCATGCTGTCACCTGGGCCAGCACTGCTGCTGCCAGGGGTGGTGGTATGGCATTGCCTATCTGCATGCCCACAGATGTCTTGCCACCCTGCCAGGGGTGGTCTGGTGGGAACCCTTGGATGGCTGCAGATTCTTGGGTGGTCAGTGGGCTTGTAGTGCCGTCTGGGTTTCTCCAGCAGGCTGTGCCTGCTGCACCCTGGGCTGTCAGGGTAGGTGCAATTTCATTCAGTGAAATTTGGCGCACTGGGCTGCCGTTGGACACCTGCCGTCTGTCCAGTTTTTCTGTGGTTCTGTGTGGGAATAGTTCACCCAGTGCTGGGGGTGGTGTCAGTGTGGGGGTGGGGATTGCAGGTCTATGTGACAGTGACCCCAACAGGACACACCTGGTTCTGTGCTGGGGTGTGCCATAGTCACTGGCCTTCAACCTGAACACGTTGGTGTGGTAGCCCCAGTGGCCCATTCTGGCTGCCAGTTGTTTGAAGTCTGCCTGGGCACCTGTGACCTGTTCCATGGCAACCCATTGTGGGTGGCAGGTTTCTACCCAGTGCCCTGTGATGTTGATGTGGGTGGCATCCTGTTCAAGTTTGCCAGCTGTGGAATAGGTGGTGCAGGGTGGGCTGGATATCAGGCCCTGAATGTGGCCTGAGGGTGTGGGGTATTGGGTCAGGTCTGCCTGGCAGGTTGGGTATCCTGCTGCCTGTCTGGTCTGGGCTGCCTGTTTGTCTAGTTCGATTCCCAGTGGGGCTGGTAGCCCCACCTGGGTGGCTGCTATGTCCCAGCCACCTGCACCTGCATATAGGTTCACAATGGTCATGTCTGGCACCCCTTTCAGGTGGGTGTGACTTTTGAAGGTAACACAGGCTGCACATGGAACAGGGCACCCTGTGTGGGGTTCATTACCATTCATCCTTTCCAGTTGGGCGCTTTGCCCTGAATATTGCGAGCTGCTTGTTCAGCTCGCCGATTGCAAACTCGATTTTCTCCACAGCAACGTGTGGAGCGCCGTTATTCACAGCGTGTGGAGCATCGTTCAACGTATCTTTCAAGTACATGAAGCTCCGTATTGCCTTGCCACGAAGCCGCTCGAAGTCGTCGATCAGATGGCTTGCGTAGATCTGTTCAGTTGATTCCGTGCTTGACATCATCTGCCCTTTCATTCCAAAATCTGTGGCCGGCTGAACCTGCTGACGTCCCGAACCCTGGCGTGGTTGGGATTGAATCTGCGATCATCTGCTCGATGGTGCGCCGTTCGGTGATGATCGGTGACGACCGGAGATATCGGACGGCTCGCATCGCTGTCCGTCGCATCTCCGTTGAGTAGGTGGGATCAGCTTCGATCCTCAACCATTCGTTGATCCGGGCTTCGTTCGTCATTGACCCCATGCTCCTTTTCGCCTTTCAGGTTTTAACGTACAATTGTTGCTTCATGTCAGTGCGTTCAGGATGGCTTGGGCACCACCATTCTTCAGGTCTGCGTAGGCCATTGCTTCTGCCCTGTCATTGAACGCTGCAGCCACCTGGGTCTGTGGGCCTTGCACCACCCAGGGCAGGCCCACAGCCCCTGTGAACTTGGGGCTGTAGTTCACGTCATACCAGCCTGATGTCTCAGGCAGTGGGCTGTTCATGATGTTGCCACCTGGGCTGGGTTCACTGGGCCACAGGTCTTGCAGTTCAGGCCATCTTCATGGCCTTCAACCAGGTCACCACAGATGGTGTGTCTGGGCCTTGGGGTGCCAAAGGGCACACTGGTCACTGCCGGGGTGCACAGACGTTGGGCACGTTCAATGTTTGTACCTGTGATGGCCCCACCTGGATAGGTCAGGTTCACACCTGACTTCTGGCCATGCCTGTACTGCCATGTCAGGGTGACCAGGCTGGGTGGGGTCTTGGCACCTTCATAGTGGCTGTACCAGACTTTGGTGCCATTCTTCAGGGTTGTGATGTCTGTGGTGTCCATGTTTCTTCCTGTCTGCTTGGTTGCGTTGCAACCAGGCTACCACACTAGACAGGGGTTCAGGTGCAAGATTCACACTGGTCTGGGTCTTCAACCCCACAGACCAGTGGGCTGTCATCACTGAAGGGGTCAGGCATGGTGACCACAGGTCTGCCCCCATGCATGGTGCCCCACTTCTTGCACTGGCATTCCCAATACCCACAATCAGGGCATCTGGTGATGGTCAAGACAGGCCATCCAGAATAGTCAAGGTCAACAGTCTGCGTCTGGTCTTGCTGTCACTTGTCCTTGTCGCTGTCACTTCAACTGTGTAGTCACCTGCTGCCAGGGTGGTGATTTCACCTGTGTTGGCATGTGCCCACACCAGGTTTGGTACGTCACCTGGTGCTGCACCAGTACCTGACCCTGCAGCACCTGTCAGCCCTGTAGCTGTGTACGTGGCTGCACTACCTGCCACCCCTACTTCAGCTGTGAACGTGTAGCCACTGCTGTAGTCGATTAGGCCACTGCCGTCTGGTTCTGGCCACCATAGGTGGGCATCAGGAAGGCTGCTGCCTTCTACATATGTCAGGGTGGTGCCTATCGCTGCCATGTTGCCATGCTTCTTTCTGGGCCTGATGCCGTCAGAGCTCGTTCTGGGTTTGTAGCCCCCAGGCTACGCTCCTGGCCTGGGGCTGCCAATGATTGTGCAGCCACCATGGCTGCCAGTGCACGTTCAGCTGCCAGTCTGACACGCAACGCTATGACTGCCCTGGTTGCTGTGACCTGCAGAATGGTCAGGCTGCCAGCAACACTGTTCAATGCCACGTCTTGTGTGCTGCTGATGGCAGGCTGGCTGATAGCCAGGGTTAGGGTGGCAGCGTCCAGGGTGACTGTGACTGCACCTGGTGTGACTGTGCCCTGCAGGATGGCAGGGGATAGGGCAACACTGTTCAGGGTGGCTGTGATGCTGCCTGGTGTGACTGTGGCCTGCAGGGTGGTCAGGGTCAGGGTGGCTGCCTGCAGGGTGGCTGCCTGTGTGATTGCAGGCTGACTGATGGTCAGGGTCAGGGTGGCTACCTGCAG
>JAAZXB010000023.1:0-21716 GCA_014240375.1 Planctomycetota bacterium | reverse complement strand
TTGCTGGTAGTGACAGTGCCCTGCCCAATGGCAGGAGACAAGGCAACACTGTTCAATGCCACTGCGTTGCTGGTAGTGACAGTGCCCTGCCCAATGGCAGGAGACAAGGCAACACTGTTCAATGCCACTGCGTTGCTGGTAGTGACAGTGCCCTGCCCAATGGCAGGAGACAAGGCAACACTGTTCAATGCCACTGCGTTGCTGGTAGTGACAGTGCCCTGCCCAATGGCAGGAGACAAGGCAACACTGTTCAGGGTGACTGCCTGTGTGATTGCAGGCTGACTGATGGTCAGGGTCAGGGTGGCTACCTGCAGGGTGACTGTGACTGCACCTGGTGTGACAGCCATGTTGCCTGGGAAATCTGCCCCCAAAGTCACCAGGTTCAGGCCCACACTGACAGCACCTGGCGTGACAGTGCCCTGCCCAATGGCAGCAGACAAGGCAACACTGTTCAATGCCACTGCGTTGCTGGTAGTGACAGTGCCCTGCCCAATGGCAGGAGACAGTGCAACACTGTTCAGGGCAGTGTTCTGACCCACAGCAGGGTAGGCCATAGCCAGGCTGCCGGCCACACTGTTCAGGCTGACATTTGCTGCACCTGGTGTGACAGTTAGCTGGTGAATTGTTGCCATCAGAGCACCAAACTGTTCAGGCCCACAGACTGACTACCAAAACTGACAGTGGCCTGCTGAATGGCCAGGCTGCCAGTGACCCCTGGGGCTGTGTAGGTTCCACCTGAATACAGGGCTGCCACCTGGGCTGCTGTCAGAATGTTGGTGCTGAAAATCAGGTCACTGTAGACAGCATCAAAGGTGGCATCACCACCAGCACCCCTGTATGCGTTGTGATGGTCATAGGCGTCTGCAGCATCAGTGATGGCTGTGGTCAGTGTTGCTGTTTCAACCAGTGCCCCATCAACATACAGTTTGACTTCTTTGGTGCTGAAGTCATGGGTGGCTGCCACATGCACCCAGCCCAATGTGTCGACACTGGCACCAAAATCGTAGACAGCCCCCACAGAAGCATTGAATGCCGTGTCCTGCATGTTGTGGAACATCAGTGCGTCTGTGGTGGCACCACCAGCATTGGCACCAAACCAGAACCTGAACCCATTGGTGCCATAGGTACCAGTGGACAAAATTAGAACGTCAGGGTCATGGCTGTCAGTTGAATCAACTGTCATGTTTTCAATCTTGGCCCAGCAGGCCACACTGAAATCTGCAGCGTCACTGCCTGGTGTTCTGCCATCAGACAAAGTGAAGAACCCTGCACTGGGTGAACCTTCACGCTGCCAGATCCCAAGGTCACCTGAACTGTTTGACTGACTGCCCAGCGGCCCTTCCTGCTGATAGGTGGGGGTTATCCACACACCATCAAAATGGTTGCCGTTACCACTTGAGTCTTGAGGAAACCCACTGGCTTCATCCATTTTCCACCAGCCATGCAACCCTGTGCTGATGATGCTGTCAACAGGTTCACGTACCCCGATATGGATTTTGTGTGCGCCCACTGTTTGGGGTGTGACAGTGCCCTGCCCAATGGCAGGAGACAAAGCAACACTGTTCAAAGCCACTGCCTGACTGGCAGCAGCAAACAGTGAATCCAACTGAATCAGAGACATGGCACCAGCACTGTTGGTGATGGTGCTGCTGTTGGTGCCTATCCTTGCACCCCTGGCGTAGACAGAATCACCACCAGACAGGCCACTGATGACACCACCCCAGGCATTGGCTGAATGGTCTGATGTGCCAGACGACCTGTTGTAAACACTATTGCCGGCATGTTCCAGGTCAGTGGTGTTGACCCTGAACCCATGTGCTGGCACTGCCCTGGTAGCTGATGACCCACTGCTAGTTGTGTCAGCCAGTGAAGCCAGTGCCAAATAGTCACCAGCACTGTCAACATCCAGGTTGGCTTGCCCTGCAGTGTGGGTGAACACGTCACTGTCTATGTAGGGCAGGGTGTCCCAGGTGAAGTTCGACCCGCTGACATTCATGTTGCCTGTGGTGGCTTCAACAATGATGGCCTTGGTGGCAGCAGGCAGCCTTACCAGCTGCAACGCACCCACAAACGTTTCACCACCAGAATCACGTGACACAATCTCGAGGGCAATGTCGTCACCACTGGTGGGGTCAATCAGCACTGCTGCTGACATGCCACCCCAGTCACAGTTGTCTGTGACTCTGAAGTAGCACTGGGACCATGAACCAGTCAGGGCACTGCCAGCCTGGGTCAGTCTGCCCTGGAACTCTGTGCGCCCAGATGCTGTGGGTGATTCAGATTTCAGGCTGTAGACAGCCAGCACCAGGTCACTGGTGGCCACATCCACATTGGCACCAGTCCTGGTGAATGTGGCGTCCTGTTCTGTGGTGCCATCCAACACAGACACTGCAGCGTTGTCAGTGCCAGACGTGGCCTGATTGGATGCCGTATATCTGCCGTAGTCCCAGCTGTCATCCAGTTTCAGGATGCTGATACCTGACCTGTCAGCTATGCGGTCAGGTTCCCTACCAGATGTGGTGGTGTTGTCAATCCGTTCAAGTCTGACCTGCAGTTCATCGGCACTGCCTGTTGTTGAAGCCACATCAATGATGGCTGCAGCAGACGTGATGAACTCCTGGCTGCCAGAGTTTTTGCGTATGTACCCTGTCGAATAGCCTTCAACTAGTTCAGTGCCCCCAAGGTTCAGGGTCATTTTCCAGTTCAGACGTTCATTGTTTGTGGTGTCTGTGGTGCCTGCCTGGTCAGATGCCAAGACAAGATATTTGCCTGTCTCGCCCAGGGTGAAGGTGCCTGCAGAATAGGAGATAGACCCAACACTGGCCACTGCCGTGTCCCACAGGGCCAGCAAATCTGACCCTGCGTTGGGGATGGTGTCAGTGTTGGATGTGTTGCGTCTGATGACGTAATCGCCAGCAGCCATACCTGTCACCTACCTTTCATGAAGGTGGGTGAAATCACCTACAAGGTGAACAGCCCACTGGCATGGAAAGCCACATCAATGTCACCACCATTGGGGGTCACAGGCATACCTGAAGCAAAAGTGTCCATGACCAGAATGAGAAGGCTGGTGGCGTCACTGCCACTGTTCTTGTAGAACACCAGCAGTTCTGACTGGTCACCTGTCACAGTGGAGAAAGTGAAGTCAGTGAAGTCAACTGTGGCAGTGCCACCTGACATGGTGACAGCACCACCTGCCAGCGTGCCTGACGTGGCAACAATACCCAGGTCTGTCAGGTCCACCTGGTCCTGGTCAGTTGTGGTGGCCACTGTGTAGTCTGCCGAGTCCATCAAACTGCACACAATGTTGTCTGCTTCAAAGTCAACAGGGCCATGCCCTGGGCCAGCAGCATCACCCAACATTTCTTGCTTGAAGCAATCAAAGAAACTGTTTGCCATGTCACTGGCCTTTCAAAATCAAAGGGGTCACTGTTTGTGTGGGTCAATGCCTTGCTGAACCCTGGCAGATTTCACAGGGTCAACCCTGTCTACCCATTCTTGTGTCACATCATCAAAGCTGCCATCAGGGTTCAGCCTTCTAGTTCTGGGCACCATTATGCCATCACCAGACCCACCCTGACCTATAGCCAGTTTGGGTGGTGAAGCAACCACATTGGTCAGCATGAATCTGTGGTCAGCGTGCACAGTGTTCTGTGCCTGGGCCTGCTGGATACGTTCCCACACAACATCAGACACAATACTGAACCCATCAGCGTCAACATTGATGACATAGGCTTTGGGTGCCCTGATTCTGCCATCTTCCAGACCACCTTTGTGGTCTAGTTGGATACGTTCATTTCTGGCTGTTGGGTGAAAAATTCTGTTCCCAGGCATGTCAGACTGGTGTGACCTGCCGTCGAACATTGACACCAGTGACAGCAGCCAACACAGCTACAACTGCAGCCAGGTATTCTTCGCCAATGTTGAAGCCAAACCCTGCAGCTAGCGCCACTGCAGCCACAATCAGGTTGCCTAATAGGGCTGGTTCGTTTCGTAGTTTTTGAAGCATGTGACCATGCTAGGTCACACCACACCTGGCCTGGTCACTGTGGCAGCAGCCCTGCCCCTTGAATATGCGCCACAGCCCTGGCAGCAATACCTTTGGTAAGTCATTGTCCTGGTGTGGGCCATGCCACGTTTCATCAGTTTGTGATGCCCACAGGTGGGGCAGTTAGATAGACCTGTGAACACGTTCAGGTTGGGGTGTGACTTCATCCAGGGCCTAAGTCTTAGATACACGCTGACCAGTAAATCGATGTCACGTTTGCAGTATTTGGTCATACGTGCCCAGGCTGTGGTGTCTCCTGCCATGCAGCCTGTCCAGGTGTCAAACCCAAAGGTGGGGGCTTTGCCTCCCAACCCCAGATGGGTGGCCAGGTCACCTAGTTTGTTGCTGTTGAACATGAACTGTTGCCTGGCAACTTTCAGGGTGTCAACAGTCTTGTATGGGCTGGGTGGTGTCAGGCCCTGTTCAACAAACCTAGCGTTGGCTTTCCTCACATCAAACCTGTCACCATTGTGGGCCACCAAAATGTCTGCCTGGTCAAACAGCTGCCACAGTGCCTGCACCACCTGGCTGTCATCGTTGCAGGCAGGGCTGTACCCATTGAAATCTGGCTGGGCTATCACATGGGTTCTGGTTTCATGCGCCCACCTGTAACCGGCACACAACACAAACCATTCCTGCACATGTCTGATGACGTTCTGTTCATAGTGCCCCCAGACATAGGCCAGATTGGGTGCAGTCTCAAGGTCAAAGAACAGAACTTTGGGTGTGCTGGCTTCTGCGTACCCTGCCAGGGTCATTCAGGCAGCCATTCATCTGATGGGCACCTGCCACAGTAGCCACGTCTGCATGGTTCCAAACGTCTGGTGTCAGCCCATGTGGCATCAACTTCAGAAGCTATTGCCCCAGTGATAGCTCTGGTTGACCACCCAGAATCTGGGGCCAGCATTGTCACCAGTGCTGCACGTTCATCTGGGGGCAGGCCACCCAGTAGAAGGTTCAGGTGGCATGGTTTTCTGATGTGCCCAGGTACTTGCAGGTCTGCTAATGGCATGCACTACATGGTAGATGTGTTCAAGACTTTGGAACTTCTAGCCCATGGTCACGTATGTAGGCTTCTAGCATTCTGATACGTGCCACTGCTGAAGTCAGAGACTGTTCAACCCTGGCCAGTTCTGTTTCAATGATGTTGAATCGTTCATCTGATGCAGTCACATACATGGTGAGGGCTGCTGATGCCGTGTCAACACTGGCACGTCTGCGTGTCGATATGACAGTCAGAAGTGTGCCTATCGCTGTGACCAGTGCCACTGCTGCACCCAACATTTCTGGTGTCAGTGTCATGACCCCACCTTTTTGCGCCAGATCACACGTCTGTCAAGGAACGCTGGCAGCCACCATGCAGCCCACTGGAAGGGTGACAGCCACACAAAGATTTGCTGCCATTGGTCAATTGTCATTGCACGGCTGACTGTCAAAGCAAACCCTGTGGCATACAGGGCTGACAGGGTGGCCATGTAGATGCGCCATGGTGTTGCCACCAGACCTGGGCGTCTGACACCATGACGTGCCTTGGCAAGCCAGACCACATTGACAGTCAGAGAGAATGTGCAACTGGCTAGCCCTATCATGTGAAATGTCATGGCAACAAAATGGCCCTACATTTTGGGTTGGTGTGTCTCGCCCAGGGTGGTGTCTATAACATACCCTGCGCCAGTCTGGTCAGGTTTCAGCCTGGCAGGCTGACCTTCATGGTTCACAGGCAGCCTGCCCAAATAGGGTGCCCCACCATAGGCATAGACCCCACCAGCGTTGCCTAGCAGCCAGACACCACCAGTGGGGCAGGCCAGGTCTGAAACGATAGGTTCCATCACCCAGGCAGGATCATGGTGTGGTAGGTGTCTGACTGGGGGTCTGGCCAAACGTCCTATCTCCATGGTGACTGCTTCACGTATGAATGACCATGCCGGCCAGTTAGGTGCAGCCACGTCAATCTTTCTGCCTGTCACACCTTTGTGGTCTGACAGGTGCCCTGCATCCCAGCCTTCAGCATGAAAGATGGCAGCTGTAGCTTTGATAGCTACTGCCAACACTTCAGGTGTCAGTGTCTCACCTACCCCGTTCAAGTCGATCTCGAGCCCATACAGACGTTTGTTACCACTGAACCATCTGGTGTCTGTCAGGCCACGTTCTGCTGCTGTCAGACTGGATGCCTTGCCTGCTGCGAGCTCCTTGACTGCAGTGGCGCTACAGCGTCCCACATGGTTGCAGTAGCCATTGGAATACAGGTGCAGCCCTGCCTGTCTGTCTAGGCCCAGGTGCACCACTGGGCCTGGTAGACCTTGCCTGCCGTGTGTGAACAGTTTGTGGGGCAGGGTCATGTTGCCTGCTGGGCTGGCTGTGTGATGCCACACCATGCCCACTGGGGTGAACGTCCTATTTTTGTAACCTGGCACACTGTGGTCTGTGTGGGCTATCCCAGCGTCTTTGAATACTGTTGCAAGTTCCATGAATGTGATACCACTTTCTGTCATCGGTCAAAGAACCTGACCCAAGCCCTACGAGGATGTCTCACCATTAACAGACCAGACCCTGCAGCCAGACCCTGCAACCTGTAATGAATCAGGCTATGGCAGGCATCACATGCCAGCACCAGGTTGGCAGTCTTATGTCTCCCACCTTCAGCAAACATGCGTCTGTGGTGATACTCCAAAGACTGGCCACCCAAGCACCCTGACCATCTGACTTCACACCAACTGGCTGCACGTTTGTGAACCCTACGTCTGTACCTGGCAGGGATCCACCTTGAACGTGTCATCTTGGCCTGAACCAATGTGGCAGTTTGTTCCTCAAGGTGTGGCACCCAGGCCAGGCATGTGCCCCTTGAATATTGAACAGCAGTTCAGCCCTATATATCTGCTCCAAACGTGACCAGTGATGTGGCAGACCAGTGCCACCCACAGCCCACCATGACACAGAATGAAACTGAACCCCACCAAAATATCCGTTGCCTGTGTCAATATCCCAGCGTCCTGCAGACTCACAGACTGCAAGATCATCCCACAGCAGATTTCTGGCAGGCTGGTCTGGGTGACTATGAAACGCTGCAGCGTTCACAGTGGTGGCCGGCTGACTGAACAATGCCAGCACCATAGCTATAGCCCTACCCAAATCTGCCATGGTCAGAACCCTGTGATGGACAGGGCCTGTGGGCTGATGCGCCAGGTGACATGCCATTCACTGTCAATGTGCCAGTTGATAGATTCTATGAACCCGTCAAAATCGATATCTGCACTGGCACCCCCATCATCTCTGGGGTCATAGTTCACATTGATTCTGTCTGACAGTTCAGCAGACAGGCAGCTGAAAATGTTTGCTGCAGTGGGGCTGGCTACCAGGTCCACTGCTTCAACCCTGCTGGTGGTGTCTTTGCGTTGTGCCAGCAGATGGTCTGCATAGCCCTGGGCCATAGCCCTGCCACTGTTGATGGTCACAGATTCAACACGTTCACCATCCCTAGCCAGGGCAGTCAAATCAACTGCAGCCACAGACAGCCCTTCAGCGTATGTGACCACTACTGCATTGGTCATCAAATCATTTGTGGCTGTCATGGTCAGGTCAACTATCGGCATGGCAGTGCCTTCACCAATGTCTGTGACTGCCAGGCTGGCTGTTCTCTGCGTCCTGGGGTGCAGCCTGAGTACCCCGCTACCGTCAACAAACACCAGCCCATATTCAGACAGGGCTGCAGCATTGATGGCTGACAGCACTGACTGCCCTGCCAGCGTTTCACCTGCCATGGTGGTGGCACCTGCCCCCAAGTTCTCCCAGGCTGCAGGCAGTCCCAGATATCCCCATGCGTCACTGATGCGTTCATCTGAAGGCTGGGCAGGGAAGATATCCAAGAATGCGTCATAGATTTCACTGACAGCCACATCTGACAGTGCTTCTAGCAGGTAGCTGATTTGGGCCATGTTGCCAATCAGGTCTGTGCCAAACCCTTCAAAGGTGGTAGGGCCGGCCCATGGGGTTTCAACTGGGCCTGTGACTGCTGCACCCAAACTGTCACCATCGAGGAACGCTTCAACAGTCCAGGTTGTACCTGACCCTGTTCTGACCACTGCCAGGTGATGCCAGCTGCCATCATTGATGTCTGATGATGCAGCCACACTGATGGCACCAGCAGTGGCCACCCCATCATTGTTGTGGTCATAGGTGATGCCACCATCACCCTGCACTGTCAAGGTGCAGGTGTGGTTTGTGTCTGCCGTGTTCCGCATGTCACAGAATGTCCAACCACCTTCTGGGACAAAAGCCAGGTTGATGAACGCTGACCTGGTGGGTGGTGTGCTGTTGTAGGTGACAACCACTGCTGCATGTTCACCTGCAGTGGCCTGACTGTCTTCTGCAGCGGTATATGAAATGGCGCTGGTGATTGTCTCGCCGTCAGCTTTTTCTGTGCCTGAAGCCCAACTGAATGGTGCGTCACTGCCGTCAGCCACCAACCATTTCAATATCAGGGCATCATCACCTGTGGTGATAGGTGGGCTGGTTTCATCGGTGATGGTGGCATCAAGAACAGAAGCATGCACCACCCCTGATGATCCTGACACCACTGCTACCAGACCCACTTGGTCTTCAGCGTTGGTCAAAGTCAGGGTGGGGTTGGTCTCAGATGCAGACGCTGCTGTCATCGAATACACAGCAGCATGGGCTGACAGTGACCCATCGTTGGTGTCTAGAACTGCACCTACCCTGGTCCATCCTGAAGGTTCAGACGCTGGGGTGCCACTGCTGCCAGAGGAACCATCCCACCCAAAGAATGCCACCAGCACATCACCTGCAGCATGTGTGGGTATGACAGGGGTGCAGGTGGTGCCTTCCTCTGTTTCCTGTGCACTACCCCACACAGCTGTGGGCTGGCTACCACCAGCACCTGCAGCAGTCTGCCTGACCCAACCCATCACTGTCAGTTCACCTGTGTGGCCACCATCGATGGCTGGCACAAACGCATCTGCAGCAGTTGACTTCAAAGGGTACTGCCGTCTGCTGATGCCATTGGTGGCAAAGGTGCTGTCACCCAACGTCTTGTCACTGATGGTCATGGTGCCACCAGTGCCGATGACCTCGCGCCCAGTGGAACCTGACAGTTCATCTAGTGGCCAGTGAAATGAACCTGTGGCAGCCTGCAGAATGTAGTCAGACAGGTGCCCACCATCTAGGTTCAACTGGCTGGCCAGGGCCAGAACGTCATGGCATCTGACAAGTGTGTGGGAAGATTTGCCATGGTCTGGGTAGGTGGGTTGCCACTGTTCGACAATGCCGTAGAACAGTGGCCAGTCAACACCAAAATAGTTGGCTGTGATCCTGCACTGCACATGGGGTATGACGTTCAACCCATTGGCACCACTGAACCCTGGTTCATAGTTTCTGTCAGCATTGTTGACTGTGAACTGTGCCACCCCTGGGGTCACTGAACCCAGGTCTGATGTTCTGCCCCTAGAAATGTTCACACCCTGCTGCAGCAAAACGTCAGCAGTAATGTCTGTCCAGCTGGCAGGCACAGTGTCTACATCTGTGCCAAACCCCATTTCAATTTTCAGTGTGGGTGTGTCTGCACTGTTGGTGGCCTGCCCTGAAGCTTTGCTGACAGTGCTGTTGTGTTTGAATGTGACTGATGGGGCCAGTGTGGTGGCAGGGTCCACCAGCAGCCATGCCACAGCAGCATCAAACAGCCCCCACCCTGTGCTGTTGCTGACTGTGCTGGTGTCATAGATGAAATGCAGACCAGCCCTACGTGCAGGTGCTGCAGTGGCATCAGCCAGCAGGTCACCTGTTTCAATGCACCAGATGCAATGCTTGGTGCTGTCACCTTTCACATTCGCCACAAAGGTCACCCCTGCTGCAGCGTTGCCGTCAGACAGGTAGTTCATCTTCCTGGCGCTAGTCACCACAGTCTGGTCACCAGTCAAACTGTCAGCCATAGGGTGGCTGGGTAGCTCGATAGACACCTGTGTGTGGGTGCCTGAAGTCTCGCCATACCCTGCGCTGGTGTCACAGAACAGGTCATCATCCCAGGTCCACCCTTCCAATGACAGCACAGCACAGGAGGCCAGGCCACTGAACACGTCACTGCCAACATCAGCCAACACGCTGCCTGATGTGAGGACCACCAGTGACAGACTGTTTGCTGCTACCCAGTTGGCCACATCTGTGGCTGTGATGCCACCTGTGGTTGCCAGATAGAACATGGTGTGACCCAGGGTGCTGTCTAGCCTGTCATCGATGGGGTCATCCCCAGGTGACAAGGGTGGTGTGACATCAACCTGCACCAGCATGCCTACGTTTGCCATCAGCTGCTTTCACCTTTTAACTGTGCCCTACCTTTGTCTCTCAGGTCAGCTGCCTTCTGTTCACTGATGGTGGCTGGTTCCACTGGGGCCTGTTTGCTGGTTGCAGTGTTGCTACCTGAAGCCCCACCCCTGATGGTGGTTTCTGCTTTCTGCCAGGTGACTGTGCCGTCATCATGCAAAATCAGAAACACCTGACTGTGGGGCCAGGGCAAAAACTTGCCCCTGGTGTCTTGGGCACCTGGCAGGTGGATGATACGTGCAGCCATATCAGCCTGCAGCGTCAATGATGAAAGCACCTATGGCAAATTCAAACACGTCTGTGTTCTCCACAGTGACAGTGTTATCTAGGTCAGCGATATGCAAGAAGGTGGTGGTGCCTGTTGAACTGGTGCTGATGGTCACAGCCACCACATCACCCCATGACCCTGTGGCTGTAGGAAAGGTGATGGCACCTGTGTTGGCCACTGTTGTGTCTGTCAGTGTGGCAGTGGGGAAGTCTGCAGCTATCGACAGTGCAGCATATGAACCACCAGACACTTCTGTGCCACCTGACCCTGTTTGCTGGTTGGGTTTCACTGTCCACAAACGTGCATACCTGGTGGCTGCCGTACCGTAGTCACCTGTCTTGCCAGTCATATACAGCAATTCAGCCAGCATGGTCTTATCTGTTCTTGTGCCCATCAGCCCAGCCCTGCAATAGTGTTGCCACCCCTGCGTGCATCATCTCTCAGAACCTGCTTGATGCGTTCAGCGTCAGCCCTGGTGGCAGGGCTGTTCACTTCAATGGTTATGAAGGTGTCGCCACCCCTGCCACCACCAGGCCCTGCACCAAAGTTCTGACCTGCTACTGCACCCACTGGCAGCACCTGTTCACCACCATGCAACACCATGGGTACTGCCTGCCCCATCATGCCTGGCACTGTGAACCCTGAACTGGCCCTGGGCACCCTGCCACCATGGGCACGCATTATGCTACTCACTGCACCCATGAACCCTGGCCCCATGCCAGAAGGCCCAATGTCAGGCACCCCTGGCAGCCTGCCCACTGTGCCATTAAAAGCATCAGTTAAAGGTTTGGCCTTTGACCAAATACCATTTATAAACCCCTGAATCAAAGCAGCACCTTTGGCAAACAGTCTGCCACCAAGGTCACCTACTGCAGCGACCATACCCCCTGGCAGACTACGCAGAAAGCCCCACAGTTTGCCCCACCCCACACGGGCACCAGCCTGCAAGCCTGCCAGCAGTTCTTCACCTTTGCCCAGCAGTGCGCCACCTATGTCAGCCAACGCTGTTGCAGCGAACCCTGGCAGACGTGACAGCCAGGCAAAGACTTCAGACCAGCCACGTTTCAACCCAGACCACAGGGCACCTATGGCAGCCAGCCCTATCTTGTTGTTGACTTCTACAAGGGCCACCACAGCCTTGCCTATCGCCACTGGCAGGGTCACAAAGAAAAAGTTTGCCAGCATTGACAGGCCCTCTGATTCCAGCCACACCACCAGTTCATTGAACCCATCTTCAAAAGCAGTACCCACAACATCAATGACACCTGCCAGACCATCTTCATTGAACGCATCAACCAGACTGTTGATGGCAGGCAAAGCCACGTCTGTCACTCCGTCACTGATACCCTGCATGGCCTTACGTTTGAACCCTTCCACATCTGTGGCCAGGTTGTCATTCAACACTGTCCCCATGGCTTCAGCAGCCCCAGCCACATCATCGATAGCCAACTTGGCAGGGTTCATAGCAAAGATGACATCTTCGCCGACATCTTCCCACTGGGTGCCGAACAGTTCCACACCAAGCCTGTTGCGTTCTATGGGGTCTTCAATGGATTCCAAAGCAGTCATGATTTCAGACATGGCAGTCACTGCAGCAGGCCCACCTGCAGCAATAGTTGACTGCAGGTCTTCTGCATCCAGGTTCATGTCATTCAACACATCAGTGACTGCGCCACCTTCTTCTTGAATCCTGATGCCAAATTCCTTCAAAGCATCTGCAGCCTTATCGATATTCATGACACCAGCGTCTGCAGCACCTTCAAACATGCTGATGGCCAAAGCCCCATCAATACCCAGGTCACCCAGCAGGCCAGAGTATTCATTGAACACTGGCAGTATTTCTTCGCGGCCTTTGGTGCCCAACGTCTGCAACCCTGTGGTCACAATGTCCAGGGCTGCATCCATGTTGTCTGCCATCCCATTGACCACCAGCAACCTAGCTGAATCAACTATCTCTGCTGACCCCATATCAAACGCTGTTTGGATGTCCAGCACCTTTGCACCTAGACGTTCCATGTCCATGGTGTCAACATCAGCATTGAACAGGTCACCCAGCACACCCTGAACTTCAGCCATGCTTTCACCATAGGCATTGCCATACAGGGTGCCGGCTGCAGTGCCCATGGCTGCCATCACATCATCAGGAATAGCAAACTGTGCCTGCACCCTGTCGGCAGCCTGTTCATTCTCCATGCCTGTCATGAACCCATCAACAACAGCCACACCTAGCAGTGCACCTGCACCAGCCAGGCCAGCCATCATGGGTGCGCCACCAAGCTTGTCCATGATGCCCTTGCCAAAGCCATCAGCATCATCTGATGCATCTTTGAAAGCCCTGCCCAAAGGTGCAGCGTCACCAGCTATCACCACGTTCAGTTTTCTAGTGACCATCAGCCTGCAGCCTTTGCTGTTCCATGTCCATCATGAACTGCCTGACTTCAGAATACGACAACCAGGGTGGCCCATCTATATGCCAGGGCAGTACGCCATACAGTCTGGCCAGGGCTGGCAGGTATGGGCCTAGCTGCCAGCGTCCCCAAAAAACTGTTCAACAACATTGTCAGGCACGTCACTCTCGTCATCATCGACCAGTTCAACCAGCAGGTCAGACTGGTAGCCCAGATGGTCTTCAACTTCTTCAAGTGTCAGCCTGTCTTCACCTGCCCTGACTCGAGCCATCCACAGCAGCACTGCCACACTGTCACTGTCAAAGTCTGTTTCAAAGGTGGCCAGCCAGGCACGCCATGACATGCCTGTGGCCTGCCTGACCATTCTGGTTTCTTTGGCACCCAGTTGATCTATCCGTATTTGATGTGACCTGCCGTCAAGAGTCAGTTTGATGGTCTTGGCCTGTGGTGGGGTTGGCGTAGTAGGCATGATGGTTCTTTCTTTCTAATCTGGGAAAGCAGCAGCAGCCAGCTTTTCAATTTCTGACCACCACCTGACTTCAAAATCTTTGGTGTCACGTCGTAAAACTGGATGCAAAATATAGCCCACTGTGCCACCAGGCTGCACCTGAAACTGGTTGCCCTTCCACCTGGGGAATTGTTTGAACTGTTTGGCACCAAATTCTGAGCCCCACATCCAGGGTGCAGCCTTGCCACCCATCCCAATGGTCACCTTGGCCTGTGCCCTTGAAGCTTTGATGGTCTTGGCACCTTTGGCAGCAGAACCACCCCTGGCCCTAGCCAAAGCCTGTGCCTTTACAGCAACAGGTTTGGCTGCAGCCTGGTTGATTCTGCCTATCTCACCTTTGAAATCTGTTGCCTTCAATTCTCGGGCAAAGTCTTTCAACCCTGTGACAGTGATTTCAGGGCCAGCCATATCAGGGTATGTATGCCAGGACAGCTACCAGCAGTGTGGTGCAGGCAGCATTTGTGGTGATAGTGGCACGCCAAAAGTCTTCACCTGTGATGCTGGTACCAAGGTCAGTCAACGCTGAATGTTCTGTGCCAGATGTGACCACAGCCCCAGGTGCATGTCTGCTGGTTGCAGACCCAAACCCCACATCAGAGTCTGAATCAACTGTCAAAGTGTAGGTGCCACCTGACCCACCAGTGGTGGTGCCGGCCACCAGAACAGCAATGCCCACAGTGCCTGAAGCATTGTCTGGCAGTGCAGTCACAGGCTGAACTTCACCTGTCACACTGCCTGCACTTTTTGACACGATGAAGCCCCTGCCCAGGGGTGTGGTACCCCTGTTGGCCAAATCCAAACTGAATGGGGCCACTTCGCCCACACCTGCACCCATACTGAAACTGACATGTTGGGCATTCATCCCATAGGCCACGTCACCTTCAGCCACTTCATGACCTGCAGCAGAAGGTGCAGGCACATACAACAACGTCTGACTGCCACCCATGTCAGCAAAATCATCGACAGTCACATCAAGGAACCCTGACACCTGCAGTCTGGCATCTTTGCGTGTGCCTTCACGTCTATGGGTGCCCTTCACCCCAAACGTAGTGGTGTCCTTTTCTGCAGATTCATAGGACAGTTGCAGGCTGGCTGCTTCAAGATGTCTGGCGACACCACCCAGCCAGGCTTCAGCCCCCAAGAACGCTACCGTGGCCATCAGCCTTCACCTTCACTGGTCTTCACAGGTTCAATACTGCCACCCTTGCACAGCATCATGGCCCTAGTGGGGTCGTCAATGTGGATGGTGCCCCCAGGCTTCATGCCGTCAATGTCATGGGGGCCAATCACTGTGAACGCTGCACCCTTTTTCTTGGGGGCCTTTTTCACTTCAGTCATCTGCCGTAAACCTCACATTTGAATGAGACACCAAAGTAGTCAGTGCCTGAAACTTCGACCTGCCCTATCTGGTCAACAGACCTGATGAATGCCTGGTCTGCTGCAGCCCCCAGGGTGGGGTCTGTTTCCACTGCCACCTTCACACTTCTGGGGCCTTCACTGGCCACATAATCATCTAACAGTTCAAAGGCACCCAGTTCATCAGCCTTGCCTATCAGGATGACCACATCAAAATCACAGCGTGCAAGTCTGGTGGTTGCCTCGCCCATGCTCGCGTTGTATTCCACATCGGTGACCACCAGCAGACATGCTGGGGCATCAATGCTGGCCTGCCCATGCCGGTACACGTTAAGGCCATCAATGGTTTCCAGGGCAGTTTGCAGACCCTGCCTGATGGTGGCCACCTTCATACAAACACCAGCTGTTTCTTGTATGGCATCAACATGTGGCCAATGCTGCGCAGTTCCATGTTTCTGACCAGCCCAAAATCACCAAAGCCTGCAACCCCTAGTGGGCTTTCTCTGGTCTTATATCTGTAGGCTGCCAGTTCCATGGCAGCCTGCCTGACTGGTGTGGGCACTGCACCCCACCCAAAGTTGCCCACAATCTTCACACGTCTTGGCCATTTGCCCAGTGTTGGCCAGACCCTGGTGATGGCATGCAGTTCTGTGACAGGGTGCTGCACACCATCACTGATTTCACCTGCATATGGAAAAGCCACAAAGTGTGTGTCTTCTGTCCAGGTCTGGTCATAGGTGTTATTGTCACCTGTGGATACAGCCACACTGGTGATAGCGCCATGAATCAGATCTGGGATATCCAACACCAGCCCATCATATGAATGTGGGATATATCTGGTGGCTGCCGTGTCTGTATAGAAATGCCTGTTGCAGTAGCTATCTATCTCTCTGCTGGCTGTCTCTACAGAATATTCAAGGTTCTGGGTCTGGTTCTGGTGGTCGATACCCAGCCTGGTTTGAAGTTCTGCCAGGGTGCAATACCCATTGGTGATGGCCATGGGTCCATTCTGCCATGCCCAGCGTCACAGGCACCCCTGCCCTGAATACAGGGGTGCCTGTGGCGTACTGGGCCTGCTAACTGGTGGCCCTGGTCAGGGCACCAGCAGCATTGAACTGGGCTGTGGCCTGCAGCAGCGAACCCACCCCACCACCAAAGCCATAGCTTGGGAAGTGGGCTGACCCTGTGAAGGATGGATTTGTGGCAGACACTGCTGCACTGGTTGGCTTCAACACCACAGTGAATGTGGTGCCCACAATGCTGAACAAAGTGGCGTCAACTTGTGATGCAGCAAAGTCCTGATTGAAGGTCACAGATATAGACCAATCTTTCAGGCCACCAATACGTGAATGGGTGCTGTCACCCATAGCTGTTTCGTCCAGTTCATCAGCACTGTAGGTCAGGCTGACTGATTGGACATGGGCTGATAGGTCAACTGAATTGACTGTCAGGTCAGCGTCATCCCATGAAAGGGTTGCCATCAGTCATCACCTGCTTTCTCTGATGTGGCAGCTGCTTTCTTAGCTGCCCTGGTTGGGTTGGCATCTATCACTTCTTCATACAAGTGTTCAATGCCTTTGATGTCTTTGGCAGAAGCCAGGTCACCCTGGGTTACCTGCCGTTTGCCATCTTCTTTGGCTATGAAGAATGTTTCTTTGGCTCTGAATACAGCCACAGGTGGCTGCCTTTCTGTTCAGGCAAACAGGTGCACCCAGCTACGCCACTGGGTGCACCTGTTCACAGCAAATATCAGGTCACGTCCAGAAGTTCAAACGCTGAATCGTTAACAGAATCAGCACCAAACCTGTGGTAAGCAAACCAGCCCCGTGCACCAATGGGCCTGCCAGTGGTGCCAGTCACCTGTGGCACATATTCCACAGTGGTGCCTAGACCCTGGGCAATCCAATAGTTGGAGAAGTCACCAAAAAGCAGGTACAGGTTGGTGGCAGTGGCATTGATGGCACCATCCATGTCACTGGCTTCACGCCATGGA
The DNA here is from genome assembly GCA_014240375.1 of Planctomycetota bacterium. GTDB lineage: Bacteria > Planctomycetota > UBA8108 > UBA1146 > UBA1146 > QNYK01. The sequence continues at coordinate 4,805 of JAAZXB010000023.1, read as the reverse complement.
CGCCCAAAGATTCTGGTGCCACCTTCACCTTCACCAATGCGTGCCAGAAGGCTGTGCCCATCATCAGTTGCAAACTGCCTGATGTCAGACAGTGCAGCAATGTTAGAAGCCCATGTGGCATTGCGACGGTACTTGGCCGGCAGGGCTTCAAAGATGTTGTAGACATCAGCCACAGCGAACACGTCAGTGGTCGCTGAAGCAGTTGCTTCAGCTGTCACTGCCGTGACGATTCCAAAGGGCTGACTCGAGCCAGTGCCAGTGGTCAGGGCTGCAGACAGAAGGTCAGCGTGACCTGCCATCAACACATCTTGAACCACCTGGGCCACGTTACCGATGGACTGCATTGCTTCAATAGACACTGGCACAAAGCCTCTGGCCATGTGCAACGCAATGTCAGTGTTCGTGAACGTAGTGGCATCATCTGAGACTTCAGCATTCTCTGAATCCCAGGACCAGGCAGCGTTGCCAGAACCCACTGCACGCAACGTGTCACTAGTGGTGGGGATAACCCTGCCCAATTCAAAGAATGGGTTTGACACGCCAGCAGCAGTCATGACCACAGCAGGTTCAATGTGCATGGGGATCAAATACCCGCCACTGCCATCAGTGGTCGACATGGCACGCTGAATGCCCTTGGCCTTACCCAGTGCAATCTTGTCAGCATCAGTCAATGAGTCAGGGCCACCAGACAGATACCGGCTGAAGCTACGCAGGTAATCAGGTGAAGTCGTGGCCAGCACCATACGTGCCATGTCACTTTCGTCACCTTCTTGCAGGGTGGCAGTGCCTTCAACCAAATCAGTCATGCGTGACCTGGTTGCATCAGATGCACCAGTCAAATGTTCAATGGCAGACGTGGCCCTGGCCACTAGTTCATCATTGCCAGTTCTGCGTAGGTCGCCAACATCCCAGGGGTTCTTCCCTCTGAAAGTGTCCACAGATTCTGGTTCACCAATGAAGTCTGCAGTGACTTCTTCAGTGGCCACAGCCTCTGTCACAGTGGAACTGAAACTGGTTGCACGTTCAACAGCATGCTGACGTGCAGCATACTTTTCTGCGCGCACTACTTCAGCTTCAAAAGCTTCTTCTGCCGTGTCCCATTCAACCTGCTGGGCATCAGTCAGTTCATCAAGTTTGGCTAGACGTTGCAGGTCAGCCTGAATGGTTTCTAGTTTGTTCTGCATGGGGAATCATGCCTTTCATCTGTGCCAGTTTGACCTGGCGTTCATGTTTGCTGGTCCCCACATAGCTGTCTGCCGTTGTGGCTGTGCCGCTGACTGCCAGACCTGGGTCTGTGGTCAGGAGGCTTCTAAGTTCATCCAACTGTTCAGTTGAAAGAATGTCTTGTATTGGCAGGTCACTTCTGACCTGCAAAATTTGTGCACCTTCACTGCCATAGGCACCAGTTAGTGCTACAGGCCCAAATTCTACTAGCCCAATTTCTGTGCGTTCCACAGTGCGTAAATCGTTGCCCCTGGCTGGTGCTAGTTCTTTGTCCTGAAAGACTCTGCCCCTGAATGACATTTCTGTCAGGCCACCCATTTTGGCCAGTTCATATACTTCATCACCAAGGTCTGTGTTGGCAACCTGGGTGGTTGTCAGTAGACCCCTGCCGTCTGCCCTGACAGCAGTGGGCACACCAAATGGCATTGAATACCGTTCAGAAGGTGTGCCATGGACAGTCAGCCCATGGTTGAACATGGCTTTGATGCCCTGCCCATTTGGGTGATGGCGTAGCGTCTGGTCAAACGCAGTTTTGCCAATACGTTCAAAGTAGTGGCCCTCATGGTCACGTATTTCTGCAGTCTTATCAAAGACAGCTGCATAGGCAACTATTTCACGTTCACCATCAGACGTGGCCCTGGCTACACAATCGTCTAGCAGGTAGCCACGTTGGAAATCGTTGGGCTTCATGTTTGTCATTCTACTTCCATGGTTTCAGTGCCTTCACCTGGTGTCTGCAGTTGCACAGACACTTTGCCGGTGTGCTGCAGATGCTGCATGTCACGATTAGTCACAGCCTTCACAGCAGATTCAGGTGTGAACCCAGCTTCAAGAAGTTGTCTGGTGGTGCTGGCATCCCTAGCAAAGATCTCTGAAACGTCACCAGCGTCTTCACGCAAAAACGGGATATCTCTATCGTCATACCAAAGATGTGCACCACCAGGTGTGGGCACAATGGTTTGCAGGCTGGCTGCAGCCATACGCCACAGGGGTCTGATAGTGCCATCAGCAAACCTACGTCTGGCCTGCCCATAGTTGCTGTACGTGGCAGCCTGCAGACCTTCAGACAGGCCCACCAGCACAGGTGGAATGCCGAAAGCTGCAGCAATCCTGGTTTCACCTGCACCCTGAACAGTCTTGAAGGACATCTGTTCAAAAGACTGGCCCACCACAGACACGTCTGCCCCACCTTCAAGAAGCAAAGTCTTGTAGGCATTGTCTGCACCTGCATGACGTTGGTGCAGCCTGTCACGCAACCTGACCATAGACGGTTCATCCAACTGTTGCTGCAGTTTCACAATCATGTTGGGGGTGGCTGCGTAATCAAAGAATCTGCCCTTGTGTTGCGTCATCTTCATGTCTGCGTTCACTTCTGAATACACAGCCTGCAAAGGGGTCATGCCCACATGATGTTTGGTGGGGTCAGGCAAAGGGCTGAAGTGTGCCACTTCGCTGACAGTCAGAAACTGTTTGGGGTTGTTGCCGGCAGGGCCACCAGGCTGGTACAGGTAGCCCAAACGTTCACTGTCCAAATCATCTGGGTGGCTGCCATCTGACCCTGCTATCACTGTCACCCAGTCAGGTCTGAGTCTTTGGATGCCACCAGCTTCTGTCAGATACCCAAACCAGTTGCCTGCCAGGTCTGCGTCTTGCAGCATTCTGCCCAACAGTTCACCTGTGGTCTGCCCAGGGCCGGGTGTCTCCAAACGTTGCAGGCTGGGTTCAGTGAACATTTCACCTGGCCTGCCCTTCACGTAGCGTCTATACAGGAACCTGGCTTCACTGAACACCAGCTGTCTGGCTGTGATGCAGGCAAACACTGGGCCAGCCTTCTTGTATGCCTGCTCGACATGGGCCACAAAGTTGTTGCCTGATTGTTCTGTGGGGTCATCAGGGTTCCATGTTGAAAAGGCTGTCTGTAGTGGCCACCCATTGAAGGTGGCCTGTTGCAGTCCATGTCTGGCCATCAAACTAGGCATCTGTGTCTACCTCCACATTGGTGATGGTCAGAACAAATCCCACCAGGCCACCTGCTATCAGACCTGTGGGCCAGTGCATGACAGCCACACCTGCAACCACCAGGCCACCTGCCAGTGTGGCTGTTGTTCTCGCCCACAGTGGCAGCCTTGTCAAATCCATCAAACTGAAAACCTGTCTATGGGGCTGGTCAGACTGTAGGGTGGTTGGATGTCCACACCTACTATCAAAGCATTGTCACGTACTGCCCAGGCTATAGCACAGGCTGAAGTCAGCCTGATAGCACTGCAAACCACCAGAGCCAAATATATTCAGCAGGCCCATGATGAAGGTCTGGCCTATCGGGCTATTGCACCCCATGCTGGGGTCAGCCACCAAAGGGTTGCACAGATTGTCACTGCCCAAAGTTAGACCCAGGTGATATCAACCTGGGCAGGCACAGTCTCCCTATAGAACACTGCCCGACTGAACCCCATCACACTGGCTGCAGCCAGGTCAATCACCCTGCTCGATCCTCGAGCTTCTTTCACAATCCTGGGGCCAAGCCTGTCACGTTTCACCCTGGCATTACGCATGTGACGTTCCAACCCTGCATGACCATCTTGAGTCATGCCGTCAGTCAGCACAGCATCATAGAAAGCACTGCAGGCAGGCACCATACGTGCAGGTGACTGAGGAAACTCTGACACAGGTAACCCTTCATCCTGCAAAGCCTCCATAGTTCGCTGCCACCTGTATGGATCAAACACCACTTCAGGCACATCATATTTCTTGCAGGCATCCCTGATTGACTGTTCAACATCAGCCTGTGGCACATGCCACCTGTTGTCAGCATCCCTAGGTTTTTCCCACAGACCGATCACAAACAGATGTGGTTCAGGTTCAACAGTGCAACCCACAACAGCAGTGCTGTCACCATTCCAGCTACCGTCTACAGCCACCACCACCCTGTCACCAGAGGCCACCACAGTGGGCCTGGCTCTGTTCTCAAAGACACCTGCCGGGAACCAGCCATCAGACACCTGCACCCACTGGTTACAGCGTTTGATTCTGAACTCAGATTCAGGTGTCCGTAACAGTTTGTCTTGAAAATCTTCAGGGTCAATCAGGTCACCAAACCCAGGGTTGGCTTCACCCCAAGTATCAGGTGACCTGTGGCTGGCTTCAGGGTCAGCAGGTTCCCACCAGGCAAACATGAAGCTAGGGTCAACCACTTCACCAGACGCTACCTGCTGGCCATGTTCATACAGGCTGTAACAGATGCTGTCACCACCACTGACATCAGTGCGAACCCCTGCAGTGGTGATGGCCACCACCAAAGGGTCAACCCTGGCACCAGACCCCAGGTTCATCACATCCCACAATTCCCTGTTGGGTGCAGCGTGCAGTTCATCGTAAACAACCATGGTGGGTGACAGGCCCTCCTTGGTGAAAGCCTCTGATGACAGCACCCTGAACACAGACTGGGTGCTGGTCACTTCCACAGCGTCCCGAAATATCTTGGCACCAGCAGACAGCCTGGGGTCAGCTTCAATCATCTTCTTTGCATCATTAAACACAATGCGTGCCTGGTCTTTGTCAGCTGCACAGGCATACACTTCCGC
>JAAZXB010000022.1 GCA_014240375.1 Planctomycetota bacterium | reverse complement strand
CGGCTCGATCTCTGGGAAACTTACGCGGAGCTCCGAGCCGACTCTCTCCGGGAGCTCGGGGACATCTCTCAGGCGACGGAGTTCTATCGGAAGAATCGGTCGAAGATGGACGCGGGTTCTCGGGTGATGTGGTCGGAACGATTCGAGCCGGACGAGCTCTCGGCTCTTCAACATGCGATGAACAGGAAGAGCCAAGACGAGGCGGCCTTCTGGTCGGAGTATCAAAACAATCCGAGACGAACGACGGACGACGAGCTTCTCCTTCAGAACCCGACGGACATCTCGAAGCGGCTCAACGGTCTCGATCGAGGCCGATGTCTTCCGGGGACGGACACGATCACGGCTTTTGTTGATGTTCAGGGTCGGGCTCTCTTCTGGTCGGTCGTCGGATGGAGGTCGGACTTCACGGGATCGGTTCTCGATTACGGGACGTTCCCGGATCAGGCCGGCCGTCGATATTATCAACTCAAGGACTTGACTCGGACGATCCAGAAGAGCTTCAAGGGAGCCGGGGAAGACGGCGGGATCTCGGCGGCTCTTCGGGCCTTCATCCCGGATCTCCTCGGTCGACAGTATCTTCGAGAAGACGATGAGGTCGAGATGTCTCCGAGCTTGATCCTGATTGACGCGAACTGGAAGACGTCGACGATCCGAGACACGGTCCGAAGCTTCAGGTCTCCGAACGTCTTCCCGGCTCATGGTCGATACGTTGGGGCGACGTCGAAGCCGGTTCAAGAGTTCAAGAAGACGAGAGGAGAGAAGACGGGGCTCGCGTGGAAGACGTCGATCCTAGAGAAAATACCTCATGTCCTCTTCGATACAAATTATTGGAAGAGTTTCATTCACGATCGACTCGCGATCGAGTTCGGAGATCCGGGGAATCTAACGTTCTTCGGGACGGATCATCTCACTCATAGGATGATCTCGGAGAATCTCGTCGCGGAATATCGGCTCCGGGTTACGGCTTCGAACGGCCGGTCGGTCGACGAGTGGAAGCTCAAGAGCTCGAAACCTGACAATCATTTTCTCGACTGTCTGGTCGGTGCGGCCGTCGGGGCTTCGCTGATGGGAGCGGCCGTTCCGGGACTCGGGGAGCCGATCAAGACTCGACGACGTCGTCGGGCTCGGATTTCTTATCACTGAGGGGGGGAAACGATGTCGAAGAAGAAGAAGAAGGCGACGAGACGGAAGCCGGAGCTCGTCGAGAATATCGGCCGAGACGGAGAAGGGGAGGATCCTGTCTCGGTCGCTGTCCTTCCGGTCGTCTGTCCGAGATGCAAGTCGACGAGTCGAAAGCCGTTCAAGGACGGCCGGGATCGAGTTCGGGACTTCGACTCTGTGATGAAGGAGCCAAGTCTCGGAGTCTTCTTCTCGCGGATCATTTATCGACGGACAGAATGTCTCGACTGCGGGCAGAAGATGATAGTCCGGGAGTTCACAATGAAGCCGGACTGATGTCCGGAGACTCCGGGGACAGAGATTGACGACAGGCCGTTCGTCCGGGATTGTACGAAAGCCGGGGAGACTCGGCTTCTTCTCTCTCGGCCGGTCGAGTCGTTCTCGATCGGCTATGACGATCTCAGAAGGTCGGGGGGAGACTCCCGGTCTTCTGTTTTTTTAGGGTCGACCGATGGCGGACAACTCGACGCGGATCGCGGACATCGAAGAGACTCTTCGGTCGGGGGTCACGAGTTATACGAACGACGGGACGTCCGTCTCTCACGACTTCCCGGAGCTCCGAAAAGAACTCCGCCGGCTCAGAGCCGACGACGATACGGTCGGGAACAAGCGGCCGACGTCCTTCACTGTCAATCTCGGAGGGTTCTGACGTGGGTCTTATCAACTCAATCCGTTCCCGGTTCGCGATCGACTGGAATAATACAGACGGAACAGTCAGCGGCGGAGGGATCGACTCGGTCGACCAGCCGAAGAAGAGACGAGTCCCTCGGGGGAAGACTCGAAGTCTCGATGACGAGATCGGAGACTCGAAGCGGAAGGCTCTCACTCTGTCGAGTCGGAACATCACGCGGAACTTCGAGCTTGCAGGCTGGGCGATAAGAAAACACCTCGACTTCGTCGCGAGCTTCAACTTCACGATGAGGACGGGGATCCCTTCATTCGATCGAGACGTCGAGAACTTCGTTCGCTGGTGGGGTCGGCCGTCGAACTTCGACTCGTCCGGAAGACACGGTCTCCGGAAGTCGATCCGGATCGCGGAATCTCTTCGAGTCCTCGACGGAGACGTCTTCACTCTGAAGATCGGAGACGGCCGGGTCCAGTGGGTCGAGTCGGATCGGGTGAAGACTCCCGACGCTCGACGAGATGCTCCCTTCGACGAGGCTCGGACGTTCAACGGGATCGAGACGAGCTCGACGGGGAGGCCTCTTCGGTATGCGGTTCACTCGCGGCTTCGCGGAGGCGGCCTCAACTTCGAGAAGTGGGTCCGATCTCGGAACGTCTTCGCTCACGGCTTCTTCGAGAGGTTCGATCAGGTCCGGGGAGTCTCGCCTCTCTCGGCGGCTCTCGGTCGTTTTCAGGACGTCTATGAGGGGTTCGACTATGCTCTTCAGAGAGCGAAGGTCGCTCAACTCTTCGGGCTCGTTCTCACTCGTGACACGGCGGAGAATCATCTCGGGCCGGTCGAGGGAGAAGATAGCGACGGCGACGGGACGAACGATCGCTTCGATGTGAAGCTCGGGAGTCGGCCGATCGTCCTCGATATGAATCCGGACGACGACGCGAAGTTCTTGGAGAACAAGACTCCGGCTCCGGAGTTTCAACAGTTCTCCGATATGATGATCGGGATCGCTCTGAAGAGTCTCGACATTCCGTTCTCGTTCGCGAGAGAGGACTTCACGAACTTCTTCGGTTCGAAGGCGGCTCTGACGCTTTACCTTCAGTCGGCTCGCGACAAACGGGACGACGTGAAGGAGATTCTCCGGAAGCTTACGACATGGCGGCTCAGACTCGCGATCGAGGACGGAGCGATCGTTCTTCCTCGGTCGGTCCAGACGATCGACGACATCCGGTTCGAGTGGATTGCTACGGGGATCCCGTGGTTCGATCCTCGGGACGTTCGAGGCGATATCGATGCAATCAAGGCCGGGCTCAAAACGAGGACTCAGGTCCGTCGGGAACGGTTCGGCGACGACTGGTCTCAGGATGTGGCTCCGGAGCTTGCGGCCGAGGAGAGCCTGATCGACGAACTCGGGCTCTCGGTCACAATGGACACAACAAGCGGCGGAGCGGCCTCGGTGAATACACCGGAGGACGAGGACGACGTCGAAACTACACAAGGGGGGAAGAGATGAGACGGCCGACACTGCTCGACGTGGCTCAGAAGAATCCGAGCCGGGATCGGATCGTGTTTCGCGGACTTCAGGCTCGCGATCCGGATCTTCTCTTCAGCTATTCAACGAACGGCGACGAAGACGGCGACGAGATCGCGGCCGTCGATCGGTCCGGCGGCTCTCGCGGATCTGGAGTGATTCGACAGGCTTCACTGATCGCGGCCGGGGAAGCTCTCGGTCACGATCAGTGGGTCGACGGAGACGCTCTCGATCAGGTCGTCGAGCTCGGGAATCAGAAGAGCTCGGGCCTGAAGGTCCGGTTTACTCATCCCTCGATGAGCGGAGACGGTCTCGGATCGTATCTCGGCCGGGCTCGATCACTGGTTCGGGACGGAGATCAGGTCTTCGGAGACGTTCACTTCTCTCCGAGCTCTCGGGACACTCCCGACGGCGATCTCGGCGGGTATGTAATGGAACTCGCGGAAGACGATCCGTCGGCCTTCGGGATGTCGGTCGTCTTCGATCACGATCCCGGAGCCGAGGCGGCTTTCGTCGAAGGTCACACTTCGGATGAGGTCGGCTTTCTGTCTCCCGACGATCGGAATCTTCGAGGTCTCCCTCATGTTCGGTTTGCGGCTCTTCACGGAGCCGATTTTGTCGACTCTCCAGCGGCGAACCCGACGGGGCTCTTCCATCGAGGACCGACGGCGGACATTTTGAAACAAGCCGAGAGCCTGTTCGACTTCGTTCTCGGCATCACAGACGAAGAGCCGGAAGACACGGGGGGCTTCTCGGCCTCTCGGCTTCGCGGTTTTCTTGCAAGGTTCTGCGACGGTCGCGGGATCGTTTTGAAGGTAGTCTCAGAAGGAGAAGCTCGGATGAGCGAAGAGACACGAGATCAAGCCGTCGACAAGACGGTCGAGACGGAGACTCCGGAGAACGATCCGGACAAGAACGAGACGTCCGAGACGGTCGTCGAGGAACAACAGGTCGAAGAGCCTGTCGGGAGCTTCTCACGTTCCGACGTCGAGAGGTTCGCGGCGAAGTTCGGAGCGGAGAAGGGTATGACGTATCTTCTCGACGGGACGAGCTTCGAGGACGCTCTCTCGGCCGAGTTCGATCTACTGAAGGCGAAGGACTCGATCGTCGGCGGCGAAGGTCGCGGCGAAGACGAGCCGGTCGGAACGTTCGGCGGCGAAGGAGACGAGAAGAGCTTCTCGGGAGGAGTTCTCCCGAAGTCGGTCGAGAGGTTCTCTTCTCTGATCTCACTCCCGACGTCGCGAAACTGATCGGCCGAAGTCGGTCGACTTGCGGGAAAATCAACGAACTTTGAGCAAAGGTTACAATCATGGCGGACTCATTTTTGACACTGGCCGATCTGGCGAAAGTGAACGACCAGAACAACGCAGACTATGGAATTTCCGATCTCCTCGACGAAGCTCCGGTCCTTCGGACAATGGCGGCCGAGCCGACGGACGGAGACACTCACAAATACTTGAAACAGACAGGAGCTCCGACGGTCGGATTCCGGACGGTGAACGACGGACGAGAGAACACGAAGTCGACCGACACCGAAGTGACTGTGACTCTCAAGCTCCTCGACTGCTCGTTCGTCGTCGACAAGGCGATCGCGGATCAATATCGGTTTGGAGCACCGGCTTATATCGGCCGAGAGGCAATGAAGCATCTCCGGGAGGGCTTCTTCGAGGCCGAGGAGCAGATGATATACGGAGTCGGGAACGACGCGAATGGATACGCGGGACTCGCGGACAATGCCGGCCTCGACGCGGTCGCGGACACAATGGTCGTCGACGGGACGGGAGCCTCGGTCGGAGCTCAGTCTTCGGTATGGGCTGTCCGAACGGGGAACGATCTCCGGGACGCGGCTCTGATCACTGGAATGGACGGAAACATAGAGATCGGAGAGTCGATCGTCCAATTCATCGACGGGGCTACGGGCAGGTATCCTGTTTATGCGACTCCAATCTTCGCGTGGCTCGGGATGCAAATCGGCGGAGCCTTCTCGGTCGGCCGTCTCTGTAACATCGATGCGACGGCGACACTCGACGACGACAAGATCGCGGATCTTCTGTCTCAATTCCCAGCGGGACGCGGTCCTTCGTTTCTGGCTCTGAATCGGACGAGCCTGAAACAACTCCAACAAAGCCGAACGGCGACGAACGGGACAGGGGCTCCGGCTCCGTTTCCCGCCGAGTCGTTCGGGGTTCCGATCATCACGACGGATTCGATCACGTCGACAGAAGCGGTCGTGGCCTGATCGATAGACTGAGGATCACGAGCTCTCCCGGTCGCGGCCGGGGGGGCTCGTTTACTATGGGAGGGGATGATGTCGATCGAGTCTCGGAGCTCACTGATCGGATTCCGATCGGCTCAACGGATGTCGGGGGTCTCTGTCGTTTACTCGCGGCCGGGAGGCTCGTCGGGGACGATCGCTCTCGCGATCCCTGGAGACACTCTCATCGATGCGATCGACGAAGACGGGAGCTCGATGAAGATGAAGGTCCGAGACTATCTGATCGAGAGAACGAAGATCGAGGCGATCATCGGAGCCGGGGAGAGTCCGGAACGCGGAGACACGATCGTCGAGACGTTCGCGGATTACGCTCGGACGTTCGACGTCTTCGAGCTCAACGGGGAGACGTCGAGACTCTGGGACAAGTCCGGACAGGTTCTTCGTGTTCACGCGGTCGAGGTCTCGAAGGTCACGACGACGGAGGGTTCTTAAATGGTCTCGTGGACAGAGTTCAAAGCCGGGAATCTCAAGAAGGGCTGGCACGATGGGAGCGGAAACCTGAAGAGCGGATGCACGACTTCCAGTTATACAGGCGGCGATCCGTCAAGCGCCGCAGACATAAAGTCAAGCATTGTGAACAGTGCGGGTAAGATCCGCTCGGGAATGTGTACTGATGGCGATCTGTGCGCGAGTATGAAACCAGCGGATAGCGCGAGCGGTGGCGAGATTGTGACCGAAAATCTCGCCTTACATCTCGACGCGGGAGATTCTGATAGTTACGGGGGAAGCGGGACTGTCTGGTCTGATCTGACAGAAACAGGCGCTGATTTTGATTTGGTGAATGGGCCAGTCTTTGACGGGACAGATGGCGGCGGAAGTTTCGCATTCGATGGAACAAATGATCTCACGCATGCACAGACGACTAACGAAATTTACAACACAGCAAACGGCACACTTGAGATGTGGATTAAGTTCGACAGTCTTACCGGCAGTGAAATTGTTGTCGCTACATTGGGCGGCGCGGGTTATTCAGGCGGTGGAACGGGGATGGGCTTGTGGATGGTCTCCTACACTGACACCAAAATGCGATTGTGGGGGGAAGTGGCTGGGGGATCACCGGACATTCATACGACTCATCCAGACGGTACGGGTTCGTTTACGCCGACGGTGACGTGGTCTACGGATGTTTGGTATCACATTGTCTATGTACATGCCGATGATGGCGAAGGCTACCTGTATCGAGATGGCGTGTTGGTGGGCCAGGAAACAGATGGCCAGACCGGGGCAATCGAAGGAACGCAGGCCAAGAAGCAGAGATTCATGGCGCACTTTTACGGGACAAAGTGTGTTCCGGGGTCGTTGGCCGTAGCTAGGATTTACAAGGGCAGCGCTCTGTCAGCCGCAGAAGTGGAACAAAACTACGACGCTCAAAAGTCCAGATTCGGACACTAGGAGAAGACGATGGCTCACGACAGCTTCGATCAGAGATACTTCCGGATGGTCCCGACGGCTTCGGTCGGCTCGATTATCTGGGGGGACGTCCTGATTACGTCGGAAGAGACTCTTCGATTCTCTGTCGACGGTTCTCAGACGTTCGTTAAATACGATGGGTCCGAGCCGGAGTCTGTCGCTTTAATCCCGGACGTCGGTCCTGTTTTGAATCACGAAGAGATGGGCGAGATTTTACAATCACAAGAGTGGAGTCCAGACGATGTCGACTGAGACGACGATTGATGCGGCCGACGCGGTCGTCTCACTCTTAAACGCGGCCGGGCTGTCGGAGGGGATCACGTTCGCGCGGACGTTCGTTCCGGAATTCGATCCGGATGATCTCACGTCTCCGAAGGGCTCGGTCTTCCCAGCCTCGATCGATCTCGGTCGAGCGACTCGGAACTCCGACTCGGAAGATCACGGAATCGAAGTCGGGGTCGGACGACGTCTGGCCGGAGCCGATGCCGAGACGACGGACATCGAGACACAGCTCGCGACGGTCGAGGAAGTTCTCGGCGTTCTCAGGTCGAAGCCGAACCGGACGATCTCAACTCCCGACGACTCGACAGAGCTCCTCTTCTTCTCGGTGGAGGCTCGACTCTTTATCCCGGAGCTCCTTCGGAAGCGGATCGCTCTCTCGGTCGTCCGGGTCGTATACAGGGGGTTCGCATAATGGCGGGAGCGGTCGGGTTCTCGGTGAAGATGACGTTCTTCGACTCGAAGGAAGTCGTCCGACGGATGGATCCGAAGAAGAGACGCTTCCTTGCAAAGTTCGGGGCTTTCACTCGGCGGACGTCGAAGGCCTCGATCAAGCCGGGGGGGAAAGCCGGGAAGACGTCGTCTCCCGGAAGTCCGCCGAGAGGACACTTGAAGAAGGGGCTCCGGAGCTCGATTTATTTTTACGCGGACAGGAGACGCGAGAACGTCTTGATCGGTCCGATCCTGATGTCTTCAAGGAAGGGCGGAGCCGAGGCTCTGAAGAGCCTCGAAGAGGGGGGCTCGACAATGGTCGAAGAGCTCACGCTCAAGAAGGGACTTCGTCCTCGGCGGAAGTTCGATCGGGACGATTATCTTCGGACAGGGAAACGAGTCCGGGCTCGGATCGAGGCTCGGCCGTTCATGCTACCGGCCTTCGAGACACAGAAGTCGAATATCTCAGAGATATGGAAGAAGGCGAACCCGAAGGGATGACGACGAGTTGGAAACATTAACGACAATCGCGGAGCGGTTCGGGCTCGCGACGGCTCTTCTCACGGTCGTCGGAATCGGTGCGGCTTACATTCTCCGCCGGCTCTTCGATCGGAGAGACGGGATTCTTACGAGAGTCGGCGAACGACATCTTCAATTCATTGACTCCCTCGAAGAGACCCACAAGAGCTTGTCTGAGTCGACTGAGACACTCGCGGCGACGGCCGGAGCCGGGACTCGGACTCTCGCGGATCTCGTCGAGCTTCACGAGAGCCCGGACTCGAACTTCTCGACGGTGCGACTTCATCGGGCTGGGGTCCATGCCTGCGACGTTCTCGAACAGGTCGTCGACGCTCTCGACATCTCAGACACGACGAAGAACTCGATCGACTCGATCCGTCGAGAGGTAACGTTGTGAGATACGATCCGGAGATCGCTCATCGACTCTCTCTCCTCTCGGCTTGTGCGTATGGAAACACGGCGACGGGAGAGGCCGAGGAATCGGCCGAGAGGATCACGGGAGCCGATCAGGCGATCGCGATCGACTTCGGCTCCGTCGAGATCGTCGTCGGTCGATATGGTCCGGACGTCGGGCTCGCCTTCCGAGGGAGCTCAGAGCCGGACGACTTCCTTCGGGATCTGAGGATCGGTCTCGCCGAGAGAGACGGTCTTCCCGGACTGGTACACAAGGGCTTCACGGCCGGAGTCTTCGAGGCTTATGAGGGGACGAAGACGGTCGTCGACGGTCTTCTCGCGGCCGACGGGTTCGTCGATGTCGGCGGACACTCGAAGGGCGGAGCCGAGGCTCTCCTGATGTCGTATCTCCTGAAGGCCGAGCTCGGGATCTCGCTCCGGTCTTGTCATACGTTCGGAGCTCCGGCCGTCGGGGATCTGGACTTCGCGAGAGCCTACGATCGGGTGAACCCGGAGACGTTCTCTCACGTCTTCGGCTCGGACTTGATCGCGAGAGCTCCGATTCTTCTTCGGGCTCTCGGATTTTACGCTCGAACAGGCCGGACGGTTTACCATACGCGGAGCGGCCGGATTCTCTTCCGGCCTTCTCCGATCCGGTCCTTCCTCGACGGAGTTCGGGGGGTCTCCCGGAGACTCGGCCGTCGAGATCATAGACTCCGGAACTATGTGGAATCACTCGAACGGGGGAGACGATGAAGATCAGTCTCACGATCACGATCGCGGTTCTCATCCTCGGGGCTCAGGCCGGAGCTCAGAACTTCACCGGAGATGCTCAGGCCGTCGGGGTCGCGGAGCGATCGAGAGAGGCTCTCGCGAGCTTCTGGTTCGGGAAGAGGTTCCGTCGATGGTCGGCTCCCTGTCCGATCACTGTCCGGAAGGCGGCCTCGGCTTCCGGGTCGACGAAGATGATCTTCGATCGTGGGGAAGTCTTCGGCTGGAAGATGTCGGTCGGAGCTCGGAGTCGGGAAGAGCTCGACTCGACGGCGATCCCTCATGAGGTCTCTCACACTGTATTCGCCTCGGAGCTCCGTCGGCCTCTTCCTCGGTGGCTCGACGAAGGGGCGGCGATATACGTCGAGTCCGAGACGGAACACGAGAGACAGAGAGAGTGGCTCAGAGCGGCGATCGCGGCGAAGAGGTTCACTCCCTTCCGGGAACTCGTCGGACGTCCTGACGATTATCCTCAGGACTCTCAGAAGCTTCTGAATTTGTATTCTGAGGGACTCGCGATCGTCTCGTTCTTGATCGAGGGACACGAGGGCGGCCGGGAGCGGTTCGTCTCGTTCCTTCGAGCGGTGCAGGTCGACCAGTCGGGAGCCTCGACTCTCGCGGCTCTCAGGCGGTTCTACGGATATGATTCGGCCGACGCTCTGGAGGTCGACTGGTCCAGACACTGGAAGACGGCCGGGGGCTCGTCTTGTGTCCATCATGCCTGCAAAGCTCCACACTCGGCGGCCTTCGATCCTCATCTCGGTCTCATCGTCGGAGACGGCCGGGGAGCGGCCGGGATCGCGATCCGGTCTCCTCTGGTCTTCGGGATCGCGGCCGGAGGCGGAGCGGCCTGTCGGATTCACTTCTTCACGTCGTCGACTTGCGGTCCTTGCCAACAATGGAAGAGGATCGAGCTCCCGAAGCTCGGTCTCCCGAAGTCCCAGTTCTTCACGTTCGAGGACGACATCGCGGAGATGCGACGCGCGAACGTAACAAAAGTCCCGACGTTTATCGTGTTACACAAGGGAGTCGAGAGACGTCGTCTCGTCGGTTATCACTCGGCGGCGGCCGTGAAGGCTCTCCTCGGCTCTTGCGGAGTCCCTCGGATGGCGGTGAATACACCGGAGGCCGAGACGGGACGAGGGGTCTCAGGTCCGGCCGAGACGTCGAAGGCCGAGATCGACGAGCTCATGGCGTCCGTGAAGGATCTCCGAGACAGGATCTCCGAGATGGAATCCCGTCCGGAGACTCCGGTCGTCGATCTTGCGACTCTTCGGCGATCGGTCGATGATCTGAGACGTCGAACAGAGCGGCCGATCGGAGTCCGGATCGAGACTTCGGCCGGCCGGCTCATTCGGGAGAAGGTTTATCCTCGGGGCTCGCCTCTCGTCTTACGGTTCGACGAGCGGCTTCTGAAGGGCTCAGAATGAAACACGAGAAACAAGAGAGGGAGAGAACAATGGCGGACTCACTCGACGGAACGATCTCAAAAGTCCTTGATCAGTCGTTCGCGGAGAATGCTCGGATTCTCGGACACACTGGGGTCCGGCTTAACAACGCGGCCTCGTTCGTTCAAGAACAAGCTCAACTCGGGTTCTTAAATGAGTCTCGACTCGTCGGAGCGGCAGCGGCTCAGAGACTGGAGAAGGACGCTCTCGCCTCAGAGATCCTACAACAGAGATCCGCTCGGGATCAGCCGAACGTGAATCCGGGGGGATGATGTGGTCGACTGGCTCGAACGACAGGCGGCTCTGTCTCGCGACTTCATCGAGGAGATGTCGGCGGCTCTGTCTCGCGACTTCGGACAGGGGGGAGACGATGGACAACGGAGAGACAACTCCTTCGATCCTGAAGGCTCGGGACGCTCTTCGGCTTCGACACGTTCAACATCAACAAGAGCTTCTCGAACGACAGGCGGAGCATAATGAGACACTGAGGGAGACGATAAATCGGAGACACTCCGGAGACTCCCTCGAAGAGAGGGGGGAACCAGTGGGAGACATCTCGGTCGACTCTCCGATTTACAACATACAAGAGCGGAAGCCGAGCCTCGGGACACTGGCAAAGCTCGCGATCGGAGCGGCTCTCGTCGGATCGGGAGCGGCGATCCCTGTCGGTGGATCGATGATCCTCGACGTCCTTCGGGAGAGACGGACAACGGAAAAGGCGGAACAGGCGGAGCGGCCGGATCATGGGAGAATCTACTCTCTCGATCTCGGAGATCCGATCGATTGAGAGAGAGAGAACTCGCGGACACAGAGAAGGAGCGAAACAATGGCGAAGACAGTCGGCCTCAATTGTGAACTTAGCTACAACACGGGGACGTTTGCGGTCCCAGTATGGTCCGCGATCGACAACGCTCGGGATGTTACTCTCTCCCTCGAAGCCGGAGAGGCCGACGCTTCAACTCGCGGCTCCGACGGATGGCGGGAGACGATTCAGGCTTTGAAGGACGGCTCGATCGAGTTCGAGCTCGCGGCCGACTCTTCCGATGCGGCCTTCACGGCAATTAAGACGGCTTTCTTCGACGGGACGTCGCTCGACGTGATCGCTTTAGATGGGCCTGAGGCGACAGCCGGCTCGCAAGGCCTTCGGATGATCGCGGCCGTCTCGGCCTTCAGTCGGTCCGAGCCTCTCGAAGACACGGTGACCGTCTCGGTGACTCTGAAGCCGACACCGAACTCCGACTCGACTCCAGTCTGGTACACGTCGTCCTGATCGACAATTGATATTCTGTTCGAGATCGGATCGGAGAGCTCTGGTCCGGTCTCATTTTTTTTCGAGGGGGAGGGATTGTGAGCGGTTTTACAGACTCGAAGAATCGGACCTGGGTCGTCGTCGTCAACGTGGGGACGATGGCGGCCGTGAAGAGGGATACGGGGCTGAATCTAGCGGAGGCGATCAAGCCGAGTTCGGACGTGATCGAGACGATCTCATCCGATCCTTCGGCATTCTTCGACGTTCTCACGACGATTTTAAGGAGACAACTCGAAGAGAAGTCCGTCTCGATCGACGAGTTCGCCGAAGGCCTCGACGACGAGGACGTCGCGATCGATGCGATGAAGTCTCTCATCGAGGGGATTATCGATTTTTTCCCGAAGGACCGGAGCCAGCCTCTCAAGAAGGCCTTCAATCGGCTCTGGTCGGCGACGGAGAAGAAGGCGACGGCTCAGTCTCAGGCGGCGATGAGACGACTCGACGAGCTCGACGTCGAGACGATGTCGGACGAGATCCTCTCTCAGACGACGATCTCCGGAAACTCGACGAGCTCGACGTCTGGAAGTTTATCTTCTTCACCTCAGGCTTCGTCGGAGTCGAACCGTGGGGCTTCACTCTCCGGGAGCTCGTCTGGATGAACGAAGGCCGAGATCGCGGTCTCTGGTTTCATACAGCGGCGATCGAGGCGACACTTGCAAACACTGTCCGAGATCCGAAGAAGAAGCGGAAGCCGTGGAAGACAATTGAATTTCACCCGTGGGAAGAAAACGACAAGAGAGAACGGGACAAGAGGACGAGACGGAAGGCGGACGGGAAGGTCGACGTCTCGATCCTGAAGGCCGTCTTCGTCGATCGACGCGGTCTCTCCGAGATCGAGGATGAGTTCGGGATCTGAAGGAGTCGATTATGGCAGGCGGAGCGATCAAAGCCGGGAAGGCCTTCGTCGAACTTTTCGCGGACGACTCTAAACTCGTCCGAGGACTCAAGAAGGCCTCGATCCGTCTCAAGAAGTGGGGAAGCTCAATCCGGAATATCGGCTCGAAGTTCGCGGCTTTCGGTGGAGTCGCGGCCGGGATTTTGGGAGCGGCGGCGGCGAAGTTCGCGGCGGCCGGAGACGAGCTCGACAAAATGTCGATGAGGACGGGAGTCTCTGTCGAGATGCTCTCGAAGCTCGGGTTCGCGGCCGAACAGTCGGGGGCCGACATCGCGACGATGGAGAAGGGACTCGGTGCGATGGGTCGCTTCATGGTCGACCTAGAAACAGGCAGCAAGTCGGCCTCGGACATGATGGGCATGCTCGGCCTGTCGATGGACGCTCTCGACGACAAGACTCCGGACGAGCGGATCAAGATTCTTCTCGAAGCTCTTCAAGGTATCGAAGATCCGTCGATCAGAGCCGGAGTCGCGATGAAGGTTCTCGGACGAGCCGGTCGACAACTTCTTCCGATGGCCTCATCCTTCAAGGAGCTCTCGGCCGAGGCGGAGCGGCTCGGGATTGTGATCTCTGGAGATCAGGCGGCCGACGCGGCGAAGTTGACAGACGCTTGGAACATACTCAAGAGACAACTCGGAGCGGTCGTTGTGCAGGTCGGATCGGCTCTCGTTCCGGCCTTCCTTGCATTACAGAAGACGATCTCTCCTCTCATCTCAAAGTGGGTCGCTTGGGTGAAGGCGAACTCGGCCTTCGTCGTCCTCGGTCTGAAGGTCGCGGGGATCGTCCTCGGGATCGGTGCGGCTCTCGTCGTGTTCGGATCGGTAGCTTCGGGGCTCGGAGCGATCCTCGGCCTGATCGGATCATCTCTCGCGGCGATGTCTTCGGCGATCCTCTCGATCGGCGGAGTGATCGGGACAGTCTTCGGAGCGATCCTCTCGCCGATCGCTCTCGTCGTCGCTCTGATCATCGGAGCGGCGATCGCGGTCGTCTCCGAGTGGGAGGCCTTCTCGACGTTCTTCCGGGAGATATGGTCGGCGATCGTCTCGGCGGCTTCTTCGGCCGTCTCGTCGATCGTCGGACTCTGGAAGAGCTTCGTCGGGTTGTTCCGGTCTATCTGGTCGGGTTCGGTCTCGTGGTTCGCTCAGACGTTCGCGGCCGTCGGGAATTTTTTCGGGGAGGTCTGGTCGGGGGTTCTCACTCAAGTCTCGGGCCTGATCTCGGGATTTGTTCAGTGGTTTGGAGACGCTTGGTCGGCGGCGATGGAGGCCTCGGCCGAGGCCTTCCGATCGTTCGGCGAAGACGCGGTCTCGGCCTGGGGAGGGATCAAAGACGCGATTTCGGCCGGAGATATCGGGCTCGCGTTTAAGATCGCGACTCTGTTCATGAAGGCCGAGTGGCTCCGGCTCGTCGGTGGAATGAAGTCGATGTGGGGGAGCTTCGTCGGCTTCTTTCAATCGGTCTGGTCGAACGCGGTATTCAATGCGGCTTCATTCTTCGTCGACGCTTGGTCGACAATCCAGTCGGCCGGGCTGAAGGTCTGGGACGTGATCCTCGACGCTTTCGACGTCTTCGTCGGAGCGATTAAGGCCGGATGGAATTCGACGATCGGATTCTTCAAGGGAGCTTGGTCGAAGCTTAAATCAATTGTGACCGGAGACGCGGACAAGTCGGCCGAGATCGCGGCGGAGACTGATCGTCTTAATCAACAGGTCGAAGACGATCGGAACGCGAAGATCGCCCAGCGGGAACAAGAGCGGAAGTCGGCTCTCTCGGCGATCGAGAGCCGACGGTCGGACATTCAGTCGGAACTCGCGGACGAACAGAAGAGAGCCGACGCGGAACGGAAGGCGGCTCTTCAGTCGGAACTCGCGGAGAACGATGCGGCCGTCGATGCGGCTCGGTCGGAGCTTCAGAAGTCGATAGCGGCAGCGGCGACGAAGAGAGGAGACAAGGAGAAGGGGGAGAAGGGGAAGAAGGACGAGAAGAAGAAGCCGGGAATGTTCGTTGGGGCTTTCGATGCTATCGATCCGGCGAAGCTCGGCGGAGCTCTCGCGGGTCTCGGCGGAGCGGCCGGAGGGACGAAGTCCTCGGTCGAGGGGAGCTTCTCTGTCTTTCAGGCGATGAACTTAGGCGGCGGAAATTCGGCGGCGGACAGGACAGCGAAGGCGACAGAGAACACGGCGAAGGCTACGAAGAAGGTCGTCGAGGCCGTGAAGGCGAACACGGACGGCCGGGTCTTTACATAGGGGGAAACAATGCCGACGACGATCGCTCAAGACTGGAACGGATCACAGATCGTCGAGAGTGATTCTTCGACGATCGACAGCGATTACATCATCACAGGAACCGACGATGAGTTCGTAGCTCAGAGCGCTCTCGACACTTGGTCCGCTAATTACGTTTCTGGCCTGATCAAGAAGGAAGTGTCGATCTCCGAACGGCTCGGGGACGAGGCCTGGAGGGGATCTGTCAAGTGGGGAAGATTTGAACCGAAGGAAGTCGGGGACTCGTCCTTCTCGTTTGACACTGGAGGCGGATCGGGACACAAGTCGAACTCTATATCGACTTACTCGTCGACAGCGGCTCCGGGGATTCCAGCGGCTCCGGATTTCAACGGAGCGATCGGGGTAACGGACTCGGCCGTCGACGGTGTCGATGTCACGATCCCAGCCTACAACTTCGAGGAGACTCACTTCTTCGCGGCCTCATCGATTACGGCGGCTTACAAGGCGACGATCTTCGGGCTCACGGGAGCAGTGAACAACGCGAGTTTCAAGGGGTTCGCCGCCGGAGAAGTTTTATTCAAGGGAGCGGCCGGATCAATGAAGGACTGGGAGACGTGGGAGATCACGTATAAATTCACAGCATCTCCGAACGCGAGCTCGTTCTCGGTCGGTCCGATCACGGTCCCTTTCAAGAGAGGACACGATTATCTTTGGGTGAGATATCGTGAAGTCGAAGATGCGACGGCCGGACATCTCGCGAGACGTCCGATCGCGGCTTATGTCGAACAGGTTTACGAGTTCGGGAACATGGGTCTCCTCGGGATCTGAAGAAGGGGGGGCTTGATGGCTGACGGTAGGAAGGTAAAGCCGGGAGACGCTCTCGATCTCTCGTCCCAGACATACAACGACTTCATCGATGCGGCGGAGTGGGTGAAGGCTCACGGGGCTCTCGGCGGCTCGATCAAGCCGGGATCGGCCTCAGGCCGTCAGAAGACGGCGGACATCGTCAAGGTACGGAACGGAGGCTCTGAGACGTTTAATCAGTTTGACGTCGTCGGCCTTCGTGAGATGCTCTTCGATCCGTCGGACGAGGACACGGTCGT
This sequence comes from Planctomycetota bacterium, assembly GCA_014240375.1. Taxonomy (GTDB): domain Bacteria; phylum Planctomycetota; class UBA8108; order UBA1146; family UBA1146; genus QNYK01. Next base: position 17,566 of record JAAZXB010000022.1, on the reverse strand, counting down.
CGAGTGGAAACAGAACCCGCCGACGTTCGACGTCGGTCGTCCTCGATGCGAAGACGTCGCGAAGTTCGCGATCCTGCTCGAACCGATCGTCGAGGGGGAGGTCGGGCTCGCTGTTATCTCTGGGGCGGTTCAGGTTCTGGTCGAGATCGTCGACGAGCTCGACGAGTTCGCGGACATCACTCCGCTCGATCGAACGAAGCTCTCGTCGGTCGAGGACGGATCGGCTCAGATCCTTCTGAAGGAATCGGCCGGGACGGGGGAGAAGCTCTGTCTCGTTCGTTTGTCGAACGCGGCTTCGTCGGACGTCTGTATCTCGACATCGACGACGAGCCCGCCGACGACGACAGGAACGACAGGTCTCCCGCCGACGACAGGGACGGGAACGACGAGCCCGCCGACGACAGGAACGACGGGAACGGGAACGACGAGCCCGCCGACGACGGAAACGACAGGAACGGGAACAACGGGAACAGGGACGACGAGCCCGCCGACGACAGGAACGACAGGGACAGGAACGACGGGAACGGGGACGACAGGGACAGGAACGACGGGAACGGGGACGACAGGGACAGGGACGACGGGAACGGGAACGACGGGAACGGGAACGACGGGAACGGGAACGACGGGAACGGGAACGACGGACACGACGACGACAGGAACGACGGACACGACGACGACGGCGGAGGCCTGTCCGCCGTTCAACTGCCTGGGAGCCTGTCAGGTCTCGTTCGAGGTAGTTACCGACGTCCGATGTGTCGACGGGGAGATCGAAGTCGATAAGGCGACGTTGTGTCTGTCGACTTCTGAGGTCGACGAGTCGAGCTTCGCGACGACGTCGGGTTCGTAGCGTAGGGGGAGAAGGATGCCGACGATCAATATCGGTCCCTGTGACTGCTGCGGGAGTTCGTCTTCGACGACGTCTTCGTCCTCGACGTCTTCGTCTTCGACGACGACGACGACAGGGACAGGGACGACGGGAACGGGAACGACAGACACGACGACGACAGGGACGACGGACACGACGACGACGGGATTCGATTGTTGTGATTCATGGGCTCAGGTCGGCCTGTCTTATCCGGTCGACGTTAATCTGTCGAACACGAATTCCTGCGACTGCGGGGGATCAGGGTTCGGCGACTTGTACGGACAGGGGAACGGGACGTTCACGGGATCGGTTGTTCTTTGCGATCCGGTTTCTATTGAGGGATGCGAGTTCGCGGGGATCACTCTCGGACTTGTGGTCGAGTGCCCTTCCGTCTCGTCGTCTGGCAATTGGAGGCTGTCTTGGAATTTGTACGGAGCCTGTTCGGCTTCGGGGTCGCTCGACGCAAGCTCGTCCTCATGTAATCGGACGAGCTTCGAGGCATTATTCGGTCCGATCAGTGGGATCCCGTCGGATGACTGCTGCGACGACAATTGCGACGGAAGCGGGGGGACGGGCTCGGGATTTTGGACGATCACTCTGTCGGACGTCTGAGGGGGGGGGGATGAGAGAGGGGACGAAGTACGTCGGGATCGGCCTCGACTGGTCGAAGTTCTCCGGCCGTTCGATCGAGAGGCGGCTTCATCAGTGGGAATCCTATCAGGCCGGGGAGTTCGGTCCGGGGGTCGAGGCCTTCGAGCGACTGATCGAGCGACTGATCGCGACGGGGAGAGTCGATGTCGTCGAGCCGGGGATCGTCCGGAAGGTCGCGACGTTCTCGACGGCGATCGCTCGGGACGTCCGGACAGGCCGGAAACGAGTCCCAGCGGGCGTCAGAACTCGACGGATGGAAGAGTGTCGAGCCTGTGATCTGTACAACGGGAAGAAGGGAACGTGCCGGGCCTGCGGGTGTGTAATGACGCGGAAGACTCACTGGTCGAAGGTCGAGTGTCCTATCGGTCGCTGGGGAATCTATGAGGGGGAGAAGGGATGAGCGAGAAGAAGAAGTTCGACTTTACGATCGGGATGGCCTGCTTCGAGAACTTCGACGAGGTCTTCTTCACGGTTCAGGCTCTCCGGTTTTATCATCCGGAGGCGATCGAGAGGTTCGAGATTATCGTCGTCGACAACTCTCCCGGAACGAGAGAGGGGGAGGCGGTGCGGAAGCTCATCGAGGGACGGGTTCGGGATCGCGGCCGTTATGTTCCGTTCCCGGAGCCGAGGGGATCCTGCCCGCCGAGAGGGCATCTCTTCAAGGTCGCGACGGGGAAGTTCGTCGTCTGTATCGACTCTCACGTCCTGCTCGACGTCGGGGCTCTCGATTATCTGGTCCGATACTTCGACGCGAATCCGGACTCGGACGATCTCCTTCAAGGTCCGCTCGTCTCTAATTACGGTCCGCACAGGATCGAGGGGACTCACATGTTCCCGGAGTGGCGGTCGCATATGTTCGGGACGTGGCGAGTCGACGAACGCGGGAAGGATCCCGCCGGGGAGCCGTTCGAGATTCCGGAACACGGTCTCGGCCTGTTCGCGGCTCGTCGCGAATCGTGGCTCGGATTCCATCCGGAGCTCTCGGGCTTCAGCGGTGGAGAAGGTTATATTCACGAAAAATACAGACAGGCCGGCCGACGATGTCTCTGTCTTCCGGGGGCTCGATGGTTTCATAAATTCTCTCGGCCGAGGGGGATCCCTCATCGGCCGTCGGTCGAAGATAAGATCCGGAATCACGTCCGGGGATGGGTCGAGCTCGGAGTCGATCTTGCGACAGGCCGAACCGACGAGCCTGTCCGGTCGATGTGCGAACATTATGTATCAGGAGTCGGGACGGATCTCGGCCGGGGGATCATCTCGTTCGAGCGGTTCAAGAGTCTATGTCGGGAAGTCGGTCACGATTACAAGGGAGAGAAGCCGATTCCGCCGATCCGGGGGCTCGTCGTCGGTCCGAAGAGCTTCGGCTCGTTCCGGATGAGAGGCCGGCCGATCACTGAGGCCTTCGGATGGAAGGAGCTCAACTCTCGGAGCCGGATCACAATGAAGGACGGGGAAGCATACGACGTCGGGCTCGTCACGAAGGCCGGGATCCCGCCGATCGTCCGGGACAGGACGAAGCGGATCGTCTGGGAGCCTCTCGATCTCTGGTTCGGGAATCGAGCGGAAGCTCGACAGGAGCCGGGAGACTGGCTTCTCGCGAAGTGGGAGGCGTACAAGTTCGACGAGGTGATCCTCTCGACAATTCATCTCGCGGACGCGGCGAAGAAAGTCCTCAGGCCGAGGGGGGTGAAGACTCATCTCGTTCCTCATCATGCCGATCCGAGAGTCGGTCTCGACTGGTATGATCCCGACGGTCCGATCGTATACGCGGGAGCGAAGACGTTTCTCGGGGACGGTCGGTCGATCGCTGCGATCAGGTCGGCGGCCGAGCTCATCGGCCGGGAGCTCGTCCTCGACTTCGATCATCACGGATGGAAGTCGCTCGAAGGGGCGGCTCTGGTGATTGCTCCGAGGATCGGCGGCCGGTCGAAGATGAACGTCCTCGGGAAGCCGACGGTGAAGATCGCGAACGCATCCCAGGCCGGGATCCCGGTTCTCGCGACTCCCGACGGAGCGATCCGGAAGCTCTTCCCGGAAGTCCGGACGGCCGGCCTCGATATATGGTCCGAGCCGAAGTCTCTCGCGGCCTCGATGTCGGCGGCTCTCGGGGACGACTCTCCGCTCGCGAAGTTTCCGTTCGAGCGGTGGCTCTCCCGGATGAAGGAGATCCTCGGATGAAGATCGTCGTCTTCACGGCTTCGATCGGCGAACGTCGAGGCCTTTACACTCCATCAAGAGTCAACAGGTCCGTCGAGTATCTGGCATTCGTCGATCGTCGGATCGATCACAAGGTCTGGAAGACGATCCGGGTCGATCGAGATCCCGACGTCGATCCGGTTCGACAGGCGAAGAAGTTCAAAGTTCTCGCGGACGAGTTCGTCGAGGCCGACGCTTCGATCTGGGTCGACCGACACTGTCGTCTGATGTGTGATCCGGTCGAGGCCTTCGACGAGTTCGTCGAGGACGTCGGAGTCGTCCGACACTATCGACGCGGAATCTTCAAGGAGGGGAGAGCCTGTCGAGAGAAGAAGAAGGACGATCCGGAGCTCATCCGTCGGACGGTCGATCGATTTCGTCTGGAGGGCTGGAAGCCGGGAGCCGGCCTCTTCTACGGGGGGTTCCTCATGAGGCGACACTCTCCCGACGTCGGACGTTTTAATCGGCTTTGGTTGAATTACATCGAGAGCGGATCGGCTCGCGATCAATTGTCTCTCCCGGTCGCGATCGAGAGATCGGGAGTCTCGGCGAAGTTCTTCTCCCGGCGACGTCGGGGAGACTTCTTCAAGATCAGGGGGAAGTGAGATTGGCTTACGTTATCGGCAGGACTTTGTTTCTCCATATCCCGAAGACGGGTGGGAAGGCGATCCTCTCGGCCTTCAGATCGGCCGGAGTCGTTCCTCGTCCCTGTCGGTCTCCCGGACATCACGTCGGACACGCGAACTCAGACGAGATCGAGGAGAGCCGGTATCGTTGGGGCTTCGTCTGGTCGGTCGTTCGACATCCGGTCGACTGGTGGGAGAGTCTATGGAAATTCTCAGAGACTCCCGGATCTGGGTTGTACGACATCGATCCGGAGCTCGATCATCCGTTCCGGCCGATCCTTCCATTCTGTCGTCGAGGGCTCGGCCTGTCGGACTTCGTCGGCCTGATCGTCGAACGTCGGCCGGGATTCTATTCGGACATGGTCGACCAGTATCTCGGAGCCGAGGATCGAGTCCCTCGGGTTGACTTCGTCGGCCGGACGGAAGAGCTCGGCCGGTCGATGAGACAGGCGATCAGGCTCGGGGGGATCAGGATCGGGGACGGGCTCGGGGGCTTCATCGACCGGCCGGACATCGTGAACAGGTCCGAGCCGATGGATCCCTCTCTCGCGACGTGGGAGCCGTCTCTCCTCGAAGACGTCGAATCATACGAAGAGAGGACGCTCCGTCGGTTCTGGGGGGGCGGTGAATACACCGGAAGCCGAGGGGGGAATTGATGTCGAAATACATGCTAGGGGCCGGGGGTCAACGTCGGAGGGGCTGGAAGACGATCGACGCGAATCCGAGGACGAAGCCGGACATCGTCGCGGAGCTCCCGCCGATCCCGGCCGAGTGTCGAGACGCGGCGGCCTTCGAGCTTATTCACGTTCTCGAACACTTTTACTTATGGGACGCTCGCGAGCTCCTGAAGGAATTTTTCGCGGCTCTCCGGCCGGGGGGAGAGCTTATTCTCGAACTCCCGAACCTGATGTCGGCCGTCGAGACTCTCGCGGGGACGAACGGACGACGCGGGGACGCTTGGTCGATGTGGGTTCTCTACGGGGATCCTCGACGCGAGAATCCGCTCTTCGGGCATCGTTGGGGATGGACTCCGGAGACGCTCTCCGAGGAGCTCAGAGCGGCCGGGTTCTCTTCGATCAGGCCGGAACGTCCTCGACATCACGTTCCGGCTCGGGACTTCCGGCTCGTTTCTAAAAAATAAAGAACAGGCCGGGATTCCCTCTCTCCCGGCTCCCTCGGTCGATTTTCCCTGATCGGCCGGGGGGTTTTTTTATTTTTACAGAATATCGGGTAAGGTTGTGTTGACAACTAAACCAGACAGACGATAATGCACCTACTGAAGCGGAGACAACAAACAAACGGGAGAGAGACATGAGTGACACACGAGAAACGACGAGAGCCCGCGAACGACGCAAGAACTCGAAGACGGCTCAAGTTAGAATTCCTCGTGAGCTCAAGGCTCGGATCGACGCTCTTCGCGATCAATTCGAGACGTCGGCCGTCGAAGGCCGGATGGAACTTCCCGGACACGTTGGCGACAACTCGACAGAACGTCTTCCGATCTGGTTTGTGATCGAGAAGGCTCTCGACGAGCTCGAAGATCACAGAGCCCGGAGCCGGAAGACTCGGAAGAACTCGAAGACAGCGAAGTGATCGAGAACACTCACTCGGCCGGGAGACGTTCTCCCGGTCTTCTGCGGTCGTTTATTTGAAGGGGATGCCATGAGCGGGAGAAGGAAAACGCGGAGCGATTTTGAGGACGCGGATCGGGACACGGCTCGGGAGATGGCGACGATCGTCGCTGTCGTCGAGATGATTCTCGAACGGATCGGGCCTGCGGAACTTTTGCCGATCGCGGACAAGATCGATCGGAAGCTTCACGAAGTCGTGATCAGACACGTCGAGGCCGGAAGGCCGACGGAAGCTTCGGCGTCATTTCGACTGATGGGAGCTCTCCGCCGAGCCTGTCCGCCGAGGCTCGAAGAGGGGAGGAACTCATGAAGACGAGAGAGGTCGACGAGCTCCGTATATCGAAGAGGACGACGATCCGGAAGGGCGACGTCGTCAAGCTCCGGAAGGGTCCGTTCTATCGGACGACGTCCGGGGATGAGGTTCTTCTGAGTCTTCGCGGTTCGTTCGTCGTCGTCGGAGTTCTTCAGTCTTTCCGGGGGGCTTCTCACTTCCTCGAAGTCGTCGGCCTCGACGACAGAGCCGGGACGTTCACGGTCCTGGTCTCGGGGAAGACGTCGAAGAGAGAGGGGGTTGTCTGGAGGCCGTTCAAGGTCCGGAAGGTTCGAGGCCTGTTCAACGTCAAGAAGTGAACGGGTCTCTGTTTTGTTGTCTTGACAACTTTTGCCCGGATGCTATCTTCGGGGTCGGCCGGACGTTATTCGAGGAGAGAGCTCATGAAGAAGGCGAAGAAGAATTTAGGCGGACGGCCGAAGGTCGACGATCCGTCGAGGTCTCGGTCTCTCGCGATCCCGGAGTCGATCTGGATCAGGATCGAGGAGAAGGCCGACGAGAGCGGCCGGTCGAAGTCGGAGCTCGTCTCGATGATCCTCGGCCGGTCCGGGATGCTCAAGAGGTGATCTCGGCCGATGTCGGCCGGGGGCTGTTATTTATTTTTCGTCTGAGGGGATGAAGATGAACGAAGAAACGAACACGGGACAGGTCGTCGGGGAATACTGGTCGGGACGCGGGAGCCTTCCGGATCTCGTCGCGGAGCTCGAACGGCAGAAGGAATCGAAGATCGACTTCGTCGCGGACTGTCGATCTCTGTCGGCGATCGCGACGGAAGAGGGGACGGAAGACGGATCGGCTCCTCGGATGAGGCTCTTCCCGTCGAAGGAAGGGGCTCAGGTCAGGGAGTTTATCGGAGCCGAGGGAATCGAGCTCGGGGACTCGGCCTTCGCTCAACTCTGCGATCGGTCTGATCCGTCGATTCCGGTCCGGTATGGTCGAAAGCTTCTCGCGGTTAATCCGTTCGTGGCCGGGACTCTCGCCGAGGAGACGTTCTGTCGGTCGGGGAACCGCCGGCTCTTCCGATGTCTCGACGGACGGGTTCGGGCGGTCCTTTCCGATCAGTATCGGATGGTCGACAATTATGATCTAGCGTTCTCCGCTCTGGAGGCTGTTCAAGCGGCCGACGGAGAAGTGATCGAGGCGGCTCTCTCCGAGAGGTCGATGAAGCTCAAGTTCACGACGCGGTCGATCTTCGACACTCTGGAGACGACGCGGTCGAGCGGTCCTTCGGGGGGCTGGTATTCGGGAGGCCTCGGCTCTCCGGATTATCTCCGGAAGGTCTCGGCGAAGACTCGCGGCGATCTTCCCGGAGGTCCGGGAACGATTCATCCGATTGTGACTTTATCGAACTCCGAGACGGGTCACGGCGGGATCAGAGTCCGGCTCGGGATCCTTCAGGCCGTCTGCTTCAATATCGCGACAGTCGAGACGGTCGTCTCGGAGATTCATCTCGGCGGCCGTCTCGACTCTGGGGTCTTCTCAGACGAGACGCGGTCGGCCGACTCGAAGGCGATCTTCCTCAAGTCGCGGGACGCGATCAGAGCGGCCTTCTGTCCGAAGAAGTTCGCCTCGATGGTCTCGAAGATCAGGAAGTCGACGGAGACTCCGATCGAAGCTCCCTCGGCGGCCGTCGGCATTGTCGCGGAGCGGCTCGATCTCGACGAGGAACGGAAGGCCGAGCTGCTCGAACACTTCCTCGGGACTTACGCTCGGACGGCTTTCGGACTGGCCTCGGCGGTCACAAGAGTGGCTCAAGACGTCGACGATTCAGATCGGGCGGAAGAGTTCGAGAACTTCGGCGGGGAGCTCATGACGAATCCGACGCTCGTCGTCTGATCGGTCGAGAGAGGGGGGTGGCCGGGGGAGCCTGGGAGGGCTCCCTCGGTCTTCTATCGTTCACGGGGGGGGGGGGGGGGGAGAGATGAAGACGAAGGAAGAAGTCCGAGCCGAGGTCGTCGAGCTTGTGAAGAGCCGGACGAGCTCCGATCCGGAGACGATCGTCGTCGGGATCCAAGTCGTCGCGACGGTCTCGGAGTATATCGACCAGTTCTTCGACGACGACAGGAACCAGTTCGAGACGATCGAGGCCGAGTCGGAGATCGTCTCCGACGTCGTTAATCCGTCGACCGGACATCCGTCGACGATCTTCGATCATGCCTCGAAGCTCGACGTGATCGCGTTCGACCGATACGCGGACGAGTTGATCGCGATCGAGCACAAGTCGAGCTCGGCCGATCTCACTCCCGGTTCGCATTACTGGCGGCGGCTTAACCTCGACTCTCAGGTCTCGAAGTATCTTCTCAGTCTGAGACAGTCGGGGAGACACGAGGTCCGGTCCTGTCTTTACGACGTCGCGGCGAAGCCTCAGACGATGCCGAAGGCCGTCTCGGCCGGGAACGTTCGGACGATCGCGGAGTCGGGTTCGTTCTGCGGGCTCACTGTCTCAGACAGAACGAGAGAGATTGTCGCTCGAAGGTTCGCGGCGGAGACAGGTCCGAAGGGGGGCTTCGTCGGGAAGTTTCACGAGACGGAAGCTCTCGAACTCTACGGGCTCCGGCTCCGGTCACTGATCCGGCTCGATCCGTCGGTCTGGTTCGGTCGTCTGGTCGTTACAAGGACCGACGACGAGCTCGAACTATACGCTCGCGAACTCTGGGAGCTCACGGCGGACGTTCGACGATCGCGACGGACGGCGATCTCTCCGAGGAACTCGTCGGCTTGTTGGTCGTTCGCGCGGGCTTGCGAGTTCTTCGACGTCTGCACAGGGACGGAAGACGTCGAGGATCGGAGCCTCTTCGAGAGACTCGACTCCGTTCACGTCGAACTCGCGGCCGAGTTTCCGGATCGCGGCCGGAACGTAATTACAAATTCCCGACTGGGGACGTTTCTCCAATGTCGCGAGAAGCATCGTCTGAAATACGAAGAGGGGTTCGCTCCCGTCGGTCGGTCCGACTCGGGGGCTTTGTTTTGGGGTGGCCTCTTTCATGAGGCTCTGGAGATAATCTGGGACTCTCATCGAGTCCCGAAGGGAGAGAAAACATGAGTGACTGGCTTAAGAAACTTTCGACGAAGGCGGAGAAGCGGCCGGACGTTCTGGTCGTTCACGGAGTCGAGGGATCGGGGAAGACGTCGTTCGCGGCTCAGTTTCCCGGAGCGGCCTTCATGATGAGCGAAAACGAGAGCGGCCTTCTCACTCTGGCCTCGAAGGGGCTCGTTCCGTCGGCGGCTCACTTCCCGACGTTCGGACAATGGTCCGACGTGATCGAGGCGACGGACGAGATGATCTCATCGAAGGACAGGCCTCGGACTCTGGTCGTCGACACGACGAACGGGATCGAGAGTCTTCTTCACTCTCACGTCGCTCGCGACAAGTACGGGGGAGACTGGTCGAAGAAGGGATTTCTCAACTTTCAGGAAGGCTACAAGGTCTCCGTTCCGATCTGGCGGGAGTGGCTCGCGAAGCTCGACGCTCTGAGATCGGCGGGGACGACGGTCGTTCTTCTCTGTCATACTCGGATAGAGAACTTCAAGAATCCCGAAGGGGCGGACTTTCACAGGTACGTCGCGGAGCTTCATCCGGAGACTCTCGCGGCGACGAAGAAGTTCGCGGACGTCGTCCTCTTCCTCAACTTTCACGTCGAGGTCGCGGAGGTGAACGATCAGAGCGGCCGAGGGAAGGGGAAGGGCGGCCGGACTCGTTTGTATCATTGTGAACGCTCGGCGGCTTGGGACGCGAAGAACCGACACGGGCTCCCGGCTCAGTTCGTCGGGAAGGGCTCGGCCGAGAAGGACTTCGCGGAGTTCGTTCGACTTGTGAAGGCCGGAGTCGTCGGTTGAAATTGCGCTGAAAGTGCGCTGAAAGTGCGCTGAAAGTGCGTTGAATTTAATCTAAACGGAAGGGGGAGAAGATGACTCAGGCGACCTACAAGGGGACGGTTCAGGATGTACAGCCTGTCCAGTCGTCGAAGAAGGGGACCGACGGGATCGAGATGATCGTCGATCTCCGCTCGAAGGATTACGGGCTCGAAGGTTTCAAACCGATCGAGCGGATCACTCGTCGACTCAGGCTCTGGTTCCCGAAGGGGCGGTCTCACGAGTACAGCCTGAAGAAGCTTCGAGCGGCTGGATGGAGAGGAGGCGGACTGGAGAGCCTGTCGGAGCTTGTCGGCCGGGAGATCGAGGTTGTATCTAAGATCGAGACGTTCGAGGGCCGGGATCAAGAGAAGTTCGATCTCCCTCTTCCTCGACGAGACGGGGGGACGGGATCTCCGACGTCGGAAGCGGCCGGGCTGGCGATCGACGCGATCCTTCAGTCGGCTCCGATCGATCCAGAAGCGGCCGACGCGGCTCCGTCGTCTCGGCCTTCGGCCTCTCCGGCTCCGGCCGTGAATCCCGACGACGTTCCGTTCTGATGGACATCCGGCCGAGAGAGAGCTCGGGGCGACGGTCGCCTCGGCTCTCTCTCAATTCATGGAGGGGAAGATATGGATATCGAAGGATATCGACCGAGACATCCGGAAGAGCCGGACGAGCCTCGGGCCTGTTTCAATTGTGTTCTCTGGCTGTTGGAGGTCGGGACGTCTGAAGACGCGGGAGCCTGTCGGAGATTTCCGCCGACGGTGATCTCACAGGGGGTCTCTCTTCAGCCGAAGACAGACGGGTCGGCTTATTGTGGGGAGTGGAGACAGAGAGGGGGAGAGCTCTCATGAAGGACAGGAGAGCGAAGAGCTTCCCGGCCGGAGAGAATCGACTCTTCCTAATCGCTGAGTTCGTCTCCGATTCAGTCGACGAGATCGGCCGGGAGAAGACGATCAGGGTCTCGATCGAGACGGTCGCGACTGGTCTGATCGTCGACGAGGTGATCGGAGAGCTCGGGCTCGACGCGGCCTCTCCGTCGGTGAGAGAGTTCGTCTCTTATCGGGCGGAGATCAGGAAGCCGATCAGGTCCGTCGAGGCTCTGTCTCGGCTTCTGAAGAAGTTCCGGGATCGGCCGGACTGGCTCGAAGAGGCCGTGAGAGAGTCGGTCTCGAACGGATGGACGGGTCTCTTTCCGCCGAAGGACGGGAGAGCCTCTCAGAAGGCCGACAGGTCGTTCAGATCGGAAGGGGGGTCTCTCGGTGGAGAATGGTAAGGAAGGCCGACAGGCGACTTCGGTGAATACACCGGAAGCGGAGAAGGTCGACTTCTCGGAGCTCATGAGGCGGAAGCTCGCGGAGATGCCGAGGCGATCTCCGGAAGAGCTCGCGGCGATCGAGGCGAAGAGAGCGGAGAAGGAGAAGGACGACATCCGTCGGGAGATCGTCCGGAAGCTCTCGATCCTGAAGAAGGACGTCGGAGCTCGGCTCGATCCGTTCAAGCGGGCGACGGTCGACACGTTCGAGGTCTACGATCCGGAACAGGAGAAGACACTTCGTCGGGTTCGTGAGTATATCGACGACATCGAGACGAACGTCGCGGCCGGGAACGGGGCTTTCCTGATCGGTCCACCCGGAACGGGGAAGGATCATCTCGCGGTCGCGATCGCGAGAGAGGCCGTGATCCGGCTCGGAGCCTCGGCTCGGTGGCTCGACGTCGCGACTCTCAGGTCTGATTTGAGAGACTCGATCAAGAGCTCGAAGGCGGAGAAGAGGACGCTCGGTCCGTATCTGAAGACGGACGTCCTGATCCTGTCCGATCCGATTCCACCGGGGAGCGGTGGCCTGTCGGACTTTCAGGCCGACGCTCTCTTCCGACTCATCGACGGACGATGGAGGGAGCTCCGGCCGACACTGATCACGGCGAATTTTCGATCGGAAGAAGAAGCCGAGGGGGTTCTCGGCTCTCAGGTTGTCGATCGACTGTCTCACGGGGGTCTTCGGCTTCGTTGTCAGTGGGCAAGCTTCAGAAGGAGGGGAGATCATGGCGGAGATTCTTAACGAAGACGACGCTCGTCGTCTGAGGATCGAGGGTGAGACGTCCGAGGCCTGTCGTGTTAGTCTCACGACGGAGGAGATCGAGCTCGGAGCCTCGGCGGGAGTCCGGAGACGGATCAGGCGGATCGAGGAGGGGCGGACGGACTTCTTCTCGACTCCGGACGGATTTCAGAGAGACATCGACGGAGCTCTCGCGGAGCTCGCGTTCGCGAAGGCTCTCGGCCTTTTCTGGGGGGGTCTCGGAGTTCGAGGGGCGGCCGATGTCGGTCGCGACTTTGAGATCCGGACGTCTCACAATCAAGGGGCTTCGATGATCGTCCGAGATTACGATTCCGACGCGGCTCGGTTCGTCCTGATCCTCGGCGGCTCTCAGGACTTCGAATTCGTCGGGTGGATGTTCGGCCGGGACTGCAAGCGGGCGGAGTGGCTTCGGCGGCCGAACGCGGAGACGGCGGCCTTCTTTGTGCCTCAGGACGCTCTTCGTCCGATGTGGGAGATCTCAGAATGAAAAATGGAAGACGGATCGGGAAGATGGGTGAGAGAGAACGCGATCTACTGGAGCGCTGTAGGGTTTTGGAATCCCGGCTGGGGACTCTTGGGGCGTATGCGGACATCGTCAAGACTCTTGGACCATTCGTTCTCCTCAACGATCAACACCAATTCGTTATAATCGAAGATGCAGCCGCCGAACTCACCCGGCTACGAAAAATCGAAGCGGCGGCGAGGTCGATTCAGATTGCAATGGATGGCCCCGACTCGTGGGGCAAGGTCAAGAAACTCATAGACAGACTGCGTCCGTTACTGGAGACCGAAACCGATGGGTGAGACAGCAGGCACACGATACGGGAGGTGATGGGATGACGAACGGAAGACGGATCGGGAAGGAAGCCGAGCTCGAAGCGGCCGGCCGTTTGAACCGGCTCTTCGGGACTCAATTCCGGAGGTCTCAGCAATTCAAGGGGAGCTCGGAGTCGGCGGATATTATCGACGACGATCATCCGGAGCTCTGTCCGGAGATCAAGCGGCGGAGCGACTTCTCTAAGAAGCTTCACGCGGCCGTCGAGAAGGCTCGATCGGAGACGGCCGACGATCAGACGGCTTTCGTCCTTCATCGGATTCCTGGGGAGCGGTGGCTTCTCACGGTCGATCTGATCGACTCTCCGAAGCTCGTCGCTCGACTTGCTGCGATCATGGCGGATCGTCTTCCGTTCGGGGGGGCCGATCTGGAACAATGGGTTCTTCGCCGAGTGACAGACGGGATCCTGATCGATGCAAAAGAGGCGGCCGAGGCGGCCGAGGCCGAGGGGATCGACGGGAAGCGGCTCAAGAGGAAGGGAGAGGGTTTATGAAGATCACGATCGAGCTCAGACTGAAGGAGATCAAGAACTCGGCCGGACCAGGACTCGGGACGGACGAAGTCGTCGAAGCGGTCGCTCATGCGATAGCGATTCCCGACATCGTTCACGTCGGGGTGGGCTGTTACTTCGAGATCGAAGGGATCGCGATCCGGAAGGCGAAGGGAGGTCCGACATCATGATCGCGGGAATATACGCGGATGGAATCGTCGACAGGGTGATCGACGGAGACACTGTCGACGTCCGGTTCGGGAGCCTCGTCTTCCGGGTTCGTCTGGTCGACTGCTGGGCTCCGGAGAAGGTCGCTCGGGGAGGAGACGAGTTCGAGAAGGAGCTCGGCCTTCTGGCGAAGGCGGCCGTCGAGGATTGGCTCCCGAAGGGCTCGCGGGTTCGGGTCGACGTCCGGATCGACGTCGACGGCGACTTCGGGGACTGGCTCACGTTCGGCCGGATCGTCGGCCGGGTTACTTGTCTGGAGACGCTCGTCGACATCGGAGAGAGGCTCGTCGAGGCTGGGCTCGCGGCTCCGACGAAGGACGGGCTCCGGAGACTGATCGAGAGACGACGGCCGGAGGCCGGCTCATGATTTACTTCCTCGGGGCTATCGAAGACAGACACTCGACAGACGAAGACGACTTCGTCGTCCTGTCTCCGGTCGTGTTCCCTGCTCCTTCGATCGAGGCGGCGGAAGAGATCGCTCGATCGGCGGCGGAGGCTCTCGGTCTCTCACTGGTCGACGAGCCGATTCCGATATGGTGGGGAGAGGGCTCTCTCGACGTTCTGAGGGCTTCGGCCGAGAACCCTGCCGATCCGTCGGACTGATAAGGGCTTGACGGCCTGGGGGGCTTCTGAGACGATGCCGAAGCTCTGAGGGGGGATGTCTCAGAGATAAACAAGAGCGGCCTTCGGGCTCGATCGGCTTCATCCCCATCAGACAGTTGATTCTGTCGGCCGGTCGAGCCGGGAGGCTGTTTTTATTTTGGGGGGCTCTCCCGGATGGAGGGCTCGATCGGAGAGACGGGGCTCCCGGTCTTCTGCGACGACGACGGCGGCTCCGGCCTGTTCGACGGACTCGCGGATCTCACTCGACAACTCTCAGGCCTCAGGCCTGCGGGGGGGTCGGGGGGGTTCTGCTCCGACTCAGGCTTCCAGCCGTTCGATAGACTGAGACAGACACGGAGGGGATGCTATGAGTAAGACGACGGGGCTTCTCATCGAGACGAAGCTCAACGAGAGCCTTCATCTTCAACAGGTCCGCCGGTTCATGAAGGGAGCCGGACAGGCGACCTACGGGATCGGAGTGATTCCGGCCGTCGAAGACAGACGGAGACAGGCGGCTCTGATCGCGGAAGAGGCCGGAGAGCTCATCGGCGGCCTCGGCTTCTCGTTCGAGTATCTCGTCGAAGAGTCGGTCGAGGGCTTCAACTTGGTCGAGACGATCGACGGGGCTCTCGATCTCAGAGTCGTCTCGACGGGGGTTCTTGTGATGTGCGGTCTCCCGGACATCAGTCTTCAGAACTTGGTCGACGAGAATAATCTAGCGAAGCTCGGTCCGGGGAGCTCGATCCGAGAAGACGGGAAGCTCCAGAAGCCGGACGACCATCGAGCTCCGGACGTCGGGACGATGATCGCGGACATCCTTCTCGAACAGGGGGAGACAGTATGAAGACGACAGACGGCTCTTCACGTTGTGTTGTGCTCAACGAGTCGGGGAAGTCCTGCGGGGAGAGAGGCGGCCTGAAGGGGGTCTTCTCCCTCGGGAGCTTCGACCAGTCGGTCGAGTATGTTGTCGAACTCGACACAATAGAACAGAACGACGAGGCGAACCCGGAGAACTCTTCGACGGGACGTCTCCGGCTCCCTGTCCGCTCGGTCGGGAAGATCGGACGAGACTTCTTCTTCGCGACCGATCTCCGGTTTGCGAACTGGCCGGGAGCCGAACGGATCACTCCGACGACGGCTCCCGAACTCGTCCTCGACATCAGAGACAGGCCGGGGGGAGTGGAAGGGATCCTGAGGATCGAGGGCGAACCGGACGACGTGATCCGGACGGGGATCCTGAAGGGTAAGGGGCTTGTGATGGAGACGCTCTCGGTCTGGTCTCAGGCTCATCGAGAGACGTTCTCGATCCCGGAAGAGGTTCTCGGATACGCTCCGAGCCTCGACGCGGAATCGGCGAAGACTCACGGCGGAGCCGGACTCGTCCGCCGATCCCATCGGCCGGACTTGTATTAGGATGGGGAAGTGGGGCTCCGGATTCTGGCTTCTGTCGAGCTCTTCTCCTTCGTCCGACGGATCGGCCGTCTCAGGCTTCAAGGCCTTTCAGGGGGGCTCTGAGGGTCTCTCACGATGTGTCAATGTGGGGGGGCTGAGGGGTCGACAGGTACTATCTCAGCTATTTACACCGACTGCCAAACGGGGAATTTTCAAGATAGGTAAGTTAAGTGGGTGAGTGGTCGGGGGGATTTGCGTCTTTCAGGTCAAGGTCCGCTCGTCCCCAGGGGACAACGGGGACGACGGGAACAGGGGGACGAAAGTGATCAATTCTGGGAAGGTAGTGATCGATCGGGATCATCGGCCGTGGATCTGTCTCGACTGTCGTCGGGACGTCCGGATCGTCCGAGACGAGCCGAGTCGTCCTTGTGTCTTCTGCGGGGGGGATCGGTGGAACGAGATCGACGGCCGGGAGAAGGACGAGCTCTTCGACGGTCTCCGGCCGAAGTCGGTCGAGACGGCTCGGGTCTTCTTCTGTCTCAGGTGTGAACTCGAAGTGCGGACGAAGTGGGACGGCTCCGGGATCGACTCGGCGGCCTGTCGGTATTGTGGATCCCGTTATTGGAGTGAACTCGTCGGAGACGCGAAGATCGATCTCCTGAGGGACGGACAGGTCGGAGACGGGTCTTCCGTCGGATGATCCGGGGAGAGGGCGTCTCGCGGTGCGGTGAATACACCGGAGCCGAAGAGCGGCCTCGGGTGAACAGGGGGGAGAATGGATGGTCACGATCGACTCGACGAAGAAGAGGCGGCCGAGGTCGGAGACGGCGGCGGCTTACGCGGAGCGGCTCCGATGGCAAAACGAGGCGAACAGGAAGGCGGCCTCGGCCTTCCGGGACTTCGGACCGATCCCGAATCCGAAGGATAAGAAGCGGAGATCGGCTTCGAAGAGACGGCTTCTCACGTTCTGTCGGACTTATCAGTCGGAGACGTTCTCTCTCGACTGGTCGGACGATCACAGAGCGGTCGCGAAGAAGATCGAGCGGTCGGTTCGGAAGGGCGGACTCTATGCTCTGGCAATGCCTCGGGGCTCCGGGAAGACGTCTCTCGTCGAGGCGGCGGCTCTCTGGTCTCTTCTTCACGGCCTGCGGAAGTATATCGTTCTGATCGGTGCGACTGAGGAACTCGCGAAGAATCTTCTCACGTCGATCCGGACGGAGCTTGAATCGAACGAGATTCTCGCGGCGGACTTCCCGGAGGTCGGCTTCGTTTATCAGAAGCTCGAAGGGGTCACGACTCGACGTCTGATCTCCGAAGGCCGGAGAGTCCGTCTCACTCTGAAGGCGAACGAGATCATCCTTCCGTGGATTGACGGCGGAGGCCGGCGGAACGGAGCCTCGGCCGGTTCGATCTTGCAGGTCGTCGGAATCACGGGAGCGATCCGAGGCCGGAAGGCGAAGCTCCCGGACGGCCGGACGATCCGGCCGGACTTCGTTATTGTCGACGATCCTCAGACAGATGAGTCGGCGATGAGTCCGTCCCAGGTCGAGACACGGGAGAAGACGCTTTCGGGGGCGATCCTCGGGCTCTCAGGTCCGGGGGAGAAGATCGCGGGGATCTGTCCTGTTACTGTGATCGCGGACGGCGATCTCGCGGACCGGATACTCAACCCGGATCTTCATCCTGAATGGAACGGGTCGAGGATTCCGTTCGTTCACGAGTTTCCGGAGCGGCTCGATCTCTGGGAAACTTACGCGGAGCTCCGAGCCGACTCTCTCCGGGAGC
>JAAZXB010000021.1 GCA_014240375.1 Planctomycetota bacterium | reverse complement strand
GGCAATCATTTTACCGACCAAGTAATTAATCAATCCACCCACTATCAATGCCGCTAAAAACAAAGCAATGAAAGCGATCAAGTGTCTGGCGGTGATTGCGGTGGTGATTACCACGATCCTGATTCCATTTATTGGCTTCGACGCCTTCCAGTGGTGGTGCGCTGCGGTTTTCATCGCTTGCATGGCATCGGGACTCGATAGTTGAGCGGATCATTCCATGAGGGAATGAAGGCGTTGTGGCGGATGCCGCTGTGCTCGGGGCATTTGCAGAAATCATGAACTCGCGCGACGACCTCCTGCATCCTGCGGGAGAGAGTCTTTCGAGGTCACGGCTTATCGACGAGATTCAAGAAGCGTATTCAGGGTGTTCGCTGATATCCGTTGTTCGAATTCCTTCATGAAGGTTTCCTCGTCAGGGACTGCGTAGCCAGCGGAAGGCCAGCGAGATCCAACCTCTGGTGGGTTGTCGAAACCCTCGATTTCTTCCAGGTAAGCCCTGTATGCATCGCGAAACCCTCCGCGTACCGCATCGATGATGTTTATGAATTCGTCGGGGGAAACCGTGGCATGGGGGTAGCTCCAGGTGGTGGCTCCCATCACATCATCTAGTACCCAGTCCTTCTTCGGAGAATCTGGGTGCTCGTTGTGACACTTCACACAGGCCATCACTGAAGCAAAGTCGGGGAACATTGCCGTCCACCGTTCTGATCCTGGATCATAAAAATATTCAGCTTCACCGCTGGCGAGAATTTTATCGAAGATCGCAGTTTGCGAGCCTGAAAATTGATTGGCATCGCTGATGGGTTGATGAGATCCCAGAAAGAGACCCAGTCGCACGGGATTTTGCTGGACGCTAAGAGCGGCTTCTCGAAGAAATAGCGCCGGAAGTGGGCCGGCTTGCACGTCTTCATTTTTCCAGTATTCGTCGAAACGAAGTCCGGCTTTGAGACCTGCCCCAACTATAGATTTTGTGTAGAGAGAGCGGACGATATCGTTTTCTCGGGCAATGGTTTTCAGGACCAGCTGGATCGGGATCGTTGCGGCGGTAGCGTTCCGCTGGTGATCAAGAAGAGCGGGTGGTGCGCTGGCAAAAGCCCAGACGATCGCAAAGATCAAAGCCAGGGCAGCCAGATGGGTTCTATTGAGAGTCATCGCGGAGCTCCTCTCGTTTCCAGGTATGGAATCTTGATGTTGCCATGAGGAGAATCTGATTTTCCTTCAAGATACTCCTCAATCCGTAATAGCGCGGGAGCATCGGTGAGATTTCGAGGAGTCTTATCCGCATGATTGCCATGGTAATCATGGCACCGTAAGCAGCTGTCCCATTCTTTGTTCTGAACCAGATATAGATGGGAAGGTTGCGCAGGATCGTTGGCTAGATCGATATTTTCATGACAGTGGAAGCAGTATGTATTCCCGGTAATGGAGATGGCTCCATCGTGTTCAGCATGGCAACTGGTGCAAACTTCAGGATGTATTTCGTTTCTTGTTTCTTCGAATTTAGGTTCAAGAAAGAGGTGGGGTGCATGAGGGTCTTCGCTATTTCGATGGCAATCGAGGCAGTCGCTATTGGAGATGGCGCGAGTCATCCAGTCGACACCGTGCTCGCGTGTTCCTAGCCAGTGCTTCAGGTTTGCCTGAAATTGTTGTCGTGTGGTTCCCGCGGCGGGTTGGTGGCATTGCTCACAATTGAGCTGTGGATGCAGATCCAGATCCCCGGCTGGACTCTTCCAGCGTTCATGGTCGGTGGATTCAAATGAAACCACCAGCCAGCCACTCAACAGGACAGCGAGAATGATCGGGACTCTACGAGGCACCTTATTTTTTATGGACACCATCTCAAGGCCCTCCATGACTGAGGATGACCCAGACGTGATAGACCGCCAGTACCGTGAGGATCACGGAGAGGAGGATGTGGGGGAAAAGCCACCAGCGTAAGTAAGCCATCTGCCTTCTTGAGTCGCGAAAGAAGGATCGATCTGCGACCCCGACCACCGTGTTGCAAAGAAAAGTAAAGGTGAGGAGACCCAGTAGACCTACTCCGACGGAGTTTCCATGAAGAACCAAGAGCAGTGGTGAAAAGGCACCGACGCGACGATGCCAATGGAGCGGTTTCGAAACGTTGGCTGAGGTTCCGGTCCATCTTCGAATTGGAAACCACCACTGGGTTCCGAGAAAGAGGATGAGTGCGGAACCAGAAATCCAGTGGCCCCAGAATGTTGCCTGCCAGCTCTGGATCGAGTCTGGAACCCGTGCGCCGATCAGCACCAGTGCGACCAGGGCTGTGGTCAGCAGTGCGATACCGAGTGAAATCAGA
Source organism: Planctomycetota bacterium (assembly GCA_014240375.1). Classification (GTDB taxonomy): domain Bacteria; phylum Planctomycetota; class UBA8108; order UBA1146; family UBA1146; genus QNYK01. The sequence continues at coordinate 42,160 of JAAZXB010000021.1, read as the reverse complement.
TCTGGTTTCAGTCCTTGCGCCGTCGGTTTGGACAAGGGAACGAATCTTTCGATTGCGATTCGTTTCGGGTTCACTCCCAATGACAGAAGAGAGTTCTGGGTGCTGATTTCAAAACTAGACGGGCCGCAAATCATCCAGCGGGCGTCTGCGCAAGTTTGGTGAAGTTGCTGGATTTCTGAATGGGAGAGCTTTTCACCGCCGGAACTTCTTCGAGAGTGATAAGTGATCGATGAATGTTGAGTGGCGAGTCGGTTCAGTTCTTCCGTGGAGACCAACTGATTCTCGGTTCGAGCGGAATGATCGATATGGATCTTCGGTCCATTCTGATGTTCTGCGCGAGACCGTGCGATCGCAAGTGCTGGGGTGATTCCGATCCCCGCAGCGAGCATGACGACAGGAGTGGAATCAGTCATGTCGACGAAAAAGTCGCCTTGAGGAGCTGAGATCTGGAGACTTGTTTCGGTTTGGTCGATCGAGCAGAGCCATCGAGAAAACAATCCATGATCTTCATTCCGGATGGTGATTTCTCGCCAGCGATTTTCTGTATGGGAGCTGGTCAATGTATAAGGTCTACTGACGGTGATCCCATCGATGACACCCTTGACGATGATGTGTTGTCCAGGGATGGATGCGGGGAGCGGTGTCGAAGTTTCAGTCGTGAGTCGTATCCGGTGGATACCGGGGACCACTTCGGTTCGTTGACTCATCCTGACCGGTGCCGATGAGGCTTCCCCGGTCAAGTCTTCCAGAGCAGCATGGCAACCTCCGCAGACGGTTCCTGCTCCGGTAGCGGTCACCAATTGAGTTACGGTCTGGCAACCAGCAACGATTTTTTCTTGAAGATCGCTCCGGGTGATTTGCATGCAGTGGCACACCATGTCGGAGACAACTGGATGGGTGAACAGTAAGCCTTCGCCACTGAAATTGTCGAGCTGCTCTGTGGTCAGTTGAGTTTGATTCTGGATGGCCGCTATCAACAGTCCGGTCTCTGGATTCGGTCCTTCCATCTCACACGCGACAATCAGTCCGTCAGCGATATTCAAGGTCCGTCTGATTTTTCGCCGAGCATCTTCAAACTTGTACTCTATGTGTGGAGAGGAGAGCTGTCTCGGATCGGCTTTCATGGTGACCAGGAGACTGTTTACCATGTACTGAATGACCAGCTGGCGATCGTCGGGAAGATCGATGGAGCTGATAAATACAGCCACGCCATCTTCCTGCTGTTTGAATTGCAAAACAGATCGGCCAGTGCCGTTACGATAGATTCTTCGTAATAGCAGCATGACGCTTGATAACTCATGATTGGCCCCGGAGAGGGTCAGGAACCGTGAGGCATCGACGACAAGAACACGGAGTTTTCCGTCAGCCCTTACCGTGGCAGAGCGATTCTGCCCGTGGATGACGCCCAGTTCCCCGAAGATCTGACCTTGCCCGATGACCGTTTGGTAGTGGTCTCCATCCGTGGTGCGGAGATCGATTTTCGCCTGGCCTGAGATGATGAAGTACACCAGTTCTGATGGGTCGCCCTCGGAGAATACGACCTCTCGATCCTGGTATGATTTTTCATGACTCCAGCCTTTGACCGGTCCGGTGCTGGTGAGAAGTTGGTAGGGATACGATCTCTTCAGAGCTTCGTCATGCAACTGATATTGCTGTGATAACTGGATGGTGGCGAGGTGGAAATCGAAGAGGCCCCCGACGGCGTCGATGGCTTCGTATTCGATTTCAACAAGGTTGCTGTCTGTGGATGCTCGGATGGTTGCACTACGTATTTGACTCTTGCTGACTGCAGCGATTTCTCCGACGCTTTCTCCCGGATCAAAAATTCGAGAGACGATCATCTCTTGCATATGGATTGGATGGGCGCGGATAACATCCAGTTCTCCGTCGAGTAGAACGAAAAAGGACCTCGCTTTATCTCCCTCGAAAAACAGCGTTTCCCCGTTTGATAATGGTATGTTTTTCGTATGGGTCAGGAGAGCGTCGCGCTGTTCCTGCGAAGCCCAGGCAAGAGCGCTACAGCTTTGCAATGTAGAGGCGATGGACTCCAGGGATTGGCCGGAATTTTGACCAGATGGATTCACGGGCAGCCCCTCCAGGGTGAAACTCAACAGCTTTTGGAAAGAATCGCTCCTGGCGATGTCCGAGCCAGCTTGTGACGACGAGTTACTCGATCGTTGCTTTTTCCCTGGGATTACCCGGCTTCAGTTTTCTCATCAGCCACATCAGTGGGTCGTAGAAGCGGTCGACCACTCTTTCCTTCAGCGGGATGATGGCGTTGTCGGTGATGTTGATGTGCTCGGGGCACGCTTCGGTACAGCAGCGGGTGATGTTGCACAGGCCAGAGCCGCTCTCGTCCTTGACCTCCTGGATGCGATCGTCGGTATCGAGGGGGTGCATGTCGAGACTGGCCAGGCGCACCATGAATCGGGGACCGGCGAAGTTCTGTTCGGTCTCGCGATCGCGCAGGATGTGACACATATCCTGACAGAGGAAGCACTCGATGCACTTGCGGAACTCCTGAACCCGATCGACATCCTCCTGCATCATGCGGTGCTCGCCGTCGGGGTCGCGTGGCCGCGGGGCGAAGGGGCGGATCCGTTTGTTCTGCTGGTAGTTCCAGGAGACATCATTGGTCAGATCACGAATTACCGGGAAGGTCTTCAGTGGCTGCACCGTGATGGACTCACCCTCATCGAAGGTGTTCATGCGGGTCATGCAGGAGAGTGCTGGTTTGCCGTTGATCTCCATGCTGCACGATCCGCACTTGCCCGCCTTGCAGTTCCAGCGACAGGCGAGATCGGGGGCGTGCTGCTTCTGGATCTCGTGGATGCAGTCGAGGACCACCATCCCAGGCTGGACATCGATGCGGTACTCGACGAAGTCACCTCCGTCGTCTTGATTGCCGCGCCACACCCGGAAGGTTCTTTCAGACACGGTTACCCTCCAGCTCTTCGAGGGATGCGTTGGCGATCTTCGATAACGCCTCGGGGGGAGTGGGCCGTGGGTCCTTGCGCGCTACCACCTCGCCGTCGACCAGTTTCACGACACTGTTGAAGGTGAGTCCCTCTTCGCGTTCTCCCTCGAAATCGAGGCGAGTGTGGGCACCACGACTCTCCTCTCGCTGCAGGGCACAGCGGGCTGTGGCCTCGGCGGATAGGATCATGTTGCGCAGATCGATGCAGGTGTTCCAGCCGGGGTTGTACTGGCTGGTGGCATGAGCCTTGACTGCGGCGGCACGCTCCTTGAGCTTCTGTAACTTTTCGATCCCCTCTTCCAGCTCGGCTCCATCTCGAACGATGCCGACATGCTGTTCCATCGTGGTCTGCAGGTCGTCGACCACGACGTAGGGGTTTTCTCCATCTTCGCGGTTGAGGAAGTCGATCACCGAGCGCATCTGTTCGTGGACCTGCTCCTGTTGCACCGTCGGGGTGCCGGAGAGGGCGTCGAAGTACGCCTTGGCACCGAGACCGGCACGAGCGCCGAAGACGATCAGGTCGGAGAGACTGTTGCCGCCGAGACGGTTGGCCCCGTGCAGACCCGCTCCACACTCGCCGGCGGCAAAGAGCCCCGGCACGTTGGTCATCTGGCTGTTGGCATCGACACGGATTCCACCCATGTAGTAGTGCAGGGTGGGTCCCACTTCCATCGCTTCGGCAGTGATGTCGACCTCCGCCAGCTCCTTGAACTGGTGATACATCGACGGCAGCTTGCGCTTGACGAAGTCGCTGTTGCGGTGACTGATGTCGAGGTAGGCCCCGCCATGCTCCGATCCGCGCCCCGCCTTCACCTCGCGCATGATGGCGCGGGCTACCACATCTCGGGTCAGCAGTTCAGGTGGCCGCCGCGCATCACGGTCGCCGTCGAGCCACAGTTGTGCTTCTTCCTTGGTGTCAGCGGTCTCCGAGGCGAATCGTTCGGGGATGTTGTCGAACATGAAGCGCACACCCTCGGAGTTGGTGAGGATTCCCCCTTCTCCACGCACTCCCTCGGTGACGAGGGTGCCTCGTACCGAGGGGGGCCACACCATGCCGGTCGGGTGGAACTGGGTGAACTCCATGTCGAGCAGCTCGGCTCCGGCGCGAGCGGCCATGCCGTACCCGTCTCCCGAGTATTCCCACGAGTTGGATGTGACACGCCACGCCTTGCCGGCGCCACCCGTGGCAAAGATCACAACCGGCGCACGGAACACGACGAAGCGACCGGTCTCTCGCCAGTAAGCGAGCATGCCGCTGATCTTGCCGCCATCTTGCAGCAGGTCGATGCCGATGCACTCCATGTGCACATCCATTCCCTGATGGATGCCGTGATCTTGCAGGGTGCGGATCAGTTCGAGGCCGGTGCGGTCGCCGACGTGGGCGAGCCGAGGATAGCGATGGCCGCCGAAGTTTCTCTGATTGATCAGTCCGGTGCGAGTGCGATCGAAGACCGCTCCCCAGTCCTCCAGTTCGCGCACGCGATCGGGCGCCTCCTGGGCATGGATGGCGGCCATCTCCCACTGGTTGAGAAACTTTCCGCCACGCATCGTGTCGCGGAAGTGGATCTTCCAGCTGTCGCGGGAGTCGACATTGCCGAGTGCCGCCGCCATGCCCCCTTCTGCCATCACGGTGTGGGCCTTGCCCAGCAGACTTTTGGTGATGACACCGGTGCTGAGTCCGAGATTGGAAGTTTCGATGGCCGCGCGCAGTCCGGCACCGCCGGCACCGACCACCAGCACATCGTGTTCGATCGTCTGGATCTCATCGAGTTGGATCACGAGAGGTCCTTTCTTACTGACCGTTGGCAGCGGTCTGAGACCAGCTGTTGAGGTCGGTGATCCAGCCGTTACAGACGGCCCAGATGTAGAAGTCGGTGAACATCACCCAGAACAAACTGACCCATGCGAACAGCATGTGACGTTCGTTGAGCCAGCTGGTCATCTTCCAGACGGCGTAGGAGAGGCCCGTTTCCCCGGAACTGGAGGCGAAACGATTGAGCCGACCACCGATCATGTGGCGCCATGAGTGGCAGCCAAAGGTGTAGCCGCCAAGGAATACTACGTTGAGCATCATCACCACCGAACCGACGCCGAAACCGAACTGGTATGTCGCAGGATCGCCGCCTCCAGCGATCCACGGAGCTCCCTGAGCATCGACGGGCATCCACAGCGAGAGCCAGCCGTCGTAACCGAGGATGAAGATGAAGGCGACCGCGAAGTACATGGCGTAGCGATGGAGGTTCTGGATCCGCAGCAACCCGGTTTCGCCCTGGTAGGTTCCCTGGGCGATGGGGCACACGGTGCATCCTGCGGGAGAGCCGACCACGCTGCGGTAGTAGGCCTTGCGATAGTAGTAGCAGGTGCCACGAAACGATGCCGGAAAGATCAGGATGAAAAATGCTGGAGAGAGGGGTAGTGCCAGCGGGAGCCAGGCGACCATCTGTTGCCACATCGTCAACGCCTCGACGGGTAGGTTTCCCATCAGGGCGTGAAAGGTGGGGGAACCGGCGTAGTACTCGGGATTGGCGTAAACCAGTGGCGAGTAAAAGGGGGACAGGTAGGGGGCAGCGTAGTAATCGAGCCCCTGGAACGCTCGAAAGGTGACATAGACGACAAAGGACCCGAATCCGAGCAGGGTCAACAGAGGACCCTTCTGCCACCGATCACTTCGCTGGGTCGTCAGAGGTGCCGAGACATGACCGCCCTGTGGTTTTTGCCCCTGACGGGGACCAAAGCGGCTCTCGGTCGCACTGGTCGTGGTGGTCACGCGGTCCCTCCTCCTGTCGGCGGAGTTTAACTCCACCAGGTGGCCCGAGGATAACGGTGCTGGCAGAAGAGTTCACCCGAACCGGGGTGATGGGTTTCCTCGCAGCGATTCCTTGAGCAGGATGCACCCCGCAATGGGATCACCAGATCGAGGTGAGAGGAGGGTGCGATGGCAGCAGATGCTTCAGAAGCAGGAAATGAGCCGAATTCGGACTCTCCCCGAGAGCCGGAGCAGATCCGTCGGGAGGGCTTTCAGCAGCTCGGAATCTCCACCCCGGATCGAGCGATGTGGAACCTCAGGAGCGTTCTGAGAGAGATTGGCGAGGACCAGGAGGCGCGAATCTTCCTCGCCCTCCAGCAAGCATCCTGTGCCGATGCAGCCCTTGGAGGTCTGGAGCGGCTGTTGTGTGGGTCCCTCGGGTTTCCCGCGGCGATCCTCGAAGCGGGGCGACTGGAAAAACTGGTCAGTATTCTTGGAGCGGGGGATCCGATGGTGGATCTGGCCAAGGGCCATCTGCTCGAGGTGACCTCCCCCGACTTCACCAGCACGCCCGCGGCGATTCCTCAACCGCCAGTCATCGGCGGAGCCGATGAGACGGCTCGCGCGCGCGCCCTCAACCGCTGGCATCGACGTGAACAACTTCGCATCGTTTGCTGTGAGCTGGAGGGACTTTTCGATGTCGAACAGACCGGCGCTGCACTCAGCGACCTGGCAGATCACACCATCCGTTGTGCTCTCGATGTACTGGGGGGATCAAAATTACCGATGGCGGTGGTGGCCCTGGGGAAATGGGGTGGTCGTGAACTGAACTTTTCCAGCGACATCGATCTGTACTTCATCCGAGATGATCAAACTCCGGCGGGCCCGTGCGAGGCGGTGGCACGGGGGATCTTGAGAATGCTGACCGGATACGCCGGTTCGATTCCACTCTATCGCACCGACCTTCGCTTGAGACCCGGTGGTATCACCGGACCGCTGGTGCCAACCGTCAGCCAGGCACGCGCCGAGTTCCATGCGGTGGCAGGAACCTGGGAACGAATCGTTCACATCCGGAGTCGGGCGGTTCACGATCACACCCGAGGACTGCCACGATTGCTGGCAGAGGTGGAACATTTCGTCTATCAGCGCCCCTTCGATCTCGATGAGATCCAGCGACTGCAGGGCTGGAAAGAGGTGCTCGAGAGTAGCCCCGCCGGACAGGACGCCGCCGAATTGAAGGTAGGCTGGGGTGGGATTCGCGATGTCGAATACCTGGTACAGTTCCTGCAACTGCTCCATGGTCAGATCCACGAGTCGATCCGCGGAGGAAATGTCTATCACGCGCTTCGACGTCTCGGAGTGATCGGTGCCCTGACTTCGACCGAGTCGGCCAGGATGCTCGATGGCTATTGTTTCCTGCGGCGCGTCGAGCATCACCGAATGCTTCAGCATCAGCGGCAGTCTTTCAGCTTGCCCGATGACCCGGCACAGTTCCTGGCACTGTCACGCTCCCTCGGATTCGAACAGAGCGAGCAGTTGAAGCAGGTACTCGATCGTCGCCGCGAACGAATCCGTCATATCCTGGAGAGTCTGTTTCACGATCTGTTTCGAGGTTACGGAGATGACCAGGCGGGAGAGGTCCATGTCATCCTGGCATTTCGACCCGAGCCAGAGGTGATCGAACGTGTCTTCAGAAAGTACTCCTTCCGCGATCCGGAGAAGGCGTACCGATTGTTACGACGGCTGGCTTTTCCCCGGCAGCAAGGCCTTCGATCGCCGCGGGCCAGGCACCATCTGGCCGCACTGTTCCCGGTATTGCTGGAGGCGATCCGCTCCTGTCCCGACCCGGACCAGGCCGCCTTGATGTTCGTACAGTGTGTCGAGACGCTGGGTGCGCCGGCGGTGTTCTATCAGCAACTGACCGAGAACCCCGAAACCTGCAAGATCTTCGTCGATCTCTTTGGCCAGAGCCGGTATCTGTCGGAGTTGTTGCTCAATCACCCGGGAGTGCTCGACGATGTGGTGGATCGGGTTCGCACCGGTCGGCGCTCGACCGAGGAATCGTTGCTGAAAGAGTTATCGTCGACCATCGAAGGCGTCGATGACGATCAGGAATTGTACCGCCGGATACACGAGTTCAGGGCGTTGCATTCGGTTCATATCGGCATTCTTGATCTGAGCGGCAGGATGCCGCATGACCAGGTGCTACGAAGTCTCTCGAGGATTGCACGGGTGTTACTGAAGGTGATCGACCAGATCGCACTCGACAAGACCAAGGAACTGATGGGCCCGTTGACTCATCCGGAACGATCGAAGGAGTCGTGTTACAGCATCCTGGCGCTGGGTCGACTGGGCGGCAACGAGATGGGCTTTGCCAGTGACATCGACATGATCCTGGTGCACGACGGCGTCGGTCAAACCAGAGATGGTCATGAAGCGAGTCAGTTCTGGGCTGAACACCTCAAACAGGTCACCGGATTGCTCGGTCAAACGGGCACCGGCGGGCCACTTTACAATGTTGATCTGAGGCTGCGACCCGATGGTGCCGGAGGGGCGCTGGTCACTCATTTTGATGAGTTTCAGGAGTACTTCAGAGGTGAGCGCTCGCAACTGTGGGAGCACCAGGCGCTGGTGCGATTGAATCCGGTCTGTGGTGATGAAGACCTGGGCCAACAGGTGCTGGACTGGGTTCGAACGAACCTCGGAAGGGGCGTCGACCAGGCGGAAGTCTTGCAGGAGTTACGACAGATGCATCAGCGACGTCGTTCCATCGGCAAGAAAGATGAAATCGACTTCAGGACTGGCAGTGGTGGATTGATCGACATCGAGTTCTTGATCCAGTGCCTGATACTCCTCCACCAGGGAGAGCATCCCACCATCTTGCAACCCAGGACCCGCAATGCCATCGCTCAGCTGGAAGAAGTGGGATTGCTCGACTCCGGTGAGGCCACCACTCTATTCACTGCCTATCAATTCCTGCGCATGGTCGAAAATCGTCTGGCGATGATGCATCGCGCATCGGTCAAGGCGGTTTCCGAGGAGGACGGGAGTTTGCGGCAACTGGCGATGCGAATCGGCTTCAGGGCCTCACCCACCGGATCTCCAGAGGAGCGGATGAAGGTCGAGATCGAGCACCATACCGAACTGGTGAGAGAGATGTTCCAGCAACATCACCCCTAGTGGCCGAGGTCGCCTTTCATCCACGAATGAACCCGGGAGATGATCGCTTCAGCGCAACTGGAGCGAACCAGGTCGTGTACCTTCATCGACTCGTGAATGTCGAGACGCTGAGGGCGACGGTCATCGATGGAGATGGGTAGAGATGCTGCCACGGTTCTCGAGCCCGTGGTGTTGACGATCGGATCGAATCCGGGAGCAAAGATCAGCACCGGAGTGCGCAGAGTACGCGCGACTTTTCTGGCCCGAGCCATCCAGGGCAGCAAGCGACCAGCAAAACAGAGCGGGATCTGATGGTTTTGCAAGGGGTCCGTCGAGTGAAGGAGACGCTCGGCGGGTAGGTCACTGACATGCTCATTGGCGAAGCGACCATCGCCATCGATTTTCAACAACTGGAGAAACAGTCGCTGTAGCGCAGCGATGGGACGCAAGAAGGAGATCGAGGAGAGCAGATACGCCTGGCCGATGATGATTTTTTTCAGCACATCATCGACAGCTGCGGGGGGAGAGAAGGCGGCCGAACCGAGTACCAGGGATGTGGGAGCACAGCACTGATCGCGATCGATGCGACTGACGGCATGAAATGCCGCGAGCCCTCCAAGACTGTGGCCCCAGACATGGTGTGGAACCCTCGATTGGGTGCCATCGATGGCGCTCCAGAGAGTCAACTTCTCGACCTGTTCGATGATCTGCTCGAAGGTGGTACTGAACAGCTGTTGGTGCTTGTTGGCAGCGATCTGTTGCGCCTCGGTGATCAGGGAAGGAGGCAACTCCTGGATGAGATCATTGACCTCGGAGGCATCTCGACCTTTGAGGTACGCCTTCACCACGGCATGGTGAGAATCCTCACCGTTGGCACCATGACCCGGGAGATCGGGTACCCGGCAACGATATCCCATCGCTGCAAAGCGTCTTGCCAGTGGCATCATCCGACCTGCGTGTTCACCGAGGCCGTGGACCAGGATCAACTCACCATGACCCACACCTTGAGCCGGAGTGACTCTCCAGTGCTGGAAGGGGCTGCTGCGAAATTCCAGCAGTGGTTCACCAGAAAGAGTCATCTGGAACACTCATCTCGTTGAAGATGACAGCAACACTCAGGAGAGGATGTCATGAACAACCTTGCCGTGCACATCGGTCAAGCGGACATCTCTTCCCTGGTACGGATGGATCAGCCGCTCGTGATCGATTCCCAGTAGGTGCAGGATGGTCGCATTGAGATCATGAACGTGGACTGGATCGCGAGTGATGTTGTAGGAAAAATCGTCGGTTTCACCATGCACATGCCCCTGTTTGATCCCGCCACCTGCGAGAAACATGCTGAAGCAGCGAGGGTGATGGTCGCGGCCATAGTCTTGCTTGGTGAGGCCGCCCTGACAGTAAATGGTCCTGCCGAATTCTCCACCCCAGATCACCAGGGTGTCATCGAGTAATCCGCGCATCTCGAGATCCTTGATCAGGCCGGCGGTCGGTTGATCGACATCGGAGCATTGACGCCGGATCGTCGAAGGAAGAGCTCCGTGCTGATCCCAGCCACGGTGGTAGATCTGAACAAAGCGGACATCGCGCTCCGCCATTCTCCTGGCGAGCATGCAACACGATGCGAAGGTGCCTGGTTGATCCACCTCGGGACCATACAAATCCTTCACATGCTGTGGTTCATCGGATGTGTCGACCAGTTCGGGTACCGACGATTGCATCCGGTAGGCCATCTCGTACTGAGCGATCCGGGCCAACGTCTCTGGATCACCGATTCGATCGGCAACGCCTTGATTGAGTCGAGCCAGGCGATCGAGCATCGAGCGACGAGAAGTTTTTGCCACGCCCGGTGGATCAGACAGGTACAGCACCGGATCTCCGACCGATCGCAGGGTCACGCCCTGGTATTCAGAGGGGAGCATCCCCGCGCCCCACAACCTCTCGAACAGAGCCTGTGCAGATTTTCGCCCGGTCCATGTCGCTTGCATCACCATGAAGGCGGGCAAGCTCTCGTTGAGGGAGCCGAGTCCGTAATTGAGCCACGATCCGAGGCTGGGGCGCCCTGGTTGTTGAATGCCGGTCTGCATGAAGGTCATCGCAGGGTCGTGATTGATCGCTTCGGTGTACATCGAGCGGACCAAACAGATCTTGTCCGCGATGGAGGCGATGTTTGGAATCAGTTCGCTCATCTCGGCACCCGAAGGTCCGTATCGGTCGAACTTGAAGATGCTGGGAGCGATGGGAAAGCGACTCTGGCCGCTGGTCATGGTGGTCAAGCGCTGACCATCGCGAATCGACTCGGGCAGATCCTTGTCGAAGTACTCGTTCATCTTTGGCTTGTGATCGAACAGGTCGATCTGTGACGGCGCTCCAGACATGAAGAGGGAAATCACTCTCTTGACCTTGGGCTTGAAGTGGGGAGACAGCAACAAGCCGGGCCTCGTTTCGGAGGCGAGGGTGGGCAATCCACCCAGTTGCGAGAGAGCCGCCAGCCCCAGAGTGGATCCGACAGTGGTCAGGGATCGGCCGAAGAACTGACGGCGCGTCTCCTGGATGTTCATCTGCAGTTCAGGATCCATCGGATCATCCCTTCGTCACCACTTCATCTAGGTTGAGAATCAGGCTGCATACCATCGCCCACGCCGCGTGTTCTGCGGGTTCGAGCTGGTCTCCGGCGGGAGAGTCTCCCACCATCAGCAACTGAAGAGCATCTTCGGTGTGCACAAGGTAGTGCTGTCTCATCCCGATGAGGAAGGAGTGAATCTCCTCCATCTCTGGTTCCGTGGGCTTACGGCTGGTCGCCATTCGCCACAGAGTTTCCAACTTCTGTAGATCATCCAGATCGCCGGCTTCTCGATGGAGACGCGATGCCAACTGCCGCGAACATTCGACGTACTGGATGTCATTGAGCAGTAGCAGCGCTTGCATCGGGGTGTTGGTTCGTTCTCGTCGAACCACGCAAGTTTCACGGTTCGGGGCGTCGAGAATCGCCAGGAAGGGGGGCGGACTGGTTCGCTTCCAGAAGGTGTAGATACTTCGTCGGTAGAGAGCATCGCCGGAGTCCTTGCTGAAGCGGACGGTATTGCTGTCGCTGTATCCGACCGCTTTCCATAGCCCCTCCGGTTGATAGGGTTTGACCCCGGGGCCGCCCATCTTCTCGACCAGTAATCCCGAGAGGAAGAGCGCTTGATCGCGAATCATCTCCGCTTCGAGACGAAAGCGAGGGCCACGGGAAAGAAGCCGATTTTCCGGGTCCTTTTCCAGGTCGAGCGCAGTGGTGACCGACTGCTGGCAGTAACTGTCGGTCAACATCAACATCCGGATGGTCTTCTTCAGGTCCCAACCGGTATCGACGAATTCCCTGGCGAGCCAATCGAGCAGTTCTGGATGACTGGGCCATTCTCCCTGTGATCCGAAGTCCTCGGTGGTCTTGACCAGACCGGTGCCAAAGAGCGACTGCCAGATCCGGTTGACGGTGACTCGAGCCAGCAGCGGGTGATCCGGATCGGTCAGCCAGCGTGCCAAACCGAGCCGGTTCTTCGGCGTGTCTTCGGGAAATGGCGGCAGGAACTCGGGAATGTGCGGCTCGATGGGATCGCCGACCGGATCATCGTACTGACCCCTGTTCAGCAGCCGTGTTTCTCGACGTTGCATCCGCTCGGAGGCGACCAGTGTGGTGGGAATTTTGTTCTCGAGAGTGCCCTGATCTTTGCCCAACTGGTCGATCTGTTGGAGCAGCTGAGCATAGCCGGGACTGTGTCCCTGACGGTACCACCGGCGCAACCGGATCGTCTCCTGCTCTGATCTTTGCTCGGATGGAGCGGAGAGCAACGGCTCCATCTGGAGCAGGTCAGCGTATCCGAGAATACCCGCATCATCCCAGTACGCCTTGCCCCCGAACTGGGTGAAGGCCATGCCATCGATGATCGAGCCCTTGGGAAGTCCGACATGATCCGCCGACACCTCCAGCCGCACCCACTGGCCGAGAGCCGGCAGATCTCCCATCGGACGGTGTGCGACCACGTCTTCACCGATGGGGCCGAAGGAGATCCGATCCTCGCCCCAGAATGCGCGATGGTCCCAGGAGTTGTTGCTGTGGAACTGGATCATCACGGTGCTGGTCGGTGCGGTCTCGTCGATCCAGACCCAGGCGAAGAGACGGTCGCCCTCCTTCACTTCCAGCGGGCGAGGAGACTTCAAGAAATAGTGCTGGTAGATACGGTCAGTCTCGACCTGCTGCAGACGACTTTGCTGGCCAGAATGCACCGGGTGATCCTTCGAATCGACCCAGTTCCAGGGACCGAGACTCGCGTCCAGATGAGTCTCGCCGAGTTGCACATCTGCCTCGTCGACCCAGCGAGTTTCTTGCGCCTTGGGATACGGATTCGGGGCCACCGAGAGGCGTACTCTGCCAAAGGCATGATTGGCGAACTGGCTGTGGAAGAGCAGTTTTACCGTCACTCTCACCGTCCCCTCAAGACCGACCGGCTGGTCGCTGGCGAAGATGGCGGTGCGGTTCTCCTTCAGGTTGAAACCGGAAACGGCCCACCCCTTGTCGGAGGTGGTCTGGTCCCCATCGATGGCGGCACTGACGGGATAGTTCGGTTGCTCATGGTCGGCCCATGCAGAGGTGAAGTGGATCGGTACCGGATCGCCGATCGGATTCAACTCACCGTCGACGGAGACCACTTCGGCGGTAATCTCGCTGAGCACAACATTGGAATTGGAGGAGCGTCCGGGTCCATTGGCCGGCATCGATGGATCGACCAGACCTTCCAGGCGGATCGCCCGGTGGGTGGCGCCATCGATGAGCGCCGTGAAGGTGTAGGTATCCGTCGCCGGATTGGTACCGGTGAAGAGATGCGATCGATCGGGGAGAGCCTCGATGGTCGATCCGCCGGTCGAGGTCAGCGACTCAGCAGTCAGCACCATCCAGCGTTTCGATTGCTCTGCCCAGTTGGCCTCGAAGTTTGCCTGCGCAGTATCCATCTCTTCATTCGGGGCATCTCTTCGTTCGATGGCGTTCTTCAGCTCTTCAGAGAGTTGTCCCAGCATCGATGACTGCTTCATCGATGGGACCTTGACCACCGGAGCGTGAGCCTTGGCATTGCCATCCATCTCCGCCTCGGTGGTGTTGTTGAAGAAGGAGTAGAGGCCGTAGTACTCCTTCTGTGTCACCGGATCGAACTTGTGATCGTGGCACTGGGCACACCCGAGGGTCATGCCGAGAAATACAGTTCCAAAGGTGTTGGTGCGATCCACCGAGTAAATCATGCGGTACTCATCGTTGATGGCGCCGCCCTCGCTGGTGGTCGGATGGGCGCGAACGAATCCGCTGGAAACCTGATCGTCGAGATCACCATCCGGGATCAGATCTCCGGCGAGCTGACCGAGAAGGAACTGGTCATAGGGCGGATTCTCATTGAACAGTTCGATGACGCGATCCCGATAGGGCCACATCTCACGGTAGTTGTCGAGGTGAAGGCCGTGGGTGTCGGCATAGCGTGCGGCGTCGAGCCACATCCTTCCCCAGTGTTCTCCGAAGCGCGGCGAGTCGAGCAGGCGGTCGAGTACTCGCCGCCAGGAATCCGGTTCTTGATCTTCAAGGAACGAATCGACTTCCGACAAGGTGGGAGGTAATCCGGTCAGGTCGAAGGTGGCCCGGCGGATCAGCTCCTCGCGAGAAGCCCGCGGTTTCCAGGGCAAGGACTCCTGTTCGAGTCTCGTTCGGATGAATCCATCGACTGCGGTGGCAGTGGCCCCGGTCGAAGGTAGAGGAGGAGTCGATCGTTTTGGAGTGATCCATGCCCAGTGCGGTTCGTACTGCGCACCCTGTTCGATCCACAGGCGAATCGTCGCCCGCTCAGCATCGTCCAGACTCTTGTGAGTTTTTGGCGGCGGCATGATGTCGTCTGAATCCTCGGCAAAGATACGTTCGACCAGCAGACTATCATTGCTGTTGCCCGGAGCGATGGCAGCGAAGCCATCTCGATCTCGATACGCATCTTCGGGATTGTCGAGACGCAAGCCTGCCTTGCGAGCGGCGGAGTCGGGCCCATGACAGGGAAAGCAGTTGTTGGAGAGGATCGGCCGGATCTGCTGGTTGTAGGAGATCGGAGCGGGTGTTTCTTCACCTTCCTCTGCGACTGTGGGGTTGCCCGAGGTGAGCCACAGCAGCGTCAGTGCGGAAAGGAAAAGAAACGGCACACCTTTTGGCATCGAGTACTCCTGGCGGCTGAAGCAGGTGGTTGCCGTCGATCTACCATCCGGGGATCCATCCTGCTGAAAATACTTCGGCTCATTATTGCACGGGGTGGGGAAGTGGCAAGGATTGCAACCCGTCCCTGGAGCGAGCCACTGGTGCTCGGGACTCCGGCGGAAGCGGGCAACTCCTCGAGACTCGTGGGTGGGCGGGTTCCTGGGTGGGCGGGTTCCGGCTCGCCCGGTGGTGTCGTATCCTGATCCCCTGTCGACTGGTTCGGTGGGAACCCGAGTGATGATCCCGCCAGTTTGGTCATTGGAATCAAGGATCGGAGAAACTCACCATGAACCGTTTCATTAGCGCCTTGCTCTTGCTGGTCATACCGATCGTTTCGTTGGCACTCGATGATGGCCCTCGTCCAGGCTATCGCGACACACCCATCATCCCGGGGCAGAAGTGGAAAGTTCACGATTCCGAGCGCCCCTATCCGGTGGTGGTGGATCCAGGAGCGGGAATCTTTTCCAATTCGAGACCCGATGACGCAGTGGTTCTGCTCGACGCCTCGGCAGAGCTGTCCGCCTGGAGTAGCGGTGGTAAGGAGCCTCGCTGGGGCGTGGTCGACGGGACGATGGAGGCACGTCCAGGTTCCGGCGATATCAGTACCCGGGATTCCTTTGGCGACATTCAACTGCACCTCGAGTTTCGCACACCTCCAGAGGTCAAGGGCAACTCTCAGGGGAGAGGGAATTCAGGAGTGTTCCTGATGGAGCGCTACGAGATTCAAGTGCTCGATTCTTATCAGAACCCGACCTATCCCGATGGTCAGTGTGCCGCTTTTTACGGTCAATGGCCTCCGCTGGTCAACGCTTGTCGTGGCCCGGGTCAGTGGCAGTCGTATGACATCATCTTCAAGGCACCTCGGTTTTCTGCGGACGGTTCGTTACTCGCCGCTGCTCGTGCGACGGTGATCCACAACGGAGTGATGGTGCATCATGATCGGGAGTTTCTCGGCCCCACCTCACACCGGAGAAAGCCCTCCTACTCGAAGCATGCTCCGCTCGGCAAGATCAAGTTACAGGATCATGGCAACCCGATCCGTTACCGCAATATTTGGTTGAGGAATCTGCCGGACGAGACGGAGAGTGACTCCCGGTGAGCGAAGCAGAGCAGCTTTCTTGTTGGTGGCGAAGTGTCGAAGAAGCGGTCAGTCGTGGCGTTGGAATCGTCCACGACCTCGATGGATGGCCCGCTGAGGTCTCGACTCTCGCTGAAGTGGCCGTGGCAGAGGTTCGTTTCGATCTCGTGGGCGCGCAGAAGTTACTCGATGGTCTCGAGTCACTGAACTCTCCGTGGAATCATGTCGCCAGTCTGTTGAGTCTGAGGCTTGAGTTCAGAGGGAGTCGCGGCGACCGGGCATCGCTCGAACAGCTGCTCGAGGATTCAAAGCAACTGATCGCAGAACTGGGTCGATCCGAGGGTACGACCTGCGCACGAACGCGACACCTGATGGCGACGGTGAATCTCCAGCTGAATCGTCCTGGAGACGCTCTCGATCAGATGGCCGTTGCTCTGGAGGAGCTGGGAGACGTTCCGACTCGCTCTTGGTTCCTCGATAGCATCGCTCAGGCGTATCTGGGTCTGGGGGCATGGAACGAGGGGCGGCGAACCCTGCGGAAGTCGATTCTCGCCAAGGATGCTGTCGATGATCATCTCGGTATCGCCATCTCGACCGGTCACCTGGCACTGGCAGAGATCCAGGGCGGAAATCCTGGGAGCGCGCTGGAGGTGCTCGATGAGACCTGGTCGCGTCGCGCCTCATCGCTTGAGCCCCTCTCTCGATTACGTCTGGTGACCTTTCAATTGCAGGCCGCGGTCGAACTGGAAGATCCCGATGAGATCTCGGCCAGATGCAAGCGTCTCGATGAACTGCTCGATGAGTGTGGAGAGATGGCTCACTACCTGGTCGGATTCGCATACATGGCTCGAGCACGGGCGCGCGCCAGCAGCGGAGAGCTCGATCAGATCGGGGCAGATCTCGATCTCGCATCGAATCGATTACAGCATCCAGAGATGGCCTTGCTGATCGACTACTGGCGCATCCGGTTACAACCAGCGGATCAACGAGATCCCGACTGGAAGCAGTCGTTGCAGCAGTCGATCGATGCGCTGGGAACCGTCAGCGAAGGAGAGATCCTCACTCGCCTGCTCCTGGCCGAGGAGCAGATGGCCCAGGGCGACCACAAGGGTGCGGTCGGGCAGCTCGATCAGGCTTTCACCAGGGCGATCGAGGCCAATCACCCCGGTTGGCAGGAGCAGGTCGGTCGAGTCTTCCACGAGATCGATTCGGAACAGTATTCGCGTCGTACCATCGAGCGTTTCAGCGGTCGCCCCGCCGAGGAGATGGAAAAAACCACCACTGAAGATGCGACGATCATCTTTGCCGATCTGGCCAACTTCACCAGCCGCTCGACCGAGCTCTCGGCGGAAGAGGTGATGGAGACGGTGCGCAGTGTTTTCGAACTGGCGGTTCCGCTGCTGGCGAAGCACCAGGTTCGCCCGCTCCAGCACCTCGGAGATGGACTGCTGGCCGCGTGTCAGGGGGACGATCACAGTCGCAGAGGATTGCAGTTCGCCATCGATCTGGTCGATCGGACCAACGCAGCCAGTCGAATCCGTCGGGCGCAAGGGGAGACGTGGGGTCTCGATCTGCGAGCGGGAGTCAACTCCGGTCCAGTGGTGTTTGGCTTGCTGGGGTCGAGCTACAAGCAGGAGTGGTTGGCGATCGGCAAGACCACCAACCTCGCCGCAAGGCTACAGTCCAAGGGAGAGATTGGTGAGGTGGTGACGCTACCGGAGATCGCCGAGCGAGTCGGCCATGTGGGCTCCAATGACACCGTCGAAGCGCATCCGATGAAGGGCTTCGATGAACCGGTGCCGCTGCTGCGCATCCGTGTATGAACGGATGTTTGAGTAGATCCGCAAGAGCTGGAGACCTGGGTTCAGATCTGGAAATTGTCGGAGTTGAACTCCGGTGTAATCTCCAACTCAGGTTGCTCTTGCCGGGCAAGCACCAGGATCGCTCCGTGGGGAACGATCAGTAGTGTCTCTCCGGCGAACTCGATCTCGATGGCGGTCTTTCTCAGGAACAGCACTTGATCGCCGACACGAGCCTCGAGCGGCAGAAAGTTGGGAGCCGGGGTGTCTGTCATCTTCCATGGCTCGTCGCTGACATCTGCGGGTGGAGGCATCGGGGTGCCGGGGCCGACCTCGACGACCCGTCCACTCTGGACCTCGTTCTTCTCGACAGCACTCGCGGGCAGGATCAGCCCCTCCCGGGTTCGTTCTTCCCCCTGAGTGGCTGCGACCAGCACCCGATCGCCGACCACCAGTAATTTTCTGCCGTCTCCGAACATCGTGACCTCCAGCGAAATGAAATTATCAGACCATGAGACTCGATCTTGGAGATGGGATCGATCGAGAGCAAGAGGCTCCATCGGGGGCTTCCAGGCCCTATCATGCAGTCACTAGAATTGCAGATACGATTCTGACGGTCGACCGGCAAGCAGGAGGTGTGGTGGCGCCGACCGACACCAGTTTTGATCCAGAACGACTTCCTCGGCCTCTGGCTCGGGTACAGGAGGCGTTACGCACTACCGGCGACGACCCCAGATCGCGTCATGCCGCGGCCTTTGCCAGCCTGGAAGCGTTGACTCGCTGGCAGGGGATCCTGCTGCTGACGGCTCGATCACGACTGACCCTCCCGGTCGATCGCCTCAAACGAGTTCAGAATTTTCTCAAGCGACCGTCTTTTGGCTCCTGGGTCGAAGTGCTCCTTCGTCACGGATCTCGTGAAGTCGATCGGGTCTCCTCGGGAGCGGGCCCGATGGGGGTGCTCGATGACCTTCGCGAGGTGCTGTCGAGCCCCCGTGAGGAACATGGCGCACTGGTCCGCGAAATCGCCGGGCGCGGCAGTGGTAAGGCGCTGGCGTGGAAAGATGCCATCGAGCACCTGCCGCCCTATCGAAACGACTTCATCGGTCATGCCGGCTTTCTCTCCGACGAGCACTACCAGAAGACCGCACCGCTCTTCGAGGCTTCGACGCTGGCGCTGATGGAGCAGATGAGCCAGATCGACCAGCAGTTGCGAGTCTGTTCCTTGAATGAAGAGGGTGTCGCGCTGGCTCTTCAGGGGCTGACCCACTCGAGCGAGGAGTCGATTCCATCTCATCCAGATGTGGATCCCGGAGAGTGTTACCTGGTGCGTGCCGATGGTGAGTTGCTGGTGATCCTTTCGGAACTGGCGCACTACCAGGAAGAAACCACTTACCTGTTCGACAGGACCCCTCGAGATCGACGTACCGAGTTCATCGATTTTGCCTCGGGAGATCGTGCACGTCGCGATGGCAGCGCATTGCTCGATTCCACCTTCACCGAGAAACTCAGTTTCGAGGCGTCGGAAGGCAGTAGTGCGGAGGTCGTGACCGGTCGTTTGTCGGTGCGAGGCCAGGCGTTGCGATCCGACATCGCTGTCGACGAAACTCTTTGGCTGAGAGTGCTGGTCTCCAATCGGTCCCCGGTCGCGGCAACATGCCATCTGGGTCTACTGGAGGCCAATGGCTGGCAGTGGAACGAGTCGGGAGAGTCACAAAGAGAGGTGAAACCGGGAGAGAATTGCGTGTGGCTGGTCGCAGCGAAACCATTGCATGCCGGAACCCTGGCTCCCCCGACGATCGAGGTGCATTCCTCCTTCGATCCGCAGCCGCTGGTGGTCGAGCCGGAGGGGCCGATCCGCATCCGCGAGGCGGATCGATTGCCGCTGGTGGGAAGAGAAGATCTGGTACTCCAGCTGCTGGAGCACCTCGATCCATCGCAGCGTCCCGGCGCCACCGCAGTCATCTCGGGAGTCGAAGGGCAGCGCACCGGAGCGTTGCTGGCGCAGGTCGCAGCACGACTGAGAGAAGTGGGGGTGCGGGACTTGCAAGGCACCTTCCGCGGTGCTGCAGGTCAGCCCTTCAAGGGTTTCCAGGACCTACTCCGGGAACTGCTGGGAATTTCATTCAGCGGTTCCGACGGAGCAGAAGTGAGAGATTCGGCAGCCTTGGTGCTGGAAGAATTGCTCGGTGAAGACGCTGCGGCGATCACCTTCTTTCTCGATGAACTGTCGGGTGAGGGATCGCTGGATCAAACCTCCGATCAGATGCGGTCCTTCTGGTGGTACCGCTTGTTGTCCTCGGCAGCCACTGAAGCGCCGCTGTTGATCGCCATCGACGATCTGGAGCAAACGGACGCTGGATCGGCACGCTTGCTGACGGGGCTGATCGCTCGCTGTGTCCAGGACCGTACTCCGGTGATCTTTGCCGTCTGTAATGAAAGAGCAGATCAAGCCAGCCCAGGACGACCCGAGGGAATGGATGGAGAGGTGCCGCTACAACTGGTCGATGTGCCTCCCATCGAACTTGCTGCGGTGGAGCAGATGCTCGATCTGTCCTATCCGGGGGCTCCCTTCCGAGACGATCTGCCGTGGCTGGCGACGGCGTTGGCGGAACGAGCCGGCGGCAACATCGGATTTGCCATCGATCTGGTACGGACCCTGGGTCCGGGGGGTCATGGGGTGTTCAAGCCGCAGATGGAGGATCGTTGGGGACTGGTAGAACCGTTGCCGCCGCGCGAAGAATTTTTAGATCAGTTGCCGGCGAGGCGAAGTGATCTCTATGCCGCAGCGATCGCTCGGTTCGACGAAAAACAGGTTCCGATCGTCGAAACTGCAGCATTGATCGAGGGGGACATTCCGGTCGAGGTGCTGGAACACATCTTCGACGATGCCGACCTGCTCGATGACACGCTCGATCGCTTCGAGACCGAATCGCTCGGTGAGGCGGTTGGAACCGATCTGACCCACTACCGTTTCCGCACCGAGTCGGCGCGCTCTGCCGTGCTCTCGGTATTTGAAGGCCGCGGTCGCCGCGCCGCGATTCGACGGCGGCGGGAACTGGCCAAGGTGCTGATCGAGTTGGAAGGAAAGGTGCCAGAGAGAGCCGGTCCCATCGGACGATTGCTGTGTGCTGCGGGACAGGGGCAACAGGCACTGGTGTACCTGCAATCTGCGCTCGAGCGCAGGTTGCTGCAGGGTCGTTACGTCGAGGGGCGTGATCTGGTCGATGATATCGATGGTGCTCTGACTGCAGGTGCCGAACTGGAGGAACCGCAACATGGACAGTACCTGATCTCTGCCGCACGGGTTTGCATCAAACTGGGAGATCAGGACGCCTCGGAGAGTTATCTGCAGAGAATTGATCCGCAACGCCAGGACGACCAGTTGCAGAAGCAGATCTTGCTATCGGAGATTCACGATCGCCGTGGCGATCCTGCGGCTTCACTGGCGATTCTCGAGGAGTTGAGAGATGTGGTGGAACGATCTGGCACCAGCAAACTGGCGCAGCAATTCCAGAACAATCTGGCGCTTGGTTTGCAAAAACAAGGACGAGGGGAGGAAGCGGTCGCCGAGTATCGCAAAGGGATCGCCATCGCCGTGGAACTGGAAGATGAAATCGGACAGGCAAGGCTGCTCGGCAACATGGCGGGGCTCTACCTCGCCATCGATCCGCTGGGAGAGCTCGATACGGCTCGAGAGTGCTATCAAAAAGCATTCGAAATCTGCCACCGCTGGGGGCAACTTGATATCGAGACGATCTGGCGCGTCGGACTCGCCAATGTCGACTTCTACTCGGGGCGACTCGAGGAGGCGGCAGAGATGTATCGTCAGGCGATCGAGACCTTCCGGCTGCTGCAGAATCGACGCGGCCTCGGTAGAAACTTCTCGAACCTGGGAGATACGGAACGGATGCTGGGGCACTACGATGTGGCTTCCGATTGTTTCCGACGATCGGTCGAGGTGAGTCATGCGATTGGAGATCGAATCGGAGAGGCGCGCAGTCATCTGGTTCTGGCGGAGATTCATGCTTCGATGGGAGACTGGGATCAGGCTCACGAGGACAATCTCAGGGGCCTGGAAATCGCCGAGGAGATCGGTTCTCCGCAGTTGATTCAGGAGGGACAGATTCGCTCCGCTTTGAATCAGTTGTCGAGGGGAGAGGATCCCCTGGCAGTCGATCTGTCACCGATAGAGGCCACCTTCGAGGACGAGACTCCACACGATCCCGATCTTGTGGCGCTGTATTACATCCTTCGAGCTCGCCAGGCTCAGTTGACCGGGAAGACCCTGTCCGAGCCGCAGATCGAGGCGGGCAAGGAGTTGATTCTCAAGCTGGAAGGTCCCGCCTCCTCATGGAAGCGCTGCCTGCTGGGAGCTTCGTTGGCGCTGGTGGCTCCCGATCGGCAGCAGGCGCTGGCGCTGCTGGAACCGATCCTGGAACTGACCGATCTTCCGGCGGGCGCTCCCTTCGACATGGTCCTCTCGGCGCGGGCGAGCCTCGAGGAGATCGGGTCGGAGGAAAGGGAGATGTGGGAGGAGAGGGCTGTATTGACCGTTGAAGAGCGCGCAGCCCTGATCCAGAGAACTTCTGACAGACGACGCTTCCTTCGTGCAAGACTGGGCCGTCTCGACGGTTAACGCCTTTTTAGCCCCGCTGGATATCCAGTCCGGGTGCTTCCAGAAACCGGATAACCCCGTACAATGCGATATGAAGGATATTTGTATCGTTATGCGATAGTGTCCTTGAATGGTGATGATATCGATCTTCGAGGTGTGTCGATCTCGATACTGTGTAAGAAGTAGATTCTCGATTCTCAGGGGAAATGAAGCGATTGAGTTACGGGGTTTAGACCCCGGGGAGGCTCAGATGAAGAAGTGCTGTGTAGTAATCAAATCTCTGTCGATCTGCTCGCTGAATGTGGCGGCTGCAGTGATCCTGCTGCTGTCCCCGATTCACGCCCAGAACATCGTGTCGGTCGGATCGACCGCTGCGACTCCGGGTCAGACGGTCCATCTCCCGGTGGAGATCGTCAACGATGTGGATATCGCCGCCTACAGTTTTGGTCTGATTCATGATCCGGTCGCTTTGAATGCCATCAACATCGAGTATGCAGGAGCGGAGATCCCCGACTTTATCGGAGTACAGATCGGTCCCGATGGTCTGGCTCTCGGAGTGGTGGTCGACTACCAGCTGGAGGGCGTGATCGCCGCCGGTGGAGCCAGCCTCGCTGCCTTTGCTACCTACGAGGTGAACTCCGCAGGGCAGGGATCCTTCACCACCGTCACTCCGGGGACCGCAGGCTCACCTCCCATCGATGTGGTCTATTCCCTTCCCGATGCGACCGAGGTGACACCGACCGTCTCCGCAGGAGGCGTGGCGGTGCTGAGTCCGAATCCCGATGGATCGCCGACCAACCGGATACGAGTCGCCCTCGATGGCTTGTTCAATGCCTACACTCCCGATGGAGTGCTCGCCGAAACCGAGGTGATCGCGGCCGGGATCCCGACCGATCTACTGGTCGATCGCCACGGCGTCACCTGGATCCTTACCGCAGAGAACCAGACGCTGACTCGGATCGGTACCGCGCCAGATCCAAAGATCGTCGTCGACACCGGACCCGATCCCATCGTTCTGGGCCCACTCGGTGGCGATGGGGTCTTCAGCACCCACGCCAATGGCACGATTCAGGTGATGCACTCCGACGGCACCGTGCTGTTTGGAGGCGATGGGCAGGGAAATGGCCCCGACGGTGTGCTGGGTGTGGCACTGCAGATCAATGATTCCATCGGAACTCTGACCCACTTCGCTGCCGGCCCGGGATCGACCCGCTGGCTCGCAGGCGGCGAGAGTTTGCTGCGCATCCAGTCCAATGGAAACGTGGTCGTCGATAAGGATTTTGGTCCCGGGTATCCGGTCCAGGACATCGCTGCGGGACCGAACGGATCGGTGTTCGTGCTCTTCAACACCTGTGTCTACCGAATCGTCCCCGATGGTTCGCTGGCGGCGTATGTCGAACTGCCGACCGGTACTGCACCGACCAAACTGGCAGTGACGACGACCCAGGGAGGCGATGAGCGCATCGACCGGGTCGCGGTACTCAATCCGTCGAGCAATCAGGTGTTCCAGTACGACTGGCAGCACGACGATGAGGTGCTCGCGGCCGAGACGCTGACTCACAACCGAGGCGGTAATAGCATCTGCTGGGGTCCCGATCGCCAGCTGTGGATCGCCGGCCAGGAGGCGGGCACCTCCGATGCCACGCTCACCGCTTACAACAGCGATGGCACTCCGACCGGCATCGATCTGACCTTCCCCGGCCAGACGATCCTGCTGACCGAGAACTCGGCAGCGGTGCCTGCCGTGTCCGCCTTTCCCGATGATGATTTCGACGGCGACGAATATTCCAACATCAACGAGCAGGTCGCCGGCTCGAACCCGTTCGATTCAACCGACGATCCGACCGATGAGGTTGTCGATTACACGCCGCCGGTGGACAGCCTCTCCAGCGTGATCATCGGCGACAATCACTTTGCCTTCCTCGAGTGGACCTGGAGTTCTCCGACGGCGGACTTTCCTCAGTATTACGAGATCACCCGCACCACCGATGGGGTGCTGGCTGCCGGTTTTCCGGTGCAGGTCGACGGCACAGCGACCAGCTGGACCGATGAGAATGGCGGCGCTGGCCTGCCCGACGGTGTTCATGAATACGCCATCTTCGTGATCATGCAAGGCGGCTCCCACTGTGAGACCTCCGTGCTGGTGGTCGGCGGTGGCGAGACCGAAAGCGAGACGCCGATCGATGTGCCGGGCAGCGACGAAGCGGGCGAGATCTACGACATCGCAGCCGTTGCCGGTGCGCTGCCGGGAGATGTCAAGTTCTACGTGACCGACACGGCCAACAACAAGATCTACGGCACCGATGCGGAGTTCGGGATCATGACGGTGATCCCCAGTCCCTTCCCCGAAGGAGTGCCCGTCACCGGCATCGCCTTCGTCCCGTCAGGGGATGCAGGAAATGGATCGCTGGTGGTCGGCAATGGTGCGGATGGGGGTCAGCTTTACCTGGTCGAGATCACCCGCGAGGGGTGGTGGATCAGAAACTACTACCTCACCAGCCCGGCGCCGTGGGCGCCGGGAGATGACCACACGATGTTGCCGGGAGCGATCGCCGGCAAATCGGGTGGGATGGCCTATGACGAGAACTCGAGCCACCTCTACATCACCGGGCCTACCACCTGTGAGGTGTATGGCATGTTGCACGGAGGAGATGGTTCGACCAATGCCAGTAAATCGTTCGCGCATCCCAACCCGGGAGCGCAGCAAAAGGGCTGCACCACCGGCAATTGCCCCGGCACTTCCGGCTGGATCGGTTGTCAAGATGCACCGCTTTACATCACCAGCATCACCGCCGATGGCACTCTCGAGATCATCAAGGTGATTGTCGAGGGAGGCGTGGCGACCCAGGATGGCGAGGGGATCAGCCTGGCGGCGATCGATGATCCCGGTGGCATCGTGTTCGATGGCGAAAATTTCGTCATCGCAGGAAATACCAGCGGAACCGTCTACGAGGTCCAGGTGACCGGCAACTTCGTTCGGGGAGATACCAACGAGGATGCGCTGGTAGATATTGCGGATGGAATCAAGTGCCTCGGCTACCTCTTCAATGGGCAACCCGGAGTGGATTGCATGGCGAGGATGGATATCAACGACGATAACCTGATCGACGTTGCGGATCCGATCTACCTGTTGTCCTTCCTGTTCAACGGCGGCGTGGCTCCGTTAGCACCCTTCCCCGATCCGGGACCAGACCCAACTCCGGATTCTGAAATACCGTGTCCGTAGAAAAGGAGATGACGATGATGCATTACAACTTCAGTTCCACGCGCCTGACAGGCACGCTGCTGCTGCTGATCCTCTCCTTCGGGATGTGGGTTCCGGGTTTGTACGGACAGGTCGGCAGCGACTTTGTCCTGCGAGCCAGCGGCGCAGATGTCGATTACGCAGCGGCCAACCCCACTTCCTATGGATTGAGCACGGTGATCTCGTTGCACCAGATTTCGGGAGTCATCGAGCAGGTACAGGGCTACTCACTGGGCCTTGGAAATGACTCGACCCTGTTGATGCCCATCATTGCCACCAATCTTTTGGTGCCGCCGGGTGGAAGCAGTGTTGATTTCGATCAAATCGCCATCTTACCGGAAGGCGTCACGGAAGGCGTGGTCCTCAGCTTCCCGGGCTTATTCACGATCAGTTTCGAGACGGAAACCGATCTCCTGGGTATCGAATATCAGCTGATGGATGGCCCTCTGACTGGAGCGACCACGACCACCTCCACCAGCCTCGATTTTGTCGATACACTGGGAAGCCCACCGGTCGACATCTCGATCGTCATCGAAGGAGCTTCTTATCCACCAAGCCTGGCCAGCGGAGCCGTGACCCTGACCCCACACGATGGAGCACCGTTGATTCGTGGAGATGCCTCCCAGGATGGATCTCTCGATCTGGCCGATGGGGTTGGAATTCTCCAGTACCTGTTCATCGGTGCCGCGGCGGATTGTCTCGATGCTCTCGATGCCAACGACAGTGGCAATGTCTCGATCACCGATGCGATTCGGGTTCTGTGCGCACTCTACTGTAGCGGCTCTCCACCACCGGAGAGCCCCTTCCCCGGTTGCGGATTCGATTCCACTGCAGATCCTCTCGGCTGCCTGTCCTATCCGGGCTGCCCCTGATCTACTGCCGCGGATAGACCGCCGCAGATCTACAGCCGCAGATCCACATCCGTGTGGATTCACGCCCGCGCCGATCTACACCCAACCTTGAATCTCTGAACCCTTGAACCGCTGCGACCCTTGGCCGCTTCTACCCCCGCTGCTTCTTCTCGACCAGGCTCATGGGCGGGGAGCTTCCTCGTCTTCGTCCGACGTTTCTAGCGGTTGTCGAATGGGGTCGGCTGTTGTCGAATGGCAGGGGTCGGTGTAGCGTATTCCTTGACGATACCGTCGGCTGAAACGGTTCGATGGCGGCGATCAAGGAATGGAGGAACGATGGATGCTCCGAGATATGAGCGCTACTCGTCGGTGCCCCTGTTCGAAGGATTGCAGCCCGAGGAGATCGGCGCATTGCTGGGGTTTTCGCAGGAGGTGTTCGTCGAGCCGGGGGATGTGGTGATCAGCGAGGGGGATATCCCCGGACACTTCTTCATCATCGCCGAAGGAACTCTCGATGTGATCAAATCGGGTGGGAAGAATCCAAAGGTGTTGGCGAGGCTTTCCGATCTGAGTAGTTTCGGCGAGATGGGATTAGTGAGTGAGAACCGTCATACCGCCAGTGTGGTGGCAGTTTCTCGTTCGCGGCTGCGCTCCTTCTCGATCGCCAAGTTCAAGGAGTTGCTGGAGATGCAGGATCGAACCGTCTATCGGATGGTGCTGGGGTTGGCGCGGCTGATCGCCATGCGGCTCCAGTCGAGTGACCATCGAAGGGTGAATTGATCCGTGAGGCTTCAGTTATTGCCTTCCACCATCGGTGGCGTGGGCCCAGCCCAACTGCTCAGTTCCTACCTGATCGATCAGCACATCTGTATCGATGCCGGTAGTATTGGCTTTCATGCAGATCTCTCCCAGCAGCTCGCAGTCAAGCATCTCTTCATCACTCACTCCCATAGCGATCACGTTGCCAGCTTGCCGACCTTTCTCGATGCTCACTTTGGCGTCGACGGTGATTTCGATGTTCCAGTGACCATCTATGGCACTGAAACCACCATCGATTCCCTGCGCCAGGATATGCTCAACGATCGACACTGGCCCGACTTCATCCGCATCTGCGAGGAATCGGGCCGAGACCTGGTCCGGCTTCATGTCATCGAAGAAGGTGTTGCGGTTCAGGTCGAAGGAATCACCATCACGGCGATTCCAGTCGATCACATCGTCGAGACGGTCGCCTACATCATCGAAGACGACCAGAGCGCTTGCGTCATCGTGACCGATACGGGGCCCACGGATCGGGTGTGGGATCGATGTCACCAGCTGCAGGGGCTGACCACGGTGGTGCTGGAGTGCGCCTTCCCCGATCGATTGCAGTGGCTCGCGGATGCGTCGAAGCACCTGACTCCGACCACATTCAAGGCGGACCGGGCCAAGGCACCGGATCCCGATCAGTTACGTTTTCTCGCGGTCCATCTCAAGTCGAATCAGTACAACGAGATCGTCGAGGAGCTGGCAGCATTGTCGCTACCTGGCGTCGAGGTGATGGAGAGCGGAATCGATTATCAGGTGTGAGTCTGGCGTGTTCAGTCCATGCGGGCTCGACCACGCAGTTACTTCAGGAATAACTCTGCTGCACGGTTCAGAAGCGAAACTGAAACCAGATACGATTTTCCATGGAAGCGAGAGGAGTCCGAGATGACCATCGACCGACGAGATTTCCTGACCAGCGCAGCGGCACTCGCTGCAGTCGGTGCTACCGGAGTTGCAGGCGCCTCTCCGCTACAAGGCGATGATGGATTCATACCTCTACCGTGGGGAAAGACACGATTTGCAGTCAACATCGAGATGTGGGGATTCGGTGGTGGGCCTCATCAAGATCGGATTCGTGCGGCAGCGAAGTTGGGATACCCCGCAGTGGAGATGTGGCCGTGGCGCGGCAAGAACATCGCAGAGATCCGCAAGGCCTGTGACGAAACAGGCGTCGAGGTGGCGCAGTTCACTGCATGGGGCTTCTCTCCCGGCATGAACGACCCGAAGAATCATGATCAATTCGAGAAGGAGATCGCTGCGTCCATCGCAACCGCCAAGAAGTTGAAGGCTCGCAAGATGACGGTGGTGGGAGGCAATGATCAGCCGGGGATGACCCAGGAAGAGATGCACCAGAATATCATCACCGGACTCAAGAGAGTCGCTCCGATGGCAGAGGATGCGGGAGTGATGTTGATCCTGGAGCCGATGAATATCCGGGTCGATCACAAGGGGCACTGTCTGTACGGCAGTCCGCCTGCGGTGCGGATCTGTCAGGAGGTGGATTCTCCGATGGTCAAGATCAACTGGGATCTCTACCACATGCAGATCACCGAGGGGGATCTGTGTCGTCGCCTGAGAGAGGGATGGGATCAGGTCGGATACCTGCAACTGGCCGACAACCCCGGCCGCAGGGAGCCGGGAACCGGCGAGATCCAGTACTCCCGGGTCTTCAAGGAGGCGTGGGATCTGGGCTATCGTGACTTCATCGGACTGGAGTGCTCCCCGAGTGTCAAAGAGGCACTCGCCACCGAGCGAGTCAAAGCCGCAGACGTGTGGTAGGAAATTGATTTTGATGCTTCTCAAGTCTCATCCACTGCTGTTGATTCTGCTGCTTTCGATGGCGATTTTTGGTTCCGGGTTGCCGGCTCAGGACAGTGTTCTCGATCAGTTCGAAGCGGAAGATCCCTGCTCCATCGGCATCTTCTCCTCGGTGAAGCAGTTCCAGCCCGGAGTTCCCTTTCAGGTTGGTGTGCTGATCAAGCCGTTACCCGGTTGGCACGGATACTGGCACTCCTCGCGCGATGGAGGTGATGCACCGGAGGTGATCTGGTCGCTACCAGAGGGGTGGAAGGTCAGCGCAGCGGATTTTCCGGTTCCAAAGCGGATGGTCGAAGAGGGCGATCTGATCTCGATTGGCTACAACAAACCATTTCTTCTCCGTTTCAACCTCACGCCATCGAGTCGATCAAATGACGATGATCCCAGCAAGATTTCCATCCCGGTGAAGGTGATCTGGCAAGTGTGTGAGAAGGTTTGCATCTACGGCAAGAGCGAAACCGAGTTGAGCATCTCGCGAGGTGACGAGAGCATCACGATGGATACAGGTGGCAGTTCGATGCTGGCCGGGTGGAGAGACCGGTATCCAGTTGCGGCAGCGAAAGCTCGTGGCTTTCACTTCGAGCAGCAGTGGATCCCGCAGCCGGGATCGACTCCGATTCGAAAGGGCACCTGGGTGGTGCGCTGGTCGCGTCAAGGGAACGATCGGCGTCCGGCAGTTCCGCTGCAGTGGATCGCCTTTCCTCATGGCATCGAAGAGGGGTTGATCTCCGAGGCCAAGGTCGTGAGATGGAATCGGCAGGCGAGTATCGAGAATGGCCGATCTGTTGGCTGGCAGGTTCAATTTCAGCTGGAGGAGCTGGGGGTGGGGTTCCATCCCGGGCAACTGGCGGTCACACTGGTACCCAGTCCGGGAAAGGCTGCAGGGCCGGTACCCGGAATGCCTGCGGTGACCTTGGTTGGGCCACAGAAGAAGGATCAGAAGTAAGAACTACTGCTCAGCAGCCCGAAGGGCTGGTGCAAATGGAAAGGAAGCGGCCGATGAGAATTGTCGCAACGATCTTGGCTCTGGCTCTCTGCTTGTGCGGTGGCGCTGCGCTGAAGGCCGACGATGAAAGTGTCAAGAAGACTCCCGAGTTGTCCTTCGATCTGAAAGATCTCGATGGCAAATCCTACAAATCTGCGGATTTCAAGGACAAGTACATCGTGCTGGAGTGGACCGAATCCGGGTGTCCTGCGGTGAAGCCGCTGTAC
Source organism: Planctomycetota bacterium (assembly GCA_014240375.1). Taxonomy (GTDB): domain Bacteria; phylum Planctomycetota; class UBA8108; order UBA1146; family UBA1146; genus QNYK01. The sequence goes on along the minus strand of JAAZXB010000021.1, from coordinate 11,601 downwards.
AAGACCAAGAAGGTCCAGAAGTTGGCCGCCGAGTACAAGGCGAAGGATGTTCAGTGGTTCTCGGTTTGCTCGACCAAGCACAACACCATCGAGGGGCTCAAGAAGTTCACCAAGCAATACGGAGTCGAGCACAAAATCCTCGCCGACTTCGATGGCAAGGTGGGGAAACGATTCGGAGCCAAGAGAACCCCGCATGTCTTCATCCTGAAGAATGGCAAGGTCCTCTACCAGGGTGCTTTCGATAACCGTCGTTCGGGAGAGAACTACGTCAAGAAGGCGCTCGATGAGTTGCTCGCCAACAAGGAAGTCTCGACTCCTCGGACCAAGCCCTACGGCTGAACGGTGAAATACGCGTCGTAGTTCACGACGTTACTTTCGCTTCGAGGATTTCAATGAAACCAGCTGGGCCCGGATGTGATCACGTCCGGGCCCCGCTTGCATCGATAGGGTGTTTCCTGGTTCGGCCCTTGGTCGAAGAGTGCTCAAGGTGCATCCTGATCGCACTGATGGGAGAGAGAATGTCACCAATCCGCGGGCTGATTCTGTGGTTCTGCTGCTGGCCATGTTTTGCAACTCCGATGGGGGCCACTACGGTGCAGATGGAGGACGATTGGGTCCCTGTGCCGGTCCCTGGCCGCTGGGAGAGCGCCTTTGGGGCTCACGACGGCCACGGTTGGCTCAAGGCATACCTGATCCTCCCCGCGGACTGGGCGGGCCAGCAACTGGTGCTCCACGCCGGCCGGATCGATGATCGCGATGAGACCTATTTCAACGGTGTGAAGATCGGCGAAGGATCGGTCTGGAATCAAGATCGAATCTACCCCATCGATGCGAAGCTGGCTCATGAAGGGGCCAACCTGATTGCCATCCGGATCGAAGACACCGGGGGAAATGGCGGAATCACCGGCGGTAGCGTGTTCATCGAGGGGCCAGATGGCCGCATCAGTCTGGAAGGTGGAACCTGGCTCGGTCGCAAGGGAGATGATCCTGGCTGGAAGGACTGGCCCGTCCCACGGGGATCGTTGCAAGCGACCTTGCTGGCGCGGAAGTACTTGTCGACCCAGGGTGATGGAGCGCGTGCCCCCGGGGGGGGGATGCGAACCTCGGGATCTGCCCACCGCCCCGGCGGCGATCAGATCCTCTGGTACCGGAGCCCGGCGGGAAAACGATGGACCGAAGGACTTCCGGTAGGTAACGGCAGGCTGGGAGGGATGGTCCTGGGAGATCCCCGGCACTGGAAGATTCAGCTCAACGAGGACGGAGTGTGGGCGGGGACTCCTGCCAACCGGGTACGGCGGGGGGCACACCTTCATCTGAAACAGGCACGAGATCTCATCTTCTCGGGAGAGGTGGTCGAGGCTCAGAAGCTGTTACAAGAGCAGTTCATGTCGCAGCGCTTATCCCGCTCCTACCAGACGCTAGCGGACCTGGAGGTCGACCAGCCCGGCATCGAGGAGTCGAGGGATTACCGCCGTTGGCTCGATCTCGATGAAGCTCAGGTGACGGAAGAGTTCACCTCAAGAGGGGTGCTGTATCGCAGAAGAGTGCTGGCCAGTAAGCCGGCTGAATGCGTGGCAGCGATCCTCGAAGCGGATCAACCGGCATCGATTTCCATCGATTGCAAACTCGCCAGAGAGATCGGCGGTTCATTGCTCGAACCGATCCGCATCGTTGGTCATCGCGCCTGGATGCGATTTGGTGGCCGGGCTTCCCACGGCGACAAGCAACTGGGGGCTCATTTCGAGTGCCAGGTCAGCATCGTGGTGAAGGGTGGAATACTGAAGATGAGCGGTCCCGGAGTCTCGGTCGTGGGGGCCGATTCGGTGCTTATCCTGATCACCGCAGATAGCGATCCAGCCGGGCAGTTCGACCCGGCGAAACTGGCGGCACTCCATTCTACAGGCGATGATGAGGTCGACCCTTCCCGTCGCTATCAGCAGTTGAAAGCGACTCAGGGGGCCGATCATCGGTCTCTGATGGATCGAGTTTCGTTGTCACTGGGAGGCGAGTCGCTTCGAAATATTCCGACCGACATTCGACTGATTAATATTCGCGAGGGGAAACAGGATCCCGATCTGGTGGCGACCTTTTTCCAGTTCGGTCGATATCTGCTGATCAGTTCATCTCGTCGAGGAGCTCTTCCTGCCAATCTTCAGGGGATCTGGAATCCTCACATCTCCGCCCCTTGGAACAGTGATTATCACATCAACATCAATCTCCAGATGAACTACTGGCCAGCTGAAGTGGCGAACTTACCGGAGTGCCACGAACCGCTCTTTGATTTCATCGATGCGCTGGTGGTGAGAGGTGAAGAAACCGCCCGAGAGCTCTACGATGCCCCCGGCTGGGTGGCGCACCATACCAGTGACGTCCATGCCTTCACCGTTCCGATAGGGCGAACGGTCTGGGGATTATGGCCGCTGGGTGGGGCCTGGCTCTGTCGTCATCTTTGGGAGCACTACCAGTATGGAGGAGATGAAGATTTCTTGCTTGAGCGCGCATGGCCAGTGCTGAGCGGTGCCAGCGAGTTTTTCTGTTCGTACCTGGTCGAGGATCCTGCGACAGGAAAACTGGTCAGTGGACCATCTTCATCCCCTGAAAATTCCTACAAGACTCCCGATGGCCAGGTGGCGGATGTCGGGATGGGCAATGCGATGGACCAGGAAATCATCTGGGATCTGTTCACCATGACCCTCAACAGTGCCGAGATACTCGGTATTGAAGATGATCTGGTGAACACCATCCGGGAGACCCGAAGCCGGATCGCCAGGCCCGAGATCGGTGAAGACGGACGCATCCTCGAATGGTCACGAGCCTGGCAAGAGGTGGAGAAGGGGCACCGACATATGAGTCACCTCTACGCCCTGTATCCCGGTGAGGAATGGACCCCTGAGCAGACACCCCTATCGGTCGACGCGGCGCGTCGCTCGATCGAGTTTCGTCTGGCGAACGGAGGTGGGCATACCGGTTGGAGTCGAGCGTGGTTGCTCAACTTCTTCGCCCGGCTCGGCGACGGGAAGTCGGTGGGTGAGAGCATGCAGAAGCAACTGTCCAGATCGACCCTTCCCAATCTGCTCGATGATCATCCACCCTTCCAGATCGATGGGAATTTTGGAGCGACCGCAGGGATCGCCGAGGCTCTGATCCAGTCTCATGGTGAGGTCCTCCGATTGCTTCCGGCACTTCCTGCTGGCTGGGCGGATGGGGAAGTGACGGGATTGCGTACCCGATTTGGGGTCGAAGTTTCCCTGCGCTGGAAGGATGGAGCCATCCAATCGGTGCGGCTGCTGCCATCTCGCGATGTTTCGTTGACCCTGTCGAGTAACGGGCAGAAACTGGATCTGACACTGGTCCAGGGCAAGCCGATCCAGTTAGAGATGCGCCATGGGCGCCTGATTTCAGGTGAGCCAGCCAAGGAGTGATGGCAATGAGTGATGGAATGCGCTTGAAGGGTACAATCAGATGATCCCGCCTGCTCCCTGGAGGACCCCCCGGTGAATCCCCGCAACCTGATCATTGCATGTCTCATCTTGCTCGTGATCGTCACGATGATGGTGTTGCTTCTGCCCGATGACGGGCCGTCGATCAGCGAGGTTGGAGGGCTCTCCTCCGAGTCATCCGCAGGGAATGAATCGGGAACCACCTTCGATCCACATCGGAACAGTCGCAGGGATGGAACTGAAGGTGGGAACTCATCTTCTCCAACACGAGGATCAGGCTCAACCAACGGAGGCTCTCGGGGTGGTGATGGGGGCACATCCTTAACTCGTACTGGCAATCCCGTCTCAAACTCCAGTGGAGAAGTGTCTGGAGTGGGATCGGGAACGATTCCCTCGGGGCAGGACCCGCGATCCAACGGTAGTGGGAACAGGGATTCCCAAGCTTCGGGGAGTCGGGGTTCCAATCGCAACCCTCGAAGAGGAAACCAGGGTTCTTCGGGTCAAGTCCCTCAGGGGATGATCCGGATCCGAGGCGAAGTGGTGCTGGAGGATGCTCCCACCGAGGTGTTGACGCAATTGTCAGGCCAGCTACAGATCGGTGCCATCGGCGGATCTCGTTCGGTTGCGGTGATTGCTGGACGCTTTCAGCTGGTCACGCCGGAGGAGGGAACGATTCAGTTCTTCGGTGCCGTGCTGGAGAATCGCCCTGCTCGGGTGGTCTCTCCGATCGGTGCCATCAGTGTTCGATCCGCCGGAGTGGTGAAGGTGGTTCTGCGATACGACGCACTCACGATGCTATCCCTGAAATCAGCGGTCACCGGTGAACAGTTGGCAGACGTCGAGGTGATCCGAGTGCAGGACTACTCCCGAAGTTCGCTTCCTCACCCGGGGTGGCCACAATCGGAAGACTCTCAAATCATTTCGGAGCAGAGCCCGGTGGCACTGGACGGGCGTATCGGATCGATCGGATCTGCAGTGGCACTTCATGCCCGCGCTGCAGGACACGAGTGGCGCAGGATCACCGTAGATCTGGTGGCCGGAGGAGAAAGAGAACTGAGCCTCGAGCCGAGTGGATCGGTCTCTTTGAGATTGTTCGGGGATACCGAGAGGGAAGGAGTGGTACTGCGCCTGCGAGAGCAGGGTCGAGCAGGATCGCCTCATGCAGAAGTATCCGTCACCGGAGTCTCGATTCGACAACTCGATGGATTGCTACCGGGCTCGTGGATTGCAACTCTAGAATCGGGGCACTGGGCCCATCAACCGAAGGTCTTTGATGAGGTCGCCTTTGAATTGACGACCGAAGAAGTTCTCGAACTGGATCTGGAGATTCCGTTCGATGATGAAGAACGGGTCGATCTGTCGGGAAGCGTGTTCATTCCCGAGGGTTGGCAACTGGCTTACTTTTCGGTGAGAATTCGCCCCACTGGACCCGGCAGCGATCCCATCAATGACACCATCGAATTACAAAGTGCTTCGATGGAGAGCACATCGATGGCGGGTGGGTTTCTCTGGGACTGGGGTCCGGTGCAAGTGAAGCAGGGGAGTTACGGTATCCTGGTCTTGCCGGTCGGAGTCGGCGGGCTGTTTCAGGTCGGTGAAGGGGGACTGATCGATGCCAACATCGAATTGCCTGCCCCGGTCGAGATCTCGGTGCAGACGGTTCTCGCAGATGGATCGGGTATTGCGACACCGAGCCTCATCCGCTGGGCACCGGTGCGTCCTCCAGGAACGCCGGGTGCGGGGGCGATTCCGATCGGTTCGGGTATCAACGGCTTCTTTCATTTCCAGGTCCCGGTGGGGGCGGTGTTGATCTCCTGTTCGGATGTAGCGTACCGACCCACGCACCAACAAGTTCAGGTCACCATGTCGGGCCCCAACGAGTTCACGCTGCCGCTGGAGCCGGCGATGGGTATGCGACTTTTCCTCGAGGAGAACGGAACTTCCGTTCCCTGGGATCTGGCATGGCATCCGGGAGTGAGTGCCCAGGGGCACACCGGTACCGTGGTTACCCGGGGCCGTACCGGCAATGGGTATCGAGTCCTGGTCAGCGAACCGGGTCTGTATCAGGTCACTATTCCCGATCTGACCGGTTTTCTACCTGTCGAACCAATTGTCGTGCAGGCCATCGAAGGCGTCGTCATCGAAGAAGTGATCGAACTCGAATCGGAGTGATCGCTAGTCTTCGCTCCGGTGGATTCGTTCCTCGATACTTCCATCTTCAGCGACAATCCAACTGACATCATCGGTGGTCCCTGCTTCTCCGTCGGGACCAACGCTGACGATCAGCGCAATTCCCTGATCATCGGGAGCATTGAAGACCGAAAGCAGTTGGCCGTATGGATCGGCCAGGGCGGTCTCGTCAATGAAGTCAAGAATACGCGCTGCGGCAGGAACCGGGGTTCCGCTCTGGCGGTCCCGGATGCTCGCGGCAATCGTATTTCCAAGACGACCGGCAGCGATTTGTGCCTCGATACGGAGTCGCTCATCTCGATTGCGCTGCATCGGGTTGCTGCGATCTCCTTCGGGGTTGATCCGGAAGCGTTGCTGATCGATCTCTTGCGGAAAAATGTTGTTGGAACGATCAGCGTCAGCAATTTCCAACATGGGATCGATCTCTACCCTGATCACCGGCTCGTCGGTCACCATCAGCCGGGAAACGGCTCGTGGGTCTGACCTCCACAGTTCGGCAGGGATGCGGAAATCCTCGGTCTTCCCCGATTCGTAAGTGACTCGGATCGGCACAGGCATCAGCAAGCCACCATAGTTCCTCAGGCGAATCACGGTGAAATTCCAGTCTCTCTGAATCAGTTCTGCATCCCCATCGTCGAGCCGTGAAAGGAAACGCTCGTACCCTCGTCGGTCCTCTTCTGTTACCTCTAGCTCGTCAAAGGAGTTGTAGAAGTCGAGAAGTTCGGGGAATCGATCCGATCGCAATGTGAGGCCGGCATTTCCTTGACGGCTGATCCATTCCGGATCCGAATCACGTTCCTCCTTCTGGAGAGGCTTCTCCACATCCGGATTTCCAGTATCGAGGTGATAGCGCACGACTCGCTCCACGGCGAAGTCAGCGTGATCAGTGGTGTAGAACCAACCGCGCCAGAACCAGTCCAGATCTACTCCGCTGGCATCTTCGATGGTGCGGAACAGGTCTGCGGGCTCTGGTCTGCGGAATGCCCAGCGCCTGGAGTATTCTGAGAAGGCGAAATCGAACAACTCTCTGCCGAGCACGCTTTCTCTGAGGATGTTGAGTGCGGTAGCCGGTTTTGCGTAGGCGTTGTTACCAAACTGTAACAGTTGCTCACTATTGGTCATGATGGGCATCTGGTCGGTACTGGTGGTGAAACCAGTGATGTTTCGTGCTTCACCCCTGCGCGAAGGATATTTTTCTTCCCACAGCTGTTCGGCGATGAACTGGGCAAAAGTATTGAGGCCTTCATCCATCCAGGTCCACTGACGCTCATCCGAGTTGATGATCATCGGGAACCAGTTGTGCCCTACCTCATGAATGATCACACCGATCAATCCGTACTTGGTTCTTTGAGAATAGGTCCCGTCCTCCTCGGGGCGAGGCCCATTGAAGCAGATCATCGGATATTCCATGCCACCGATCGGGCCGTTGACGCTGATCGCGACGGGATAGGGGTAGGGAACGCTGATCTGGGAGTAGACCTCTACGGTGTGTGCCACTGCATGAGTCGAATAACGACTCCACAGCGGTTCTCCTTCATTGGGGTAGAAGGACATCGCCATCGTGGTCGTTCCACCGGGAACCGAGACTCCCATCGCATCCCAGATGAACTTGGGGGATGCCGCCCATGCGAAGTCCCGGACATTCTTGGCATCGAAGGTCCATGTCTTGATCCCTTTGGCTTCCACCTGCTCGTTTGCGAGGGCTTCTTCAGGGGTCACGATGAACACAGGACGGTGAGAGTCCCTCGCCGAAGAGAATCGATCGATCTGGTCCGCTGTGAGCACTTCATTTTTATTGATCAGCACTCCGGTTGCACTGACGATGAAGGTGTCGGGGACGGTGATGGCGACGTGGTAATCGCCGAATTCCAGGGTGAATTCGCCACTGCCTATGAACTGCTTGTTCTGCCAGCCGGCGTAATCGGTGTAGGCACACATACGGGGGAACCACTGGGCGATCTCGTAGATCGCATTTTCCGCCGCTTCAAACCACTCATATCCACCGCGAGCCCTCAAGACATCGGCATTGACGATCGAATGATTCCACTCCACATCGAACTCAAGAACCTCTCCAGACTTGAGCGGGGATGGAAGATCGATGCGCATCATCGTGTCGACGATGATGTGGTCCAGATCAGTACCCGCTGGACTGTGTACGGAAAGAATTTCATAACCGCCCTGAAATTCTTTTTCGAATGCCAATCGTCGCAACCAGCGAATGCTCTGTTCATCTTCCAGGCCACCTGAATCTCCGGTATTGCCGATGGAATCGTTTCGGAAGCGATTCTGATCCAGTTGCATCCAAAGATAGGTGAGAGTGTGGGGAGAGTTGTTGTGGTAAGTGACCCGTTCTTTGCCATGGATTCGATGGTTCTTGGCATCCAGGGTGACCTGGATATTCATGTCTGCCTGTTGCTGCCAGTATCCAGGCCCAGGAGCGCCGGAAGCCAGCCGTGCCTCGGTGGGTGTGGGTAGCACGTCGTCGAGCTGGCGGAACGGATCTTCTCGATCGATCTTGTCGATGGCGAGAAATGGCGGCGGGATGTCATCGTTAGGATCGTGGGATAGCACGATCGCCGGAAGAAGACACAGGATGAGTGCTATTGAGAAGCGCATATGGACCACCGTTCTGATTCGAAGTTGTTCAGCCGTGAACGCATCCTGGAAACTAATTGATGAAGTCTTCCACCAGGATGAAAACCGAACAGAACCGACATGATAGCGGGAATGGCTCTCTTCAACTACTGTCGAGATCACTCGGCAGCAGTGAAAGTTTATCGTTGGGAGAGCGGATCGTCAGGAGTGTGAACCGTCGCAGAAGGGTGCGCCGGCAGTCTTCTTACAGGCGCATAGAGCCACCTTTTTTGCCGCTTCTACCTCGAATACGACCGGAGCGATGCCGCTACCGGAGTGACTGCCATCACAGAAGGGATGATTGCTCGATTGGCCGCAGGCGCACCAGGCGTGCTTTCCGGCTTGCAGTTCGATGATCACGGGTTTGTTGTCCACGGACTTCGGTTCTTGGCTCATGATTACGCTCCTGGTTGCGAGTTACGATTGCGAAAGTACAGATCTCCATCGTCAATGTTTTCGTTCCAGAAGCACTTCTTGACGACATTATTGGAAGGCTTCCCGTTGATTTCCAGGTAGGGGTCCACGAAGTAGTTGAGCACCGGGCCAGCCTGCTCAGGAACCAGGGTCAAGTCTCTGCCTGTGCTGAGTGTGACACGGTTTGACGAATGGGTTCCGAAAAAGCGGCTGGCGTTCTGTGGATCTTTATCCGCTTCGGAGATGTCCACCGGTATCCAACCCAGTCCATCGACGTGGAACTCTGCCCAGCAGTGATAGCCGCCGGTCTGATACTCACCCAGAACCGTTTCGTACTTACCCCACATTCCGATCTGAAATCTAGATGGAATGCTACTCGCCTGGCACAGGGCATTGAAGTAGGTATGAAAATCTGTGCAGTTTCCTTTTCCCACATCACAAGCATGGGAGATATCCCCTCGACCCCAGCCCGAATGCTTCTTGTCATAGGCCATCTGTTCCAGGATGTAGTCAAAAAATGCCCGAGCCTTGGCCAGGTTGGTGGTCTTTCCCGCAGAGAGGAGATTGGCTTCACGTTTTACCTGAGGAGTGACATAGCACAGCGATGAGGGGGTCAGGTACTTTGCCATCGACGGTTGCGATCCAGCAGCAGGTAACTTGGCAGGGAGAGATTGGTTGACCGAGTAGAGGTACCGATCGACATCGTATTCGATGGTGAAGTCCATCTGTGAACCGGAGCATTTTCCCTCGAAGAAGTACATCGAGTTGCCGAATCGGGGTTCGCTGGAAAGAGTCCCTTCGACCGGTCCTCGAACCCTCATGTTGCGGATGACCTGATGATCGTCAGCGTGGGGAACTGGGATCCAGAGCCTGAAATCGTCCCCGCGGGCGCAATCCTTCATCGAACTGACATATCGGATATGGAACACCCGGTCGATCGTTCCTGTCCGGGTCTGGGACTGAGATAGCAGCCCGCAGCCGGATATGAGCAGGGAAGTTCCCAGCAGCAGGAGGGTGATCCGCGAGAGGGACCTCGTGTAGAGGGAGAAGCGGCGCATCGTGTACTCCTCGGACGATCTAGCCGGTGACATTGCCAGCGAGTAGTGAAGGAACAGGTAAAGAACGGTTTCGATACCGAACACCCGTGAGGGGCATCGTGTTGCACCCGGTGATCAAGTCAAGAGATTGTAGGCGGATGTGGATTTCAGGTCGAGGTGTCGTCGTCCCCCTGAAAACTGTTCTCTTGAAATAGTTGCTTGAGCTCGCCGTCTTGTAGAGAGTCCTTGAGCAGTTGATCGATCCGTTCCTGGGGCCATCCTTCTCGACCCTGCGCATGGACTCCGATGATGACGGTTTCATGAATCTCACCCAGGATTTTCTGGGCAAAGCCCTTCGCGATGGCGATGACCGGAAACAACATCAATTGCTTGAGGGTGCCGAATTCTTGCTGGTCCATCACTCCTTTGATGACGATGTCGAGATTCTTGGAGATCCTCGACGCTGTGGGAATCATCACTGCATCGCTCCACAAGTAGGCGGGGCGAGTGGTGGGCGCATCGAGCACCCCGGGAACCAGGCCGAGATAAGCGTGCAGCATTTGCTCCTGCTGCTCGATCCGATCGGCACCCTGCTGATTTGTAGCATCAAACATCTTGCTCTTGATCTCCGGCACCGATTTCCCGGAGATTTTCGAGATACCCTGGATCCCGGATTCGATCATCGTTTCACCGAGGGAGTCGTTCCGATCCACGGCGATGTAGATCAACTGACGCGGTTCTTCCCCGGACATTGCGAGGAAGGCTGCTGCGGCTTCATCGGCCTGTCCGGCGATTTCGCGAGCGGCACCGGAACTGGTTGCATAGACCAGCACTCCTTCAGAGATGTAGAGGTCGCGCTCCCAGGCGACCAGCGGAAGGCCATTCTCCTCGGTGATCCGATCCACCTGGCGGCAGCCGATCATCGAGGTCGTCAGCAGGAGTAGCAAGAAAATGAATCCGGACCAGCGAGTGATCACCATCGATGAACACCTTTCACGATCGATCCTGCAGGCGGCCAGCAGAGAAGCGACCGGTCTCGATGGTCGATCAGGGATGATCGGATTCAACTACCGATTCAATCCGAGGGAGCATCTTCATCTCCGGTGGATTGCATTTCCAGTACCATTTCCACTCGTTCAGCCAGGGAGGGGGTTGAAAAGAGCCGATACCGTTGTTCTGTACTCATCGGGGTGATCATGGTGAGGATATCGGAGAGTTGTTGTGCCGAGGTGCCCTCCGGAAGATCGACATCGCGTTTGAGACTGAGGATCGCTTCATGAAGCGATAGAACCTGCTGGTCCGAGGTGTAGGTGGGGGACTCGAGAAGTTCTTCCACTCGAGCCTCGGGGTACAACTTGTGTCCGATATGGGGATGAATCCGGACCCTTTTTTCACCCATGATCATCACCAGGAACCGCCCATCATCGAGAGTCTGGTACTGTTGTAGTCGGCCGAGGCAGGCGATCGGCTGCACCGGCGCCGTCTCCTTGAGTTGCTTCTGGTCCTTGCCCAGAACAGTGCCGAGGATGATCTCACCACTGTTGTCGAGCAGATCACGGGTCATCTGACGGTAACGGGATTCAAAGATGTGAAGCGGTAGAATCTGACCCGGAAACAGGATCACATCCGGAAGCGGGAAGAGGGGGAGGATTCGAGGTCTGGCTTCAGGAATCATCAGGATATCGATCGATCGGGCCAGGTCTGGAAGTCACTGGCGCGGGAGTGGAGAGAGATTGGATCGCTGAAGCGGGGTGGCTGTTGTAGGCGTTGATCTTCTTCTCCTTCAGCTTGCAGGTGGATAACCAGACTGTGGTTTACCAGACTGTGGTTTACCAGACTGTGGTTTACCAGACTGTGGTTTACCAGACTGTGGTTTACCAGACTGT
>JAAZXB010000020.1 GCA_014240375.1 Planctomycetota bacterium | reverse complement strand
ACGGCAACGGAACTCCCGATGAATGCGACTCCGCCGACTGCAATGGCAACGGGGTTGCCGACGACCAGGATATTGCCAGCGGCACCTCCGCTGATTGCAACGGCAACGGCGCCCCGGATGAGTGCGACATCGCTGGTGGGGCCACCGATTGTGATGGAGATGGCCTGATCGACAGCTGCGAACTGATCTCCGGTAGCGGGCTCGATTGCAACGGCAATGGCACCCTGGACAGCTGTGACATCGCTTCGGGGACCGCCGACTGCGATGGAAATCTCGCTCCCGATAGCTGCGACATCGCCGCCGGTGCGGTCGATTGTGATGGCGACGGAGTTCCCGACAGCTGCGAACTGATCTCCGGCACCGGTCTCGATTGCAACTCCAACGGCACCCTCGACAGCTGCGACATCGGCTCCGGGGTCAGTACCGATTGCAACGGCAATACCATCCCCGATAGCTGCGATATCGTCGCTGGTGCTGCTGACTGCAACGGCAACGGAAGCATCGACTCCTGTGAACTGATCGCCGGTACCGCTTCCGATTGCAACGGCAACTCGGTGCCCGATTCCTGCGACATCGCCGGCGGGCTCATCGATTGTGATCTCGATGGAGTTCCCGACAGTTGCGAACTGGTCTCCGGCACAGGTCTCGATTGCAACTCCAACGGCACCCTCGACAACTGTGATATCAGTGCCGGTACCAGCCTCGATTGCAACGGCAACTCGGTGCCCGATTCCTGCGATCTGGCGACGGGGACCGCCGATTGCAATGCCAACGGTGTACCCGACAGTTGCGACCTGGTGGCAGGAGCTGCCGATTGCAACGGCAACGGAACCATCGACAGTTGCGACATCAGCAGCGGTACTGCCCTCGATTGCAACGGCAATTCGATTCCAGACCTGTGCGACATCGCCAGCGGAACCTCGGCCGATTGCAACGGCAACTCGGTGCCCGATTCCTGCGACATCGCTGCGGGTACTGAACCAGATACCAACGGCAACGGCATTCCCGATGTCTGTGAGGTGGTGCTCTTCATCCGTGGCGATGGCAACACCGATTCGGTGGTCGATATCTCCGACGTGGTGTTCATGCTCACCTTCCTCTTCCAGGGAGGGCTCGACTCCACCTGTGCAGATACCATCGATTGCAACGATGATGGGATGAGGGATATCACCGACCCGGTACAACTGCTGTCGTACCTGTTCGACTCTGGAGTGACGTTACCGGCACCATCGCCCGCCTGCGGCGACGATCCGACAGCCGATGCCATCGACTGCCAGGCCTACGCGCCATGCCCCTGATGTTGAGGTGATCTCATCTACAGCAGCGGGTCGGTGGCACACCACCGACCCGCTGCTTGTAGTTGAATAAATATACAGCAGGCAACTTAAATATCCTCACTCCTATCTTTTTCGACGTGGATTCCCCATGTAGGATCCACAATAGTTGCTACTTTCTTTCAAGGGCTATTGATGAGAAATGGGGTTGATCATGAAGATGCGATCGTGTCTGTTTTCCCTTCTCGGGTTGTTCGTCTTGCTCACTCTGAGTTCCTGTACTGCGAAGTCATCGTCGGTGGGCGTGAATATAACCCTCGAAGCGACCCGGGCTCATGCGGAGCAATTCAAGGATGCATGGGGTCAGCAAAATGCCGTGTTACTCGCTGCGGAGTACGAAGCAGATGCGGTGAGCGTTGGAAACGTCGATCGGATCCCCCTCGAAGGACGCCAGGAGATCGAGGCTTACTTCAAGAGTGCATTCTCCCAGCAGGGCCCGGATTCGTATGTTCGTCTCGATGTCGAGGTGGCCGATGCTACTCCCATGGGAGGCGGCTACCTCTTTGCCGATGGCACCTATGTCATCAGTGGTTCCACCGGTGAAGTGGTCAAGTCGGGCAAGTGGGGAAATGTGTCACGCATCCAGAATGGCAAGATGCGTCTGGTCCAGGAGTCCGCCCATACCGGCATCTCCGCAGATTCAAATCTTTTTGCCCCCGAAGGAGATACAGGGTTGGCAGGGGTCGAGCCGGTCGAGTTCGATCAACCGTTGCTGGAAGCTTTCATGGCTCGTTTCGAGGAGGCCTGGAAGAACCAGGATGCTGCTGCTCTCGCTGGCGAGTTTACCGAAGATGCGATCCGTGTCGTCAGCTCACAGCCTGTAACCCTCCGGGGACGTGCGGCGATCGAGAAGAGTTTCGAGGATAACTTTTCGGCGGAATCTAGGTTCGGTGCGACCACCATCGATACCTTCGTTCTGGGATACCAATCCATCGATGCGGAGCACTTCATCGCGAATGGCATCTGGAAGATCAAGGATCCCAGTGGTGCGGTGATCGCCCAGGGCCAGTGGGGCAACCTGTGGCGCATCGAAGATGGAGTTGCACGGATGAGAATGGAATCCGCAGGAGCCTTCATCTTCGAGTAGAAGCGAGACTCCCGATGGATTTGATACAGCAGCGGGTCGGTGGAACACCACCGACCCGCTGTTACATCCTGAAGACCGCTCCACGGTTCCTCTACGAATCTCCACCGAGCATGGCAGGTAACGCCGATGAGTTGGCGTGGCGTAGGGCGACATCTCTTTCGATCTGGCCAGCTTCGACCAGTTGCTTGAGATGCTGATCGAGGGTGATGCAGCCATTTCTTCGATGGGTCTCGAGCATTCCGGGCAGTTGCGCCCACTTGCCGCTGCGGATCAGGTGGCGGATGGAGCCGTGGCAGTTCATCACCTCCATGGCGGCACGGCGACCGTGGCCGTCGGCGCGGGGGATCAGTTTCTGGGCGACCACCGAGTGGAGGCTGAAGGAGAGCTGCGAGCAGATCTCCTGGGAACGGTCGCTGGGGAAGATATCGACAAGGCGGGTGATGGCACCGCGGGTATCGCGGGTGTGCATCGTGGTGATGACGACATGGCCCGTCTCGGCAGCGGTCAACGCCAGGGCAGCGGTCTCGGTATCGCGAATCTCTCCGACGAAGATGACATCGGGATCTTCCCGCAGGGCGCTACGCAAGCCGTCGGCGAAGCAGGGCAGGTGATTGCCCAGCTCTCGCTGGGAGATGAGGGCGCGATCTCCCTCGAGGATGTACTCGATGGGATCTTCCAGCGTGATGATTCTCTCACCACGGTCACGGGCTCGACGACGTAGGAGGCTGGCGACGGTGGTCGATTTGCCGCTGCCGGTGACCCCGGTGACGATGACGAGTCCTTGCTGCATCGAGATCAGATCCTGCCACGACCGTTCCATCGGAAAGCCGATCTCCTCCGGTGGTGGGACGTTGCTGGCCAGCACGCGGATCGCCGCACACAGTCCTTCCCGCGAGCGGAAGACATTGATGCGAAAGGAGAGGTCTCTCCCGTCCCAGTCCCACGATGCATCGACATCCTCACCTCTCTGCAACTTCTGCAGGGAGACTTCGCTGAGGATCGGTTGTAACAGTGCGATCACCGTTTCTTCATCGAGATCGGAGGCCTGGGGGAGCGGCACCAGTTCGCCGTCGAAACGATAGTGGGCGACGGAGCCCGGTTGCAGATGCAGATCGCTGATGCGGTGGACGCCAGCGGAGAGGAAGGCGGGCTCCTCGAATCGTCCCAGCAGGTCCTCGAGGCTCCAGCGCTGGTCTCCGACCGGGTAAACCGGTGTGAATGGGGTCGAATGGCTCATCCTCTTGTGATCCTCTCCATGGCGATGTTCTGATCCGCGGAGAATGCTACCTCAGAGAGACGCAGCGGGCATGGTTGCGGGTTCCAGCGGGTCGCCTTATCCTTGATTGGGTCGCCGGAGCGCCTCTGATTATCGGTTTTCCGGCGATATTCCCCTGGTTGGAGCAATTTTCCCTGGAGAATTGCTGCTCGAAGACCGAAATAACGGGATGTCGGACGGCTTCCGACCTTCGTGCGGAAACCCGGGAAGTACGCCCCCCGGGAACCGCACGGATGTCCGCAGCTGCCGCAGGAAAGTGACAATGGTCGGTCCACGCGGATTTGAACACGAAAACATCGCTCCCTCCGATCTCAAACGCCTCGAGGTGTGTGAGAAGCGCATCGGTTATCGCTTCCAGGACCCCAATCACCTGGTCCAGGCGCTGACCCATTCATCGCTCAAGACCATCGATAATCCCTGCAATGAACGGATGGAGTTCCTGGGGGACTCGGTACTGGGGATGGTGATGACGGAGTTCCTCTTCAATTTCTTCCCCGATCGTCCAGAGGGAGAACTGACCCAGATCAAATCGGCTGTGGTTTCGACCAATACCCTCGCCGAGGAGAGTCAGCGACTAGGACTCGATGAGGCCTATGCCGTGGGCAAGGGGGTCACCAGTCGCCGGAAGTTACCCAGTAGCCTGATGGCCAACGTGTTCGAGGCAGTGATCGCAGCGATATACCTCGACGGCGGGATTGGCGAGGCGAAGGAATTCATCATCAGAAACCTGTATCACCAGGTGCTGGCGGTGAATCAGAAGGAACACTCCGTCAACTACAAGTCGATCCTTCAGCAACATCTTCAGCGAGAAGATGGATCGACTCCCAACTACAAGGTGATCAGCGAGAGTGGTCCCGATCACGCCAAGGAGTTCGTGGTGCAGGCGATGCTCAAGCGAAAGCCGCTCGGTACCGGCGAGGGAACCACCAAGAAGGAAGCGGAACAGGCCGCCGCAAAAGCGGCGCTCGAGCAACTGGGCATCGACCCCTCCGCCTGATCTTCAGCGCCATTCCAGCGGCAGATTTCACAAAAAAAATCGGCTCGGGAAAGAACCCGTTGGCCACCACTCTTGCAGTGGATGGCTCGGATTCCTTCCGTCACCGACATCACAGCGGACCCATGTGGGACAGGGGTTTCTTACTTGCGGCGCAGCGGCTCCTTTCGAGCCTGGCGTGGCTTCTTCGGAAGTTGTCTTACCTGCTGGCTGCTGGCGATCTTTTCCATCTGATCGACCAAGATCTTGCAGCGCTCCACCAGCACAGGATCGGATGCGAAGAGAACGATGGAGTGGGTGGATGGGCTCGCCACGACATCGAACCGTTGGTCGGTCCACCAGGAACGCATCTCACGCAGTGCCTTGAAGGTGTCATCCAGAGAAGCGTGCTTCAGCTCGATCACGATGCTCTGGAAGGGATCCTCTGCGATCAAGACCGGTGGGTAGGCAAACACGACCTTGATCTCGCTGGGATCATTGAAACGACGTGAGGTTCTACTTGTTCCCCTAACGCGCGTACTCGGAGCTGCATCTCGTACGCCGGGGGCCCGGACCACATCGAGTTTCCAGCCGATCGCCTGCAGCATCTTCATCGCCATGCTGGCGGACTGCCATTTTTCTCGATCAAAGATGTGCAGTGTTTTGACATTCTGTGCTTCCAGTTGTTGATCGTCGATGCTCTTTCCCGAGGGGAGGATCACCATGTACTGCGGATTGACATCGATCACCTGGAGCAACTGCAGCGGCGTGATCGGATGCGGATCTCCGTACGAGACATCGGTCGAGGTGTCATCGACGGTCTGCACCACGAGAGTGGAATCTGCGATCGGGTCGCAAGCATCGAGACGACTCCCGATGCCACCGGGAGCGATCAACAAGAAGGTGAGAAGCAGCACCATCGAAGTGGTGCCAGAAATGATGTGAGAGGCCATGACGGCCCTCCTTTCGTTGACGAACCGGCGGGACTACCGGGCGGGCAACGGGTAGGTTGCATCCGGTGTGCCCAAACGAGATGGTCTTGAATCGGCCGATTCAGGGCGATTTGGACCACTGCGGGTCGGGGCTGCCCGGCTCGGGGCATGCTGGTGTACGAATTTCCAACACTTTCGTGAGAGAGCGGGAGTCGTCGTCGGGGTGCGGCTATCCTGCGTCCTTCTGACGACACCATCTGGATGGACCGGCGCTACGGGGAAGGTAGATACGACGATGACCAGGGGAGGGAAGCAGGTCGAGGACGATCGCGATCCTCTGGTCGAGAGCATCGTCGCAAGTTCGACACTTCTTCCGAAAGTGAAGAAGCGTCTGCTCGCTGAGAAGGTGCTTCATGTCGGTCGTTGTAGTGAGGGAGCCGCCGGCTTACTGATCGCTCACCTCACCGAGCAACTCGATCGCCCGCTGGTGGTCCTCTGTACCAGTCCCGATGCGGCAGAGAGACTGCGTCGCGATGCCTCCACCTTCACAGCTGAGCCGATCGGCTACTTCGGCATGTGGGAGAGCATCTTCGAAGCGGATTCGGAACCGGATCCCGAGACCTTCAGGGAACGACTGGAAGCAGTTTCAAACCTGAACAGTGGTTCGATCCGGACCATCGTCACTCCCGTACAAGCGGCATTGCAGCCTCTTTCTGCCGATACCGGCGATGATCATCGAGTGTTGGTACGACGCGGCGATTGTCGGCCGCCCGGGGAACTGGCCCGATCACTGGTGAAGGCGGGCTATCGTCGTTTTCCTCAGGTCGCTCGCCCCGGAGACTTCGCCATCCGCGGTGGCCTGTTCGATATCTGGCCGCGAGAAAGCAGTGTTCCCTATCGCATCGATTTCTTCGATGACGAGGTGGAAAGTATTCGATCGATCTCTCCCAGAGATGGTCGTACCGGATCGGAACAGGAACTGCTGGTGCTGACAATTGCACCGAAGGAGGAGTGGTTCATCCGCGGCTGGACCGGCAAACAAAAGCTGCTCTTCGATGCTCTTCCTGAGGATGCGGTGGTGGCGGTGCTCAATCATAGTGAGGTGGAGGAAAAGACTCACTTCCTGATCGGTCAGTGGGCGAGCCGTCAGAGGCAACAACTCTGTGACTCCTTCTGGGCGCGAGCGGGCCGATTCTTGCGTCTTCAACTCGATCCACTGGTTCCAGAACCCGGTCATCGCCCGCTGATGTTGCCGGTGGTCTCGGCAGAGCGGTTTCAGGGTTCTTTTGATTCGACCATCAGTGCGCTGGCCGAGGAGTCTGACCGAGGAACCGATGTACTGGTGTTTCTGCGTCAAGAAGCGGAGGCGGAACGCTTCCGTGAGGTGCTCGCCGAGGCCGCAGTGGGTTCCTCGACGAGGGTACGCCTGGGAGATCTCTCGACAGGATTCCGCTGGGACGAAGCGGGAGGAGGGATCTTTGTCAGTGGCAATGCGGCACTGGGCAGAAAGCGCAGTCTCGATCGAGTGCAGAAGAAGCGAGTCGAGGGGCGAGCGGTCGACAACTTCATCGAACTGGAGGAAGGGCAACTGGTGGTCCACGTCGGACACGGCATCGCTCGCTTCCAGGGATTGCGAACGATTCGTGATGGGGCGCGCCAGGGAGATTTCCTGGTGCTGGAGTTCGCCGAGGGTGTGACTTTGCTGGTTCCGGTCGATCGGATCGACCTGGTCCAGAAATTCGTTGGCGGCGGACGCCAGCCGGGTCGCCTCGATCGACTGGGAGGTGCCGCATGGTCGAACAAGAAGGCGAAGGCGAAAGATGCCTTACACGATCTGGCATCGGAACTGCTGGAGGTTCAGGCACTGCGAGCGGAGCGGCCAGGATTTGCATTCTCGGTAGATGACACCGCTCAGCAGGCCTTCGAGGATTCATTTCCCTTCGAGGAGACCAGTGATCAGCTCGATACGGTGGTGGAGATCAAGAAGGACATGGAGAAGCCCAAGCCGATGGACCGACTGGTATGTGGCGATGTGGGCTATGGCAAGACCGAGCTGGCGATGCGCGCCGCCTTCAAGGCGATCCGTGCGGGAAAGCAGGTGGCAGTGCTGGTGCCGACCACGGTGCTCGCTCAGCAACATCTGGTGACCTTTCGCGAGAGGATGGCGGAGTGGCCGATGCGAATCGAAGCCATCAGTCGATTGGTCTCACGTAAGGACACGACCCAGATCCTCGAAGATTCGGCGAGTGGAGCCGTCGATCTTCTCATCGGAACTCACCGATTGCTGTCGGGAGATGTCAACTTCAAGGATCTGGGATTGATCATCATCGACGAGGAGCAACGCTTTGGTGTCGCCCACAAGGAGAAACTGAAGCAGCTGCGACGACTGGTCGACATCTTGACGATGACCGCCACTCCAATTCCCAGAACCCTGCACATGTCGATGGTCGGGGTGAAGGACATCTCCAGTCTTCATGAGGCACCCGAGGGCAGGGCTCCGATCCAGACTGAAGTGTGTAGCTTCGATGATGCACGTTTCCGCCAGATCGTTCTGCGAGAGCTGAATCGCGATGGCCAGGTGTTCTGGCTTCACAATCGGGTCCAGAGCATCGAGGAGTGTCGACAAAGGGTCGAACGGCTCCTTCCCGAATCGAATGCGGTGGTGGCCCATGGCCAGATGAACGAGCACGAACTGGAAGACCGGATGCTGCAGTTCATCGACAAGGACGCCAATATTCTGATCTCAACCACCATCATCGAGAGTGGCCTCGATATCCCCAGTGCCAATACCCTCATCATCGAACGCGCCGATCGATTTGGCCTGTCTCAGTTGCACCAGTTACGAGGTCGTGTCGGTCGTAGCCATCACAAGGCGTACTGTTATCTGCTGGTTCCCGAGGACCAGCCGCTGAGAAGCGATGCCAGGCAAAGATTGCAGGCGATCGAGGAGTACTCGCAACTCGGTGCCGGATTCCAGATCGCCATGAGAGATCTGGAGATTCGAGGTGCGGGCAATATTCTCGGCAAGGAACAGTCGGGTCACATCGGTACCATCGGCTACGACCTTTTCTGCCGATTGCTCGAACGGGCGGTGGCAGACATGCGTGGTACTCCCTGGCAAGAACCTCCCGAGGTGGAGATTGCGCTGAAGGGGCTGTGTCGTATTCCCGAGGAGTACATCTCGGATACCCGCCAGCGGCTTCGAACCTATCGTTCCATCGCTACCGCATTGCGCCAGACGGAACTGGATCAAATCGCCGATCAGATGATCCACTTCAACGGTCCGATTCCACCGGAGACTGCCCGGTTGATCGGCCAGCAAAGAATGCGTATCCGTCTTGGCACCTGGGGCGTGAAGAGGATTGCTCCGGAAGAGGGGTGGCTGGTGATGCGTGGAGATCGCGATGCTATCGTCTCAGGTATCCAGGGAATCGGCTGGGAATTCCGCGACTTGCCCGATGGCACCGTCGCAGGGCGGCCCAAACGAGGGGCCACTCCGATCGATCTCGATGGGATGATGGAAGCGATGAGGATCAAGGTCTCCAGCGGAGTGGGATCGAAGTGATCTGCACGGAGATCAACGCGGGGGATGGTGCTGAAGATTCCTGAAGAACCTCAGGGGCAGTTATTACTGTCGCAGTCGATGGTGTCGTCGGTGGGATCGGTTCCACAACTGCCGACAGGATCGGGTACCGGTGTTGAACCGGGCACGAACAGGGCGCTGAGAAGAAAAACAGCATCGGGCAGGTTGAAGTTGCCATCGTCATTCATGTCTGCGGCATCGAGGCAGGTGGCGGGGTTTGAACCGGGCACAAACAGCGCACTGAGAGCGAAGATCGCATCGGGCAGGTTGACCGAAGAGTCGTCGTTGATGTCGCCGCGGAGGAATTGGGTGCCGCCGTCGGTGGTGAGATACCAGCTCAGGACATCATGAGTTTCTGAGATTCCTCCGGTCGAGCCGATGAAGCCGACCCATGCAGAATCAGATCCGAGGTGATCCACCAGATTGATGGGCACCGACATCCGTGGTTGCGTCAGGTCATCGAGATAGACATCGAGCCAACCCGCTGCATAACTGACCCGCATCGTTCTCAGGCCACCGACATTCGGTGAGGTGGAATCGACCGCCAGTCCTGCGGTCAGTTCGTCGGCTGAGTTGGGAGCTCCTGCACGGCCATGAATCGACAGGTGGGGTCCGGGAGGATCATTGAAGTTTCCGTTGGTGTAGGTATCGATCTCGACCACCACACAATTGAACATGCCGTCATATCCGAGCGGTCCGCCATTGGAGTAGAGCGATGTGGGGGATTCATTTTGCAGGATGAACACCATTCCATCTGCGCCACCGGCCACAGGGTTGATCTCGTAGATGAAAGTGGTATCGAATCCATCTCCGACAACAATTTGATCAGTGGTATAAACCGCTCCTACCTGTCCAATGCTCGCTGGAGTGAGGCGAACTCGGTCACCGAACTGGGTGGTGCTTCCGACCATGGTGAGGCCGGTCATGTCGAGGAAGTCGGGGTAATCGAGGTCGGCATGGAGTCCAGGTGTGATCGTTCCCACGATCCACAACACGCACAACAGTATTCGTGATCGCTTTGGCGAATCAGGGGAACAAGACATCGGTTTCCTCCAGGCGAGGAGCCTTCTCGCCTATCTCGATGATACCGTCTGTGTGCTCAATATCGAAGTGAGCACTACACGACCGATGAGAATCACTTTACCAGTGGATTGCTGGAAGCTTGCTGGTGATAAGGGATCATCTCGTCGCCGGAAAGCCCCAGTTGTTCACTGATGGCCCGAAGATGATGATCGACACCGATTTCTGCACCGGGCCTGAATCCAGGCACCGTGATGACCTGTGCGAGAACACCGCCAATGCCCCGATGGATCAGACCTTTGGGCAGGTAGACGAGATCGCCGACCGCCAGTTCATCCTTGCGAAAAAGTTTCGCCGATAGTTCGCGATCGACATCTCTGGATTCGATGGCAGCGGTGTGCGCGCTGGTGAGGATCGCTCCGCCAGGTTGGACCATCTGGACCAGGTAAAACTCATCAAATCCACCGTCGATAGGGTGATAGTGAGTGAAGGAATCGGTGATTCGAACCCTGTGCGCATTGAGACCATGCCAGATATAGGGACCGACTTCCGGTTTCCACGTCAGCAAGATCCTGCGATAGGCACCTTCTTCTTCGGCGCACCCTCCGGGCGTATCGGTGATGGCTGGATCCCAGTCGGGACGGATGAACCCGTGGGTGTTGGTGGGGGGAGGTTGGGGGACTTCAAAAATCACAAAGGAGATGGGGGCATCGGTGAGTATCCCTTCCCCGGGGCGAAGGACAACGATGTCTCCGATCGTCAGATTGCTGCTTCGGTGCGCCGCACCGCCAGAGATTTCCGCTCGCGCTTGTCCCTGGGTGACGAAGGCCGCTCGAGTGATGGAACAGGGGAGGAGGGTTCTAGTCTCGCTCCTGTAGAGGACATCATACCCCGGATTTCTGAGTCGAAATGCGGAACGAAGGGCGGCGAACCCATCGGCATCTCCATCGATGGAGCCGAGGTGCGCGATGGCGATCCTCGGAGATCGATCATCGTGGAGCTCCCCGAGTCCGGTACAGCCGACAGATAGGAGCAACCAGACACAAAGGAGTGCAGGGATCCATGATCGAACAGAAGCGAGCATCAGGCATTCTCCTCACCAAATTGGTCCAGAGTACATCCGTAGAGAGTGCCGTCAGGATAACAGCAGGATCGTTCCAGGTCATCGACTGCAATTGCCTCCGTGGGTGTCGCTTTCCACCTTCACGCTGCTCGGATATCGTCTGTCTGGTGAGTGAAAGAACACCCCTCCCCTGGTTACAGGAAAGGCCCAATCTTGGATATTCCATCGCTTCAGAGAGCACCTTTACTGCTTGTCGCTCCGCTGCTGTTGATCGTGCTGGCACTCAGTTCGAATCTGCACGCGGATTCAACAGCATTCATCGGAGCTACGATCTATCCCGTCTCCGGTCCCGTCATCGAAGATGGCGTGATGGTCGTGAGAGATGGAAAGATCGAATCGATCGGCGCACGATCAGACGTGCTGATTCCTTCCGGCGCGACGCAAGTCGAGAGCAGCGGCAAGACCATCATTCCGGGATTGATCTGTACCCACAGTCACATCGGTATGGGTGGAGGTGGTGATGGATCGGATCCGATCCAGCCGGAGTGCTGGACCCTCGATTCGGTCAATGTTCGCTCCGCTTCCGTAGAGCGTGCAAGAGCCGGCGGCTTGACCCTGGTCAATCAGATGCCGGGCTCTGGCCATCTCATCAGTGGCCGTACCACTTACCTCAAGTTGAGGCGCGGTGGAAAGGTCGATGACCTGCTGATTCACGATGCCTCTGGCTGGCCGATGGGTGGCCTGAAGATGGCCAATGGAACCAACTCCCAACGAGCGGCACCGTTCCCCGGAACCCGGGCGAAATCGGCTGCGCTGGTGCGAGGGGCGTATATCAAGGCACAAGAATATCGTGCCAAGATCGAGAAGGCCGCCGGAGATCCAGAGAAGATGCCAGAGCGTGACCTGAAAATGGAAGCACTGGTCGAAGCCCTCGAGGGCAAACGGATCGTCCATCATCACACCCATCGACACGATGACATTCTCACGGTTCTGAGGCTCAGAGATGAATTTGGGTTCCAGGTGGTCCTGCATCACGTCAGTGATGCGTGGAAGGTGGCCAAGGAGATCGCCGAGGCCAAGGCGCCCTGCTCCATCATCGTGATCGATTCTCCGGGCGGGAAACTCGAGGCCAGAGATATCCAGATGGAAAACGGAATGATCCTCGAGCAAGCGGGGGTCAATGTCAGTTTTCATACCGACGACTGGATCACCGATAGCCGACTGTTCCTTCGATCTGCGGCGCTGGGCGTTCGTGCGGGCATGACCCGAGAGGGTGCACTGCGTGCATTGACACTCTCAGGCGCCGAGATGCTGGGACTCGCAGACCGCACCGGATCTCTCGATCCGGGGAAGGATGCTGATTTCGCCATCATCAGTGGAGATCCCTTCAGCGTCTACACCAAGGTGCTGGAAACCTATGTCGAAGGGATCCAAGTTTTTGATCTCTCCAATCCAGAGCATCGACTCTTCGCCGTCGGTGGTCGGGGGGCCGGTGAAGATCAGACTTACCAGTGCTGCGGGGAAAGGGGGGGGCAGTGATGAAATTTCAATTTCTACTGATCATCGCTCTGGCCGCGGCTGGATTCAGCGCTGATCTGGCGGGGCAGCAGTCCCTCGCCATCCGGGGAGAGACGATTCACACCATGGCCCGCCAAGCGGATGGCCAGTGGATGGAGCCGATCGAGAATGGTGTGGTGCTGATCATCGATGGCAAGGTGACCGCCGTCGGCGTTGCTTCCGCAGTGGAGATCCCCGATGGAATCCGGGTGATCGACGCCGCAGTGGTGACGCCAGGATTGATCGACTCGCGTTCAGTGGTGGGCCTCGCTGGCTGGCTCAACTACGACCATGACCAGGATCAACTGGAACGATCCTCTCCGATGCAGCCAGAGCTCGATGCTCGAGATGCTTACAATGTTCGCGAGCCGTTGATCGCGTGGGTGCGCTCTCTCGGAGTCACGACACTTCACACCGGACATGCACCGGGGCAGTTGATCTCTGGTCAGACCTTCATCGTCAAGACCCGCGGGGATAATGTCGACCAGGCGGTTCTGAAATCGAAGGCGATGGTGGTTTGCACCCTGGGTTCTTCCGGATTCGGTAGTGGAGGTAAGAGCCCCGGCACCCGAGCCAAACAGATGGCGATGATTCGCCAGGAGTTCATCAAGGCACGCTCTTATATGGACAAGATCGAAGCTGCACAGGCCGATGAGGAGAAAGATCCTCCTGCCAGGGATCTTCGTAACGAAGTGCTGGCCGAGATTCTCAGGGGTGAACGACCATTGATGATCACCGCTCATGGATCGGTCGATATCCAGAACGCACTGAGGTTACAGAAGGAACTTCAGATCAAGGTCGTTCTGGAGGGAGCATCCGAATGCTACGACTACTTCGACGAGCTGAAGGAGCAGCAGATTCCGGTGATCATTCATCCGACGATGATGCGCGCCTCGGGCAAGGGCCAGAACTCCAGCATGGAGACGGTGGCCAAGATGGTGGCGGCAGGGATTCCCGTGGCGATGGGTAGTGGTTACGAATCCTATGTTCCAAAAACAAGAGTGGTGTTGTGGGAAGCGGCGATCGCCTGTGCCTATGGCTGCCCCTTCAATGACGCACTCGGCTTGATCACGGCATCGGCAGCAGAACTGCTGGGAATCTCCGATCGAGTGGGGTCTCTCGAGGTGGGCAAGGACGGTGATGTCGCCCTGTATGATGGTGATCCGTTCGAGTACACATCTCATTGCGTTGGCACCGTCATCGATGGAGTGGTCGTCAGCGATCAGCCACGCTAGATCTATTAGCCATGAGATGGAAACGGTGTGGCTCCGTAAACGATTCACAGTCGTTCCGGTGAATGTCGTAAGAGGTGACGATGAATTCTGAATTGCAGCAATTGGATTCCTCGTCGAAGGATGACACCACTTCGTTACCGTTGCTGGGGCTGCTCTTCATCGGTCTGGTGGTGATCCTTCACTGCTTTTCATTGCCCCATCTGGAACTTCAAGGTGAAGAGGGGCGACGGGTCATCGCTGCCCGAGAGATGATGAGTAGTGGCGATCCCATCATTCCAACTGTCTGGGGACAGCCTTACCTCAACAAGCCACCCCTCTACCCGTGGCTCACGGTGTTGGCATCGAATTTCACGGGCGGATCCGTCAATGCGATCACGGTGCGGATTCCCGCTCTTCTGGCAACTCTGCTGACCGGTCTACTGCTCTTCTTGAGCGGCTCACGAATCGGCAGGCCAAGAGCGGGCTTCATCGCAGCGCTGTTGTTTCTGCTGTGTCCGGTGGTGATCCGAAAGTCGACTCTTGGCGAGACCGATCTACTGCTGACAGCGGGGGTTGCCATCTATGCGCTGGAAATGCTGGTGATCGGTGGATCGAAAAGAAGGAAACTCTTCTCAATGATCTGGATGAGTGCAGGTCTCTCCATCGCGTTCCTTGCAAAAGGGCCGAGTGCCTTGCCATTTGTCATCGGAATCATGATGGCCACCGCCAGGCGCGACGGTATCTCTCGCCATCGAGAACTGACCTGGTGGGGACCTCCGTTGCTGGCGCTGGGGATCAGTTCCTTGTGGGCGATCGCCGTGACACTTCGACTCGAGCAGCTGGGGTCTGGTTTGAGTGCGATGGAGGTGTGGTTTGGAGAGGCTGCAAGATCAGGTTCTCAAGATGGGTGGTGGATCCATCGTTGGGAGTTCATCGCGGGGGTATTTTTCGGATACTTGCCGGCATCCTTGCTGATGTTGTTGTCTGGAAAGATGAACTCTGGCGCCGGTTGGCTCGGGGATCATCGTTATCGACCACTCGCTTTCTCCATCGTGGTTCCGTTCATCATATTTTTGCTGTGGCCATCGGTACAGCCACGCTACCTGTTGCCAGTACTCCCGGTCATCGCATGGCTTGCCGCAATGATCCTCGATGAATCGTTCGACGATCGATATCCTTCAGTTTCGGGAGAACGGGCGCTATCGATCGTCACCGATGGAATTCGCGCAGTGGTGACGGTCGCCGGGGTGGTCGCCGTTGCAGTCGGAGTGGCCCGGTGGTTCGATGAGAGCGTCTTCACGAACATCCCTGCGGTGGCTCCGGGGGAATTCATGCTGCTCGGCACCTTCTTGCTGCTTTCCACCGGGTTACCCTTCAAGGGGGTCGAGCGACGATCGGTAGAGCAATCTGCACTGCGGTGGATCCTGATGCTGTTGGCCTGGTCCGGGTGCCAGGCCACGATACTGTTGCCCTTTCGAGGCTCCGATCGTCCTGGGCAGGAGGTCGCCAGGAGCATCGAAGCAGTGGTCCCATTGCAACAGCAGGTGTGGCACGATGTATCTGGTCGGTGGAATTCACTAGCTCAGGTCGAGCGAACATTGAAGATCGTTTCCAAGCAGGTCCAGCCAGTTCCGGGGGATTGGTTCCTCACGATGGAAACTCAACAGCCGCATCTGCAAGACGGCTGGAGGACCATCGAACTGAGAGATGGAATACAAGCGTGTATCGGGATTCATCAGCGACGGGTGTCGACCAAAGGAAAGGAGAAATGATGTTCAGAATCTGTCAGATGGCCGGCCTCTTGATCTGGATGATCACGAGTTCCTTTTCACTCCTGCTGGCTCACGATGGAGTGCATGTCGATGTCGATCGAATCAACAAGAGGATTGAATCGAGTGATGATCCGGGTTCCTTGTACCTGATCAGGGCCAAGTTGTGTCGAGCTCATGGCCGCCCCGAGCTGGGGCTTCAGGATTGCCAGACGGCGCGTGGCTGTGGAGTCGATGCCTTCGCTGAGAAGTTTGAGCGCGCTCTTTGTTTGCGAGACACTCTTCGGTATGACCGTGCTCTGACGTTGCTGGACCAACTGGTGGAAGTGTCAGAAACAGCTCCTCTCGACGTACTGAGTCAACGATCGGGCATCCGCGAGCGACTGGGTGATATCGATGGTGCGATCATCGACCTGAGCCGGGTTCATGCGATCCGCGCAGATCTTGAATCGGTGCTGCGACTCGGATCACTGTACGAGAAGAGAGATGCCCCGGGGCTGGCGGCGACCCTCTATCGGCAGATGATCGAAAGAGCAGGAGAGAGCGCCTTGCTGACCATCAGTTTGATTCGAGCCAGTTCCGCCAGCGGCCAGCACGAGGAAGCGCTGTCACTGATCGAGAAGCAGTTGAAAAACGCTGCTCTCAAGGCGCCCTGGTTGCAACGAAAGGCCGAGGTTCTGACCGCTGCGGGTCGGGCCGAAGAGGCGCAGGCAGTCTTGATACTGGCTCTGAACGATCTCGATCAGATCTTCAAGCGCAGGCCGGTGCCGATTCATCGGGTGACCAGAGCGAGGATATTACGGCTGCTGGGACGATTGGATGAGGCACAAGAAGAGCTGGAAAAGGTACTTCAGCAAGCTCCCGGGTACGAATCGGCTCGCTCCGAACTACAGAGAGTCGTCGCACTCCAGGAGAAAGCGCGCGAGGAACAGAAGTAGCCATCCAGAGGGCCATCGCTCTTCGCCATCTCAATCGAGAATTCGGCGGCCGTTCGCCACGATGGCCGCTTCTTGATGCCGGCTCCCCCAGACGATGCATCCGACGGCATAGATGGCGCAGATGGCATCGAGGACCGCTCCGTCGCTCCAGTCCGGTTCTTCCCCATATCCCTCGATGAACCGTTCTCTCAACTCAGGTGCTTTTTGCCAGATTCCGGTTTCCAGTCGAACCCAGTCAAATGCCGGATGGTTGGGATGAGCATGCTCAAAATCGATGATCCCGATCCGGTCGCCATCCCATAACCAGTTCCGCGGCTGATAGTCATTATGGCAGCAGGCACGGGTGGTCGATTTGAAGAGAGAGCCATCACCGACGAGTTTCCGCGCCTTCTGGATTTCATTTTCAGAGAGTGAGTTTCCGTGATTTTCGATCCACGACTCGAGTCGAAGCGGTAACGAATCGCTCAACGACAGATCATCCGTATCCTGTGGATCCAGCTGATGGAGAGCACTCAACCATTTGCCCGCCTGTTGCATCACCTGCTCCAGTTGTCCGGCAGCCAGGGGTGCCTTTTCTATCGAGACTCCGGCGACCGCTGAAATCAGCAAGGTTCTATCGCCAGGATCCTGATCGAGAAGACGTGGCAGGTTGGCCAGGGCAGAAGGACACCGTGGTAACCAGTTGAGCAGTGCTTGCTGTTCCTGGTTCCAGCTGCGTGACTCAACAAATTTCTTGAGAAAGGCTGGAGTGCCATCGGAGAGGTGGCCTGCCCATACCTGGCAATTCCCCCCTGCGTCGACCCTGTGACTGGCAACGAAGCCCGATGAATCCACTGGCATCTTTTTTCTACTCCCGGATGAGGGATACTGATCCCCACGCAGTGTGGCAGGTGTCGCAGAATATCCTACCCTGCGGCTGGAATGCAATTTTGGAAGATGAATGAATAAAAATTCCCGAGATCTGGGTCAATTCTCCGCGACAGTGATGGTCGTGACGACGGTGATCGGTGCCGGAGTCTTCACCACCACGGGCCACTTTGCAGCGGAGCTGGGAAGTGGCTGGGCGGTCTTGCTCACATGGTGCGTGGCTTCTCTCATCGCGATACTCAGCGCACTCACCACCGCAGAGCTGGGTGCCATGATGCCCCAGTCCGGGGGGGACTATTTATATGTTCGTCGAGCCTTTGGGGCGCGGGCCAGCTATCTCTTCGGAGTGATTTCAGGACCTGCAGCATGGACCGTGGGCAGCGCATTCGTTGCAGGAACTCTCGGCAAGCACTTCAACAATCTGATTCCAGCAATACCTGACCTGGTCGCCTCCGTTGCTGCGGTCTTGATCTTGACGGGGCTTCACACCCGTGGTGTTCGAGTCGGCGCGCTCTTCAACAACACGACAACTGTCCTGAAGGTGGCGCTGATCGCTGGCTTTATCGCTGCCGGAATGGCTGCCATCTTCTGGGGGGAAGGAACTGCAGCAGCAGTCG
Source organism: Planctomycetota bacterium (assembly GCA_014240375.1). Classification (GTDB taxonomy): domain Bacteria; phylum Planctomycetota; class UBA8108; order UBA1146; family UBA1146; genus QNYK01. The sequence goes on along the minus strand of JAAZXB010000020.1, from coordinate 36,393 downwards.
AAGCCACAGCGCTGCAGCCGAGTCCGTTACAGGGGTGGGCACTCGTGGAGAAGATCTTCTTCTCGAGCATCTTCGCTGGTTTCGCGTTTGCTGGCTATAACGCGGTGGCCCTGATGGCGGGTGAAGTCCGGGATCCCGGTCGCAACATTCCTCGCGCCTTGATCATTGGGCTCGGTGGGGTCACGGTGCTGTATCTACTGGTGAACCTGGTGTTCGTACTGGCTACCGATCCGGCACAGATGGTCGATGCCGAGGGCAATGGAATCTCGGACCTGGGAACCTTCACGGCGCAGCGACTGTTCGGTGATGATGCAGCAACACTGTTCGATCTGGTGTTCGTGCTGCTCTTGATCTCGACACTCAGCAGTTGTATTCAGGTTTCTTCCCGGATCAGCTGGCGGATGGCTTGCGACGGTCAGATGCCTGCCGGACTGGGGCGCTCGAACTCGAAGAATGCTCCGACCCATGCCCTGTGTTTACAGGCACTGTTGATCATCTTATCACTGGCTTTTCTGGCGAGGAAAGAACTGCTGCTGCTCAATGGAATGTGCACTCTCATCGTCGATGTGCCACTGGCATTGACGATCATCCGACTGCGCCGGAGCGAGCCCGAAACACCTCGTCCCTTCAGGGTTCCGCTGTATCCGTGGATTCCACTGATCCGGATCCTGCTGTCGGCCTACATCGGATACGCCTTCATCATGGAAGACACATGGAATGGTCCAAAGGCCGTTGGATTGATGGCTGCCGTCTTGCTGTTACAACCGATACTCGCGAGGGGTCGAAAGGAGCGAAGTTGAAGATACTGTGGATGCTGACCGGTGTTCTTCTCGGGTACGGATCTGTTGAGGCTGATGATCGTCCACCTAACTTCATCGTGATCTTCTGCGATGACCTGGGATACGGAGACCTCGGCTGCTTCGGTCATCCGACCATCGCGACGCCACATCTCGATCAGATGGCTGCCGAAGGGCAGAGATGGACGCAGTTCTATGTCGCTGCACCGGTCTGCACGCCCAGTCGTGCCGGTTTGATGACGGGACGATTGCCGATACGCAGCGGACTCTGTTCGCCGAAGCGCCGTGTGCTGTTTCCCAACTCTGCCGGCGGCATTCCTGATTCTGAAATCACCATCGCAGAGGCGCTGAAGGGAGCCGGATATGCCACCGGTATGGTGGGAAAATGGCATCTGGGGCATCTGCCGCAGTTCCTTCCACATCGACATGGCTTCGATCAGTGGTTCGGTGTGCCCTACTCCAACGACATGGATCGCAACAAGAAGGGCCCCAAGGGGTGGGATGCGTTTCTCGATCCGAAGTACGAGTACTGGGATGTTCCGTTGCACCGAAACGATGAGGTGATCGAGCAACCGACCGATCAGCGCACCATCACCCTGCGGTACGGCGATGAAGCGGTCGCTTTCATCGATGCAAACCAGGACAAACCCTTCTTTCTGTACCTGGCACACTCGATGCCACATGTACCGCTCTTTCGTTCCGATCGGTTCATCGATCGAAGCGAGCGTGGTTTCTATGGCGATGTGATCGAGGAGATCGACGCTAGTGTCGGAAAGGTGCTCGATGCGGTGCGTACTCGTGGGCTCTCGAAGAACACGATCGTCATCTTCACCTCGGATAATGGGCCATGGCTGGAGTACGGCGACATGGGGGGAAGTGCAGGACTCTTACGAGCGGGTAAGGGCACGACCTTCGAGGGTGGAATGCGGGTACCGACCATCATCTGGTGGCCCGGTACTGCAAGGCCAGAAGTGGTGACAGACCCAGGTGCCACGCTCGATCTGTTACAGACCTTCTGTTCGCTCGCTGCAGTTCAGCTGCCCGCTGATCGTGTCTATGACGGGGGAGATCTGTCGGCAAGGATCCGCGGCACGGGTCCTTCACCCCGTAACAGCGTCTTCTATTACCGGGGAGATGTTCTATACGCGGTCCGCAAGGGTCCCTGGAAGATGCACTTTCGATCAAGGCCGAGATCGGGAGCCAAGGAAACGATCCACGAGACACCGCTGCTTTATCATCTGGAGCATGATCCGTCGGAGAAGAAGGATCTGGCGAAGAAGCATCCGGAGATTATTGAAGAGTTGAGATCGGTGGCAGAATTGCATCGATCGACCTTGAAGCCGGTCGACAATCAGATGATCAAGATCATCGGAAAAACAGCTGACAAGGAGTGATCAGCAGCCGCTGATCGGTGTCATCATCATCTGCAGGATTTTTGGATTGTTTGAGAGAGGCGACAGAATCATCTGAAATGATGCACCAAAGACAACCTTGAAGATGATTGAATTATTGTTCATGAACCTGAGATTTGAGTTCTGTGGTCCCATCAGATACTGCGTGGGGTCCTCAACCAGGATCATGGCACTGCTTTCGGTGAAGTTCAGCACCGTCAAGAACAGAGGATGATCGGGATGGAATTGATTTTCTGACCAGGTCTGAACGCCAGAGGAATCGATCTCATCTTGCATCTTCTGGGTCCACAGATCGATGCTCGTGCGCTGGACGCTGAACTCGGCGAGGCCATTCTTATCTGCGATGCCGGGGAGGGCGACTTCGACGATTCCATTCCTTGACCATGCTGATTTTAGTTTCTCCATATCGCCCTCGTAATAGGAGGTGAAGTGGCTGCGAACCGTGTCCAGGGCCGCTTCGACCATCTCGGCGTTGGTTTGGCGATAGAACTCGATCTGTTGCGAGTTGTTCTGGAATAGCGATTTATCCCCCGCAGTGGCGAGTAATGTACAGGAGAGGAGCAGTAGCAGTACTGTAGAGGTTTTCATGAAGCCCTTTCATCCAGGTGCAAAGCACCAGTCTTCCTACCAGTATCCTCAATTTTCAGTATTCGGACAAGAAATCAAGTTTACTACCCAACATCCCCTCGGAGCGAGACCTGTATCGGGGCTGGTCGCTGCCGCTGCCCCTGGATCGCGTTCTCCACTCGCCGAAAAGAAGTGATCCCATCCGCCTCGATGGCGGTCGATGGAGGATCTACACTGCGCCTCTGCTCGGGGCGCATCAGGGGATGATGCTGAGATGGACCCGTGGAACCTGATCCGGTTCATGCCGGCGGAGGGAAGGCAGTTTCCTTGAATAATGACAATCGCTCCTGGTCGCTTCCGCTGAAGGGAGCTTGCAATCCGTCCTCGGGCGCCGAGGGAACCAATCCAGGTTCCTTTGCCAATGCCCCGGATATTGGAGGCCCGCTGGCGTTCTCCTCTCCCGATACTCCGGGAATGCCGCAGCCCTCGACACGGACCGCCTGGGATTTCCTGCCCGCTGGATGGTCCATCGAAAAAGGTGCTGATTCAGATGGTGGCTGTGGAGGTCACAATCATCAGGAGATCGGCGAGTTCATCCGCTGCGTGGCTCCTGCAGGTTTTGAACCGGTCACGCAACTGGAAAGTGCGCGACTGGCAATAGTCACTCCCGAGATGAAAAGGGTGGCAGAGAGGGAGCCGCACCTCTCATCTCAGCAGGTACGAGATGAGATCGCCGCAGGTCGTATGATCATTCCGGCAAACCGTGAGCACCTCAGGCACAATCTCGACCCGATGGCGATCGGCCGAGCCAGCAGCACCAAGATCAATGCCAACATGGGTGCCTCACCGGTGTCATCGGGCACCGATGAAGAAGTCGAGAAATTGAAGTGGTCCCAGCGCTGGGGCGCCGATACGGCGATGGACCTTTCGACCGGTGGAGACATCGACGCGTGTCGTCTCGCCTTGATCGAGGAGAGCACGGTGCCGATCGGCACGGTTCCGATCTATTCGATGATCATCGGACGAAAGATCGAAGATCTCAATCACCAGATCATCCTCGAGAGTCTCGAGCACCAGGCGGCTCAGGGGGTCGATTACTTCACCATCCATGCCGGTGTACGACCCTGGCACATCCCACACATCGAGAAGCGCCTCATCGGGATCGTCAGCCGAGGGGGTTCGCTGCTGGCCAAGTGGATGATCATGCACGACGAAGACAATCCGATGGTGACCTGCTTCGATCAGATCTGCGAGATCATGCGTCGCTACGATGTGAGTTTCTCATTGGGAGATGGTCTGCGACCCGGGGGACTGGCGGACGCCAGCGACGAGGCGCAACTGGGAGAACTGGAGACGATCGCGCAGTTGACAGAGATCGCCTGGGCACATGGCGTGCAGGTGATGGTCGAGGGGCCGGGACATGTCCCCTTCGACCAGATCGAGTTCAACATGAAGTTACAACGAAGGCTCTGTCACGGTGCCCCCTTTTATGTGCTCGGCCCATTGGTCACCGACATCTTCCCCGGCTACGACCACATCACCTCCTGTATCGGAGCGACCGCAGCCGGATACCACGGAGCATCGATGCTCTGCTATGTGACTCCCAAGGAACATCTGGGCCTGCCGAAGAAAGACGATGTGAAGCAGGGCTGCGTCGCCTACAAGATTGCCGCACACGCGGCAGATGTGGCGCTGGGAATTCCTGGTAGCCGCGACCAAGACGATGAGTTGACCAAGGCTCGTGCCGCCCTCAACTGGCAGAAGCACTTCGATCTCTCCTTTGATCCCGACACCGCACGGGCACTCCATGATGAGGATCTCGATGTCGACACAGATTTCTGTGCCATGTGCGGTCACGACTGGTGTAGCGTTCGCATCTCGAAGGAGATCCAGCAGTTTGCCAGTGGCAAGGCCGATGGTTTCGACAGGGGAGCATCGATTCGCAGTGCTGCGCTGACCGAAGAGCAGCAGGAGATCCTCGAAAAGCGTGGCGTACTGGAACCTTCCGAAATTCACAAACTTGCTTCCAAGACACGCAAGACGATGGTCAATGAGGAATCGAGAGCCACGTGCCACAGTGATCTGGTGGATGATCACGAGGCGAAGAAGTTGCAGCGACAAGAACCTGAGTTGTCAGATGGAGTATCGAACTGAGTTGAACGACCTAATAGTGGTGTGCACACAGATGGGCATAGCGGGAGAGGGATAGTTTTCATGGCGAAAAATCTCGAATCCAAGGGCACCTTCTGGCAGCGACTACAATCGATTTCACTGACACTGATACTCGCGTTATTGCTCATCTGGTTCTTCGATTTTCTTCGATACGATGTGAGTGATCTGGAAGGACCCGATGAGCAGGGTTTCATCGGTGCTCTGGACCAGGGGCCACAGGAACAACTAGACGATCTACTTGCACAACAGCGTGAAAATAGTCGAGAGCTTCAACGGAACCGGAATCTTCAGCAGGACTACAAGGCGAGCAAGGAGAATGCTCGCCAGGTGATGGAAGAGATCTCAGCTTTGCACAGGCTGAGTATCGAACAGAGCCTCCAGCCCCCCGAGGAAGATGTTCTTGCACTGGCAGATGCACGTTCTCGTTTTCTATCTTCACAGGAAAAACTTGAAGCAGCGAACATCGCCGTGACAGAGAGCAACTCGAGAGATTTCGAATTGACCGACGACATCCGCAATCAACGTATGGTGGTCAGCAACCACAATATCCCCGCCAGAGTAAAATTTAGTGCTGCTTACGATTCGCATAGGCTCATGCTTGCGTTCTACAAGCTGGGGATTCCATTACCGATGTTCTTGCTTGCTGCCTGGTTGGTGAAGAGGCACAGGAGAAGCCCCTATCGGCCAATATTCTTCGCACTCCTTGTCGCAACCTTCTGGGAGGTAGGGGTGATTGCTTTCGAGCATTTTCCTCGGGATTACTTCAAGTACATCGCCATCGGTGTCGCCATCCTGATTGTTGGAATGTTCCTGAAATTCACACTGAGAAATCTCTCGACTCCGCCCAAGGATCTGCTGCTCCGTCGATATCGAGAATCGTATGAAAAGTGTCGCTGCCCGCGCTGTGATTTTCCGATCCGAAGAGGAATCATGCGTGATGTGTTCTGGGGAAAAAAGGGACCCCATCTCCCCAACATTGCAGAAACGAAGCATCAAGAAGAAAGCTCATATTGCTGTCCCTCGTGTGGTACGGATCTCTTTGGTGAATGTGATTCGTGTCAGAAGATCACCCATTCATTGCTGCCGAATTGCGAAAATTGTGGCATCGCGACCCCCGTCGAATCACTGGAGTGAACGCAGGGGAGCCGACCGTTCAGGGGCATCCGGGTTCGTCGCAGGGGAAAGTGAAAACCGTCACGCCGCACGTCGGGAATGGAGCGGGCGGGGGAGCGCCGCCGCCGAAGGCATAACTGAGAAGGTAAACCGGATCCGAGATGTCGAGAGAGCCGTCACCATTGACTTCTGCGGCTTCCTGACAGGGCAATACTGCCCCTCCAAATAGATGCCCGAGAATCAATACTGGATCGGAGATGTCGATCTGTAGATCAGTGTTGGCATCGCCCCGGATGAGCGAATCAGAGCCGCGGTGCCATGTGATGGTCTGATCCACTGCAAAGTTGTTTCCACTCTGAACCAGGCCGTCGGGCCAGATGACCCGGATTTCACTGATCAGATCATCCAATCCCAGTCCAAAATGAGCCGACATCTCGCTCTGCGAGATGAAGTTGTCTCCCACATCAATCCAGCGATACAGGGAACCGCTGTCCGTGATGACCTGCACCCTCGCTCCCACTCCATCCGCAGCGACATCGGAGTTTCCATCGTTGTCGAGGAAGATTCTCACCCAGTGTCGATTTCCTGCAGCGGTGTCATTTCTGAAGTATCGAAGTTCCTCATAGTTTCCTGCGATCACCACATCTTGGTCACCATCGTTATCGCTGTCGAAATTCAAGATGCCACGACCAAAGCCGTCGTGTATCAAACCGGACGCAATCGATTGCTCGTTAAAGGTGTTATTGCCGAGATTTCTGAAGAAATAGGACTGCTCATTATCGAATTGCCCACCAGCACCATTGGTCTCGATGATGTCGACAAACCGGTCATGGTCTACATCGATGGAGATGGCACCCCACCCATAACCTCCGTCATCGACATCAGCACTTGCTGAGATTTCCTGGTAGGAATGATTCCCCTGATTGATATAGAGCTTGTTGCCGGTCCAGCCGATGTTGGGGCGATAGATGGAAGTGACATACCAATCGATGAGGCCGTCGTTGTTGTAGTCTCCAACAGATTGACCCATTCCGTTCTCTTCCTGGGCAGTGTTGGCGCTGGAAGAGATCTCGGAGAAGGTGCCATCGGTATTATTGCGGAAGTAATGACTGGTACCGAAATCGGCAACCAGCAGTAACTCCGGATAGTGGTCGCCATCCATATCTTGCAATCGGGGAGCGAATCCAGAAGCTCCTGAGACTCCAGAGAAGAGCCCGATGGAGGCGGTCATGTCTGTAAAGGTCTCGTTGCCATTGTTTCTGAACAGTCGATTTCCACTGTTGTTGCTGGCAAAGCCGGCGACGAACAGATCCAGGTCTCCATCGAGATCGTAATCACCGAAACAGCAGCCAAATCCATCCTCGATACTGGACGTCGCATTGACTCCTGCAGAGACGGCAATATTGGTAAAGGTTTCATTGCCGGAGTTTCTGTACAGGCGGTGATTTCCTGGGGATCCGGTGATTCCACTGCCAGCACTGGTGACATAGATGTCGAGCCAGCCATCGTTGTTGAAATCGCCGACAGCCGCTCCTTTTCCCATGTGAACGTCGGTCAGTCCCCATTCTTCGGCTCGATCGGTGAAAGTACCGTCTCCATCATTGATGAAGAGGTGATCGGGGATTCCAGCGCCGCCCCCACTGGGAACGAAGAGATCCTGCCACCCATCGCGATCGAAGTCGCCGCACACCACTGGTCCGGTATAGGTGGGGTGGTTGTAGACCCCTGGAATGAAGGCGACTCCGGCGAGGCCTGCACTGGCAGTTTCGTTATTGAACTGAGGTGCCTGCGCCAGGAGACCGGAGCAGTGAAAGGCGAAAAACATCGAGATGGAGATGATGAACTTCATGAAAACTCCCACCAGAGAAGATAGCCAAGATCTTCATGCTAGCCGACGAGTTTGATCATTGAAACGTCCTGCAATTTCTTCACTCGAAGGTGATCCAACTGTATCCACCCGCCTTCACAGTAACTTCCAAGTCGATGGATCGATCTCGCATTAGTTCGATAGATTGCAGGATTCCATCCTCTACGCGTAGATGGGCACTCTCGACCAGTCCGGTGTAATAAAGTGGAATGCGAAGTTTCTTTGTTGTCGGCTCATCGAGTGGGTTGAACAGCATCAGGAGTCCCTTCTCCTTGGCAGCTGGATTCACCATCAACCAGTAGTCGAGGTCTCTGGCATCTGCCCTTTGGAGATGAATCAAATCGCCTTCGAGTACCTGGCGGTGCTTCTTGAACCAGTCGACACTCTTCTTGACCATCGATTGCGTTTCAGGGGTATCGAACAATCGTGGTCCTCGATAGCACGCTTGCACGCCAGCGCCGAGGTTACTCATCATGATTCTCTGATAGTGATCGATATGCTGCGATAGCGGCTCAATCGTCGCTGCCGCGCCGCCGCCGTGATACTGGGTCAGGGGGACAAACATCCAACCCATCGATCCGTTCTTGGTCCAGGTACCATCGAAGATGTTCTGACGGGTGTGGATCACCTGCTGATCTCTGGGGAGGCTCCAGTTGACCTCCCTGTAGCCCATGCCGCACTTGTTGGATCCGGCAAGGTAGTAGTAGTCGGGTACGTTGAGGTAGACGCCGTTGGCCCGGCACCACTTGTAGAAATCGGTGATGATTTGCCACTGAACCCAGCGTGAATCCAGTTCACCCTTCTGAAGCGGTAGTCGTTGGGTGATATCGATGTCTCCCGGATAGGAGCCGTCATGCTCGAGCAAGCGCATCCCTGTCTTCTCGAAAAACTGATACAACTTCCGGAAGTACTCCTGGCCCCAGTCGCTTGCCAGTGCCGGACAGTTGCCATGTGTCGGGGTGACTCCTGGTGGCGAAACGATGTCATTACCTGAGCCGATGGAGCGACTGGAGAGGAGAGAATAGCCACCGATCTCGATCCCCTTGCTGCGGGCATAGTCCGCATAGCCTTTCATCTTCTCCAGGTAAGCATCGCTATCATTTTCGATCTGAAATCCGCTACCGAATGTCATGATCACCATCTCGAATCCGACCTCAGCACACTGATCGATGGCGAGTTTGATGCGATCCCAGTCGGCATATCGGGCGTGCATCATCAGTGGATTTTCAGTCGTCCACGGTGCGATGATTCGATACATACGCCGCCGGGAAAGTCCGTTTCGCTCCCGATCGGTGCCATCTTGAGGAAGGATGAAGGTACGGAACGATCTGAATCGTTCACCGATGGCAATGTCCTGAGCTGGGCCGACTGTGGGGCGAACTTCGAGCAAGCATGGGGTCGATCGCAGATAATTGACCTGGCTCTTGTAGAAGGGATCCTTCATCCAGTGAACAGAAAACTTCGAGACGGTCTCGGGATCCATTCCCTGGAATGAATAGTCGGTCTCCACGAGGATATTTGGTGTCGGAAAATGAACTCCCCGTTCTTCGACCCGAGAAGTGTGTTCCACCGCGGCAAGAATCTCACTGGTAAACCGATTCACCGTGATCTGTTTCGCGGAGTTGTTCTCGAACTCGATCCACTTGGAGAAGCAGGGGATTCCATCATAAAGCTCGTAATGCACTGAAACTCGCAATCGATGCCCGGTCCCCAGTGACTTTTCATCGATCGAAGATGGATCAAACCGACCAAAGGCGGCGAAGTGTAGGATTTGCATCCTTGAAACATCGCCGGGTTCACCGGCGAAGTCTTTTGTGCCTCCATCGATACTGCTCTTGCCTATGCGGACGCGGGAAGGCGCTCCTACATCATCCGGGAGGTCGATGGTTCCTCCCCTCGACCACTGCTTTCCATCGGTACTGGTCTCCAGATGGATGGCAGACTTCTCCAGGCGCATGCGAAGGGTCAGCGGTTTCTCGACATCGAAAGCTTGCCGACCGCCATGAAGCCTTTCAGACCCATTCCACACACCGAAGACCCCCTCCCCCGGTCGAAGGTAGAACTTCACCGTTCGATCTTTCCAGATCAGAGCGATGCCCGGTCCCCAGCTCTTGCTCCGGTCATCTCCGACATCGATGGTCAACTCGATCAAATTCACGTTGGCAGGGAGATCTCGCTCCGCAGTGACGACTCGGTTTGCACTGACACGGATGGCTCCGGGGATTCCTTGATCACTGAAGGTCGCATCCGGGTCTCCAGCGGAGACGTGTATTTTCCAGGATGGATCTACAACCTCGAATTCATCGACGAGTAGTTGTTCTCGTCCCAACGCACTGGGAAGCAATCCGACGGGGTAGAGCTTGTTACTCGTCGGAGTCTCGAAATCGAAGCGGATCGAGACTCCCTTTGGTGGCCACTCGACCGCGGGGGCGTGATGGCGAACTCGTTTCCATGGCATCCGTTCCTCGATGGGTCCGACCTCCCAATCGACCAGCTTCAATGCCGCTGGATCGACCGTCATCTGATCGACCCATTCTCTGCGGAGGAAAGCATGATTGGGCTGACCGACCAGTCCTCCGATGTCCCACGGGACATCATCTAGGACGATCCGACCCTCCGGGCGAACCGAGCGCAGTATCGATTCACCACTGCTGAGATTGTCGAGTCCCACGGTTGCAAGGTTCGGCGAGATGCGAAAGGTACGTCGAACCAATCCGTTGGAGAGGCTGATCTCGTTGTCGTGTGCTCCACGGAAGACACCGGCGATATAGGGGGAAGGGTCTATCAACCAGTCGGTGCGATCCTCGAGGGGGATGATCGGCTCGGGAAGCAGGTCCTGGATGGAGGGAGTTCCTTCCGGTTGAAAGGAAACCCCGATCACCATCGAAAGCACTGATGCAAGAATTGCAGGATTCAATTCAGGATCCTCCCCAGATCTTATCGAGAAGATCGAAGAGTAGTGGATCGTGAGCTTTCAGTTCAGGCTTCACGAATGGAAAAAAGTCATTGGTGCCAACATATGCCTCGGTGCCCTCGGCGAAGTATTCCTTGTGGTCGGTCAGTGCATAGTGGCGTCGCATCTTGCCATTCATGTGAAGTACTTCTTCATAATTGCGTGCGACCACGGCAGCTTTGAAGGCGTTGAGGATTTCAGGATCATCGAAGGTGACGATCTGATCGTGCCATGCATGCGACATCTCGTGAAGCATCACCCATGGCTGGATGTTAGATCTCTTGAGGGCGACATAGGAATGAGCCTGCGGGATGTGGACGACCTTGTGGAGGTCGAGTGAATGACCTCCCTTCTTGAGCCAGTTGAGATCGGGATGGTACTGGAGACCACGAATTCCGGGACGATTGAGGTCGATCACGATCTTCACCCGACGCAACTCCTCGATTCGGTTCGGTGGCAGCACCCAGACCAGGTCTCGAAGTTGCATCTCGATGAGAGAAAGCGCCTGGTCGGCGAGGACGGGGTCCTGGTCGAGCAGTTTCTTTTCGACCCGGATCGTCCAACCCTCGACCGTACGGTCGATATGGCTCGGTTCCGGAGTCTGGGCCAGCAGCAGTAGCAGCAGGCAGATTTCCATGGCTCCTCGTTTCTTGCTGCCATCCTTCACAGGATCGGAGCGGACTCCAGCACTGATTCGTATCGAAGGTATGGCATTGACCGGGCCTCTCCTCGGCGTACCTTGACAGCATGCAATATCCTGGAAATGCGGGGCGGAATCAGACTCCGACCCGAATCCAGCGGTTCATCTGAAGGAGGAACAAGATGTCACTGACCCCCAAATCGCTGCAAGATCGGATCTCGGTGCTGGTCGCGCTCTCTGCGCTACTCTTACTGCTATCACTGGCTCCCGCCTTGCTCGACGCCACCACTTCAGATCGGGCCAACCCGATCGTCGCTCCGGATGGTTGGGTGCAACTCTTTGATGGCGAATCCACCGCAGCCTGGCGGGGATATCGAAAAGACGTCTTCCCGAACCATGGTTGGCAGGTGGAGGACGGGTGGCTCCAGGTGATGGATGGTGGAGGAGGTGGCGATATCGTCACCGTGCAACAGTACGATGATTTCGAACTGGAGATGGAGTGGAAGGCACAAGCGGGCTCCAACAGCGGCATCATGTATCTGGCCAATGAGAACAACGGAGCATCTTATTTTTCTGCTCCGGAGTACCAGGTATTTGGTGATGAGGATCTGACATCTAACAACAATGTTTCCAGTGGTGCGCTGTACGCACTGTATTCACCACAGAACAAGAAATTGAATCCTCCAGGTGAAGTGAATCATGCTCGCATCGTCCACTGCGCAGGCAATGTCGAGCACTGGGTCAATGGCGTGTTGGTTCTTCGCGCAAAGATTGGCTCGGTCGACTGGAACAAGCGGGTGGCCGCCAGCAAGTTCAACGCATGGAAAGACTTTGGCACCGTCAAGAAGGGCCACATCGTTCTTCAAGATCATGGCAACGATGTCTGGTTTCGATCGATACGAGTGCGAGAGATCCCGAACTCCCACCGCTGGCGTTTCGATGGCGATTTCGTGCAGATGTTCAACGGATACGATATGGCAGGATGGTCGGCATTCCTGAAGAACGATGCCAAGTTGGAAGATGTCTGGTCGGTGGCCGATGGAGTTCTTTCCTGCAAAGGTAATCCTGCCGGTTACATTTACACCGATCAGAAGTATCAGAACTTTGTTCTGGAAGCGGATTGGCGCTGGGATCCCGTCACCAAGAAGGGCGGCAACTCAGGGGTTCTTTTCCGCCAGGTGGGAGAGCACAAGGTGTGGCCCAAGAGTATCGAGGCCCAGTTGCAGTCTGGAAGTGCTGGGGATTTCTGGTGTATCGGAGAGTTTCCGATGAAAACCGATCCAGATCGGACACGCGGCAGAAACACCAAGCACACCGGGATGAACGAGAATGAAGTGGGCCAGTGGAATCACTACGAGATTCACTGCAATGGCGGTGATGTGGTTCTGATGGTCAACGGCAAGGTGGTCAATAGCGCCAGCGACTGTGCTGAAGTTGCCGGACCGATCTGCCTGCAGTCGGAAGGAACTCCGATTCAATTCAAGAACATTCGATTGTTCCCGATGCCTGGAACCCCTCAGAACGCCACGGGTCAGTGATTCGAACTCTGCTGATCTTCATCTTGCTGCTCACGCAGGTCGGGTGCCACGGTACCCACCTGCGTGAACAGCGTTCAGGAGTTGAACTGATCGTGCTGGGGATCGCCCAGGATGGCGGAGTTCCTCATCTCGGCTGCCAGAAACCGTGCTGTATTGCCGCGCGCAGTGAAGGAATCCGTCTCGGGCCCGCCTGTCTTGCACTGGTGGATCACTCCTCGGGGAAAACCGTCCTGCTCGAGGCGACACCGGCGATCGAGGAGCAGTTGTCGTTGCTGCGCGAACTGACGGGGTTGGCCAATGAAGGTCGTCGCCCGATCGATACCCTGCTGCTGACGCATGCTCATATTGGACACTACACCGGGTTGATTCAACTTGGGCGCGAGGTGGCATCGACCGATGCGGTGCGAGTGCATTGCACATCCAGGATGGCGAGCTTCCTGCGTGAAAATGGTCCGTGGAGCCAACTGGTACGGCTGGATCAGATCGATCTTCAAGTGATCAAGAAGGGCGAGCCGGTCGAGATCTTTCCCGGAGTGACGGCCACCCCGCATGGCGTTCAGCATCGGGATGAGTTCTCCGATACGGTTGCCTGGCGCATCGATGGCCCAAGTCGCTCAGTTGTCTTCTGTCCCGATATCGATGGGTGGCAAGATGGTGTTCTCGATCTCCTGATCGATGGTGCGGATCTCTGCTATCTCGATGCGACCTTCTACGATGGCAGGGAACTTCCAGGGAGAGATCTGTCGGAGATTCCTCACCCTCCGATGGTGGTCACGATGGAGCATCTTGCCGATAAGGCCCGAGAAACCCCCGGACGATTCCGGTTCATCCATCTCAACCATACCAATCCGGCACTTCGAGATCGCTCGGTTCGAGCCGAGGTCGAACGCCGCGGATTCGCAGTTGCTGAGGTGGGGGAACGATATTTCCTGGACTGAGTCGAGTCAGTTAACCGGGATCGCAAAAGACATCATAGTGAGCCACCTGCATCAGATCGCCGCGCCCCAGAATCGGTCCTCGGTAATTCAGATCGTCGATGACTCGGTGCACCTGATAATCGAGGGAATCTAGAAAATCGAAGAGCTGCTCTCGCTGAGGTTGTGTGGTCAGTTTGAAAACCTCAGCTTTGATGAATGGCCTGGTCTTCTCGATCAATGCGTGCATCGACCGAAGAATCTGCGCATCGAAGCCCTCCGCGTCGACCTTGATGAAGCGGAGTTTTCCGATCTGGTCGGGGTGATGTTTCGCGAGATAGGTGGGAAGATGTTTGCCCTCCACCTTCAGTTTGAATGCATGGCCGTGACGCCACTTGCTGATACCGACATGCAGCCCACCGTTGCAGTAGCCTTCATCGGAGTACTCGAAATCGAACTCACCGTCCTCGGGCGTGGCAGCAAATTTCAACGGGATGATCGTTCCACGCTCGCGGTTGAGTTCTGCGTTGATCTCCAGCACACGGTACACATGGGGGTTGGGCTCCAGTGCAAGAACACAGCCGCCGGGTCCGGTGGCCAGCGCCATCGGAAGCGCGGTGTCGCCGGTGTGTGCACCGATATCGATCGCCACATCCCCAGGATTGAGAAACGATCTCAGTTCGGTGATCTCATCCTGGCGCACCGGCTTGGTGCTCTCTGCGGGGTGTTGCCACTGCGCGTACTGAACCTTGCCATCGATGGGCAAATCGTACTCGACCACGGTGTGGGAGTACTCCTTGAGTTTCGGCCTGAAGCCGAGCATGTAGATCAGTTCACGAGGCTTCAAGGCAGCAGCCTTCTAGATCGAAGTGGTTAGTGTTTGCGTCCAGGAGTACTTCGACCCGGAACATTGCGATCAGTTTTTTACTAGAAGTCCATCAGCATCTCTGAAACTACCGGTCACGATCATGATCAGATCAATCAGTGCCCAGATGCCAAAGCCGCCGAGGGTAAATAGCATCAGCAAACCAGTGCCGACCTTACCCACATAAAAACGGTGCACGCCTAATCCACCCAGGAAGATGCATAGGAGGACCGTTGGCACAAAATCCTTATCACTCTTTTGAATCTCAGACATTCGATGCACCTTTCAATTTCTGGCCAGGGTAGCAAACCAGTTTTCCTTGCCCATCCCGAAATGAACCTGTGAGCAGCAGGATCGTGACAATGAAGGTGTGTATTCCATCGATAGCGAGTGCAACCACACCCAGTACAATTTCACCGTTCATCAAACTAAAGTATCCGAAAATGGAAAGACCCAGGTCACAAGATCCCTCAAGATAGCGACCCAGATAGAAGTGTTGTATGCCAATAACTCCAAAAACACCAGAGAGACACACTGCGACCGCAAAGTTCTTTTCTGATCGTTGCTCCATGCTGCCCCCTCAAGGAATGCGTCAGGTTCTTTCAGTGTCCATCGAGGTTCAGGTCCACATCGACCATCCCGGTGGCTTCTAGAAGCAGTTGTTGAATTGCAGCGAGGAGGTTGAGCAGGTGAACTTTTGGGTCTTCCGCCGCATCATCATCGAGAAGTTCTTCCCAGCCGTCCGATTCGATTCCGATATCTTCAGCAAGAACCAGACGTAGGTCGGTCAAGACTGCCAGGAATGGATCGAACCGAGCTTCTGGAATCTGGATCTCTCCACTGTCGGGATTGCAGGAAGCGATCACTTCTTCAAAGATGGCTACCTTGCCAAGCTGGCTATTCTTCAGGTCATCCCCGAGCAACCTGGTGTGCTCAGCCTGAGCTACTGGGTCGGTGTATGCGATGGGAAAAAGCCGGAGAGTGGCAGCGGCGTTAGAAATTGGATCCGCGATGATGGATCGCAAGGTATCTGGAATCGTCCATAGAATTTTTAACAGGATCGGATGGCCGACCAGGAAATAAGAGCCGTCATCTTCACGATAAGCAGTCAACATTTTCCAGTCCTTAATCCATGAGTTCATGAATCACATCAAATTACCTGTCACACACCAGTGTAACCACTATTTTCCCTTGAATGTGAAGCGAAGCAAGTTGTGATCAGGCCGGGATGATTGGGCTTGAATGCGGGTCTTGGGTGCAATGATCCTCAATCGATCATCCTCGCTGAATACTCAGATCCAGTGAAATGAACCCGCTCCAGTTGTCGGGGGGAGCCTTTGTGTATTCGAGGCATCGCAGGGCGAGGACTTTCGCGGGCTGATCATCTGGAAATCTGCTACAGACCGATTCGAACTCTTGTGCCGCACGGGCGAACTCCCCATCTTTGTACCAGGCGAGAGCGCTTTGATGAAGTCGGGCCAGTTCAAGTTGCTGAGGTGTTGCTAGACTCTTTTCGCAGACCAGTTGGTAGATGCTGCCACCCTGGCGCCGTCCCTTGACCGCTACATGATCGAGAATTCGACAATGCATTTCTTCAGCGACGATATTGGCAACCTCTTCACTCACGATGATCTCGGTGGAATAGAGTCGATTGAGCCCTTCAAGGCGACTTGCGAGATTCACCGAGTCCCCAATCACGGTGTAGTTGAGTCGTGTCGATGAGCCCATGTTTCCGACCAGGAGGGGGCCAGTGTGAAGTCCGATTCTTGCCCGCAATTGTGGCATAGACCTGCTGGCCCAGTTCTCGCGTAATCGAGCCAGGCATCTCTGCGACTCCAGGGCGGCGATGCAGGCTCGAGAAGTGACTCGAGACCCATCGACCTGTGCAATCCAGAAAGCCATGATGGAGTCCCCGATGAACTTGTCGAGGACACCCTCCTGCCTGTGGATCTGTTGAGACATCGCTTCCATGTATTCGCCACCGAGGCTGACCAGTTGTTCAGGGGGCAATTGTTCCGCAATCCCGGTGAATCCGACGACATCGGAAAAATAAACACAGGCGGTGGCTTCTGCCATCCCTGGCTGAGCCACTTGATCTTTCTGGACCAGATCACGTACCACTCGAGAGGGGACATACTTTTCGAAAGATTTCAGAGCGAGGCGCATTCCTTCCATCCGCTGCTGCATCTGATGGAGTTCGGTCAAGCGCGAGGGCTTTCCAGGATTCCCCTCAATATCGAATCGAGCGATCTTTTGCATTCCCCTGTTCAACTCCCTGACGGGCCTCGTGATGCCGGCCGCAGTTCTCCAGACGATCGGAAGTGTCGCCAAGATCAAGGCCAGAAATACAAGTCCTGTGGTGCGGGTCCGTTGCAAGATATCGGTGACCAAATCGTCTTGCGGGATCACGATCAAGGACACCAGGTCGATGCCACCTTCATCCTTCACCGGACTCCATGCGGTGAAGACCTTTCCCGAGAGAGTGTTCACTTCCAGTGAACCTCGCAGCGGCCAGGTATTGACCTTGCCCAGCTCAGTTTCCAGCTTGGAAAAGGTGTCCTGGATCAATGCATCTCCACAATCGGCAGCCCGTAGTTGTTCCTCTTCGCCAGCCTCGTTGATTCCGAGGGAGTGGCCTCTACTGGTCGCCACCAGTTTCCCATCTTTGCTCACTACCAGAGTTCGACCATTTGCTGTCGTTTTCAATAAACGCAAGAATTGATCGATGGGTCCCAGGGTGATGTCACAAAGGGCGACCCCGGAGATGGAATCATCCGGTCGCTGGATGATCTCGAATGCGGAAGCCCCCAGTTGCGGAGGAGAGCCGGAGAACTTGTAGATACCGGTCCAGCCCGATCTGCGAGTCTCGGTGGCCTTCAGATACCAGGGCCGAGTCAGAAGTTTGAAGTCGCTAGTTTTCGTGAAGTCATCTCCAACAGTTTTCTCCAGCAGAACATCTTCTCCGGCAGGGCTGCGTAATTCTTGAAGTTGTCCATCAGGATCACGCTGAGCACCGTAGAAAGTGCCATTGGAAAAACCGATGCCAACGGTCGTGAGCCATCGATTCATCTTCAGATGTCGCAACTGGTGATCCAGCAGTTGCTGGATGGAATCTTCAGAACTCAGATCGATGATTCCAGAATTGACCAGTTCTTTCTGGGTTTTTGCGGTGTTGGTTGCCGTGGTGAGGAGATGGAGAATTTGATCTTCGATTCGAAGGGAGATCTCGAGGCATCGATCTTCCGTCAGTTTTTTGACGGAAGCTTGACCGTTTCCATACCAGAGCCATGCAGTGAGGCTGATCGCTGCGATGACTTCTCCCACCATCAGCACCGTCAAGACGGTGCGGATCGACAAGGTCCTGGTCATCGTTCTTTTTCCATTGTGGCTTGCAGTCCGAAAGAATGAAGACTTGCGATATAGCGCTCGCCCTTTTCTCTTTCTGTAATTTTAACTATGGACTTTCCATCGTTGTGTACCTCTAACATCATCTTGGTGGCCTTTTCGATGCTGTAGCCGAACAGCTTTTGAATAACATAGACAACGTAAGTCATCAGATTGACCGGATCATTCCAGACGATCACCTTCCAGAGATGGTCGAGTTGTTCATCCAGGGCCACTGAACTCTCGCGTTCTTCTTCGCGTGATGGATCGGTGGTAGGGGGATCATCGCTGGTCATCGTCGATGGCTGCAGCGGTAATTCAGGGGTGTTTGTCGTCGACATCGGGGTTCTCCTCGGGGCCATCCAGTGAGTCGACTCCATCGTAGGCTGAAGCCAGGGCGGCCCGCAAGGGTCACCGTCGGATGTGCGTCAATTGCCAGGGCAGGGTATTCTTCTTGGGAGGTACCACTCGATGTCCAATTTGACCCAGTTGCCGATCTTTCGAGCACTCTTGCTGACCCTCGTGATCAGCGGATTGTGCTCGATATTCATCATCTCCGAGGAAGGGCCCAGCCAGTTCGATCCGGGAAATGAGCCGGGAAATGAGGCTCACGCAGGAAACACCCAGATTGCGGAGCAGCAACGGATGATCGAGGCGCTCCACCTGCGGGTAGACCGGATCGAGAAGACCGGAGTGGAGCAGCAGATCGATGCTCTTCGAGCAGAGATGGACTATTTGCGTCTCCACAGCACTCCGGACGATACCCACTTCCTCCCCGTGACCACCGACATGGTTCCGATATTCGAGGCTGAAGCCCCGTCCGAGGAAGTCAGCGTGGTCCAGCAATTTGAACTCCGTGATGGGGTCATCCCGGAAGCAATCGTGGTGGTTCAGGGAAGGGATCCCAGACCCATCGTTTCGGTAGAGGTACTCGATCGGTACAACCGTTGGGTGGAAGTATACAGCGGCCCGGATGTCTCGGTGGATCCGACCTCCGAAACCTGGATCGAGTGCGGGTCGCTGGCGGCCACCGAGAATGTTCGTGTCGAAGTGATGGGAACAGTTGGAATTGAAGCGGTGGGAGTTGCTGTGGAGGATGCCGTTCTCTGGTCGATGGCATCGAACTAGCGCTTCAGCAGCGAGACAGCCACTCGAACAGAACCGGTAGCGCCAGAGAACCATCCGCAAGAATGGTCAACTCGGTAGGGTGCTCTTCCATCTTCGAGGCGAGCAACAGGATCAATGCCGCCAGAATCGGTCCCACTCCTGCCAGCATAGAATCGCTTCCAGCGGATTCTTGCAGCAACCATCCAGTTGAACCAACGATCGCCAGGGTGAGAAGCATCACGACTCTTCTGGCGACAATCAGGCTGCGAGTGGCAATGGTTTTGAGTCCAGCGGCATGATCCCTGCGGTGATCGCGAATATCACAGACGATCACGTTGCACATCACCAGCATCAGCATCACCAGAAATGGAACCAGCGCCTGGCGGATCGAGGTGGATCCAGACTGAAGCCAGGGGAGTCCTAGACAGGCCAGCGAGACCGCCAGAGAGATGAATGGAATCTTGATGGCGGAATAATCTTTGATGCGATGACCGGCCACTGGCACCGAGTAGAGCAAGGCGAGGAGTAGACCTGAAACGGCGAAAATTCGCGTTTCAAGACGCAGGGGGAGAATCGCCAGGGTGAACACCACGGCCGCCAAAATGAGTCGAATCACCGTCGAAACCCTCGGCCCTTCGAGGGGGCCTCGATCTCTCGAGTCAAGGATCGGATCGAGGGGATAGATGATCCAGGTCGCTGCAGCGATACAGATCAGTACAGACCCCGCCGCTTCGACAGGAGCCAGCTGTAGAAGTGCCCATCCTCCCAGTCCACCGGTCGCCAGGATCGGAGTCATCCGGTAGCGAAGAAGTCGTTTCATCGGTCGCTTTTGATCTCGACGATGAGGGCCTCGATCCAGCGGGGTCCGATGCCAAAGATCCTGAATCTCTTTCTCTGTATGATGGTCAATCCCGCTTCTTCCAGGGCATGGGGTAAGTCGTGAACTCGGTGCCAGGCATTTCCTGTGAACAGGAAAAAGAAAGCCATCGGGATGCCATGCCACAGTTCCATCAAGGTACTGGTGGCAATGAACCGCAAAGGTGGACTGAAATCACTGATGAGGATCCGTCCACCTGACGAGATGGAGTCTCGCATGTGGCCCAGGAGCTGTGGGAGTTCCTGCGCACTGAAGATGTTGAGAAAAAAAGGCGACAAGATGTCATCCAGTGGTTGAGAGAACTGCACTTCTCGAAAGTCGTCGTGGATCGCCACTGGTTCAGTACCACCGGAACTCTTGCAGCGAAGTACCGCCGCCTCCAGCATCTTCTCCGAGACATCGACCAGTTGAACCTGGGCTCCTCTTGCGCAGCAGATGGCGGCATCTTCTCCCGTGCCAGGGCCCACGACCAACACCCTGCTTCTCGATCGAGTCTGCCGTGCACACCAGAGCCTCGCCGCTCGGATGGCTCCACCAGACCAGAGTGAAGCGAGCAGGTCGTACAACCCAACGAGCCGATCGTAGTTTCGGGTAGCTGTCACGGCGGGGTAGGATTCCATCCTGAAAGTCTCACGGGGATTCGCTCGGGAATCAACGCCGGATATTCTCTGGAATTGAGAGCCCTGCCCTCGAAGTA
This sequence comes from Planctomycetota bacterium, assembly GCA_014240375.1. Taxonomy (GTDB): domain Bacteria; phylum Planctomycetota; class UBA8108; order UBA1146; family UBA1146; genus QNYK01. The sequence goes on along the minus strand of JAAZXB010000020.1, from coordinate 15,490 downwards.
TCCAGGTAATCTATCGCTACGAAGGAGGACCCAGTGAACCCTGATAGCGCCAAGAAGATCTTTGATGACAGTTCCGAGTACTGGGCTCGGGATGAACCGAAGCTTCTTTCAGATTGGACCGCCAGGCCGTTTCTTCTCGCCTGGAGCCTCCCGGTGGAGGGGAAGCGGGTGCTCGATCTGGGCTGTGGAGAGGGCTACTTCACCCGTCAGTTGAGTCGCGAGGGTGCCGCACGAGTTCAGGGAGTGGATATCAGCTCCGGTATGATCGATGCAGCCAGAGCCAATGAGGCCAAGGCTCCGCTCGGAATCGATTATTCGGTGGGCTGTGCGACCGATCTCTCTGCCTTCGAAGGGGAGAGCTATGACCTGATCACCGCAGTCTTTGTCTACAACTACCTCAAGATCGATCAGATGCGTCAATCGATGAGCCAAATTTTCAATCATCTCGACAAGGGTGGGAAATTCGTCTTCTCACTTCCGCATCCGGTCAATCCATTCCTGTCAGGAAAAGATACGAGATTCCATTTCGAGAGGTCAGGAGGTTGGTTCTCCGGAAGGGATCATATCTTCGAGGGGACCATCGCATTGAAAGAAGGAAATCCGGTCGCTGTCCGATGCATTCACAAGACGTTTGAGGATGTGTTTTCTGCGCTTCGAGATGCCGGATTCGAGAAGTTTCCTGAGATGAAGGAACTGGCCGTGACGGAGAAGCATCTTGAAAAAGATGAGTCATTCTTCGGCCCATTGAAGGATCTGCCGTTGCACATCGCCCTTCGGGTGGAGAGGTGATCTCATGACCGATGAATACTGTCGCGAGCCCTGGGACGCCGCGGCGCTGACTGCCAGGAAGAGTCATCAGATGGCTTTTCCAGAAGGAATCGCCAGTGAGATTCAGGAGTGGATCGAGCGCCAACCGGATGTTGTGGACGATGAAGTCGAGCAAGGCGATGTAGTGGGAATGAAGGAGTTGAGTCAACTTGCCCGAAGGGTGAGGACTGAACTGACCGAGGGTACCGGGGTTGCGAGAGTCCAATCACCCGGGGATGTCGATGATCTGTTCCTGCGTCGCTATTACCTTGCGTTCGGGGTGCTGCTTGGGAATCCGCTGGGTAACTACGGCCGTTTATACGATGTGAAAGATCGGGGTGGGGATTACACCAAGACGGCGATTCCGATCAGTCAGACACGGGCAGCCACCGGCCTTCATACCGATTCCAGTGCACTCGATGTTCTTCCAGATCTGGTCGGCCTGATCTGCATTCGACCGGCACGGTCGGGAGGTGCATCAAGAATTTCCTGTGCGTTACGGGCGCATCAAAGACTTGCAGAAGAAAATTCCGAAAGCCTTTCGGTGTTGCAGCAGCCACACCTCCGGGACATCGTCACGCCCGGGGCCGATCGTAGTCAGCGCCTCAGAAATCAGTTTCCGGTGTTTGGCGACCAGTCGGGAAGAGGGGTTACCTGTCGGTACATGAGATTCTGGATCGAGAAGGGCTACGAGAGTGCGGGGGTCGAACCGCCCGATGGACTCACAACTTCGCTGGATGCCCTCGATGGTTATCTGGAGGAAGAGGGAGCGGTGGCCGACTTTCGACTTCAGCGTGGGGAGATGCTGTGGGTCGACAATTGCACGACCTTGCACGACCGAACTGGCTATGAGGATGATCCCGATGCGCCACGGTTGCTGCTCAGGCAGTGGGTAAAGTATGTCGGGAGTGAGTGATGCAGTGGACTACTGCGAGCGCTGATCGGCTGATGAACCAGCGATCTGGATGACGCGGCGAATCGGGTGCGCGGTGGCGGGTCTCTGAGGGTCTTCGAGAATGGACCATGTGGTGGCACCATCCGGCGACATGGGATCGAGCAGCCAGAAGGCGATCCTCACCTGACTCTGCCCCGAAGGAACCCATACATCGCCGGCTCGTGCGAGATGGTTCTCCTCGACCAGTTCACCGCGGATGGTCCGGTTCCGGCGATTTTGATACGGTCGCCGCGCCAGATCAGAGCGGGAGATCCACAGCGTCTCTACATTGAACAACTCGGAGCCGGAGAGCACCTTCATGTCGATCTGGTGTCTTCCCAGCAGTTCGATCAGGGCTGTTTCTTCTGCGGGAATGATCCAGCCGGCTGGAACCTGGACCGATTCGGTGGCGATGAAATCGACCCTGACATCATGGGCGATCGATTCCACCTCCTCGGGGCCCTTGTGTGCCGGAGTGTTCCTGCCCTCGACCTTCTTCTCCAGCAGGAGAGACTCTGTTCCTCTCGATCGGGTCTCGAAGGCGATGCCGAGGGAAGCACCATCCTGATGAAGGCGTGCACTTCGGAGATCTGCTGCGGCACAGATCCTCATCACATCCTCGACATGGTCCGCCACATGATCGATCACGGTACCGGTGAACAGGTAGGTGGCCTCGATGCGGTGAGCAAAGGGGAGGAAGGAGGTCGCTTCCGACAGGATGCCGAAGCGATTTCGTTCGCCGGCATGATTGGAGACATAGCGCGGCAGCGCCGAGAAGGAGGACCAGCTCCTTCCTTCACCCCTAGATGAGGAGTTGCCGTAGTCAAAGGTGAGAATGCCGTGTTTTTCGCGCAACTTGTCCTGCACATCGGGAAGTAAGACCTGCTTCGACCAGTGCTGGATCTGCTCGTCGATATCGGCTCCCAGTGGTGGCGAGTAGGTGAGGCTGTAGCCGTGTCGGGTGCCGTTGGTGGTGTGTAGATCCAGCACCACGTGGGGGTCCCACACCTGCCAGATCTTCGCCAGTACCGAACGCATCTCTGGAGAGTCCGCCTTGAGGCAGTCTCGATTCAGATCGAGGCGGTCATCGTTGGTACGGCGCCCGATCGGATCGGGACCATCCTGGTGTCCGCGCTGACGAAGCCCTGGGCCCAGCGCCTCGTTGCCATCGACGTTGTAGATCGGCACCCACACCGTCACCAGGTTCTTCATCCAGGAGGGGCGCTCTCCACGACACGCCTCGCGGAGGAGCATCTGTGCCGCCTCTTTCCCCTCGACCTCTCCGCCGTGGATGTTGGCCTGGATGTAGACCACCGCTCGCCCCGATTCCCGCGCCTCGGCACCATCGGAGCAGGGCGGATCGGCCAGCACCACCAGCGGAATCTCACGACCGCCGGCACTGGTGCCCAGGGTCGAGACGGTGATGGGAGCACCCTGGCTCTTCAACTCGGCGATGAACTGATTCACATCGGCGAGCGAAGAAGTCTGGCTGGCATCGCTCGACTCTGCCCGGGTCCAGGGACCTTGCGGTTGCGTTGTGAGATCGCCCAAGGAACCACATCCCACGATGTGAAGCAGCAGCATCAGCAGTAGAAGAGATCCCTGCTGTATCATCGGACCGAGCGACTGAGCCACTGCTGGGCTGTTTCTTCGAGTGCCGGGAGATCGATCTGAATCTCGCCATCTTCGGAGAAGTAGCGTGCCTCGATGGAGGCGACTTCATCGCGCAGAGCGGGCAGCTGGTCGTTATCGATCAGGGCCCGCTGGGCCTCGATGCTTCGGAGCAGATGAGAGACCGACAATGGGCTAACCTCTTCCGGCATCTTCCAGCGAGGTTCTACCACCTGCGCCACCTTCTTGTTTCGAGAGGCAAGGAAGAAGGCCAGAGCAGCGATGATTCCGCCGATCGTCATGATCGCCCAGTCGGGAAGAGCAGTTCGGGGAATTTTCAAGGTGGCCATCGGTTGCTCGAGGGTCACGATATCGAAATCTTCGTACTTCTTGCAGATCAACTCGGTGCCTTCTGCAGCACCGGGGAACTGGAACACAACGCTACTTTCGCTCATCTCGGGGGCCACCAGGTTGATGGTCCAGGAGCGTTCCGACTCCGGCACGATCGGCACTGCTTCCGGATCGATCTTGACCACATTGAGGCCGTTGTCGAGCAGGCCATCGATTTCTGCCAGAGAGTATCCGGCAGCGGTGATCTGCTGCTCCCAGCCCGGCAAGATTCCATCGAGATCGGGGAGTACACCGAGCCCGTTTGCGATGATCTCCAGCTTCAATTTTCCGGATTCCAGTTCTCGGCCATCGAGGGCGATCTCCACCTGATTGGTTCCCGCCGTGGGGCGAGGGCCGGAGCTGCTCGATGCGAGGATGGGCAGTATTGGAGAGACCACCGGTACTCGAACCGATCCATCGGTTCCGTCACGGAAATCAAGGTCGATGCGTACCTCCGGGAGTAAATCGACCGACCGATCTTTGGCTCGAAGGATCAGGTAGGCGAAGGCCTGTTCCATCCAACCGGGTCGCTGGAAGGAGTAGGGCTTCGAGTCGGGACTGTTGAACTGCAACGCTTCGATGGTGAAATGCTCGTCGAAGGCCTCGCGCAGTCTGGTCTCGAAGTCGTCGCGGTAGTTCATCGGTTGTGGAGCCATCGGGACATAGACCATGTTGCGCAGATAGAGGTCAAATCCGCCCGCTTCTCGTTCCAGAGAATCGGTGTAGCGAAGCGCCACGCGCACTCCAAACGGATCGGTTCCGACTTCATTGCTGCCATCGAGGCTGATCGCGAGTTCCACCTCAGATTCGAGATCCTGGTAGAGCCTGGCCAGTCGCCGTGTGCCTCTGCCGAGTGGGTGATCTCCGATGACGCGCATCGCATGACGGACGAAGCGAGACTTCATGTCCGCTTTCACCTGTCCAACAGATGACTCGACTGCGCTGGCAAAGAGCCCCCGATGCAGAACTTGCTCCTCATCCGGCAGTTGGGCCAGTGCCCCCTCGAGCAGGCCGACCTGGTCGTTCTCGGGTTTGGTGGTCATCGTCAAGAATCCCAGTTCGGTGGCTCCGAGTGCGCTGATGAACCACTGAAGGTGGGGAGTCACGGCACGCGATTCCTGACCGGCATTGAATTGCTCCGAGTAGATCCTCACCGCATCGGCATAACGGGCAAAGGCGGCCTCGCGCTGGGGAACATAGCGCTCGAGGTCGGGATCGAGTTCGTGCCAGTACTCGGCCAGATCGAAGCGTAGATTTCCGGCCAGCATCGGTGCTTGCCACGACTTCGGCTCCTTGTCCCTCGCATGTGAGGTCAGCAGCAACCCCAGCTGGTATCCCCGTTCCACCTCTTGCTGCAGTTCCTCCGTGGTGCGCCGGGTGCCCTTCGATTGCTGAAGCTCCGGGCTTCTCCAGTTGCGTTGCAACTGACGCCACATTCCCTGAGCAAGCTGCTCTGCAACCGCTACCGGCAACTGATCGACGGGCCCAAAGAGAGCCTCGATATCTTCCCTCAAGTACACCTCTGCCTGACTGTGGCTGGCGGCAAAGGCATCGACCAGAGCGGCCCAGTCGAGATCTGGAACCTTCATCTCTCGCAGTTCGGCGACCACCTCACCGAGGTGGCGAAGACTACGTCGCTGCTTCGAACGCGTCAGAGGGGCACTGCGTTGGCCGCCGAAGGAATTGAAGAAGACTCCGCTGGAAGTGACGACTCTCCTCTCGAAGAAGTCATCATCGGGACGATTGGGATCTAGATTTCGACTCCATTCGCTGATCAACACCGAAGCGAGTTCAGAGGTGTCGACTGCCGGGTCATCGACGAGGGCGCGCAGAGCATCCATCGCCCGGTCAGGTTCATCGGCTCGTGCTGCGCAGGCGATGGTGGCGAGAGCGCAGGCCTGGCGAAGCGATGGAGCGATCGCCCGGAGCCAGCGCTGGTCGGGAGTCGCATCGACCAGATCGCGGGGTCGGATCTTTTGACTGGCGCGCCTGTTTGCGGGTAGTGCAACCGGTTTTCCAAGACTCAGGTTGGCTTCGTCGGAGAAAGCGATCGCCAGTGCATCGATGGAAGCTTGCCACGGCCCGATGTCATCGCCGATCTGGTCGAGCAAGGTATCGACGGCGACGCGGATCGATTGCAGGATCTTGAGCCGGATTCCGGGGTTGGAGCCGCGGTTCTGGATCTGTGCGCGGGCTTGCGATCCGAGCTGGGAGAGCAAGGCCTGACCGACTTCTCCTGAATCATCAAAGACTCGCTGTCTCCAGCTGGAGGTCCATGTGTGTGGGAGATCCGGCAATAGCGGGGTCAGGAGAGTCACCGATCGGGTTCGTTCCTTCGCATCGACAGTGCTGTCCTCGGCAACAGATGAGAACAGATCCGCAGATTCGATCTGGTGCTCCCGCTTCATCTTCAGTTCTGTTTCCTTGGCGGCGACGGCACGATGATAGAGTCCGTGTCGGATGCGAAGCTCGGCGCTGGCCTCTCCCTCGGCTGGCAGTGGTTCAAGGTATGGTTTCGCCTCGGCGTGTAACTCGGCGGCGACCAGCAGATCGCAGGCGCGCGCACGGTTTTCCGGATCGCTGCCACCGAACTGGCCAACTCCCGCTTCGAGTCGCTGCAAGAGCGTGCGAGTCGATCCGCGAGTTGCCGCTTTTTTCAGCAGCGTTGCGTAGGATCGAAGAAGCGGATCGATATCTGACGCGACAGCGGCAGCCTCCTCTACCGGGACTACGGTGGTATCGAACGAACGCTGGGTGGCCAGTCGTGGGTCCATGGCTATCTGACCGGTGACCACAGCTGAGGTGCTACGTACGGCGACGCCACGCACGGGGATGAGACCGGTGGCGGGGCCCGGTACGAGGACGGGGAGATTGCCGGAGTCTTCAAAGTTCGGGAACTCGGGCAAATCGCCGTCTTCGATGGTCGTGGGGAAGAACACCACTTCCGGGGCTTCAGGAACAGTCAGCGCACTTTCCATCTCGGGCAGGACCACCGAGGCCAGGTCGAGCACCTCCTCGGGCAGCATCGCCTGATCGTGCTGTGCCAGCAATTGTACGCATCTTCGATGGACGCCCCTCGCTTGATCGCCACAGGCATCTAACTCCTGCTGGTAACCAGTCCAGCCTCCCGACCGGATGAGCAAGGCGATCCGTTCTGCTCGAGCGGCGGCTAACTTCTGTTCGCTGGCATCTTTAGCAGGCATCTCCTTCAGGCCTCCGAACGCAAGATCACGCCTCGCTACGAGCACGGCCTCGATGTTTCGAGGCCTGGCGAGAGTGGTCTGGTTCAGGGCATCGGCGATGGAGTTGGTGGGCTTCTCATCGACCACCGACATGTGGAGTGGCTCGGTGTCGGCAAAGACGGGAGGTGCGAGGGAAGCGAGATAGGCATTCATGAAATCCGGCTCGTGGCAGCTGGCGCAGTCTTGTCCGAGGAAGTGGTTCGGGGGCAGCGGGGGAAACGTATTCATTTGTCTCGCACCCGGAGGTACCTGACCCACCGGGAGCGGAACGGCACCTGGTGGCAAACCCCCGGCGGGGATGAGCTGCAGGCGTGTGGTACGAGCCGGTGCTGCCTGGGCCAGAATCAGTTCCGATGCCAGCAGTCCAGAGAGAAGGACGAGGATGAAACAGGTCTGTAAATGACATCGATGTGTCATGGAGGTTCCTCCGGGATCAACTTGAAGGTGCGGGTCTCTAGCGATGCCCAGATTGTAGGTCAAGAAGAGGGTGCCATCGAGAGCCCGTAACAGCGTTGAGGATCTGTACGTAACAAGAAATCAGGCCCGCATCGTTTCCGATGCGGGCCCAACATATTTCTCAGATCAGATTCCAGTCTCAGGAACCGGTACCATTGGCCCTTGCACGACCGGCACCCACATTATTGGACTTGCCGCGACCGTCGCTGATCTTCGGATTCTTGCCATTGCCCCTCGAACCGAGGAGTCCTGAACCCTGTCAGCAACCTCCCGGAAGAGGTAACGCTTGAAGTTCGGCGAGATCCATCCGTTCGAGCCAGATCACCGACTCGACATTCTTCTTGAGGTCTTCCGATTCGCTGGCACCACGAGCCTCGGCATCTTCGGCGAGCAGACGGAAGTGTTGACGAGCCTTCTCAGCTTCAGGTTTCCACACTGCAGAGTCGGCGCCTTCGAGGCGAAGTTTCCAGGTTGCGAAGTACTGGGCGGAAGCAATTCTCGCCCGTGCATCTCTGGCCAGAACTGGATCGGCATCCTTGATCTCGTCGAGCACCTCCTCCATTCCGGAGATACCATTCCAGGTGTTGCCTGACATGAACTCGGCGTGACTCGCATGCAGCCGCAACCACCGGTTCGACTCGGGAGAATCAGTGGGAGCCTCGCCGATCGCCTGGCCAAAGAGTTCGGCGGCTTCTTGCCAGTTTTCTTGATCGGCAGCAGCCATCGCCAGTTCGACAGTGGAGGCGACGCGTGAGCGCGCCTGCAACTCCTGACCGGGTCCAAACCACCAGATCGCCAGCACCACCGGGATCATCGCCCATGCGGTCCATAACACTTTTTGTCGGTTCATCTGAAAAGCTCCTTCCGGTGAATCACCGGGAAACATTCGGTGGTGAAAATCGCCCGAAGACCCCCATAACGGTGAGGAGGCCACAGCAAGATTCATCCACTGCTTTCATCGTAGCAGGAATACGATTTGGTTGCGAGGCACAAGACAAGGCCCATAGCTGTACCTAGAGTGAATTCAGCCGTGACTTACAGGAATCTCTGGCTGGGAGCGTGACGACAGCAGCCTGGGAGTCACTTCGCTTGTGGTCAGCGATGTGGAAGCCATCGAGGTGAGCGAACGTCTAGCCGGTGTAGTGTTCCTGTTCGGAGGAAGCCTGAGGTTCCCTACGAATGGGCCGGAGGATTTTCACTGCATCCAGTGCAACTCCAAGAGCTTCGTTTTTGGTTCGATCGAATCCCTCACCATCATCGGATCGTTCTCCGGTGCCATTTCGCCTTCTCAGGTAATCGGCAACCTCATGGGGCATGGGGAACCAGCGCAACTGACTGTACTGCTCGGGCAGTACTGGAGGTTCCAATGCATCTGGAATCGAATCGACGGCGGCTTCGAGAGTGTGGCGCCCATCTTCAAGTTGTCTTCCGAGAACGTGTTCAGGAAGTTTCTGATGATTTCTCTGCCAACGAATCGAGTGGCCATCGAACTGGAGAGCGGACAGGCTTATTGGATCAAAGGATTTGCCTGATCGGTGTTTCCATAATCCATCACGAAGATCGAAGGTGTACTGGGGAAGCAGTGCCCAACCGTATATGGCCACGAGATGAACCGCACTGACGAGGTAGTTGAACTCTCTGGGGCTGATGAAGTAGTTGAAATTGAGCCGTGCCCAGCCTGGTTTGATTGAAGGCCAGCCTTCATTAACACAACGGATGAAGGAATCACTGATCTCTTTCTTCAAGCCGAAGAGCATCGCCCCGTAGGGGCCAGCACAAGAGCACCCTCCCCTGGTCTGGATTCCGAAGAGGTCATTCAACAGGGCAACGATGAAGTTGTAATGGATGAATTGATCGCCGTGTCGAATCAAGAGCGAGATTATCGAGAGTCGATCCGCATCGGGATTGCCGATGACCTTGATCTTCGGGTTAGACATCCATGAAGAGACTGCTTGTCCCACGAAATTGTCTTCCAGGCATCGAATGGTATCGGTTCCCACATCGTCCTTGAGTTGAAAAACGAGTCCTGCTCGGATGGATTCGATAATGGCGGGAGTCCCACCCTCTTCCCTGTGTTCGATTCCGTCGCTGTACACGGCGATGCTGTCGGTGACATAGTCTACCGTCCCACCACCGGGTTGAGTGGGTACGGTGTTCTTCACAAGGTTCCGTTTGACGACAAGAACTCCAGGAGTTCCTGGTCCACCGACAAACTTGTGGGGTGAAATGAAGATGGCGTCCTTGCTGGCAAGGGAGTTCTCGCCCACGGGATCTTGAGGGTTCATGTCGATCTCTACATACGGTGCAGCAGCGGCGTAATCCCAGAATGCAAGTGCACCATGTCGATGAAGTAGTGTCGTAACAGTGTCCACGCTGGACGAGATGCCCGTGACATTTGACGCGGCTGAAAAACTGCCGATGCGCAGGGGCCTATCGGAGAATTCGACCAACTTCGATTCCAGGACTTCCAGATCGAGTCCACCATCGGAATCGAGAGGGATCATGTGCAGGTCAGCAAGGCTGTGCTGCCAGGGAAGGATGTTACTGTGGTGTTCGTAGGGGCCAATGAACACCACTGGTCGTTGCTCGGCAGGGATCTGCAACGATAACTGATATTTTTCATCGATATCCGGTGGCAAGCGAAGATTGAGGATGTCGATCAACTTGTTGATGGCACCAGTCGCTCCAGAGCCGACGAAGATGACTGCGTCGTCCTGATTTGCACCGGTGGATCTGGCGACCTTCTCTCTGGCTTCCTCGCGAAATCTGGAAGTTTGTAGGCCGCTCGCCGATGCCTCTGTATGCGTATTTGCGTAGAGAGGCATCACTTCTTCTCGGATGAAATCCTCGATGAAACCGAGAGATTTTCCCGAAGCGGTGTAGTCCGCATAGACAATTCTCTTTTTCCCGAAAGGGGTGGTTAACGCAGTATCGCTGCCGATCACCGATTCCCGGATGGTCTTCAAGAGTGCCGCCGATCTGGGATCCGCGGCTTCGACCGTCTCCGGCACAGTAAGTACAGAAAGCGACACATCAAATCGAGGCGAACCCGCCTGCCAGGAGTGCAAGGAGCCAAGACTGCGCCACGCTTTGGTCAGATCGAAGGTGCCCTTGGGGCCGCTCATCTTTGATCTGAGAGTATCGATCTCCAGCAGCTGGTAACGAAGACCCAGGAGAAGAAACTCACTGAATACCCGCCGACTGTTTTTCTCGAGTGAATCGTAAATCGGTCGATCGAGGCGTTGGACGATGGCAGAGGATGCGGCCACGACATCCGCATTGCGAGGAGCCCCGGTGATGAATGCACCGGATCCGATCAGATCTCCAGCGGTCAGTCTTGCGGTCCTCAGGGGTTTTCCGGAGGCACCTCTACGGATGACATCCAGTTCTCCCGAACTCACGAAGAAGATGGAACGGCTGTCTTTACCTTCTCTGATGAGATGCTCACCTTCCTGGATCGATAGCGAGTGGAAGGCTTTCATGAGTGTGGCCACACTCTTTTCAGAATTTACATGAGAATTGTTGACCAGCTGTTCCAGTTGAACGGGAGCCGAAGGGGGAGCACTGCTATCAGGCACTGGATTGTCGTCTTGCAGCTGACCCTGGATGGAGTCGATGAGGTCAATGGATCGATTCTCGATTCTTCTGGCCAGGCAATCGATGGTGAGATCGAGGAGACCGTCGTATGTACTGCCCTCTGAGTGTCGAAGAGCCGAGAGATCCTCGCCGCCAAGGACCAACAACCGACACGGTTCGGCCGCTCGGATGGTGGCAGTTCGAAGCTCATCATCGAAGAACGCGGATATCTCTCCCAGAATCTGTCCCGGTTCACAGCGGGTGACGACCTCGTCGTCGACGAGTACCTCCAGCGACCCCTTGAGTATCCAGGCGAGTTGATTTGCCCGCTCACCATCTTCCCACAGGACCTCACCACCTAGCAGTTCACAGCTCTTCCAGCCCTGTTTGTGAAACTGATGGAGTTGGTCTTCCCCTGGAGTTTTGTTTGGATCGAAGCGACTCATATTAATCCGTTCGACCTGTTCACTCTGAAGTGACCATGGTCTTTTCTTGGTCGACCTGTGAGGTGTCACAGACTCCGCCGGGGCAAGCGGGGGTGATCGCATCCGGGTCGCGAACACTCGCGCGGTTGAAGAACTTGTAGATCCAACAACCTACGCAAAACCCCACGGCGCACTCGAGCCACATGAAAGCGAGACAGAGCATGCAGATGTAGAGAAAATAAATACTGGTGATATTGCTATTGGTGAACACCATCATGGTGAAGGAAAGCGCAACACCGATACCCCATGCGAATCGTTTTTGCACGGCTCCAACATATTCAGGTTTCTGGTTGATCACGAGAAGTGTGCCCAGCACACCGAAAGGGCTCAGTGGAGTCAAACCAGTGAATATTCGAACCGTAAAATCGTAGAACAACAGCATCGTGATCACCTTGATGAGTTCGTAATTCCCCTGGAGCAAGGCCGGTGCAAATGCGACGGCTGCTGCAATCAAGGTCAGACCCGCTGCGGCTCGAACTGCCCGCTCATTGACCACAGGATAAGGCGCCGGCTTCCCGTCGATCTCGAGACCTGGTATCGGCTCGGCGAACCGGTACCAGGTTGAGGTCAAGAAGGCAGCACGTGATCTGGCCTGCGGCTGAGCCTTGGCTTCAGTCTCAGTTTCCAGCACTTGATTTGACGTATCAGAAGACAAGCGTGACCCCAACATTGATATGATCTTGATTGCCGTGGTCGTCGTCGTTGTGCATCTCGTAGTTCACGTTGACCCGGTGACGGTTTTTTTGGCCATCCAGGTAGTAGCAGGCTCCGATGGTGGTTCTGTCTCGCATATCGTCTCCATCGGTATTGCTATCGTGATCAAATTCGTCATACCGAAGAGCCCAGTAGAAATCTGGAGAGGTGAAATATGTGCCTTGCACATAGAAGCCACCAGGTGAGACCTCTCCCTCGGTGAGCAGATCGTGGTCTCCAGCCTCAGTCTTTGCGGTGATCACTTCGGCTTGCACGGTGGCCACCCGGAGGTTGTCTTCGTGTAGATCCCAGCGGAAATCGATTCCAAAGGCTTCTTCATCATGATCTTCGCCCTCGGGCGCGAGGATGATGTCGTCTACGATGTGAAGGGTTCCACGGAAAAAAGATGAACCGACGGTCCAGGTTCCAGATCCTTGCGATTTCGGACTACTGAGCGAGACACGTCCCACGAAATCCTTGTCGGTATTGTCATCGTTCTTGAGAATCCCGTTACCGTTCATCAACATGAACTTGTAACCGATCTTGTATCCCGAGTCGTAGGCGATGGAACTGGCGATTTCGACACCAAGATCTCGAAAGTACCCGGGTCCGCTTGCTTCATCTCGGTGAACCAGATCACGGGCGACTCCTCCAAAAATGAATGCTGGGTGGTTGAAATCCCAGGTGGTGAAGGACGGATAAGTTCCGATTCCGAAGGGATACTTGAACTGACCAAGCCGCATCGAAGTACGATTCGAGAATTTGTACTTCATGAAGGTTTGCAGCAATTTCACTTCATCACCATTCACCGCGCCATCGAGCATGAAGTGATAGCTGAGCTTCTCGGTGACCTTGCCGTTGGCTCCAAACCGAGCCTTCGGAAGCATCAGAGAGTTGCTGTCGACATCTCCCAGGTCGGCATGCCCTCCAATTTGCAGCCAGAAGAAGGGATCAAAGGTGGGCTCGAAGCCGGTCGATCCAGGGGAAGATTCCTGTCCATCGATCGTTTGAATCGATCCACCTGCGAGCACCAGCACCGATGTGAGCAAAACTAACTGTACAAACTTCAATATTCCTCCTCGGTCGAAAATTGGATTGCCTTGTAACTGGGGTGGCGGATTTTCGTCATGCCTGAGACGAATTGAGAGCCCTTACGCCAGCCTTCATCAACTTGTTAGGTCTCACCTCAGGATCTCACAAGCGGTGCTTCTCTCACACAGAGGAACACCGAGAATCACGGAGGATACTGGATGCTAGGGAGGGAATTGGGCCCGTCAAGGCAACAGATCATTGAATGCCAGCAGGAGAGTCGGCGTGTACTGTAATTGTGGTCTCGTTGAGGGTGGAGATGACCTGTAAGATGACCTGAGAAGATGGTGCTGCGGTAGCGAAGGAGTCCTTGCATTGGGTTACAGGTCCATCCTCCCCATCGTCATGTTTCGGGCAACATTGGTCCCGTGGATGGTCCTCTGGCTGGGAATGACGCTGACCTGTGGAGATCTTGCGGGTCAGGGGGGGCCCTGGTCTGCGGCCGCGACTCCCGCTGGCGGTGGCTATCTGCCCTGTCCTGATCCCACGACCGAGGCCAATTTCGGAGCGTCGATGGATGCCTCGGCGCAGTTCCTCGTGGTCGGTGCCTTTCCTTCCAGCCAGATCTTTCTGCAAGAGAAGGATCCTCTGACTCAACTGTGGCAGCCGGCTCAGATCGGGGATCTCGCCACCTCCACACCGGGTCAGATTGTCGGCGAGAACTGGTTCGGATACTCGATCTCTGTCGATGGGGACACCCTGGCTGTCTCTGCACCGCTCCATGGATCGCCAGGGAATGCCATCGGCATCGTTTATATCTTCGGCAGGGATGTACAGACCGACAGCTGGCAACAACAAGCGGTGATCGACAATCCCATCCCGGACCCACTCGATTGGTTTGGCATGTCGATTTCCCTTCAGGGTAACCTGCTGGTGGTCGGGTCGCCGGGAGATCGCAACGCACAGGGAGTGGACAGCGGAGGAGTTTTCATCTTCGTTCGCGATGTCACCACCGATGAATGGGCACTCGAACAGGTGATCTGGAATCCTGCGGCGTCCAACCCTGGAGCGGATGCTTTTGGTGAGATGGTCGACCTGGTCGGCGACCGATTGGTTGTGGGAGCCCCAGGAACCGAAGGTGTTGGAGGGGAAGAGGCGGTCGGCTGTGGCTACATCTACCAGCGCTCGCCGGTTTCTTTTGATCTCCAGCAAGTGATCCCCAATCCGGATCCTGCGGCCGGCGAAGCGATGGGTAGATCGTTGGCGCTGACCGATCACCACCTCGCTTTCGGAATCCCCGATGACCGTCCTGCCGGTGTCGCCAATGGCGGCTCTGTTTATCTGTATCGCCACGATCCGATCAGCGGCCAGTGGGTAGCCGCCGACACTGGCGCCGCCAGCGCCACCATCCCGGGGCAGATTCCTTGCCCTGATCCACTCGACCTCGACAATTTCGGCATCGTCGTCGATCTCTCTGGAGATGTGCTGGCAGTGGGGGCCTCAGGAGATGAAGTGAACGGTTTCTCCAGTGCCGGAAGTTGTTCCATCTATGAGCGAAGCGCAACTACCGGGCAGTGGCCACTGCGCCAGCAACTCGACAATCCCGAGCCGGCTGAAGGGTATCAATTCGGATTCGCCCTGGCGCTCGATCAGAACCAGCTGGCGGTCGGAGTGAAACTGGATCCCGTCAGTGGCATCATCGGTGCTGGATCTGCATTCTTGTTCGAGCGATCCGGTTCTTTCGTCCGTCCCGATTGCAATACCGATGGCGCCTTCAACCTCGCCGATGCCATCAAGATCCTCAGTATTCTCTTCACCAGCGGTCCCGGCTCGGACTGTCGGGATGCTTGTGATGCCAATGACGATGGCTCACTCAACCTCTCCGATGCCGTGATGATGTTGAATGATCTGTACGTGCCAGGATCCGCTCCGATTCCGCAGCCCAATCCTGACTGCTCCATCGATCCGACCGACGACACCCTCGATTGCATCGGATACGCCTGCCCCTGAGAGCAATAGTCTCTCGCTGCACCATACGTACTACCACCTGTGGAGTAGAGCCTGGCGGCCCTCTGGTGTCAGGATTTACCCCGGCTCTTTCGCGCCACTGTTCAGTGTCGCACTGTTCAGTGGCATCCGTTCAGTGGTAGCGAGTAGAGGATGCCGATCCCGTCCTCGAAGGTGCAGCCGGGAACCGAGATGTTGCGTTTGATCTCGGTGAAGCCGAGGCGGGCGTGGAGATCCCTGCTGGCATCGTTTCGGCTACT
>JAAZXB010000001.1:384578-406967 GCA_014240375.1 Planctomycetota bacterium | reverse complement strand
GTCTTGATATCGATGGAGAGTTTCTTCTTCCTGAGATCATGGAGAAACTCGACCAGGTCGATGGAATCGACTGGATTCGCCTGCTCTACACTTATCCCTACAAGTTCTCCGATGCGATGATCGATGCGGTAGCCCGCTGTCAGCGGGTGATTCCCTACATCGACATGCCGCTACAGCATATCGATGACACGATGCTGCGGCGCATGGGTCGAAGACTGGGAGAAGAGGGCACTCGAGCACTGTTCCACAGGATGCGAGAGCGGATTCCTGGACTGGTGTTGCGAACCACCTTCATCGTGGGCTTCCCCGGAGAAACTCGTCAGCAGTTCGAGAAGTTGGTCCGATTCGTCGAGGAGAACCACATCGAGCGGGTCGGAGTCTTCCCCTGGTCGCCAGAAGAGGGCACCCCGGCGGAGAAGTTGCCGGGGAGGATCCCCGATGAGGAGGCGCAGGCTCGCGTCGAGGAGTTGATGCTGGCCCAGCAACAGGTGGCATTTGGCTGGAATCGTCAACGGATCGGCACCGAGGTCGATGTGCTGGTCGATGAGATCTGTACCGACAGTGGCGCTGTCCTCGGTCGTTCCTACGCCGAGGCGCCCGAGATCGACTCCACCATCCGCCTCCCCAGTGGCTCGGCCTCGGCCGGTGAGATGATTCGATGTCGCATCACCGCTACAGATGATTACGATCTGGTTGCAGAACCGTTGAAGGTCGTCTGACAGGAGAGAAAGAGAGGCATGATGGGCAGCCAGGGGAAAGATTGGCGCAACCTACCCAACATGATCACGATGAGCCGCCTCGCCATCGCTTTTCTTCTGTTTGCGATGCTGACCCTCGAAATCCGTGGTTGGGGGATCATCGGCGATCGCCATCTGGCGCTCAATCTCGCTGCGCTGGCATTCATCCTCTGCGTCGCCACCGATTTCATCGACGGCTACCTGGCACGGCGCTGGAAGATGGTCACCGCCTTCGGCCGCCTCGCCGATTCCTTCGTCGACAAGATCGTGATCTGCGGAACGCTGATCTATCTGGTCCATCTGACTCCAGATCTGATCCGCCCCTGGTTTGTCGTCATCATCGTCGCCCGCGAGTTCCTCGTCAGCGGCATCCGCTCCTACATGGAGAGCCAGGGGATCGAGTTCGGGGCCCGTGCCGGTGGCAAACTCAAGATGGTGCTGCAGTCGATGCTGATTCCGGCGGTGATGTTCAAGAAGGCCAATGAAGGAAGTGACTTCTTCTATCCGTGGCTGCTGGAGAGCCTCGATGTGGTCGCCATCATCCTCTTCTGGGGAACCCTCATCACCACCCTGTGGTCGGCGGCGGACTACATCCTGGTGGCGACCCGTTCCAGCCAGCAGAAGCAGAACTCCGCTTGAAGATCTCTGAAGTTGTCGATCGAAGCGTCCTGACCTTTTTTGGATCGGGACTTTTCCCGGTTGCTCCGGGTACTGCCGGATCCCTTGCGGCACTGGTAGTCGGGTGGGGCGCCTGGAATATCTGCGATGCATCCTTCCAGCCGTATCTGTTCCCATTGCTGGGAATCCTCGCATCTGCAGGGTGTGTCATCTGCGGCGAACGAATCGAGGCGCTGTTCGGCAAGAAGGATCCGGGAGCGGTGGTGATCGATGAGGCTGCCGGACAGTGGTTGGCACTCAGTGCCTTGCCGTGGTTGGCGCCGGGGTCGGTCGATCAGATCTGGCCCTGGGCTGCTGCATTTGTTGGCTTTCGAATTCTCGATGTACTGAAACCGTTCGGCATCCGCCGCCTCGAATTGTTACCACGAGGCTGGGGAGTGTTGCTGGATGATGCCGCCGCTGGCCTGGTGGTGGCACCGCTACTGTGGGTCGGGATGCGCTACTGGGGGGCTTCCTGAAGTAGCCGCGCGGTTCGGTCGGAGGGTAGCAGCGCCAGCGTCGCCAGTAACAGGATCGAGGCTGCCACTGCCGGGATGGCAAAGGCGATGGCTTGCGAATCGATGAATCCGGTCAGCGACGGCCCGACCGCAGTACCGAGGCTGAAGCAGAGGGTGTTGATTCCCATCACCCGGGCGCGATTTCCCGGCTCACTTCGTTCTGCACTGATGCCGCCGACCGCGGTGCTCAACATCGCCGAGACCATCCCCAGACCCATTCTCAGCCAGGTCAACTCGGTCAGGTTCTGCACCTCTGCCTGCATCCACACCAGCGGGATGAAGAGGAGCAGTCCCAGCACCAGTACCCACTTCTTGTCGAAGCGATCGCCGATCCAGCCGAAGGGGTACTGACAGATGCAGCGAGTGGCGACGAAGATGGCAAACATCGTCCCCAGTTGAGACTGGCTCGATCCGAATTCCCGCTCGTAGTAGGGAAACAGCGAGATCACAGCACTGATTCCGACCATCATGATGAAGATGGCTGCACCCAGAAGGCGGAAGATCGGCTTCACCGGAGGCAACACCCGATCGGGCTGTAGATCGTGCTTGAATTCTTTTTCATCTTTCACCCGTGAAGCCACCAGCACCACGCTCAGCATCAGCAATGCGCCCGAGACCAGGCACACCGCATCGTATCCGGCGTATTCTGCCACCACTCCACCGAGGATCGGTCCGAGGCCGAAACCGACCAGACGGATGGTCGTGTAGAGTCCCAGCACCTTCCCGCCGGAGGTGATCGGGGCATGGCGGGCGATGATCGCCATCATCGGCGGAAAGGTCAGCCCGAGGAAGGATCCCTGAAGGATACGAAGGATCAACAACTGCCAGAAGTGATCGAGCATCGGGATGATCAGGGAACAGATCGACCCCAGCGCCATTCCGATGATGATCAGCGGCTTGCGACTATCCAACCGATCGGAGACGCGGCCGGCAAAGATCTGGATCAGCGCCATCGCCAGGCCGGTCAGACAGAACAGTATTGCGGTCTTCGCCTCATCGGTAGCCACCGTCGCCTGGGGAAGCCAGTCTGCGAGAAACGGGAGGCCGTTGCGGATTTTTACCGACAGGCCATCGATCCACGGGGATGAGAGGGTTCCGAGAAAGAGCGGTAGGGTCGGGATCAGCATTCCCACTGCCACCGCTTCACCGAATCGGCAACTGGCCAGCAGCCAGATGGTACGGGGATCCTTTTTCTCGGGGTGGACCGTCAACGAGCCTCCTGAACCGACAGCCGGGATCGCTCTGGATGCGATGAATGTGGTATCTTCCCGGTCATCGACTACCGTAGGCGTCCGGCCAGGATGCAGCAAGCGGACCCAGCAGTTCCCGCGCCGGAAGCGGAGGAAATTTGGCTCGAGGGGTGAGTGCCAGATCTCGATCGGCCGAAAGGCCGCCACGGCAGATTTTTCCCATCGCCGTCAAGTACGGTGCTGTATCGGGCATCATACTGCTGACCTTCGTATTGTGGGTGGGCAATACCTCGACCCAGCTCGCCTTGCAAGCGACCGCCGATCAGGTCAACAGTACCGGCTCCGAGCAGGTGCAACTGGTCAGTTCTCTGGTCACACCTTTCTGGGCCGACAGCACCATCCCCGATACCGATCAACAGAAGGCTCAGACCCAACTGGCCGAGCAGCTGAATACCTTCATCGAGAAGCCGGGTCCGCACACCATCCTCGATGTACTGGTGCTCGATGACAGTGGCAGAACCCTGATCGCCAGCGCCCGCGGCGGAGATCGACTGAAGATTGCCCTCGGGGATGAGATCGCCCCTCCGATGCTTGCCGATACGGGAGTCCGGGTGCACAAGGGGTCGCTCGCCAACGGAAACAGCATTGCACCGGTACGATCGTTCCAACTCGATCTCGCCGATGATTCCGATCAGGTGATCGGTTCGGTTCAACTGTTTCTCAGTACCGTGGCGATCGAGCGTCTCGAACAGAGCCTCGAGCAGGCGAGTTCGCAACAGATCTGGACCGTGCTGCTGCTGGGAATCCCGTTCGTGTTGATCGTCGGGTTCTTGCTCACTCGTCCGGTGCGACGGTTGAGAGAGGATATGGCCCAGGTGGCGCGAGGGAATCTCCAGCATCAGTCGACCGTCTCGACCATCGATGAGCTGGGGGCGCTCGCCTCCTCCTTCAACCGCATGACGCGTTTTCTTGCCGATGCCCGGGAACAGGAACTGCACGCCCAGGCGGTGGCACGCGATCTCTCCATCGCCACTCGTATCCAGAATGCCCTGTTACCCGATCAGTTGCCGGTGATCTCGGGCATCGAGATCGCTCGTTACTACCAGCCGGCCAAGGAGGTGGGAGGCGATTACTACGATGTGATCGATCTCCCCGGAGATCGCGCAGGGATCGTCGTCGCCGATGTCTCTGGCAAGGGACTCGCCGGAAGCCTGGTGATGACGATGACCCGCAGCCTGGTGCGGATGGCCGCCAGGATCCAGCCCGATGCCGCTTCCATCCTCGGCGAGGTCAACGCCAGCTTGTCGCGCGACATGACCGAGGGGATGTTCGTGACCCTCGCTTGGGCTGAACTCGATCACGATCGGGGACAGGTGCGGATCGCCCGCGCCGGTCACAATCCACCCTTGATCCTCCGAGAATCGGGCCGCGTCGAGCAGTTTCAGCCGGGAGGGATCGCCCTGGGGATGGATCCGGGTCCGATCTTCCGCAGTTCGCTGGAGGTCAGCGTTGTCAATCTGGCTCCCGGCGATTCGCTGATTCTCTACACCGATGGTATCGTCGAGGCGATGGATTCGCAGGGAGAGGAGTATGGCCTCGAACGCTTTGCTCAGATCCTACAGAAACTCAACCTGGCTACCCCCGATGACCTGGTCGAAGGGGTGCTGGCGGATCTGGCCATTCACGTGGCCGGTGCCGAGGCCAGCGACGACATCACGCTGGTGGTGGCGAGAAGGGAGCGGACTCGATGAGTGAGAAGTTCACTGTCGAGCGTCGCGGCGATGGCGATCGCCAGTTCCTCGACCTTCGCGGAGTGCTCGATGCCGAGCAGGTCGAACAGCTGGCCCAGGAAGGGTTCGAGGCGATTCGTGCGGGGACGGTGGTCGAGGTCCGTCTTGGCGGGGTCACCTCGGTCGACCTGATCGGAGCGCTGGGTCTGGTGGCGCTCGCCCGGGAAGCCTCCGATCGCGCCGTCTCCTTCAAGATCGAGGGCTATCCACCGCTGCTCCAGCAGTTACTGGAGGAGCAGGGATTGTGGTCTGAACTGGTCGAGGGGGGGGATCGGTCGTCATGGTGAGAATCGTCGCCATCTTGCGTCCCTTTCGTCTGAAAGATGTGCTCCAGAAACTCCAGGGACAGCCGTCGATCCACCACATTCACTTCCAGGAGGTCCGTGGGTATGGCCGCCAAAAGGGCCATCTCGACGATTACAGCGCCGATGATGGCGGCTGGGCGTTCATGCCGAAGATTCGCCTGGAGCTGCTGGTCGATGAGTTGTTCGCCGAGCAGGTGATGGAATCGATCGCCGCCGGGGCCCGTACCGGTAGGATCGGAGACGGCAAGATTTTCCTGCTCCGGTCCGCTCCCGTCTCTGGAGTTTGACGGGCTCCGCTGCAGCGGGGTATTCTTCGTCGTGAAGAGAGGGAGCTCCTGGCCCAGGCCGGATCGCAGCAGCGGCTGTTGAGATCGGCGATCATGGCTAGAATTCCTCGAATCATGGAGTGACAGATCCAGCGCAACTCTTTTGGTTGCGTGCCAGGATGGAGCCGACGATGAGTGATGAAGAGCACTGCTACGATCTATCGTGGGAGATGCGTCGGATGGCACTCTCGGAGGATTTCGAGAAGGTACCACCACTGCTGAGAACACAGCTGGTGGAGGCTCTCTCGACGGGGCAAAGGATCTGGTTCGCACCGGATGACGAAGCGATGTATGTCGAGCGTAAGCTCGATCGTGTCTTCCGGGACCCCGGCCAGGGGCGTCCGGTAGGCGGACAGCGCATCTGACGGAAGATCGGCTCGCTGCCGATCCACATCGATGAACTCGGGCAGGTGTCCGGGTGTCTGCGAGAGGGGGCCGAGTGCCCCTGACCCACACCACGTCTCTCGCACCTCGAACCAGTGACTCCCAGGTGGAGTCCGAGAGGGGGACGTGTGCGTCTTCAGCTATCGGGTCGACTCGAACAGCAGCAAGTTCTTGCACCTCAATTGATTCTCTCGATGGATATCCTGCAGCTGGGTGTGGCCGATCTCGAGGCCAGGATCCAGCAGGAGTTCACCGAAAATCCCGCCCTCGAGCTGGTCGATCCGACCCCTGGAGAAGCCACCACCGCTTCCACTTCCTCCGATGAGGAGACGCGCCGGTTGATGGAAATCGTCGATCGGTGGGAGAAGCCGATGACCGGAGAGCGGCGTCAAGTCGGCTCCTCCGATGCCTCTGATGCCAAACATGAAGCGCTGATGAACACCGCGGATCGCCCCGAATCGCTCGAGGCGTTCTTGCTTCGACAGTTACAGCTGGTCGATCTCGATCAGTCCGAGAAACGTGCCTGCGAACTGGTGTGTGGAAATCTCGATGAGAAGGGCTGGTTCATCGGCACGTGTGAAGATCTCGCCCTCTGTTCCGGCGTTTCGGTCGATGCCATCGAGCATGCGTTGCAGCGGGTGCGTCAACTCGATCCTCCGGGGATCGGCGCGGTCGACCTTGCCGATTGTCTGCTGTTGCAGCTGGGTTGCGACGAGGATGCCATCGAGTACCGCATCATCTCGGAGTGCCTGCAGGATCTGCTCGAGAACTCGTTACCGCGCATCGCTCAGATCCTCAAGGTATCTCTTGGAGATGTGCAGGAAGCTTGCGATCTGATCCGCCAGCTCGATCCCGATCCAGGATCGAGGTTTGTCGATACCAGTCATCTGGGAATCGTCCCTGAGATCACCATCGATGAGGTGGGAGATCGGTTCGTCGCACGACTGTCGCAGGATCGCTTGCCCGATCTTCGTATCTCGCCGGCGTGCACCGCCATCCTCAAGGAGCCAGAAGTGAAGAAGGATGTCGCCGATTACATCCGCACCCGGGTCGAGGGAGCCAAATGGCTGATCCACGCCATCGATCAACGCAGGAGAACACTCATCGACATCGCCCAGGCGATCGTCGATCGTCAACAGGACTTCCTGCGCGATGGTCCGAGTCAGATCCAGGCACTCACGATGCAGGAGATCGCCGATGTCACCGGCGTCCACATCTCGACGGTGAGTCGTTCCAGTAACGGCAAGTACATGCAGACCAGTAACGGAGTGATCGAGTTGCGTCGTCTCTTCACCGGAGGAGTCGCCAGAGAAGATGGCAAGGTGGCGAGCAGAGAAAGCATCTGCGAGTCGATCCGTGACATCGTCGGGGCAGAAGATAACAACTATCCCCTCAGCGACACGCAGCTCGCCAACAAGTTGACCCACAGCGGCGTCAAGATCGCCCGCCGCACCGTCACCAAGTACCGAGAACGCGCCGGCATCCCCCAGGCCAAACTAAGAAAACGCTACAGCGCCTGAGGGGATCCGGAGATGGCGCTCAGTCGTCGATCTCCGACCTCTCCTTTATGATTTCTTCGAGGCGCTGAAGAACAGCATGATTCTTCAGTGCCGGGTTATTGCGAGCTGCGTGGAGTGCGCCCTCCAGGGTTTTCTTGTTTTCATCGGTGTAGAACCCATCTTCTACTTCGAGGAGTGCAGCGAAGACATTGGGTCTCGTGGTGGATTGAGCGCATACCAGCAGAGGGCGAGAGCTTTGCTGATCATCGCACCTCTCCATGATCGGCTTGAGTGTTCGCAAGGATCTATCTTCAGAGAGCCCCACCGTCAGCACCGACTCCTCTTGCCAGTTGCCCTCGAGGGGGGACCCCGCATTGCTCAGCGTCAGGTAGACCTCTGGATCAGCGTAGTTCTTCATGGCGATCATGGCGGGTGTATTTGTCCCGTCGATGGTTTCTGTATTGGCATCATACTTGAGCAGCGTCTGAATCACCTCGAAGGGTGCCGATTTCTGCAGTGCAATGATCAGTGGCGTGTAAGACCATTCTTCATGTCGATCGAGAGTGTGTGGGCCCTCCGTATCGGCTCCCTTTTCAAGGAGCAAGGAGATGACTTCATTTGAATGTCCGACCTCCAGGGCAACCATCAACATCGAGTATTCGCGCTCCTCTTCCATGAAATTGGGTGACATCTCGGACTTGTTTGCCAGTACCACCTTTTTCTTGCGGTCCAGGACCGCCTCACCTTCGCTCTCATGATCCCAGTCGGTGGTCACTTCAAAATTTGGATTGGCTCCTTCGGACAGTAGTTTCCGAATTTGTTCCACGGAACTCTTGGGATTACGACAGAGATCAAATAGTTGAGCATCGATCTTCTTCATCCACTTGCCTTTCTTCAGTGCCGCCATCTTGTTCAGAATAGACTGAATCGCTGCTAATGAAATGTGGATGTGGACAAGCAGCAGTTCAGAGATCTCCGCTTCCCAGCAGTAGTTGAAAAAATCTCTACCTGTCGATTTCGCCAGAGTCGCTTGCAAGAACCTCGGAACCCATCACCCCACCGTAGCGTATGTTCCTCTGTAGTGTTTCTTGTTGGGTGCCTGCCAATGGGAAGGGAGAGGTCGTATGGGGAGTAATTCATCTATTCCATCGATTTCATCGACGGAGTGTTCATCGACGAAGTGTTCATCGACAGAGCGTAATTCGAGGGCCGAGGCTGGGTGTGGGCGTTTCTGCCGGGTATTGCCGTTTGTTCTTCTGGCACTGATCGGCAGTGGGCTCGCCACTCCTGCGATCGAGGGTCAGCATCCGGGATTTGTCTTCTATTTCGAGGCGGAGGGGATCGTGTCGGTCGATGTGCCGCTGTCGGCTCGAGCGCTGCTGGATAACTCCGGTGGCCCGGTGGCGGGCTGGTCTGTAGTCATCTGCCACGATCCTCAGCTGCAGGTGGTCTCGGCCGAGCATGGAGAATCGGTACTGACGATGAATGGAGATGGCCCGGCGGACTTCATGGAAATCTACTTCACGCCGGATGAAGGAGTTCGGCAGGGAGTCGTGATCAACTTCATGTTCTTCGACATGTTGATGCCGACAGATGAACACGAACTGTTGCTGCTCGAGTACCAACTGCTGGAACTGCCGACCACTCCGATCACGATCAGTTTCTGTGATCAGATCTTCGAGGGCGACACCTCTGCCTCGGAGACGATGGCGGTGACTTCTGGCGGGGTTGTGGTCGAACCGATTCGAACTCCAGCGTTCTTCGAGGTGCCACAACCGTTCCTGCGGGGCGATACCAATCAGGATGCTCTGTTCAACCTGGCCGATGGCATCACCTTGCTGCAGATCATCTTTCTGGGCGGCCAGTCCAGTTGTGCCGATGCCAACGATTGCAATGACGATGGTCGGATCGATGTTGCCGATGCCATCTCTGCACTGCAGGGTGTCTTCGGCAACGGGCCGTTGCCGCCGGCGCCGGGGCACATCGACTGCGGTGGCGATCCGACCGATGACACCCTCGACTGTGAGAGCCATGGAATGTGCACCTGATCCATGCCTCACGACTCCTCGTGATTCCCTGAGTGCGCCACCGAACTCACGGTAGGTCATCTGTATGGCGGCCAGGTCTTTGCACCTGGTCGCCGAGCATCGGGGTCGCGCTCCGTTTTATTCGCGGATCGATCGTGTTTCTCCTTTTTTCCCTGATACTCACGGACAACTTTTTGATCCTTCATTTCCTGGCTCGGCAGTTCTGCTACGCTGCCGTGCGAGATGGGTGCGCTGGAGGCTCGACGGATGTCAGCGAGACGGATGTCAGCGAGACGGATGTCAGCGAAACAGATGGCTGCGAAACGAAGCGACTCTGTGGGGCCATGTGAAATGATTTGAGGAAGTGAAATGGTGTGGACAAGATGAATCGATTCAAGAAGATATTTACGGTGTTGATGACACTGCTGGTGTTGGCGGTGGGGGGGTTGTACCTCTACAAGGATGCTGCAGTGCGGGCGGGCGTCATCGCCGGCGGTGATCAGGTGCTGGGGGCGGGGAGTACCGATCTCGTCGGAGCCAACGTCGATGTCTTCCAGGGAAAGCTGACCCTGATCGGTCTGAGCCTGAAGAACCCCGAGGGATACCAGCAGCCGCACTTCTGTCAGATGAAACGATTCGATGCGGCGCTTTCGATGCCGTCGTTGCTGGAGGATCGGGTGGTGATCCCCAGGGTTCAACTCGATGGGGTCGAACTGCTGGCGGAGTCGGTCATCGACCAGGATGGTCCGCGTCTCAACCTGCTGACGATTCGCAAGCAACTCGGTTCTTCTGGCGCGGCGCAGTCGTCGGCGGCGAAAGAGGACGGCAAGAAGTTTGTCATCGAGGTCCTGACGGTGAGTGGGCTGAAGGTGACGGGCGTGATGACGATCCCGGGTGGCGGATCGTGGCCCATCGATCTCGATGTGCCGACCTTCGAGATCACCGACATCGGCGAGAAGGAAAATGGGGTGCTACTGGCGCAGGTGGTGGTGGTCGTGCTGGATGCCATCATCGGCAAGGCGATCGAGATGATCGAATCGGATGGATCCAAGCACCTCAAGCTGGCCGGCGATGCACGCAAGGTATTGCAGGTGCTCGATGGAGGGCTGAAAGGGAGTGGCCTCGATCCGAAGCTCGGCCAGAAGTTGCTCGAAGAGGCGGTGAAGAAGGGACTCGGCGACCTGTTGAAGAAGAAGAAGAAGAAGGATCGCTAATTCTTGCTCGAGGACCGTCGCCGTTTACTTTTCCGTGCTTTTGCCTTGGCACCGATCGCTGGTGCAATCCCTACTTCTGGAATCCCTACCTCTTGAATCCCTGTTTCGCCTGACGGTCTCGAAGATGCAGGGTCTTATCGGCGAATGTGCCCTGCTGCGCCGGTTGATGGGCTTCCCTGGCATATCCCTGGAGCTGCGCGAGGATCTCTGGATGCTGCTGCGACAGGTCGTTGCGCTCCGAGGGATCGGTCGACAGCTGATAGAGCGCCCACGGTTTGCCCCGGGCGGGACGAATCGCCTTCCAATCATTCATTCGAACTGCCCTGCGCGCGCCCAGCTCCCAGTACAGGTACGGATGATCGAGTTGTTCATCCGGCTGGCCCAGTAACTCCTTCTCGATGGAGATTCCATCGGTGTCCGCCGGGCTCTGGAGACCCGCCAGGCCCAGCAGCGTCGGCATCATGTCGGGGAAGTACCACTGGTGGTCGCTGACCTGGCCCGCTTCGATCTGCCCGGGCCAGCGCACTATCGCTGGAATTCGCAATCCACCCTCGTAGAGCGTGCCCTTCTGGCCGCGGAACTCGACGCCGGTTCGCGGATCTACATTGGGGCCGTGAAAGCCGCGGGGGGTTTTCTTGCTGCGGAAGTAGTCCTGACCGCCGTTGTCACCGCAGAAGATGACGATGGTGTTGTGCTCGATGGCGAGTTCCTCGAGCAGGGCAAACAGTTCACCGACCTGGCGATCGAGCATGTGAACCATGGCGGCGTAGCGACGCGCTTCTCGCGGCCAATCCTGATCGCGAAACAGTGCCCAGGAAGGATCATCCTCGGGAAGATCGAACAGGCCGTGGGGCGGAGTGACCGGCATGTAGCAGAAGAAGGGACCATCGGCGTGATCGCGGATGAATTGCCGTGCTTCATCGATGATCTGGTAGTGGGAGTAGGTCTGGCCGCTGCGGCCACCGTTGTTGCCGGGTAACGGCACCTCTTCGCTGTTTCGAATCAGGTACGGTGGGTAGTAGCTGTGGGCGTGCACCTGATCGTAATAGCCAAAGAAGAGATCGAATCCGTGCTCTTCCGGGACCCCGGTCGATCCGCGGCCGCCGCAGCCCCACTTGCCGAAACCGCCGGTGGCGTAGCCTGCCTGCTGAAGCACCGAGGCGATGGTCGTCTCTCCGGCTCGCAGCGGGGTTCCGCCACCATTGGTACGTACCGAGGTGTGTCCGCTGTGCTTTCCCGTCATCAGCACGCAACGGGTCGGTGCACAGAGGGAGGAACCCGCCATGGCGTGAGTGAAACGCATCCCATCGGCGGCCATCTGGTCGATGTTGGGAGTCTTGAGGTGGGGGTGACCCATGATGGAGAGTTCGTGGTAACCCAGTTCGTCCGCCATGATGTAGATGATGTTGGGATGGACGGTAGAGCCCGCCTCACCGGCGGGTCGTTCGGTGAACGGGGTCACGGAGCATCCCACCAGCAGCGCGCAGAGGGCCGATACGAGCAAGGTTGTTGTAACTTTCATCTTCTCTTCTCCTGACATCTGCGGTGATTCTGGCACGGGTTCACCAGCGGGTCGGTTGGTAGTCCTTGAGAAACTGGCCCCAGCAGTGAACTCCACTGTTGAACCCGGAAAAGATGGGGTCCAGCACCCGTGCCGCACCATCGATCGAATCGAGGGGAGGGGCGAAGCGTTGCTCCTTTTCCTTCACCACGCTTTTCGCGAAGGGGTCCTCGTCGGTCACCCAGCCGGTATCGACGCTGTTCATGTGAATGCCATCTCTGGCGAACTCGGGAGCCGAAGTACGGGTCATCATGTTCAGCGATGCCTTGGCCATGTTGGTGTGGGGATGGCGGGTGGTCTTGAAGGTGCGGTAGAACTGACCCTCCATCGCCGAAACATTGACGACATGCTTATCACGAGTGTCGCTACGGAGCATCAACGGCTTGAGCCGTGCCGTCAGCACGAAGGGAGCGATGGAGTTGACCAGTTGCACCTCGATCATCTCGATGGTCGGCACTTCTGCCAGTTCCATTCGCCACGAGTTCTTCGGGCGAAGATCGAGCTGTTGCCCATCTCCGTCATGGATCCCGGTGGGGAACAGATGAGCCTGATGATTCTCGCCGAGCAGGTCGACCTGGCTCATCGCCGCTGCGTGTCGCACTCCATCCTGCAGTACATCCGCTCCGACCACCTCGGTCGACAGCGCTGGATCAGTTTCGGGCGTTATCGATCGATCGCCGCAGTCGATGCCGGCTTGCGCCTGGTGCGATCCCTGCTCCTGCAGTTGAGCGACCAGTTGCTGGTGGCCGCGCAGAAGTCGCTGACCTTCGTCGGGTAGATCCGCCGGATCTTCACCCCCGATCAGATGACGGTAGTAGGCGGGAGGCCTGCGTACCGTCTGGCAAGCGTTATGAATCAGGAAGTCCAGCTGCGGCAACTGTTCATCGAGGTAGCGAGCGAGTGCTTCGATGCTCGGAGTATGGCGCAGATCGAGGCCATGAAGCCGCAGTCGATCACTCCACAGTGAGAAGTCCTTCTCTCGCCGGAAGCGGCGCGCAGAATCGCAGGGGAATCGGGTGGTGGCGACCACCGTTGCGCCGGCTCGAAGGAGCATCAGTACGATCTCGTAGCCGATCTTCACCCTCGATCCGGTGACCAGCGCGAATCTTCCCTGCAGATCGGCACTTTGCAGCCGTTTGCCCCAGTTCAGTTGGGCACAGGTGGGGCACATCGAATCGTAGTGATGATGGATCTGTCGATAGTCACTCTTGCAGATGTAACAGTTGCGAGGCTCCAGAAGCTGATCCCCTTCTCCCGAGGGGGTCTCGACCTCGGCAGCCTGTTGCTGCAGTAACTCCCGGGAATCATCGGCCATCGGGAGCGCCAGCGGTGCCACCGGGAATCGCATCGACCGCTTGAGGGAGCGATTGCTGGTGGCGTTGAGCGAGGCATCGTCGGCGCGGCGTGCGGTACGGCGACGAGCGAGCCGCCGCTGCCGAGCGAGGCTTCTTCGCTCGGCACGGTCGGGAAAGGAGATCTTTCCAGCGGCCGCTCGTAGCCGGTTGAGGGTCTCTTCATCCAGTTGCGCCAGGAGAGAGTGATTCTCGGCGAGACGCTCCAACCAGGCGAGAGGATCGGAATCGTCTCGATAGACAGCAGGATCGACAGTTCGATCGACAGTTCGATCGACAACTGGATCATCTGCTGCTGAGTTGTGTTCTTGACCTGTGGGCATGGCTCAATCTTCAGCAGGGCCGAGGGTTCATCCGGGCGGTTGTGGCTGGTTCGATGATGGATCGATGGTAGATCGATCCACTGAAGAGAATACCGAAAAAACCATGGCTGCGGAACTGCTGTACCGATGGATGTTGAGATGTTCCGCCTCCAAGGAAGAGAATTGATCCGCGACTGCCGGGCCGGATGCTGGTCCGGAAGCTGGTCCGGATGAGTAGGAGCCGTATCCAGGGTTCCTCTCTCGAATCATCTCAGTTGGAGATGCAGCCGGGACCGTTCTGTGCAGGATCGGCTCCTGGAAGGGGGTATGGATCTGCTGGCGGCGGACCCGCCACAAACAACCAGTCGAGCAGGAAAATCGCATCGATCAGCTGGATGGTACCGTTGTCGTCGAGATCCGCCGCATCGAGGCAGGAGATCGGTGGTGAACCGGGCAGATACATCCAGCGCAGGAGCAGGATCGCATCGGTGATGTTGACCGACTCACTGCCGTCGATGTCTCCCCGCAGGAAATAGGGAACGGCAGCCAGCGCATCGGGTTCGAACACCTCCTGTCCCTCGATGAGGATGATCAGATCGTGATCGCCTCTGGCGAGCGGCGGCAGGGTGGCCAGGATCAAGGTGTTGAGCGGCGCCGAAGCGGGGATCGGTACCCCGGCGATGCGAAGTTCGACGTCCGCTCCGGCGGGCCAGCCATTCCCTTCGATCAGTAGTGTCGTTCCACCGTTCTCATCGACCAGTGGCGGGGTGATCTGCTCGATCTCGATGGAGAGGGGGCCGGGCACCGACGAGATCCCTGCCACCGAAGGCAACAGTTCGCCGCCATCGAGATAGACGGGTTGTTGCTCATCGATGGAATTCGCATTTCCATCTCCATCGATGTCCACGGCGCTGAAGATCGCATCCTGGTCCGGTTCTCCGATCAGCAGGGAACCGCCTGCGAGGGAGTAGAGCCTTCGAGGCGCTTGCACGGAAGACGCTGGAGCGGCACCGTCGAGAAAGATGGAAACCTCCACTTCGGAGATGGTTCCATCGCCATCCACATCTTCGAGGCGGAGGATTTTTCCCATATCCTCATCACAGATGAAGATGGATCCGTCGCCGCATCGCTCCATCGCATCGATGGTCACGATCGAATTCTGCTGGCCAAAGGTGAACCAGGGGCGCGCCTCATCGATCCCTTGTACGACACCATCTCCGTTCTGGTCCTGGCACAGGTAGATCCAACTGGAGGATCCATCGGCGACCAGCACCTGACCCTTGCCGATGGTCAGCACTGCGGAGGGGAGAAAGAGAGGAGAGAGTTGTGGGTTGGAGGCTTGCTCCAGCCAGATGATCGCCTCGTCGGGAGAATCCATGTCTCCATCGCCATCGAGATCTTGCAGTTTCAGTACATGGCGACGAGTGGTGCTGCGATCGGCGATGTAGATGCTCTGATCTTCTGAACGGCTCATCGAGATGGGCACCGCCAGGTCGGGTCCGCTGGCACTGTTGTCGTAGAGAATTCGAACTTCATCGAGCGATCCGGCAAATCCATCGCCGTCGAGGTCTCGCAGAGCGATCAGCGCATCGAGAGTGCCTCCGTCGAGCAGCAGCAACTCCTGGGATGTGGCGATCAGTGCCGTCGGGACCGATAACGGCGGGCCAGCGGAACTGTCGTCGTAGAAGATGCTCGCCTCCCCGGGACCGTCATAGCGGCCATCGGCATCGAGATCCTGCAGGCGGACCAGGCGATCGCGACTGGAGTCGGCGACCATCAACGATGGCGATCCAGCGAATGCCATCGAACCGATCACCCCCTGCAGTGAAAACACCGCTCCCGCGCCGAACAGAAACAGTCCGCCAAACAACCCGCCAAATAACGATCGAAACAACCATCGAAACATCGTTCCCCCTCTGTGCGTGGCTCACGCAGCAAAGGGACCGGTGCAACTTCGGTGCCAGTTTCAATCTTGCAGGAATAGCGTCAGAGAGGGGATGTTTGGAGGATCCGGCGGACCGACCCGGGTCACCGGTCGTCCACCGGCCGGAACCGTACCCGCCTGTGCGAAATCAGCACGAGAATCGACCTATCGTTCACCTGAAGGTGCGGAAGCCCCGTCTCGATCTGAGGAAACTCATCCGTCCAGAGAAACGCGACAACGATGATAGGATCGCCAGTCGGAAAATTCATCGATCACTTCCTGGATGCTGTCGGTATCGCCACCCCAGATGAACAGGTTGCTGTCGAGTGATCCGTCTGAAATCTCACCACGGACATACTCGAGAGAGCGAATCACTCCGTCAGTGATGTCCTCGAACTCCATTGTCGTGAATCCAGCAGAGACAAAGCTAGCCTGGATCTCCTCCAGGGAGTCCCGGCTCTGGAAATCTGACCAGAAAAAACAGCCACCAGGTTTCAGGACCCTGCGAACCTCACGCAGAAATGCGTCGAAGTTGGTGTAGCAATGAGAACTTTCAACATTGTAGATGACGTCGAACGAGTCATCTGAAACGGGTAACGATTCCGCATCGCCGGCGATGAATTTCAGGTTGCTCTGGTTGCTGTACCATCGATTGCACAGGTCGACTGCTTCTGTTGAGAGGTCGATGGCGATCAGCGACGCAGGATTGTAATTTCTGGAAATCCACAAAGCACCGCCACCCAGTCCGGAACTGACATCGAGCACATCTTTGCCAGCCAGATCGGCACCTCTCAGTGTCCTCTGGTAGAGTCCGATGAAGTTGCGAACGTACTCTTCGGCGGGATCAACGGAGACATCTTCTGAGCCCAGATAGCCATAGTTGATGAACCGATACTCACTTGTTGCCAACTGGCTGATCAGACTGTCATACCACTTCTTCCAGACAAGATTGCGATTGTCTGCCGACGCCTGGTTCAATCCAGGCGTGATGTCATCACATTCGAAGGTGAACCTCTTGCGGGGTGCTGTAGCCATCGGGGTCTCCTGCCAATGGTGAAGCAGATTGTCAATTCATCGGCGTCGTACCCATTCTCCGAGCGGTTGCCGGGGTCTCATCGGCAACAGGAGAATCTAGCTGTCGCTGTGATGATGGGAGTCGGGCTTCTTAGCGTCCGGTTTCTTGCCCTTGGTCTTGAGCGAGGCGATCAGGCCGTACTCGATGGCGGTGGCTCCGCCGGCCACATCTTCGAGATCCTCATCGGAGATCTTCTGGCGATCCCTGTCGTCGTGCTTCTTTTTGTCGGTCATGTCGAGTCCTTTCTGGTCAGTCAAAAAAGGGGGCAGACGGGCAACCTCAGGGAGCCCATCTGCCTCCGTCAGTTCCGAGTAGAGTGACTACTTGGCCGTGAACTTGCCATCAGGCTTCGAAGTCCTCTTCGGATCCTTGTCATCACCAGGCTTCATCGCACTGGTGTTGGACTTGGAGGTGTTGTAGGTCTTGACTCCTCCTGCAACGTCCTTCAACTCATCGTCGGAGAGCTTTTTCTCCTCAGTCATGGCACATCCTTTCGGCGGGGCGGTGGCAGAAACAGGCGATGCGATTGCATCGCGATGATTGCATTCTACATCGAGAAAAGGCCCCAGGACATGAGCAAGATCCGTGTGTCGCCAATAGGCATTGATTACAGGATTGTTTAGAATAAAGGCGGTGATCGAGCGTCTATACCCTTGAGCGGGTACATGGAGTGCTCCTCCACGGAAGGGGATGAGGCGATGCGAGTAATTATCATGGTGATGCTGGGTGGTTGTCTGCTGTTGACTGCCGCTGGTTGTGGACAGGCGCTCTGTTCCGACGGTTGTAACGGTGGCTCCTCGACGAGTTATAACGATCCGATCGCAACCGCCACCGCAGTGGATTTCATCTACGAGGGCGACTTCATCAATTACAACAATTCCGAGAGTTACTTCTGGAGCACCATCCTCAACGACGCCTTCGTTTCCTTCGATGGGATCGACTTCTACGGTGTGGTGCGTATCCGGATCTACGATGACTTCAAGGTGTTGATCTTCGATGAGATGTTCTTCGGAAATGGCGGAACGCTGCAGTCGAAGACCATCTCTGATCTGGGGATCTCCGGGTTGTGGGAGGTGCAGATCGACAGCACCTCGGTGGACGGAATTGTCCAGGTCATCCTCGACTAGTGAAGATCAACGTCTACCAGATCGGGCCCGATCTGGTGGACCTTCATCTTTCTGGGGGGTGACCATCAGGTCGATCTCCTTGAGTGACAAGCTGCGATGCTTACCAGGAGCCAGATCTCCCAGGACCAACCCGCCGACGGAAATCCGCTTGAGGTAAGTCACCTCGATTCCTTGCCCGGAAAACATCCGTCGGATCTGTCGTTTCATTCCCTCGTGAATGCGGATATGGATCGATGCTGAGCCATCTCGTTTTCGCCGAAGGCGGTTCAGTTCAGCGGGTGAAGTCTTCTTTCCAACATCTGGAAGAAACACTCCTTTTCGCAGTGCCGCTAGTTCTCGATCGCTGGGAGGTCGGGACAGAACCACGAAGTACTCCTTGGTGCATTCGTATCGCGGGTGAGTGATCCGATGTTGAAGGTCACCATCGTTGGTGAGAATCAGCAAACCTTCCGTCTCGAGGTCGAGTCGTCCCGCGGGCAGCACGCCTGCTTCGATCATCTTTTTTGGCAGCATGTCCATCACCGTGAGTCGGTCGTGGGTGTCGTGGGTGCTGGTAATGGTTCCGGAGGTCTTGTGATACATCACGGTCAACGCGCGCGGGGGAGTGATGGTTTCTCCGTGGAGAACCACGGTGTCGCGGCCCGGGGTGATTTGATCGCCCAGGGTCGCTTTCTTGCCGTTGACCAGCACTAACCCCTGCTCGATCAGTAACTCCGCTCGACGACGGGAGCCGTGGCCACAGCGTGCGAGGTACTTCTGCAGTCGTTCCCTGGGGTTGGAAGGTTGTGGCATGGTGGCAGGGCGGTTCCTAGGAACCTTCCTTTTCGGCACGGGCACGGAAGTCGGGACCGCAGTTGGTCTCGATCTGGGAGAGTACATCCTGCACTTCATCGGTATCGCTGGCGGCCCTGGCCTTGGTCAATTCTTCCAGGAACTCGGAATAGATGTCGTTGATGATGGAATTGAGTTCGGCGATTTCGGCGTCGATCTTGCCCTTCAGTTCCTCGGGAAGCTTGTCGCCTCCCAGTTCTTCACGGACCTTTTTCAACTGTCTCAAGCCGATGGGGGTCTTGCCATCGCGAAGATATCCACGGGCATCGGTGATCGTGATCTGGATCCGATTGGCCATCGCCTTCAGTTCTTCCGTGGAGAAGACGGGGGCTTTCTCGATAAGATTGGCGGCAGCGGTTGCCGAAGAACCTGACTTCCCGGAATCCTTCGACGAGTCGGTGATTTCTGGTGCGGGTGGGGGCACAGGCTCCTGGATGAACTGGTAGGCGACAATAAAGAGCAGCACGATGCTGATCACCAAGCAGGAGACATAGATGGTCGATTGAACAGGCCTTCGATTGAAATCCAGACCCGATCCTGCGCCGCCGCGTCGCAGCCGTTTTGAGGCGACCTTGGCGGTGGTCGTCGCACCACTTCCCTGGCCACCTCTGGCGGGGATCCGTTTGCGGTTGTCGGACACCGATCCTTCATTGCGCTTGTTGATGGCACTTTCGATCCGGGCTGCGAGACCGGCATCGATCGCCCCCTGTTGGGCAGCCCATTCGCCAAATCGTTGGCCCTGACCAGCGGCACGGTAGCCCTGGAGAAACAGAACCGCCTCGTCCTGAGTCCAGGCACCTTGGCGGATCGCTAACTTGCAAAATAGTTCATCTCTGGAGGTAGCCATGCCCCGATGCTGGAGGAGATCTTCCCGTAGGTCAAGGAGTGGGACTTTACATCACCTGGAAATGCACCGATCCTCGGGGCCGGGAGGAAACCATTGTCCGATGCAGATTCGACCATTTTCGGGGTAGTCGTGGGTACAGCAGGACATATTGACCATGGGAAATCGTCTCTGGTCCGTCGGCTGACCGGTACCGATCCCGATCGATTACCGGAGGAGAAGGATCGTGGGATGACCATCGATCTTGGATTTGCCCCGATGAAACTGGCGGATGGCGAACTGGTCGGGATCATCGATGTCCCAGGTCATGAGAAGTTCATCCGGAACATGGTGGCGGGAGCTTCAGGGATCGACATCGTCATCCTGGTCGTGGCCGCCGACGACTCGGTGATGCCTCAGACTCGGGAGCACCTCGACATCATGACTCTGCTCGGTGTTCGGCGAGGAATCATCGCCATCAACAAGATTGATCTGGTCGATGAAGACATGCTGGAACTGGTCGAGGAAGATGTTCGCGAGACGGTTTCCGGGACCTTTCTCGAGTCCGCTCCGCTGGTTTCAGTCAGCGCCGAGACCGGCGAAGGCATCGATGAACTCCGCAACAGCGTCCAGGCATTGGTCAGAGAACTGCCACCTCGCGACGATGGGGGTGTCTTTCGGTTACCGATCCAGCGGGTGTTCTCTTCAAAAGGACATGGCACGGTGGTCACCGGTGTTCCCTCCAGTGGATCGGTCAAACTGGACGATCGGCTCGAGTTGTTACCTGCCGGTTTATCGGGGCGTGTGCGTGGCCTTCAGGCCTACAAGGTTCAGGTGGAAAAGGCCCGGGCAGGTCATTCGACCGCCATCAATCTTGCCGACATCGATTACCGTGATCTACATCGAGGGATGGTCGCCGCGACTCCCGGCTACTTCCGTGCTACCGAGATGGTGGAGGTGAGTCTGCGAGTCCTGGAAGGGCTCCCCCAGTCGGTGGTTCATCGGATGCCGGTTCGATTCCTTCAGGGAACGATGGAGGCGGTGGGCAGACTCTACCTTCTCGACTGCCAGGCGGTGGAGCCGGGTGGCGAAGCGCTGGCGCAGATCCGTCTCGATGAGCCGGTGGTGGTTGCGCCGGGGGATCGCTTCGTCCTGCGCCAGACCTCTCCGATGATCACCCTCGGAGGAGGTGAGGTTCTCGATCGCTCTCGCTGGCGGCTGAAGACGGGGAAGGACTTCGTCGTCGAGTCGGTGCGCCGCAAGCAGGATGCTCTGGGAACTCCCGAAGCATTCCTGACCAGCATCATGCACGAGGGGGAGATGGAGATCCACGAGGTCGATCAACTCGCTCGCAGGGTCGCGATGACCCGGGAGGATGTCGACGCCTGCCTCGCCAGACTCCAGTCGGAGGGCAAGATCGTAGCGGTCTCTGCAGGAAAGTGGGTGCTCGGGGAGGGGCTCGAGGCGGGGGGCAAGAGGGTACTGGACGCCCTCGATCACGCCTATCGCGAGGATCCCTACCGGATCTCGGTGAAGGTTCTGGAGATCAAGGATCGCACTCGCCTCGGAGATGCTTTCCTCGACAAGGTGACCGACGATCTCGCTGCCTCCGGCAAGATCGAGAAGATGCGAGGGGGGCGCATCCTGCAGCCCGATCGTCAGCCGGAGTTCTCGGCGGAGGAGGAGAAAGCGCTGACTGCCCTGAGGGAACACATGGCAGAGCACCTCTTCGATCCGGCGAAGATGGAAGATCTGTCCGCAACCATCTCGGTGGCCCGTGATGTCCTCGATCGATTACAGGGGTTTCTCGTCGACCGGGGAGAGTTGATCCGCATCACATCCGATGTGGTGCTCTCTGCGGTGGCGATCCCTGCGGCGGTGAAGAAGTTGGCGCACCTGTTCGATACGGACGGTGCATTTTCTGCATCGCAGGCGAAAGATGTGCTGGGGACGACGCGCAAGTTTGCCATTCCGCTGCTGGAATATCTCGACAAGCAGGGGTGGACCCGTCGCAACGGCGATCGCAGGGAGATTCGCCAGGAGAAGCTGGAAGAACTGTCCTGAACCGCAGCCCCGGTGGGGTGTACCTCTATTCGGTGTATTCGGATTTCCTCTTCGAGACAACCAGTGCCAGGATCACGCCCACCACCGAACCCACTCCGGGGCCGATGTACAGCCCGTAGAGGAAACCGACGAACCCGTCCTCCTTTGCTCCAAACGAGTTCGGATCTGAGTGTGAATACTCGACGATGAGCATTCCGATCACGGGACCGGCCACGAGCCCGACGAGGGCCATTGCAAGCACAATCAGTAGTGAGCGCATCATGCCTGTTCTCCCTGCGTGCGGTTCATTTATCCGAGATGATGTCGGCGTTGATGCCGTCTCCCCCCTCGGAGCCATCCGCTCCAAGGCAGAGAACCGTGACGCGAGTGGTACTACTGCGCAGTTGATAACCATGACCCCAGGGATCGGTATCGGGAATCGAAAAGCGATCCTTCAGCGTCAACTCAGCGAGGTCCCTGGGCCAGCGGCCTTCATCGAGGAAGAACAGCCGGGCTGCAGCGCTGATTCCCGCCATGTCGGAATTGGCCCTTTGCTGCGGATCTTTGCGGCTACTTCGAGACTGTGAGGCTTTCGATGGAGCGACAATCACCTCGTCATCGAGAACTCGTAGCGCCGCTCCGTAGCCGCCGCCACCATTTTCAACCAGCAGCAGCAAGGAGTTGGACCCTCGCTGGAGGGAAGC